>CAZMXG010000196.1:0-13846 GCA_964570175.1 uncultured Heliomicrobium sp. | reverse complement strand
CAAAGTGGATGCGAAGAAAGTCCGCAACTTCAAAGTTGGTACTGTTGTCGAAGGCTGTGTGGCGGATGATCATCTGGGCCAGTTTTACGTCAGCGAAGAAGCCGTCGGCATCTGGAAATACGGCGCAGAGCCCGAAGCCGGAGCCACGCGCACGCAAGTCGCCAAAGTTGGCGATGGACACTTGTTCGCCGATGTTGAAGGTCTGGCGATTGCCTACGGCGCAAACGGCACAGGCTACCTGATGGTTTCCAGCCAGGGCAATCATTCGTATGTCGTTTACCGTCGCGAAGGCAACAACGAATTCGTCAAAAAATTCCGCATCGCTGATGGCGAGAAAGTGGATGGCGCACAGGAAACGGACGGCATTGATGTGACCACGGCAAATCTTGGCCCGGCATTTCCCAACGGAGTTTTTGTTGCTCAGGACGGGTTCAACGACAAAGGCAACCAGAATTTCAAACTGGTGCCGCTGCAATTGATCCTCAAATAACAATCTAAGTTTCAAACCGAATAATCGCGCGAAGAATCCAGGAGGTTCTTCGCGCAACTTCATTTTTCACCAAACCCGATCTTGTTGCTCAACCCCGCAAGGAGACGCCCATGAAATTGAAATCTCCAACACTCTTGGCAGGAGCCGTCGCTCTTTCCTTAATAGCAACATCGTTTTCCGTTTACGCCTTCCCGCAAAAGAAAAAAAAGTCGGCCTCAGAAAATTCACCGCCAACCGTTAAACTCGAAGCCACTGCTCCAGCCCCAAATCCGGTTTCTAAAGCTCAGGCTGTACCGCCAGCCGCCCCCCCGCAAGGCGAAAAAGACCCGCAACGTGAAGCTTGGCGCATCCATGTGGAACCATATGCCATTTTTGGCAGCGGCAGGCCGGGAAAAACGGCGGCAGATTTTGACAAACCCGACGGTGTCGCCTTCACGCCGGAAGGCTGGTTGCTGGCAACCGACGCCAAAAATCGTCGCGTTCAAATTTGGGATGTGAAAACCAAAGCCTGGGTGGGCGAATTTGGCCACGGCATCTTTGGTGGCGAAATCGTGGACATTGCAGTGATGACTAGCGGCATGGTGCTGGTCACGGATCAAACGCTGAATCTGGCGTATGCCTTCCAGCCGCCCAAACCCGGTGCAACCGATGAAAAAGGCAAGCCGTTATCGGCGCACGATTATCAATTCAAAGGCACGCGGTTCGGCGAACAAGGCTTCGACAAGCTCGGCGGCATCGCCGTGGATTCTCGCGGGCGCACATACGCGGTGGACGCTCACTTGAACAACGTGTTTCGGTTTACGCCGGATTTCAAAACGGACCCCTCGTGGCATTTTGAACGCAGCCGCGCCGACGGCAGCACTTACCTGCACGGATGCGAAGGCATTGCTATTGATGAAACCAGCGGTCAGATTTTTATCGCCAGTGAGAAAGATGCAGTTATACAGGTTTTTGACTGGGAAACCGGCGCCTACAAAGGCAAGCTGATCGGCGCAAACAAAACCGAAGCTGGATTGCCCGCCGGAAAGTCTGTCTTTTCCGGCTCTGTCGAAGGGCTTGCGCTGGCGGGCGGACATCTGCTGGCCGTGGATGAAAGTGTAGGCCATGTTCAGGTTTTTGATATCGCCAAAGCCAGCGCCTTTAATTCGGATTTGGCCGCTTATGGCGAAACCGGCCGCAAACCGAATCTGGGTTACAAAGGCTTCTTCGGCCATTCGCCGTTGGTTGATTTTGAAGACAAAACCAACAAAACGCTGCAACAGCAGGTCAAGGACGGCGCTGTAATCCCTGGCCAAGCCAATCCACCAGGATATTTTTGCTCGCCGGATTCCATCGCCAGTTACACAGACAAAGCCAGCGGAGAGGCTTACATTGCCATCGCCGATCAATGCAATTACAGGCTGGCTGTGTACCGCTGGTCAGACATCAGCAAGGCGATTTCTCCGGCAGTTGCCATCAGTCAAAGCAAAAGCGCAGAAAATCATCCCGCTGCAAGTGGAAAAGCGGCCAGCAAAAAAGGCAAAAAGAAACATTAAGCAAACACGCGTTTGTTGGTGACGATGAAATGATTGAATCAGGAGAGTAATTTGAAACGCTGCCCGGTTTGCCAAAGCGAATTTACTGACAACTATACTTTTTGCGATCAAGATGGTTCCGCGCTTGCTGCTGTGCAAGTTGATCAGCAAGCGCGTTTAACGATCCATCATCCTGACGGACGCATTCAGGAATTCACGTTATCCGCCAAGCCTGCCATCGTCGGCAAAGCTCCCGAATGCGACATTTTTATCGCGGACGGAGCCATCAGCCGCCAGCACGCCCAAATTGAAAAACGCGCCGACCTGGTTTTCATCAAAGATCTGAAAAGCCTGAACGGAACGTTCGTCAACGGACAAAAGATCGGTGACGAATATTTCGAACTGAAAGACGGCGACAAACTCAGCATAGGGCGAACAAAGCTTGAGCTTCGTTTGATTCCGATCGCTGAGACGAAACCGCAGCCAACAGCAAAACCAACAGCAAAAGACGATGCGCCGCGTGTTACGACGCTTACTCCTCTGCCCGCTCCTCCTGTTATTCCAACGCCGCCTTTGCCGCCGCCAATTGCTCCCAAAAGCAATCTGAAAACATCACCGCCTTTGCCGCCGCCGCCGGAAGTTTCGGCATTACAAACAAAGGCTCCTGAACCAAAATCGCCTCTGGCAGCCCAAACAGATTCGAGCAAAATTGATTCAGGAAAGCTGCGAGTTCGCCAAACCGGACAGTTGGAACTTGCCAGTGAAAAATCTGATCTGGGTTTGATCGAAAAGGTGCAGCGGCTGGCTCAACCGATTTTGCTGGATGGCCGTTATGAACTGACAGAGCAATTGGCGCAGGACGAAACCGGCACCGTTTACAGAGCGCGGCGAACAATGCTTGGTGATGAAGTTGCCATACGCGTGCTGCGCCCGGAATTGGTTGGCGATCAAGTCGCCGTTGAACGGTTTCGCCGTCAGGCGCAGGTCGCTGCTCACATCAAACATCCGAACTCAGTCCAGGTTTTCGATTTCGGCCATTCGCCTGAAGGCGCTGCATACATTGTCGAAGAATTGCTTTCCGGGCAAACGCTGCGCGATTTGATTGCCCGGGAACGTGGTTTGAGCGTGCCCCACGTCGTTGGGCTGATGAATCAGATTTGTGGTGCTGTTCACGCGGCGCACCTGCACGGCATTGTTTTGCGCGGATTAAAACCGGAAACCATTTACGTCGAACACGACCGCTCAGGCGCAGAAATCATCAAAGTCGGTGGCTACGGCTTGGCCAAAATTGATGACTCATCTTTGCAAACAGGTGAAAATCAATCGTTGACCGGTCCTTTGGGAGTTCTTGGCTCGCCGCAGTACACATCGCCTGAACAATGGATGAACCGTCCCTTGGATGCGCGTTCGGATGTGTATGCGCTGGGCGCGATTTTGTTTGAGTTGCTGACCGGTTCGCCTCCATACACTGAACAATTCATCACCAGCCATCTGAGCGCGCCAGTTCCCGATCTGGCTGAATTCGGTCGCAGTGATTTGGATGAAGGCGTCGTCGAAGTCGTCAGCCGAGCGTTGGCCAAAGACCCGGCAGAACGCCAGTCTTCTGCGCTTTTGCTGGCAGAAGAATTGGAAGCAGTTTCTGGCATTCGCAGAGGCTTGGTTTCGCGGCTGACGGGCTTGCTGCCTGCTTCGCCATTGATCATTGCCAAACGCACGCCTTCATCTGCTGGAGAAGTTTCTCTGCCATCGGTGTTGCCGCGCGAAAAAGCGATGGGCCGTGGCGCATTCAACCCTGTCGTCATCGCATTGATGATCGAAGCATTTTTGTCGCGCCTGTCCAGCGGCATGATCAAAACCGCCGTCCCACTTTATGCGCTGCTGGTTTTCGGAATGAAAATTACGTCGGTAATGGGGCTGGTGCTGGTTCAGAACATCGTGCCGTTGCTGTTGCGGCCAATGTTCGGAACACTGGCTGACAAATACGGCAAGAAAAAAGTCTTCCTGGTTTCTTTGACCATTCGCACCGTAGTTAGTGTTCTTTATGCCGTGGCGACTTTGCCAATGCTGTTTGTCATCAGCATGATTCGCGGCATTGCCGATTCCGCCAAAGGGCCGTCGGCTTCGGCAATGATCGCTGACAACACGGACGAAAACCATATCGCGCAAGCCTATTCCTGGTACACGACCACGAAATCCACTTCCGGAGGCATCGGCGAGGCCCTGGCCGCGTTCGTACTGGTGTTTCTGCTGACAATATATGCTGGCTTTACCACTGTGACAGCCAATGTCGCCGTGCTGGACAAGGTCACTCGCTCTGGCAGCAATGTTGAAGAAATCGTCAAGGATGCTTCCACTCTCAGCGTTGGCGCTCCCCTTCCAGGCAATGAAGCCGATCCAACTGCGCATAAGGTCATTCGCGTTGAGCAGCGGCAGATGGCGCTCAGCCAGATACCGATTGAGGATCTGCCCAATGTCATAGACCCCGCGCCGCTGAAAAAAGCCTTGGTGACAATTTTCATCGTTTCGACAGTACTGTCGCTGGCATCCTTGTTGCTGGTTGCACTGTTCATCAAGGAAAAGAAAAAAGAAAAGAAGGAAAAGAAAGAGAAAGCCGACGGCAAAACCGGCGTGCCTGATGCGCCAAGCGAACAGCCGAATGTTTGGGCATTTGCACTGCTGGGAACGGCTCTGACCGCCCCGGCTTATATGGTGACGGGAGAGTTCTTCACGATTCTGGCTGTAAAGCTGGAAGTCACGCCCAGCGCACTGGGCTGGATCAAGATCGTTTCAGAAACCGCAGTCCCGCTGTTGTTCGGGCCTTTCTTCGGCTGGCTGGCGGATCGCATCGGAGCGGGCAAAGTCATCGCGCTGCGTTCAGTGGCCAATTTGGCGACTTCGGCATTGTTCTGGATGGTGCCGTGGTTTGCGGGAACCGCTTTGCTGGGAGCGATGATGGGCTTTGCGCGCGCAATTGATGAAGTCGGCAAAGCCGCATTCAAACCAACCTGGGGAGCGATTGCTGCCAAAGTTTCCAGCTTCAATTTATCCGCGCGCAGCCGAACGATGGGAATTCTGGAAGGCGGCGTTGACGCGTCCGATCTGGCGTTTCCGGTTCTGGCCGGCGTGATGTTGCAATACCTCAGCCTTGGGCCACTGATGCTGGTGCGCGGCGCGTTGGCTATCGTGGCGGAAATTTATGGCTTTGTATTGATGCGAAAATACAAAATTTGATTTGCCATCGCCTGTCAACAGTCGGCCAACTATTCAATTCGCAATTAACATTAAATAGGTCATCGCGTTGGAACACACAGCAGTACAGCGCGTTTAAGCCGTCGCAGTCAAAGCATCCTGTCTAACGGCGCAGACTGCTTTCACCTTCACAGCCCCTTTGGCAAACCACTTTAATGTTAATTGGCAATCCTGAAATGCTTCGGGAACATCTCAGCCCCGCAATGTGCGACCTATCCTCGTTCAACTGTTTTCAATCGCTTCGGTAAGCCACTCCGAATCTTCCTGCGGAATCTACCGAAGCTCTCACAAGGAGTAATACCTAAATGAAAAATTCTTCCCTCTTTATTACCGCCAAACTTTTGCTGGCGATGGTTGCAGTTTTAACGTTGGCTTCAGCGGCGTTTGGCGCTGAGCCAGGCAGACCCGACAGAGAAGCTGACGACGTGCGGCGCCCCATGCCTAGCGATCAAAAACCCGGCTCATTGCTGGTTTACAACATTTATGCATCCAGCGCCGCCAATCAGGGTAAAGAAGACACAGACATTTCCATGACGAACCTCAACACGACGCAAGCGGCTTTTGTCCATGTTTTCTTCGTAGCAGAAAGCTGCGCAACTGCGGACGCTTTTATCTGCCTGACGCCCAATCAAACGGTTTCGTTTCTGACTTCGAGCGTTGATCCCGGCATCAAAGGTTATGTCATTGCGCTTACCACGGACAATAATGGATGTCCGAACAGTTTTAACTATCTGATTGGCAGCGAGTATGTGAAGTTTGAATCCGGTCACGCGGCGAATCTGGCGGCTGAAAGTTACGCCGCGCTATACAATGGAAACTTGCCCGGCTGCACTAGCACGACCACCAGTGCCAGGATTTCGTTAGACGGAGTTCGCTACAACGCAGCGCCACGTATTTTAGCGTTGGACAAAATTCCCAGCCCGAATGATGGAAATTCGACGATGTTGATCATCAACAGCCTGGAAGGAAATTTAGCGATTGGAATGACTCCCATCCGAACCTTTGGCGGAAACCTATACGATGATGCTGAAGTTGCTTTTGCCTATTCATCAACCGGAGGCTGTCAATTCCGTCAGTTGCTGGGCACGAATACGTTTCCGCGGACTTCCCCGCCATTTGCCCAGGTGATTCCGGCAGGCAGAACAGGTTGGATGACGGCGTCGGCGCGCGAAGAACGAGCCATCAGCGGCGCGGTCATCAACTTCAACCCGAACGCTGCCACGGCAAAAAATGCTTTTAACGGCGGCCATAACTTGCATCACCTTCGATTTGCAGGCGGCGAACTCGTCGTTCCGGTATTCGGGCCGACGTGCTAACTACTGGCGACGATACCAGTCAATCGTCTGCTGCAACCCTTCGTCAAACCCAATTCGCGCGCGGAACCCGAATTCGTGTTCCGCGCGCGAAGTATCCAAACAGCGGCGAGGCTGGCCATCCGGCTTCGTCGCATCCCATTCGATGCGGCCAGCAAACCCCGTCAGACCGACAATCTTTTCCGTCAAATCCTTGATCGAAATTTCAAAACCTGCGCCCAGGTTTACGGGTTCGGATTTGTCGTACTTTTCCGCTGCCAGCACCAGCCCTTCGGCGCAATCTTCGGCGTGCAGAAATTCGCGCGTTGCCACGCCGGTTCCCCAACAAGTGATGTGATCATCGCCGCGATCAATCGCTTCAACACATTTGCGAATCAAGGCTGGAATCACATGCGAGCTTTCGGGATCGAAGTTGTCGCGCGGCCCATACAGATTCACTGGCAACAGGAAAATCGAATTGAAGTCGTATTGCTGCCGATAAGCCTGCGACTGAACCAGCATCATCTTCTTGGCCAATCCGTATGGCGCATTGGTTTCTTCGGGGTAGCCGTTCCACAACTCGTCTTCGCTGAACGGCACTGGGGTGAATTTGGGGTACGCGCAGATCGTTCCGGTAGCGACGAACTTCTTTAAGTTCCGCAACCGGCCTTCTTCCATCAACTGCACGCCCATCATCAGATTGTCGTAAAAGTATTTTCCCGGATTGACACGATTGGCTCCGATACCGCCAACCACAGCCGCCAGATGAATCACCAAATCCGGCTGCGCGTCGTCGTATAGCCGCCGAATGTCTTCAATGTTAACCAGATCGTAATGCTGGCTGCGTGGAATGAAGATATTTTTCACTCCACGTTGCCGCAGTTTTTCGACGACGTAAGAGCCAAGAAAACCCGCGCCGCCCGTGACCACCACTCGTTCGTAAGGAAATTTGTCAGACATAAAATGATGAATTCGGAATGCTGAATGATGAGGCGGAATGTGGCTCTTGTTTCAGCCTTCATCATTCCGCTTTCATCCTTGCCTACAAATTGTGTTTCTTTTTCAATTCGGCCAGATCGGCATCAACCATCGTAGTGACCAATTCCTTGAAAGTGATTTCCGGTTGCCAGCCAAGCTTCTCTTTGGCTTTGGTCGCATCGCCGATCAGCAAATCCACTTCTGCCGGGCGGAAATAGCGTGAATCAATTTCCACGTATTTCTGCCAATCCAGGTTTAGATGGCCGAAAGCTTCGTCCAGCAATTCACGCACGGAATGCGTTTCTCCGGTCGCAATCACATAATCGTCCGGTTCATCCTGTTGCAGCATCATCCACATTGCGCGGACGTAATCTTTGGCATGGCCCCAATCACGTTTGGCGTCCAGGTTTCCAAGAAAGAGCTTGTCCTGCAATCCCAGCTTGATCGCTGCTGCTGCCTGCGTAACTTTGCGCGTCACGAAAGTTGCTCCGCGCCGTTCGCTTTCGTGATTGAACAGAATGCCGTTGCAGGCAAACAGGCCGTAACTTTCACGGTAATTCACCGTGATCCAGTAAGCGTACAACTTGGCTACGCCGTAAGGGCTGCGCGGATAAAACGGAGTGGTTTCACGCTGCGGAACTTCCTGCACTTTGCCGTAAAGCTCCGACGAGGAAGCTTGATAAAACCGCGTTTTGTTCAGCCCGGTTTCCCGAATCGCCTCCAGCAATCGAAGCGTTCCCAAACCGCCGACTTCCGCCGTGTATTCGGGAATATCGAAACTGACGCGCACGTGTGATTGCGCGCCAAGGTTGTAAATTTCGTCCGGCTGAACGTCGCGCAGGATTTTGTTCAACGAACTGGCGTCGTTCAAATCGCCATACACCAATTTCAACCGGCGGCCAGCTTCGTGCGGGTCCTGGTAAATGTGATCCAGCCGTTCAGTGTTAAACGTGCTGGCGCGGCGGATGATGCCGTAAACTTCATACCCTTGACTGAGCAGAAGCTCCGTCAAATAACTGCCGTCCTGTCCTGTGATGCCTGTGATAAGTGCTTTTTTCATGGTTGGATAAATCTTCTTTCGAAATGAACTTCGCGGGTGATGGGACATGCGAAGCGCGAATACTACAAGCAAGCCCAAGCAGCCAGCAACCGGCAAAATTTGAAAATCGCCAGTGCCAATGCTAGATTCCATTTGCCTTTATGCCTTTCAAACTCATCGCACTCGATATTGACGGAACGCTGCTGACCACACGCGGAGAAATCACGCCGCGCACTTCCCGAGCTATTAACAAAGCCAGAGAACTCGGCGTTCAAGTCGTGCTGGTCACGGGTCGCCGTTTTAATTCCGCACGCGAACTGGTGCTACGGCTGGAATTGGACATCCCGCTGGTTTCTCACAACGGAGCGTTGACCAAAAACATCGAAACTTTGGAAGTCGTAGACTTCCATCCGTTGGACGATGGTATTGCGCGCGACGTCATCAGCTTCGGACGGCAGCACGGCGTGGACATGATTTGCAACGACGATCCGCACGGCCTTGGCATAATGGTCATCGAAGGCATTTCGCCTGACAACAAAGCCATGCATCGTTACCTGAACCTATATCGTAGCTCTGTCGTCGAAGTCCCTGACTTGGTCAAGTACGTTCAGTCCCCGCAGATTCAACTGACGGTTTCCGGTCGCTGTGATCCTACGGAAGAGTTTGAATTGAAACTGCGCGAAGCGATGGACGGACGAGTTCAAATTTTCAAAACTCGTTACCGATCTTACGACCTGACAATTTTAGACGTTCTGAGCACAACCGCTTCCAAAGGCGAAAGTCTGGCGACCATCGCGACTCGGCATGGCATCGCCCGCGAAGAAATCATGGCCGTCGGCGATAACCACAACGATCTGACCATGTTGCGCTACGCGGGCTTGGGCGTAGTAATGGGCAACGCCGAAGACGAATTGAAGCAAATGGGCTTTGAACAAACCGCGTCCAATGAAGAAGACGGCGTGGCACAAGCAATTGAAAAATTCATTCTCGGAACCAATTGAAACGCAAAGACGCCAAGCAGCAAAGACGCAAAGAATGCAACCAAGAGACTCTTATCTGTTGGTTCTATAAGTTCTCTTTGCGGCTTTGCCCCTTTGCGACTTTGCGTTGAGTTCCTTTTGGCAAGGAGTACGACTATCCCGCAAATCGAAGGCAAAACTCTTGGCTTGAAAGCCAACCACTTGCAGCGGCTGGAAAAAATGTACCAGCGCCGCATTCCGCCAAAGGAAATCGTCACGCAGGAATTCGCGCGCCAGTTGACGGAAATCTCTCATGAAATTGGCCGACAGGTCGGAGTGCTGGTCAATCGCAAAGGCCACGTTGAAACCGTGGTCGTCGGCGACGCCAGCCAGATTGTACTGCCTGCGCAAGATCGTTCGCGACTGGGGCAATCGCGCTTTTACGGCGTGCGCTGTTTGCACACGCACATTCGCGGCGAAGCCGGTTTGACCCACGACGATTTGACCGACTTGGCGCTGCTGCGTCTGGATTTGATGGCGGCAATTGATGTGGATCCGAAAACCGGTCTGCCTGGAATGGTTCGCGCCGCGCATTTGCTGCCTGCCACAGCCAAATCTCAGCAGGAAGAAAACGGCGAGCAAAAAGCGTTTCAATTTCTGGATCCCCGCCTGCCCGGCCAGTTCGATCTGGATTTCCTGGAACTGATCGAATCGCTGGAAGCCGAAATGGCGCGTAACCGCGGCACTCGCAAAGCCGCCGATAACCGAGACCGTGCAATTTTAGTTGGCGTGACCACGGAAACCACAGCCGAAGCCAAAGATTCTGTGGACGAATTGCGTGAACTGGCAACGTCGGGCGGCCTGGTCGTGCTGGACGAAATCATTCAGCGCCGCCAATCGCTGGACCCGAAAACGCTGGTTGGCAAAGGCAAACTGGATGAAATCATCATCCGCAGCTTGCAGCTTGGCGCGGACATGATCGTCTTTGACCGTGAACTGTCGCCAGCGCAAGTCCGCGCCATCAATCAAATTGCCGACTTGAAAATCGTGGATCGTTCGCAATTGATTCTGGATATTTTCGCCCAGCGCGCTCAAACGGCCGAAGGCCGTATCCAAGTCGAACTTGCGCAATTGAAATACCTGTTGCCGCGATTGACCGGCAGCGGTACGGCAATGTCTCGGCTGATGGGAGGCATTGGCGGACGCGGTCCCGGCGAAACCAAGCTGGAAGTGGATCGCCGCCGAGTTCGCGACCGCATCGGCCATCTGGAATCTCAACTCGATAAAATCCGCGCCAGCCGTAATCAACGCCGCGCGCAACGTGCCCGACGCGAAATGCCCGTCGTTTCCATTGTCGGCTATACCAACGCAGGCAAAAGCACTCTGTTGAATGCGCTGACCAACAGCGATGTGCTGGCCGAACAGCGAATGTTTGCCACGCTTGACCCAACCAGCCGACGCCTGCGCTTACCGCAAGAACAGGAAATCATCATCAACGATACTGTCGGTTTCATCCGCGACCTGCCCAAAGACCTGCTCGCCGCCTTCAAAGCCACACTGGAAGAGATGGAACAATCCGACCTGCTGATTCACCTGGTGGACTCTTCCAGCCCGCAAGTGGAAAACCAGATTACGTCGGTCAATCGCATTCTGGGCGACCTGAAACTCGACGCGATTCCACGCTTGCTGGTATTTAACAAAATGGATTTGGCTGATCCTGAGGAACTAGAAAACCAATGCGAGGTGTATAACGCGATCGCGATTTCCGCCATTAACCGGCGCTCGCTGGACAAACTGGTTAATGAAATTAGTGCGCGGCTGAATCCTGAATCGGCCGAGCAACACCTGCAACAAACTTCTGAGCCACCTGAATCGCCTCTTCAAGAGTCGTGACTTCCCCATCAAGTTGTAGTTCGTAAACCGCTCGCGTGATTTCGCCGATGTGTTTCCCAGGCTTCAACCCCAAATCCAGCACATGACGACCGAGTAGCAAAGGAGCTGGCGCGTTTTCTTCAATCCCCAGTTCCCGCACGCGACCGAAAAACCATTCTTCAAACTCCGGCTGAAAGTTCCCCGTTCTGCCCAGGCAATCAGCCAATGCGACGCGATACAGCAAATCCGGCTCTACCTGTAAAGCCAGTCGCCGAAACTGGCCATCGGTAACCGCTTGACCGGATTTGTTCATCCTTCCCCAGCGGTGAGGCACGGCGTGATGTTCAACCAGCGCCAGCGTTTGCCGCCGCACATCGTAATTGTCGAAAGTAAAAACTTTCAGCCGATCCAGGAACGGTTCGGTTAATGCGACACTTACAGATTCATGACCTTTGGCACTGATCTTTTTTCCCACAAAGTCACGCGAAGCATCACGAAGAACAACAGAATGATCTTTGCCTTCCTTCGTGTTTTCTTCGTGTATCTTCGTGGAGGAAAAAACGTTTTCAACTTTTGTTGTCGCAGGTTTGCCCAGATCGTGGCAGAGCGCGCCCAGCATTACGGCAAGCTGTTTCGGTCGCGGCAGATCGTCAATCAACTTTCGTGCTTCATCCAAAACCATGCCTGTATGAATGAACACGTCGCCTTCGGGATGAACTGTCGGGTCTTGCGGGCATCCGCTGAGCGCGTGAAGTTCCGGCCAAAGCTTTTCTGTGATTCCCAGTTCACGCGCCATCTGCAACCCAATCGAAGGGCGCGCGGCAAATAACCACTTTTCCACTTCTGCCCAAATGCGTTCCGCCGGCAAATCACTGAGATCAATCGAACGGCAAAGCGCCACCGTCGCCGGATCAATCGTGAATTCAAAGCGCGCGGCAAACTGCATCGCTCGCAAAACGCGCAGGCTGTCTTCGATGAACGTTGTGGGATCCACCACACGAATGATTTTTCGCTGCAAATCTGCTTGCCCGCAGTAAAGGTCAACGTACTCTTCCGTCAGCGGGTCGTACATCATCGAATTGATGGTGAAATCACGGCGGCGAGCGGCTTCTGCAAAACTCATGTGTGGATCGCCTTCGACAACAAACCCTTTATGGCCCCGCCCAATTTTCGATTCGCGCCGGGGCAAACTGACATCCACAACAAAACTCTTGCGGCCTTCGCGTAGCCGAACCTTGTACACGGTGAAGGCTTCCCCAACGGCATCTACTTTGCCTTGTTTGTCGAGCAGCGCGCGCAAGGTTGCCGCTTCAACACCATACACTTCAATGTCGTAATCAACGATGGCTTCGACACACTCAACCCCACGAGCGAAATCACGCACCCATCCGCCCACCAATAAGGCGCGCCCTCCCGCTTCTTTCACGGCTCGGCAAAGTTCGATGACGGGTTTGGAAATCATAGTTACTGTATGGTTCAGCGTAAAGTGCCGCTTTCTCAGGCCAATTGGAAAGCGGCGCTTTACGTCGCACTCCACATTCAAGTTCGCCATTAACGGGGCGAACTTATCAGCCACATTCTTTCCAGGCAACAGAAACGGGCGACCTTTCCGCTGAAGGGAAAAATCGCCCGTTTGAATTTGCCTGATTTCAGGCCCAATTCCGGATTGGATTTATTTCTTCGTAAAAACCATTGTTGATTCCTGCGGACCGCGCGGAGATTCCGACACGCGATGAACTTTCAGGGTTTTGCCACCATCGGCCAATTCCCAATGTTCCGTCGTAGTCGTCGTCATTTCTCCGTTCGGAGTATTGAACGTTCCGGTCGTTTTGATTTCCAGAACGCTGCCTTGCCAGGCTGCTTTGGTGGCTGTTTTACCACGCTCGTTTTCGGTTTTGGTTTCGCTACCATCCAGCTTAACTGTCAACGGTCCGCCGCCGCCCATCATTCCGCCACCACCACGACCACCACCGCCACCGCCCGGAGGAGGACCACCTGCCGGAGGAGCGCCGCCGCCAGGTCCCTGTGCGTTTGGATTGCGTTCCATTTTCTGATCACGCGAAATCTGATTGGCATCCTGTGTAATCGTCCAGGTGATGCTTTGAATCATTTCCGCCTGGCGACCTGGCAACTGGCTCTTGGCCTTATCCAGCTCCCAAGTGCCAGCAAAATTGGCTCCCTTTTGCGCTGACGCCACTGCTGACAGCGCTAGCAAAAGCGTAAACACACTGCACACTGCAAAAACTCGTTTCATTTGTTTTATCTCCCTGAGAAAAGTTGAAAGGTCGAATTCTGACTGCGCCATCAGTTGTGATCTTTGCCCAAGCCGACAGCGCTCTTGCTGCTGGATAAGACGGCCTAAAGATGGGCAAAGTCACAATAAATTTGCCCGGAGAATCAGGGCAATCGCATTTCAAGAGCGGAGGACTTTGAGCAAGTACTTCTCATCAAGA
>CAZMXG010000195.1:0-13881 GCA_964570175.1 uncultured Heliomicrobium sp. | reverse complement strand
TTCAACTCGTCGCCTGAGATCAAAAGTGTCCCGTTCTTTTCTCAACTTACTTAGGTCTGCTGGTGTGTATGGCCAGACATTGGCGATTTGTGGACTGCTTTTTATGTTATTGATGCTGATATACCCTCCATACTTGTCTACTGTCGCCACTCGCGGAAGTGATAGAAGATTGCTTTCTCAATATGATTCGTCATTGGGGCATCACTGGATTTGGGATTCACCCGAAGGCACTCACAACAACTCTTTGCTTCAGCCACTAACAGGTGAGCCGCATGTGGATACAGAGCGCCTTTTTATCTATCTAGGAATTGGCGGAGTAGTAACAGTGCTTGGAATTATCTTGATGAGCCAGAAGCTGGGAGTTTCGAGAAGGCGGTGACTAAATCTTTCCGTTATTGTAGGGCTAGTTCAGCCTGTGGCCGGTAAGAATAGCGCGCCGGTTTGCGCGTGTTGACCAGCAAGGCCATCGCCTCCGTTTTCTGCGTGACGACGGCGGCAATTTGGTCGGCAAGGTGGTCGGGGCTGGCGCGGCCTTGCTTTTCCGCCAGCAGGTAGAAATACATCAGCCGCATCAGGGAATCAGCTTGAGGGCCAATCATCTGGCTGCCACTTTCCCACCGTGAAAGAGTGGCAGTGTCTATGTGCAGAAACGCTGCCCATTCTTTTGCCCTAACTGCTCAGCCCCAACGGGGCAAGATAGGGCAGCCCAGTGCAACGCACTGGGAAAAGCGATCCCCAAAAAACCTAAAGCCCTGAAAGGGCGCAATAACATATCTGGTTATTTCGCCCCGTTGGGGCTTGCCTGAAATTTCGCTTGTCACCCGGTGTGATGCACCGGTCTTTCACAGTTCGCCCCTTTGGGGCTGAGCAGGTCCCATTTGCTTTCAAACCTAAATGCCGTCGCAGAAAATCGAGATTCCTTTCCAGCCAGCGGCACATTTTGCAATGCGATGGCTTGGCCGATGGTGGCGTGCAGTTCGATGATGCGCGGGATGATCGGCGAACGTTCGCCGCAAGACGAACAGATGCGCACGTCAACATTTTCCAGATAAACGTTATCCAGCCCGCACTCGGTGTAATGGTAACGCTGATTGCGTTCGATGGCGGTTTCGCTTTTGCAGAAGTCGCAATTCATAACGACAGATTTACGTTCTGGATGTTTCAGGAAGCTTTAGCCCATTCAAAGCGATTCTTCAGGCCATTGCAGTGGCTTTTGGGTAGATAGCCTTCGTGTTGAAGCCGCCCGACAACGATTCCGGGCGCAATCTCCAATTCACGGGCAAGTGACTGAATTGCCATGAGGCTGCGATTCCCCGTTGCCATAAATTGGCGTAATTTCGTTTCGGGGATCAGCAAGTTTGCGGCAAAACGATTGGCGTCCTCTTCCATTCCGTCTTTGTCGCTATCGTCTTCAAGAAAGACCTTGCTTTTGCCGTGCAGGAGAATATGCCCGGCTTCGTGAAAGAACGTGAACCATAATTGGTCGTCGGTTTTGTAGCGCAGGCTAAGCTGAATCAACGCTTTGTCCGAGGCCAGCCAGCGGGTTGCGCCGCAGGTGCGAATTCCAGGCAATTCAGGCACAAAGACCACAGCCACGCCAGCCGAGGCGCATATACGCACCAACTCTTTTTGAAAATGCTCAGGTCGTGTGATGGTAAGAGCTTTGGCCTTTTGCAAAGCTTCCTTGAATCGGGCTTCATCAAATGGGGCGCAGGTAATGCTTTGCGCTTGAAGCTCTCCTTTGCGCAGCCATGCCGCAACCGCGCCGGGATCGCTTTTGAAGGAAGGAGACTTGCGGAACGCCAGGTGAGACGGGCTCCAAAGCTCATTCCACTCTTTTGGCGAAGCGACTCCGAAAAAGTTCAGCACCAGTTGAAGTTGCGTCACTTTATCGCCGCTTGCTTCAATCCAACCCAATTTCATCATCGCTTTCAGTGGCAGCTTTTTAAGCCATTCAACCTGTTTTTGCAGCCTTTCCTGTTCTTTCTTTCGCGCCAGAAATTCGCGGTAATTGGCTTCGCGTTTGTTCCAGAAACCTGCGGGCACGCCGACGACACGCTCCAACTGCAAGGCGGTTTCCGGTGTAATTGACGATCTGCCGTTAATGATCTCGTTAATGGTTTTTCGTGGTCTGCCGGTACGCTCGGCTAAAGCGGCCTGCGACATTCCCAATGCTTCGATAGTCTCAAGCAGAGTTTCGCCCGGTGGGGAGACGTAATCCGGGAGATATTCGTTGTGAATTTGCTTAATCATGAGTATCCACAATTTCCAGTATCAATACTATTGTAACTTTCATCCAATCCAACCCGCCATCCTCTTTGGATGGTATCGGATCGTGGGCAGGTTCAATAATCATCCTGTACGGGTGGTCCAAATCCAGTGAAATTTGTCCGGCGCGGTCGCCGTGAAGTTCGTGCGCTCGTGCTTGCGGCAGAAAGCGCATCTCTTCAAGGTTGTTGGCTGCGCGCAATTCATCAAGCCGCCGTCGCAAGCGTTTCGCTCTTTCAGTGCCGTGTTTCTTCTGCAAGAGCCTGGAATCATTGCATTCCTTTTCAAGCTTTTTTGTGCTGAAGATAATATCCACAGATTCATGCCGGAGCAATTTCAATCACCGTTAAGATTGATCATAGTATCGCAACACAGGATGCATTAAAACGAATTTGACCGCAAATTTGCGATTGGATTGAACCTTCGCTCCGCAGACGTCAAACCCTCAGAGTCTTCAGATAGGCAACACCCTCTTTCGTCAGTTCCATGTTCTGTTCGACGAAGTAGTTTTTGACGCCGCCGGTTTTGGCTGCGGTGAAGACTTTCTTCCAGTCAATACTGCCTTTGCCGACAGCCACCAAAGTTTTGGTATCCGGGTTCCAATCCTGAAGGTGCATGGAGATGAAACGTCCGGGATATTTAGTGAAATACTCTGCGGCATCAAAGCCGTTTCGGATGGTGGACATCTGGAACTGGAATTTGACCAGCTTCGGATCAAGTAATCCCATCAAGATGTCGTAGGTTCGTTTTCCTTCAACCGACGAGACTTCAAAACCTTCGTTGTGCAGGCCTTGCTGGATTCCAGCTTTGGCTGCGACAGCGGCGATCTTGTTGTATTCATCGGCCGCCTTTTTTATATCGTCCATCGTCGGGTTATTCCCTGCTCCCAAAGTCGCCGTATGCATGTACGTGATGCCGACATCTTTGGCCCAGGCAATACTCGCTTCCTGCGTTTGCCGAAGCTCTTTCATGCTGAAATGACAGCTTTCACATTTCAGCCCGTGGTCGGCCAGGATTTTTTTGACTTCTTTCCCGTTGGCCAATCCCGCGAAGTCTGTGTAACCGAGCGGCGAGCACAGCTCCACACGCTGAATGCCCAAATCCGCAAATTGCTTCATCAAGCCGGCAAAATCCTGTTTGAGCATCGCGCGGTGAGGATAAGTCTGGCTGCCAATGGGCAGGCCGAGCGGTTTGGCTTGAGTTTCCGCGACACCTGCGGCTAGAAAACCAACCACTGCCGCGTCTGTTGCTGCTTTCTTGAAGAACTCTCGTCTCGAAATTGCAGTCATTCTTATTCTCCTTTTTATGTGGTGTATCCAGTTCTGTAGGCGGGATCTACAAGAGCATTCGCTTTCTCGTTATTCGTCACCTTCATCTGCGCCGAATCCCACACCAGCTTCTCGCCGGGCAGACGTTGGGCCATACAACCAAGCAGGAAGGCTTCGGTCACAGGCGCTTGAATTTCAAAATTGGTTTGCGACGGCTGGCCCTTTTTGCAGGCAGTGATCCAAGCGTCAATTGCGCTATCTCGACGCTGCGCAGCCTGTGCACCTTGGGCATCCTGTCTGGGTTGCTCCACATATTTTGGCGACGCAGGGTAAACACGCGGGTTTTGACCATTGAACCCGGCCAGAATCAGGCCTTTGTCGCCAACGTACATCACGCCTTCCTGGCGGTGGCGGAACATTCGTCCGTCCTGGTCGCTGATTCCCGCAGGACGTGGTGGATGCAATCCGCCGTCGTACCAGGACATGCGAATTTCCGGACGCCCTTCGCGCGCGGGATAATCCAGATGGACGATGGAAGCTTGTGGAAACGTCTCTTCATAAGATTCACCCGAACAGGCTTCAACCGCTGTCGGCGGCGTCAGGCCAAGAATCTTGAAAACGCCGGCGAAGCTGTAACAGCCCATATCGCCAAACGAACCGCAGCCGAAATCATACCAACCGCGCCAAACGAACGGCAGATAAGCTTTGTTGTAAGGTCGCATCGGCGCCGGACCAACCCACATGTCCCAGTTCAGATTTTCTGGCGGCGTTTGAGCTTCTTTCGGTCGGTCAACGCCTTGCGGCCAGTACGGACGGCTGGACCAATTGTGAACTTCACGCACGCGGCCAATCGCGCCATCTGCAATCCAGTCAGAGATCGTCTGCGTGGACGGCGTGTAAGGATTGTTTACCGGCAGCGCCGTGGCGACTTTCATCTCGCGCGCGACCGCAGCCATGCGGCGCGCTTCGCCTATCGAATGCGCCATCGGTTTCTGACATAAAACGTGTTTGCCCTTGCGCATGGCCGCAATCGAAATCGGCGCATGCCAATGATCGGGCGTTGCCACGTAAACCGCGTCCAAGTCCGATTGTTTTTCCAACAGCTCGCGGAAATCCATGTAAGCCGTGCAGCCCCTGTAAGCTTCCGCGCCAGTGCGGGAAGCGTAATAGGCTTCGACAAGCTTTTTCGCAGGCTCGCGTCCTCCGATGCCTAAACTTGTTTGAAAGCTTTTTGTCAGTTGTACAGTGCCGGGCGAATTCCAGTCTTCTCCCCAAGTCTCGAATCCTGCTCCCAGCAGTTGCCGGGCGGCGTTTAGCATGGCGTTCGAATTGTATTCGGCATATTCCTTACTGCCGCGATTGACATCACAAACCGCGACGACCTGAATTTCGGGCAATTGCAGCAGATTCATCATCACGGCCATTCCCTGGCGTCCCAGGCCGATCACAGCCAGATTGATTTTGTCACTTGGCGGCGTGAATCCTGAGCCGCCCAGGACGTGCCGTGGAACAATGGTAAAAGCGGCGGTCGAAACAGCCGCAGTCGTAAACTCTCTGCGTGAAAAGCGGTGCTTGGTATTTTTGTTCATTGCTCGGCTCCCAACGGATTCGGTTACTTGAGTTCTTTGACTTGGGGATTCCTGAATAGAATTCCCCTTTTGAAAGAAAAGAATTGGAGCGATATTCAATCTTGAAATGTGGAAACATCAAAAGAGAAAGATGTTCTCTTGCCAACTTCAGACGGTGTTGATTGAGAATACGTTACAACAGTTTGCGTGGGAAGGATTTGACTAACGGAAAGCGACTTTTAGAATGAGGAATGTACTGAAAGGAGAAGTATGTATACCAACGTTCCAGAGCAACCAGCATTAAACGATTTCACAGTTCCCGCAATTCACAGGACAATAAATGTTCGTGAAGCAGATGACCCTGAAGCCGAATGGGTAACGCTCAGCGCTCCCGGATTGCAAAAGGTCGTCGTTAAAAAGAAAAAAGTCGCTCCCAAAAAGCCCGCGCCGAAGCTGAAGAAATCCAGGCTAACGCTCAAAAAAGCCGCACCGAAGAAAACTCCGAAAGCTCCCACGCTTCCGGAAAAAGGCTGGGGACGTTTGATGAATCGTTTGGAGAAAGACGGCATCTCTCCGCAGTTGGTACAAGCAGTTTACATGAACAGCCAGATGCCTGAATTTCGCCAGGTGCTTTTTAAGCTCAACCCTCAAGAGTCTTCCCACATTTACGCAGGGCATACTGGCCCGGCGCGAATGGAGCGGGCCGCAACATTTATCAAAACCTATGAGCAGACTTTCCAAAAGGCGCAGCGAGACACCGGCGTGGATTATTACCTGGTTGCCGCCATCATCTCTGTTGAAAGCGACTGCGGGCTAAATTTCGGAAGGCAACTGGTCGTCAACCGCCTCTCGCGGATTGCGAATATCGCTGAAGAACAGAACCTTGATTACGTCTATGCGAAGCTGAAAGCGGAAAACAGCAGCGTCACCCGCGAGCAAGTGGCCCAGCGCGCAGTCGTGCTGGAGCAAATCTTCTATCCCCAGGTGCTAGCTCTGTTTCAACTGGCCAAGGAACAGAAGGTTTCTATCCTGAACCTTAGAGGCTCAGTCGCCGGAGGCATCGGTTATCCGCAATTTTTGCCATTGCCGTGGAAAACCTTCGGCAAAGACGGCAATCGCGATGGCATCGTTTCTCTCTTCCAGCCCGAAGACGCAATCCTTTCTTGTGCACAATACCTGAAAAAATACGGCTGGAAACCAGGAGCTTCCGAAGCAGAACAATTCGAAGTGCTCAGAGGCTATAACAACAGCCGAGCTTATGCTGATGCCGTGTTGAAAGTTCGTGACCTTCTACGGGAAAGAGATCAGGCAGGAAGATAAGGTAAACAGGCAAAGAGCACTTTCCAGCCGGAGGAAATTTCCCACCTCGCATACTTTTCCCGGCTGGCATCCACAGCGCCATTATCAGGCAACCTCACTGCTCAAATTCAGCTTTAAGAACGACTCCGGCTCAAACGAGAAAGCGCGGCTCAAATTGGCAGGGTGAAATTGGTTCATAATTGGCTGTTTACCAAAGGAGCCAGATCACTAAAATGGCTCGCACAACCAAGCCATTTTTAGAAAGGACGGATTGTGATTCTAGAACTTGACCGGCAAAGCCACGCGCCACTTTATACACAGATTGCCGCCCAGGTGCGTCAGTTGATACGGCAGGGATCACTTAAGGTGGGCGACCGATTGCCGCCCAATCGCTTGTTGGCCGAATCGCTTGGCGTCAATCGCAGCACAGTGGCGACAGCTTACGACGAACTGCTGGCCGATGGGCTAATTGCCTCGCGGGTGGGCAGCGGCACGTTTGTCGCGGCAGTACCGGCACAGGCAAGCGCACAGGTCGCTGAGACAGCCCTGCCGCTTGCGCCGCTGAATTGGGAGGCAGTGCTGCCGGAACTGAGAGAAGATGAATGGCTGGCCAATCGCGATGCCGCGCAACGAAAAGATTGTGTGGCGTTTACCCATGCGTTGCCTGCGGCGGAGTTGTTTCCGCTGGATGAGTTTCGCCGCTCTGTCGAACGTGTTTTACGCCGCGAAGGGCGCAGCTTGCTGCAACTTGGCGCAAGCTGCGGATATGAACCGTTGCAGCAATATTTGTTGCAACAATTGGCGCTCGCAGGAATTCGCGCCACAGACGACGAAATCCTGCTGACCAGTGGCTGCCAGCAGGCGCTGGATTTGTTGCGCCAGGTATTGTTGCAACCTGGTGACGAGGTTGTCATCGAAAACCCAACTTACCCTGGCGCGCTCAGCCTGTTTTGCCAGCCGCAATATAAATTCATCAGCGTGCCGGTTGGCGCTCAAGGACTTGACCTGAACGCGCTTGAAGATGTGTTGCGACGGCGAAGACCGAAACTGATTTACATCGTTCCGACATTTCATAATCCGACCGGCGTGACAATGGATCTGGCGGCCCGGCGGCGTTTGGTTGAATTGGCCGCGCAATACCGTGTGCCGTTGGTCGAAGACGAAATTTATCGCGACTTGCGCTATGACGGCGCAGCGCTGCCACCACTTAAGGCGCTGGATCCGTACGGCGTGGTGATTTACCTCAATAGTGTTTCAAAAGTCGGCTTTCCGGGGTTGCGCGTCGGCTGGGTTGTTGCGCCGCGTTTGTTGATCAAGCATCTGCACGCGCTAAAACAGCGATCCGATTTGCACGGGAATCTGCTGGCGCAGGCGGCGCTTGCAGACTTTGCACGGCAGGGGCTGCTCCACAAACACATCCAGCGTTGTCGCCGCAGCTATGCGCAACGGCGTGATGCAATGCTGCAGGCGCTGCAAAAATTTTTTCCGCGCGATTCGAGTTGGACTGTGCCAGAAGGCGGAATGGCCATTTGGGTGCAGTTGCCGGAAAGTGTGAATGCCAGCGAGTTGCAAGTGCATGCTCGAAGCCGTGGCATCTATTTCACGCCCGGGCCGCGTTTTTATGCCACCGGAGCGCGAGCCAACACGCTGCGTCTTTCATTCACGATGCTGATGGCGGCGCAGATTGAAGCCGGAATTAAATGCTTGGGCGAACTGGTAGAGAAACAAATGATTTCTGAGCAACCGGATCGCTCAGCGCAAAACCTGCTGGCGCGCAAAGCGCTGGTTTGAAATCCAAAACTTCAAAGGGAGAATCAATATGCAAAAAGTATTTCGATCGTTGTTGTTAGGGTCGGCGTTCCTGTTATTAACCGCCGGAACCGCGCACGCGCAAACTGCTGCAGACCGCGAGGCAATCAAGCAAACTGCGCTGGACTATATTGAAGGTTATTACGAAGGAAATGCCGAGCGGATGGAGCGAAGCCTGCATCCGGACCTGGCCAAGCGCATTGTCCGCACTGACCAGAGTGCCGGGAAGAACAAGCTTGAAAACATGACTGCCCCACGATTGGTGCAGATTACGCAAATGCGGCAAGGCAAGCCAACGCCGAAAGAAAAACAGCAGAAGGATGTGACGATCCTCGACGTGTTCGAGAACTCGGCAAGCGTCAAGATTGTCGCGGCAGATTGGATTGATTATCTGCACGTGTCGAAGTTCGATGGGCGTTGGGTCATCATCAATGTGCTGTGGGAAATGAAACCTGTGAAAAAGTGATTATGAATTACCAGGACATACTGAAACGAACTTCTGATCTGGCTCTCGAATTTTTAGAGAGCCTGCCGGAACGGCCTGTGGGGCGCTCGGTCAACTATGCTGGATTGCTTGCCAATATGGGCGGCGCGTTGCCCGCTGAAGGCGAAGACGCCCTGCAAGTGGTTGAAAATCTGGTTGAAACTGCCACACCTGGATTGGTGGCGACGGCTGGGCCGCGCTACTTCGGCTTTGTCATTGGCGGCGCGCATCCGGCCAGTCTGGCCACGGAATGGCTGGCGTCGGCCTGGGATCAGAACGCTGGCGCGTATGTGCTGTCGCCTGCTGCGGCTGCGGCTGAAGAAATCGTGCGCACGTGGCTGGTGGATCTGTTTGGTCTGCCGCGCGACATGAGTTTGGGATTCACAACCGGCGGCACGATGGCAAACTTTACGGCCTTGGCTTCGGCACGGCACGCTTTACTTCAATCCGTGGGATGGAATGTTGAAGAACAAGGATTGTTCGATGCGCCACCGATTACGGTCGTGACCAGCGCCGAATCTCACGTGTCAATTTTTGCTTCTTTGCAAATGCTCGGCCTGGGGCGCGAGCGCGTTGTGCGCGTTCCAACCGATGCACAAGGCCGCATGCGACCGGATGAATTGAAAGCCGCGCTTGCACAGATCAACACGCCGGTTCTGGTTTGCGCACAAGCCGGAAACGTCAACACCGGAGCCTTTGACCCATTGCCTGAAATTGCGCCGCTGGTCCGCGAGCGCAAAGGCTGGCTGCACGTGGATGGAGCGTTCGGGTTGTGGGCGGCGGCGTCCCCTGCCCTTCAACACCTGGCTGCGGGGATTGAGTTGGCCGATTCGCTGGGAGTTGATTGCCACAAATGGCTGAACGTTCCTTACGATTCGGGCTTGGTTTTCGTACGCGATCAGGCCGCGCATCACGACGCCATGACGTTGAGCGCGCCGTATTATGCAAAGGGCGCAGAAGACGGGCGCGACAATCACAACTGGGTGCCGGAAGCTTCGCGGCGGGCGCGTGGATTGGCCATTTATGCAACCTTGCGCGCACTGGGGCGAAACGGCGTAGCAGAAATTATTGAACGCAATTGCCGGTTGGCGCGCCGCATGGCTGAGCGCCTGGCACAGGATGCGCGTGTACAGATTCTCAATGACGTCGTCTTGAACCAGGTGCTGGTGCGTTTTGTGCCGCCTTCTGGATTGCTTGGCACAGAAACTGATGCGTTTACCGCCGCAGTCATTCGGCGGATTCAAGAAGACGGAACGTGTTGGGCTGGCGGCACCACCTGGCATGGAATGCACGCAATGCGCATTTCCGTTTCGAATTGGTCAACCGAAGACCATGACATTGACCGTTCCGCCGAAGCGATCCTCGCCTGCGTTCAGGCGGAAAGCCTTATCAATCTGGTACGGAACCGGGAGCGGTAGCGACGGGGTTTCTCCTGAACTCGGCCATATGACAGGACCGAGAGCGTTAGCGACGGAGTTCCTCCTGAACTTAGCCATCCGGTACGGAACCGGGAGCGGTAGCGACGGGGTTTCTCCTGGACTATGCCATACGGAACAAGGAGCAGCGGCCTTGGATTTTCGTTTGCTCGTAGTTCTGAAACACCCGATCTTTACCAGAAGTTCCATACAGTGGCTCTGTTCAAACAAAAAGAGGTTCAAAATGAGCGCCCATAATCCCAACTTCAACGAAGAACATATTCCGTTGGCCTACCTGGTGACGTTTCGATGTTATGGCACGTGGTTACATGGCGACGAACGCGGTTCCGTGGATCGCCACCACAATCGGTATGGCACGCGGTACATTGCGCCGAATCCGCAATGGCGGCAACACAATGAACAGATGCTCAAACATCCGCCTGTCGAGCTTGATGCTGCGCCCCGCGCTTCTGTCGGCATAGCCGTTGCCGACACCTGCACCAAACGTTGATGGCTCTTACACGCCATCAACGTTCGCACAAATCATGCTCATGTAGTCCTAGCTGCCGGTTGCAAGCCTAAAGCCGTATTGAGCGCATTCAAGGCCAACGCGACTCGCCAGATGAGAGAAGACAATTGCTGGCAGTTCGATCACAGCCCTTGGGTAGAACATGGCAGCCGTCGTTATCTTTGGACTGAACGGCACGTTGAACGTGCAATTGATTACGTCATCAACGGTCAGGGCGATGATCTGCCAAATTTTGATGATTGAACCGCAGAGACGAAACCACTGGTACGGAACCGGGAGCGGTAGCGACCGGGTTATTGGCTCGGTATGAATGCGGTGACCAGAAAGCCGCTGGTTTCAGAAGAAGACCCCGTCGCTACCGCTCCCGGTTCCGTACCGCGCGCCCTTGGCGCTTGGGGGACTGGTGCTAACGCACCTGCGCTCCGCTATCGCTACGCGCACCGTCCCAGGACAGAGGTCAGGAAGAAGGGGGACGACACAACACTACCCGGAAACCGAGATCGTTGCCACGGACAGCCGGATGACTGTTGACACGATAGACAGCCCGCGCGAGCAACTGAAAGTAGTACCACGAGCCGCCCCGCAGGACGCGAGTATTTGCGTTCCGCAGATTCTCTTTCCCCGCTTCAAGCTTGGGTTCGCCATAATCGCTCAAGCACTATTCCCAGACGTTCCCGCTCATTTCTTCAACACCGTAAGGCGAAGCGCCATTTGGAAAAATCCCAACCGCACTGGTCTGGCCGATCGGGCTTTCAGATTCATAGGTATTCCCTTTCGCCGCATCAAACTCGCCCCCGTAAGGATAAAGCCGTCCATCCATGCCGCGCGCCGCTTTTTCCCATTCAAATTCGGTCGGTAAGCGCACCGCCCAATCAGCGACTTTCTTCAGGTCATATTTGCCGCCGAATCGCCACGACAGCCAGCGACAGAATGCCATCGCCTGATACCAATTCACGGTTTCACGCGGATGGTTGTCGAACTTGAAATACTGTTCGCGCATCTGGCGTTCCTCTTCACTGGCTTTCAATCCCTTAAACCAGCCAGGATCGTTGAAACCTTCAGGATCGTCCAGGAAAGTCTGAAACTGGTTGTAAGTAATCGGATAACGGCTGATGTGAAATTCCGGCAGCCAGTGTTTTTGCGGCGTGTTGTCTTCTTCGTTTTCATCGCCGTACTGGAACTCACCTTCCGGAATCCTGATCCAATCAATGTCTGGCAGGCCGTCAACCACACCAACGCCTTTGCGATTGTCGCCGCCGATCAATCCCACTGCCCGCCCAACCGCTGCGCGAGCTTTCGGGTCAGGATCGGTTTTCAAATTGGTCAGGCGTGGAACCCATTTCGCGAGCAATCGTTCTTTTGTGGCTTCGGCCAGCGTGGCTCTACTGCGGACGACGCATTGCGCGGCGACTTCAGGATTCGCTTCGGCAATCCATTCGACCACACGCGAACAATCGTCGCTGTACAAACCGGCCAGCAGCACTGCCGCTTCTTCCCAGTTGGTGCGATTCCACCAGCTTTCAGGCCGCCAAATGTCTGCCGCTTTCAATCGCCCAACACGAATTTCGCCGTCCATAAACTTGGCGGCAAAGTATTCCTGCAACAGTTGATGTGTGAACCGCACCTGTTCGCCTACGCTGAGGATGCTGGCGCTGCCCGCCAGATACAGCAGCCGTTCGCCCAAAACATCTGCAACATCCTGACGCGGCAAAACGGTTAGCGCGTTTCCGGCATCGGCTTCGGCATCTTCAAGTTCATCGTCCGTTGTCTGCTCTTCAGGCACGCGGCGAATCTGCATTTCGTAAGCGACTTTGGCCAGGCCGTTGGTCAAGAAAGTTTGTTCATACGAGGGAATGCGTTCTCGTTTCAACAATGTTTCCACGAACAGTTGGAATAATTCGCCTCGATTTTCCGGCAGAGTTCCCTGTTCGGCATACACGCTGGTCAACATCAGCAGCATGTAAGGATTGCGCGCCAACTCCATCAACGAATGTTTGCCGCGTACCTTTTCCTGCCAGATGCGGTCATGCTCGCCAGTGGTGATGCCGTAAACATCCGGGTTTTCTTTCGGAATGTCCGGCGCATTCCAGAACAGATCGAAGCTCGCTCCGGCGTTTTGCCAGATGTCCCACAACTTTTGGACTTCGTCACCGCCAGCGATGCGCCAGAACAAGGCTTCACCTTCCACTTCGCCCAGATAGCGCCCGGCGAACTCCCGAATGCGCATGGGATCGAGCGGCGTAATGTTGATGCGGTCGAATTTCAGATCAATCGTGTAATCCAGTTCGCGGCAGGAAACGACGGCCAACAGTTTTGGATTCTGTTCAATAAACTGTTGAACCTGTTCGTATTTGGCTTTGTGCTGGCTGGCGGGCAATTCGTTCAATCCGTCCAGCAATAGCGCCGCGCGTTTTTCCGTCAGCAGAGCGTCCAGGTAATCGCCTAGTTCTCCCAACTGCGCGGCGATGAACTCAGGCAAACTTTGTTCGGCGTCAGTCCACCGTCCCAAACGAATCAGCAAGGGAATGGGAGCCTTGCCATCTTGCAAGGCTTCGGCGACCAGTTCCGCCGCCAGTTTCCAGATGGTCGTTGTTTTGCCGCCACCGGGTTCACCCAGCAACACGGCTCGACGAAGTTTCAGAATTTCTTCGACGGCGTTTTCAAAGCGGCGGCGTTCCTGTTGCTCCTGTCGCGCTTTGCTCATCGGCAGCAGTTCAAAGACGGCACGCATTTCCGCCGCCTGAACTTTTCGCTCTGAAGCGCCGCTCATCGGTATGTACTTTTCGGTGGCAACCAGTTCTTCCAACCCAAGCCTTTCCAGATAATTCAATTCCTGCCTGCGCTGTGTCTGGCGAGGATCGGTGTCTTTTACTTCCGGGGTTGGTGACGGCAACGCCTGCAGCAATCGGGAAAGTGCGAGGGCATAATCGCGGTCAAACAGTGTCACCCACTGACAATCGGTCAGCAGAAACGATTCTTTCTGTTGATTCACATCTTCCAGCACCCACGGGATGATCGGCTTTTGAATTTTCTGGGCAAACAAAATCTCTCGTTTCACCCATTTGTGACACAGCGATTTCGCTGTGACGACAGGGATCAGAGCGTCGGATTTGATGATCCCGTCGGCAATTGCCATTGCCCACTCTTCGCCGCCTTTGATGGAGCTGGTGTCTATCCAGCAATCATAACCGGCGGCATGCAACCCAGCGATCAACCGGTCAACGTGCTCCTTGTCTTCACG
>CAZMXG010000194.1:0-13926 GCA_964570175.1 uncultured Heliomicrobium sp. | reverse complement strand
CTGAGGTCGCTTCTTCAGATGCGACCAACATTCAATCCAGCATCAAACGCGAAGGCGACGAATACGTTATCAACGGTCGCAAGTGGTGGACTTCGGGCGCTGGCGATCCGCGTTGCAAGATCGCGATCTTTATGGGCAAGACAGACACGTCAGCACCAACGCACAAACAACAATCCATGATTCTGGTTCCCATGGACGCTCCGGGCGTCAAAGTCCAGCGGATGCTCCATGTTTTTGGGTATGACGATGCGCCGCACGGACACGCCGAAGTGGTGTTTGAAAACGTTCGCGTTCCGGCTTCGAACATTTTGCTTGGCGAAGGCAGAGGTTTTGAAATTGCCCAGGGCCGGCTTGGGCCCGGACGAATTCATCACTGCATGCGTTCCATCGGGTTTGCGGAACGCGCTCTGGAAGCCATGTGCCAGCGAGTCAAACATCGCGTAGCGTTTGGCAAAACTCTGGCAGAGCAGGGAACGATTCGCGCCGACATTGCCAACTCAAGGATCGAAATCGAACAGGCCCGGCTGTTGACGCTGAAGGCCGCTTATATGATGGACACGGTTGGCAATAAAGCCGCTCGCGCTGAAATTGCGATGATCAAGGTGGTTGCGCCGAACATGGCATTGCGCGTGATTGACCGCGCTTTGCAGGCGCACGGCGGTGGCGGCGTCAGCCAGGATTTCTTTTTGGCCAACGGCTGGGCTCATCAGCGCACGTTACGCCTTGCAGACGGCCCGGACGAAGTTCACCGCGAGTCCATTGCCAAATTGGAATTGAGGAAAACGGAGTAAAGGTGCCAGTTACGCCCTCTATTTTGGAGGGTGGCCCAGCTCGTGAATGGTAACGAGTGTAATAAAGGTGGAAATACCGTTTTCAACGGAAACTTTCAGCAATGCCTGGTAATGTTTGGGGATATTTCCGCCGCCAGCTTTGGTCAATCGCTGATTCAATTCTGTCAGATATTGTTTTCCCGTCAGGTATTCCGCTGCCGCTGCAGTGCCCTCACTGTGCAAACCGGACAAAACCATCACCACGTTCCGGCTGGAAATGTTCGGTGTGACGGTGATCAACGCATAATCTTCAGTCAGTTTTCCGGATTGCGGATCGAAACTGGCTCTATATTCGGCTTGTTCGCCGGGAAGAGGATTCAGGTTCAAAACCGTTACCTGGTCGGTGTAAACGAACTCTTCTTTTGCGGGCAGGTTGCTGGACCAATTGTTGACCCATACGCTGCCCAGTGCGATGACATTATGATTTTTCAGATCCTCGCCGCTGACAGTTCGACTTTGTTTCAGCGAAAAACTTTCCCCTACACTGCGAAAAAGCTCTGTGATGCGATACAGCCCCGTGGCTTCGCCTAGGCCGGTATAAGTATCCGTCGTCAACGTCAAACGCGGGTTGCTGATAATCCGAATGATGGATTTGTTTGGCAATTCATCAAAAATTGTCGTGAGCTGTTCGGGTGAAACCGGAATGGTCTTTTTGACAATGGCCTCAGGGTCAGCCGAATTCAGGAAGCGAAATACCGGTGGATTACTTAATACCACCAGCGTTGGGTCAGAGCTTTGCAAAAATGGTTGCCAGATTGGCTTATACAGCTCCAGCGTGCTGCTTCGTTCTTCAGTTGTGTGAGCTACCTGCCGCCGTAAATCGAAATTCCAGTACAGAAGCCCACCAATAGTTAAAAGTAAAATCCCAGCCACTGCGTGAGGCCAAAACGCCAACTCGGTTTTTCCAATCAGTTTGCGTGGGGGCGTGTTGGAAAGCATGGAGGGCGCCGGTTCGATTTTTTGAGCTTCGTCGCTGTTGAAGGTGAAAGATTGCGTGGCAACAGGGACAAAGCTAGGTTCATAACAGCCGACTGGAATTTCGATTCGAACCTTATCGCTTGCTCCTTCTTTCTGATAATAACGATCCAGTTTTTCCCGTACGCCGTGTGCCCCCACGCGAACAATCGGGTCGGTTGCCGGGTTGTAAGAATTGTCACGATTAAACACCTCCCGGCCAATTAGATATTCGTTCAGCTCAGCACCACGACCAGCCAGGTGAAATTCGCAAATTAGGCTCAAAAATTTCTGTTTCATCGGCGCATTGGCAAAGTGTTTGCTTGCCAGAACGCGATCAATGGCCTGCTTCATTTCGTCCTGACTAAGACTTGCCGATGCTGGGAAATTTTCCAGCTTACCCGTTTTCTCTTTTGCCTGGGTGTTCATAAGTTGTTGATTGTATTACGTTATTAACAGTGCCTGTAACTGTTAATAGCCGTAAGTCTGTTGACGGTGTGTTTGGGACGGAGTAAATAGCGATGCATCCACTGACGGCTGCATTATACCGAAAGTTATTCATTTACCAAGTTTTGCTGGAAATTGTCTGATCTCGTTTACCGTAATTCGATCCTGAATTACGGCTTTGCTGAACCCATAAACCTCAATTTTAAGAAGTATGGTTTGAGGATGTTCCTTTTAAGACGCCGACTGATCTGCTTTTAAAATGTCTGGGGCCTGCTTTCCGATGGCCAAATTTCCAGACAAGCGCAGTCTTTCAGCGCACGCGAAGTTAGGACCTAATTTTAGGAGGCTATCCAAATGCGAACCAAATCCCAATCAGTTCAAAGCCATTTTGGGCTGTTGGCGCTCGCGGTTGTCATCTCATTAACGCTGCTTTCGCAGGCTTTGGCACAGACCACGACAAGCGCGACTTTACGTGGCACGGTCAAAGACCCGAATGGTGCGGTGGTTCCAAATGCGACTGTGACAATGACTTTTGTTGCGACACAGACAGAACGAACTACCAAGACCAACAGTGACGGCGTTTACACATTCACTTCGCTGACACCGGGAAACTACACCCTAACGGTTGAAGCAACCAGCTTCAAAAAATCGGTCAAAACCGACATCAATCTTAGCCCGAACGAAACCAGGGGAATTGATGTGGACATGGCCATCGGTGCAGCCACAGAAAGTGTGACCATCACTGCTTCCGCCGCGGAAGAAATCAAGACAGAAACCGGTGAGCGGTCGAACACCATCAAGGCTGCGCAGATTGAAAATCTCTCGATCATCAGCCGAAACAGTCTTGAATTGCTGCGAATTCTGCCAGGCGTTGTCGCTCCCGATTCTTCGACTTATCAAGTTTCCGGATACGGTGATGCTTCGGCTTATGCTGTCAATGGACAGCGTGGCCAGAATAACAATGTCAGCGTAGATGGTTCGCGTGTCATTGATATCGGTTGCAACTGCGGCAGTATAGTCAGCTTGAATAACGATTTTGTCCAGGAAGTGACCATTCAGTCCAGCAACTTCGCCGCCGAACACGGCAACAGCGGCGTTCAGATCAGTGGTACGACCAAATCTGGCGGTAAAGAATTCCACGGTTCATTTTACAATTACACTCGCCACGAAGCCCTTGCCGCGAATGATCGCTTCAGAAATTACCTCAAAGCGGATGCCTATAGGCTTAATCCAGGCCTTACAGAGGATCCACTAGCGGCGCAGAAGCCGGTTGGGAGATTCTACTACCCTGGTGGAACGATTAGTGGCCCGATTTATTTTCCAAAGAAGGTTTTCGGCCCGCTTGGCGGATTCAACAAAGACCGCGAAAAACTGTTTTTCTTTGTCGGTTTTGAAGTCCAGCGTCAAACCTTTGGTGCACCGCCTCGCATTTCCAATGTTCCAACAGCGGCTCAGCGTCGCGGAGATTTCACTGGAACGACAGTGAAAATTCCGGGTGGTTTTGCGAATGCCGGACAGAACGCTCCGAACAGCAATCTGGCTCCATACATCAATCCGATTGGCAAGGTGTTGATCAATCTGTATCCGCTGCCGAACAACCCCAATCCATCTGCCAACTACGTTTCCAACACGACGCAAACGCAGCATCGCAAGGATTTGAAGATGCGGTTCGATTACAAGCCGAACGACAAGACGAACATCTATGTCCGTCTTACGCGCGAGCCGCAAACAGAGGTCAATCCGTATGGGATTTGGTGGGGGCCTTCGACCTTCGAATTACCCAGCACCAACATTCAGGATGATCTGGGACGTTCAGCAGCAGTCGGCATGACCACCATTATCAATCCGACGATGACCAATGAAGTGGTTTTCAGCGGTAGCAAACTGACGCTGAACAACCGATATGGTGATCCGGACAAGGTCAAACTTTCGACGCTTGGTATTGAAAACATCTGGCGGTTGCCGTTCGACAACACGCGATTTGGCCGTCAAAGTCCGTTCGTTTCGCTTTCGTTGATCAGTTGGGCGCAAGGGCAGCTCTGGTCGCCGGGAACAAATCCGATTTTTGCCTGGAACGATAGCTTTTCGGTTACAGACAACCTGAGCAAGGTTGCTGGCAGCCATACGCTGAAATTCGGTGCGCTGGTTGAACAGGGCAACAAACGGCAAAACTTCCAGGGCGACCCGGATTCGCAAGGGTTGATTGGATTCAATAACTGGAACGGAACCGGAACTGGAAACGACTGGGGTGATTTACTGGTCGGCCAGTTGACGGATGTGCAGCACGGCACACAGCCGCCGATTGGCAATTATCGTTTTTACAATTACGAATTCTATGCTCAGGATTCGTGGAAGGTGAAACCGAACCTGACCTTGGAATATGGTCTACGCGCCTCGCACATGACCATTAATAAAGAGCGCAAGGGCTTTGACATTTTGTTCAGCCCGCAAGCTTACAAGCGCGGTGCTGGATATTACATCAACGGCGATCCGTTCCGTCCGAACGGAGTTCTTTCAGCCGCACGCGGTGAAATTGATAAAGGCGCGATTGATCCTCCTGCCGTCGAATGGGGACCGCGTTTGAACATCGCTTGGAGTCCTTTGAAAGACGACAAACTCGTCATTCGTGGTGGCGCGGGGCTTTTCTACAACCGTGTGCAAGGCAACTTCCAGTATGATGCGACGCTGCGTTCGGCTCCGAACGGAAACGTCGGCGCCAGCATTGGACCCTTCACGACGATTCCAGGTACGAATGTGACCTTTAACGACCTCGGCGGTTTGACGCTGAGCAACATGGGAATTGTCACGCTTCCCAACGGACAGAGAGTTCCGGTTGACCCGCTCAAGCTGGCAAATGGCGGAGCGGCGATCATTTCGCCCGATCCAAACTCGAACGACTTCCCAACAACGGTCACCACCAGTTTGAGCATCGCAACTCGGTTGCCGTTACAAACGGTTTTTGAAGCCGGGTATGTGGGAACCTTCGGACGTCACTTGGCGGCGCGATTGCCAATCAATACGGTTCCGCTGGGAGCGTTGTTGAAGGGCGGCATCACAAACGATCCGGGTAGCACCATCACCACGCTTGCCAATCCCAATTGCGATCCTGGCGAAGTGAACTCGGCTGGCGCTGTCGTCCGCCGAGGCAATTGCCAGATCGTGACTCAAAGTGGTGTCAAGCTGGACTTGACGAATCCGTTGCACCGGCAATCCCTGGGTGACGGCATTCTAAACAGCTTCCGTCCGTTCCCGGATTTGGGCAGCGTCCGTTATCAGCAATACACGGGCACATCAAATTACCACTCGCTGCAAATGACGCTCAGTCGTCAAGCGGGCAAGAATTTGCAGTTCTTCGCCACCTATACCTTCTCCAAGGTGTTGGGAACGCGCGGCGGTGAGTTTAACGACCTCGATCCGCTGGATACTCGTGGCCGTTCGTATGGTGTGCTGGATTACGACCGCACACACATTTTCAACCTTTCGTACAACTATAACTTGCCGAATTTCTCGCCCGGCAACAATGCCTTTTCCAAAGGATTGTTGAATGGTTGGCAAATGTCCGGCATCACTTCCTGGTCAAGCGGAACGCCGGTCAATCTGCGATTCACGGGCGACATCACCAATCTGGCCGTGGCGGCGTTCGGCTCCGACGCTTTCCAATCGGCTGGTTATGCTGCGGGTGCAATCGCACCGGTATTCACCAAAAATCCAAATCTGAATGGAAAGAATGTTGGCGAACGCGTGCTTGATTTAAGCGCAATTGGGATTCCGGCCTTTGGAACTACCGGGCCGACAATCTCGCCGTTCTACTTCCGCACGCCGAGCCGTCAGAATTGGGACATTTCTTTGTTCAAAAACTTCAAGATCAAAGAAAGCAAGAATCTGCAGTTCCGCGCTGGGTTCTTCAATGTCTTCAACCATGCATTCGCGAAGAACATTGATAACCAGAACGCCAGCAACAGCGACATTTACCTGACGCTGGAAACGGTTTGTCGGCGGACGGCGGTCAACAGATCGCTCGTTCTGGCGGATGGCTCTGTGGTTCCCTTTACACAGCAATTCCCCAACGGTCTTGGCGGAACTCAGGACAACAAGTGCGATCCGGCTGGTGGCTTTGATTACTCTGCCGCCACCAAAGCCAACTTCGGCAAGATCACGACCAAACGCGGTCAGCGCGTGATCGAACTGGCGTTGAAGTTTACGTTCTAAATTGACGTAACGACTGTTACGACGGTTTGGATAAGAGTTAACCCCACCCCAATAATGCGAGGAAGAATGAGCAATCAGCTTCCTCGCATTATTTTTTTGTCGAGGGGGCGGACAGGTGAGAGCTAGTTGAGACCAGTGGTATACTTTGCGCGTTTGATCCGCTACGTTCACAACGCACAAAATTCCATAAGTTTATGTTTGCCAAACTTGTATTGATGCTTACGCTGGGGAGTATTCCGATTCAGGATCGCGAGGCGGTTCGCCAATCGGAAATTCACTTTGCGCGCGGCGTCGAAGCTCAGCAAAAAGGCGATCTGGATGGTGCGCGCCAGGCGTATGAAGCCGCGTTGAAGCTGATTCCCCAACGCATTGATGCGCTATCAAATCTGGGCGTGGTGTATGCCAAGCTGGGTCAGTACGACAAAGCCGCAACCAATTACAAAGCGGCCTTGGCCATTGATCCGACCGAACAGGACATTCGGCTGAATTTGGGGATTGCCTATTTCCAGACGCGTCATATCGAAGATGCACGACGGGAATTCGCTCAGGTTGTTGCCGCCAAGCCTTCCAATCTGCAGGCCCGGCAACTGCTTGGAGTTTGCCAGTTTCAACTTGGAAAAAATGCCCAAGCAATCGGGGAACTGGAAACGGTTTACGCCGCGCAGCCGGAAAATATTGGTGTGGCTTACATGCTCGGCACGGCTTACTTGCAAAATGATCAGATCGAACAAGGGCGCGCGTTGATTGACAAGGTTTTCAAATATTTGCCGCCTGCCGAAAGCCATTTGATTCTTGGGTCGCTAAACGCCGCAACGCGCAATCACGTCGGCGCTGTTGAAGAGCTTAAGCTGGCTGCCAAGCTCAATCCCAAACTGGCGACTGTTCATACACAACTTGGCGTGGTCTATCTGATCACGGGCAATCGTGATTTGGCGATGGATGAGTTTCGCGCTGAGCTGGCGAACAATCCTTACGATTTTATGGCGAACCTGAGGCTGGGGTGGTTGTTGCGCGAAGACGGGAATTTGGACGAAGCGGAACCTTTGTTAAAACGCGCGCTGGACATGCGTCCCGATGACATCGCTGCGCTGTTCCACTACGCGCAGTTGGCTCAGGGCCGCGGACGAACTGAGGAAGCTGTCAAACTGTTGGAACGCACTGTGGAAATTGGCAAAGATTTTCGCCAGGCTTATGTGCTGTTAGCCAGATTGTATCTGAAGCAGAAACGCACGGCGGATGCTGAGCGGTTGCGCGCCATTATTGATCGGTTGAATGAGGAAGAACAGAAGCGCCAACCGACCGCTGATAAATTGTCGGAACCGCCCAAAGCAATTGATCGCCCAATCAAGCCACCGCAATTTTGATGAAGAAATTAATTCGCATAATTCTGGTGATGGCCACAATGGTTTCGGCGTTGGCTTTGACGATGCCGACTCGCGAATTGGCGGCGCGAATCAGGGGTATCGAAGCCCACCCGCCGCAGTCGGCAAAGCCTGTTGATGCCCAATCTCGCTATCTGGGCGTTCAAGCTTGCGCTGCCTGTCACGCCGAAATTGTCGAAAAGCAGCAAAAGTCTTCCATGGCCAAAGCCATGGAAAAAGCGGACGGCTGCCAGCTTCTGCAGCAACATCCGAATCTGAAATTCCAACTGGATAAATTTACCTTCCGAATTGAACGCCAGGCAGACAAAAGCATTTACACCATCGGCGACGGCAAATCCGAAATTTCCGTGCCGATTTTGTATGCGTTTGGGCAGGGAAAAGCCGGGCAGACATATGTGTATGAGTACAACGGCGAGTTTTATGAAAGCCGCGTCAGTTTTTATGCAGACATTCGCGCGCTGGATTTAACGCTGGGGTATGCCGGTGAGATTCCCAAGAATCTGGTCGAAGCGGGGGGGCGTCGTATGAGCGTTGACGAAACGCGGCGCTGTTTCAATTGTCATACGACCGGAGCCATTGCCAGCAATCCGGAAAATTCAAAATTGCGAGTTAATCATCTGATTCCGGGCATCAATTGCGAATCCTGCCACGGTCCTGGCGACCAACATCTGGCGGCGTTAAAAGCTGGCGAAAAAGCCCCGGCGAAAATGAAACGGCTGGGCAATTTGGATGGCGATGACGTTACTCAAAATATGTGTGGCTCCTGTCATCGCAGCGTCGAAGACGTCATTGCGCTGCCCAGTCGAGGCGGCATCGGCAATGTGCGCTTTCAACCCTATCGCATCTTTAACAGCCGCTGTTATTCCGCTGACAAACGCATCGGCTGTACCGCTTGTCACGATCCGCATGGCAGGCTGGAAGAAAGCCCGGCGTTTTATGACGCAAAATGTCTGGCCTGTCATCAATTATCTGGAGCAAAGCCGGCAGCGAAATCAGATGCCACAAGCGAAAACCGCGACGCGCGGGCCTGTAAGACTGGAATCAAAAATTGTGCCAGTTGCCACATGCCCAAGATTGATGTGCCGGGCGCGCATTTTAAATTCACAGACCACCGCATTCGCGTTGTTCGTGAAGGCGCGCCGTTTCCGAATTGAAGTTATGAAGAACGAACGCAGGAAACACGAATTGCCCGCTACCTGTTATGCATTACCTATTACCGGCCAGAGACGGGGCCCATCTTTTTTTGCCCGGCGCTTGCTGATGCCGATAGTCTTGTGGTGCTTCATTTTGATTGTAGCCATGCCTGCGAAGGCTCAACGCGCCAAATCGTCAAAACCTGCCGTGAAGCCCTCGGCTCCGGCAACGCAGGCTCCGGGGCTTGAAAAAATCGCCGCCCAGGCCAATCAACAACGTGAAGCCGGTAATTTCGACGAAGCCATCAAACTTTACCAGCAAGGTGTCGCCGCCAAACCGCGATGGGATGAAGGATGGTGGTATTTGGCGACATTGTTGTACGAACAAGACCGGTACGAAGAAGCGACAAAGGCTTTCAAGCGTGTGGTTGCCTTGCGTCCACAGGTCGGAGCGCCGCTGGCGATGCTGGGGCTGTGCGAATACAGAATTGGCCGGTACGACGAAGCCTTCATTCATCTGCAGCAAGGCCGTCAGCGCGGCATTGGCAATAACCCCGACCTGGTTCGCATCGCGCAGTATCACGAAGGCACACTGTTTTTGTTGCGCAGCGATTTCGAAACAGCGCAACGGATTTTCATGAGCTTGAGCCGTGACGGTCTAAACAGCCAGGATTTGATTATTGGCACAGGCCTGGCGGTGTTGCGCATCGCGGCCATTCCCAAACAGATTGATCTGAACTATCGCGACCGTGAACTCGTCCGGCGTGCCGGACTGGCTCAGCATTATTTTGCGCAGTTGAACGTCGCCGATGCGCGGACGGAATATGAACGGTTGGTGGCTGAATTTCCCAAAGCGCCGAACCTGCAATACGCGTACGGCAGATTTCTGGTGGACACGCGTGACGATGAAGCGGGCGTGGCCGCTTTTTATCGCGAGATCGAAAATTCGCCCCAACACGCGCTGGCGCGGTTGCAGATCGCCTTTATCAAGTCCCGAAACAAAGAACCCGAAGCTGGAATCAAGCTTGCTGAAGAAGCAACCCAAGCCAATCCTCGCTTGCCCTTGGGGCATTACATTCTGGGACGATTGTTGTTTGAAACTGGAGAAAATGCCAAAGCGATCACCGAATTGGAAGTCGCGCAAAAGATGGCGCCTTCGGAACCCAGAATTTACTACACGTTGGCACGCGCTTATGCCAAAGCCAATCGTAAGGATGACGCCGAACGCGCGCGCGAAACCTTTGCCAGGCTGAATAAGATGGTTGAAGACGCTGAAAAGCGTGGGGACGCCCGCGGCGAGGCAATTGAAGAAAAAGAACGATTAAATTCTCGGCCTTAAGCACCTTAACAAATTGCGAAAGCCCGGACGGAGTAGGGGGGCGCCTTTACTCCGTCCGGGCTTTCGCATAATTGTAGTGTCTGAAACTAGCGATCCTGGCGGTCGTGTTTCTGGCGGCGAATGCTGCGACTGCTGTGGTTCAATTCACGCTGGATGCGGAATCGTTCCCGCGCCGTGAACTCTCCGCCCGAACGCCGTGCGCGAGCTTCGTCGCGGTGAATTCTCGCCTGTTCCAGTTCCAGCCGTCTGGCTTCTCGCCGCGTCAATTCGCCGCTGCGTATTCCTTGCCTTATACGCTGTTGTTGATCACGCTGGCGATCATTGATGCTGTGATCTTGCGCCAGTCCAGTCGCTGGAAAAATAACGATCATCAATGTCAACGAAGCCAATATCTTCATCAAGTTCTTGTTCATGCACAGTCCTCCTCGCGCTTCATCAAGGGGATTTTGATCGCGCCAATTCCGCGCCATCTTTTGCACCTGGACGAAGCACAAAAATAAATTACCCAAAATTGAAGGGGAATATCATTCTTCTCAAGGGTGCCATTCAGACTCGCGCAGTCAAAAGATGGTCGAAAAAAGTGAGATTAAAACGGGTCCGCCAGAATACGATGTTTTGTATCAAATCAAATTTCTTTTCACTTTTGCTTTTTGACAGGCTTAGGCGATGGGGTTGTTGTTGGCTGATGTGCTGCGTGAGGAGCGGTCGTTTTTGTTGCTTGTTGTGTCAGAGAGAATGATTTTCTGGAAAGGGATTGAGCTTCCGGCACAGACTCTTTGATTTCGATGAACTGATTGGCCTCCACATCACGAAACACTTGCCGCGTTTTGCTGGCTGGCCATTGGAGTTCCAGTTCCGCAATCTTCTGGTTTTTCCCCAGCCCGAAATGCTGAGCCAGCGGCGAAGCGCCAAACGAACCTCCGCTGGAAACTTCCTTGTACCGCAATGATTGTTTGCCAGTTGCGTCTATCAGCGTCAGTTTGATCTTTGCGCCGATGGCTGCGCGGTTGGATTTTGTGCCAACCAGCTTGATCGAAATCCAGTTGCTCTTGCTCGTCGGATTCGCAAACAGAGCTTTGTTGTATTTGTCGCCGGGGATGAAACCGCCTACATTGACGTACAAATCCTGGTCGCCGTCGTTGTCCAGATCACCAAATCCAACGCCGTGGCCTTTTTGCAGATGGCCTGTGCCCATTGCGGCGGTAACGTCTGCGAAACTCTTTCCTCCAAGATTGCGAAAAGCAAAGTTGGGCATCAGCGCCGCATACGAAGGCGCTCCGGTTCCCAAATACACATCCAGAAAGCCGTCGTTGTCGAAATCGCCGAAGTTCGCGCCCATCGTCGGAACAACTTTGGCCAAACCCACCAATACAGTTACATCCTCAAAACCGCCGCGCTGATTATTGCGATAGAGTTTCATCGTTTCGGCTTGGGGCGGCAAACCCAGAAACCCGCGAGCGACTTCAGTCACCGAAGGCACAAAGCTGGCGACAAACAAATCCAACCAGCCGTCATTGTCATAATCGAAAAACCATGTCGGAAAACTCATCAGCGGTTTTGTTACGCCAAGCTTTATCGCGATTTCTTCAAACTTGCCATCGCCCTTATTGTGATAAAGGAAATTTTCGCCGCCGTAATTCGATACGTACAAATCAGAGAAGCCATCGTTGTCGTAATCGCCCCACGTTGAGCCTTTGCTGAACGCCGTGCGACCGACTCCGGCTTTGCGCGTCACGTCTTCAAAGGTTCCGTTGCCTCGATTACGGAACAATTGACTGGGCGTTTCTTCGTGGGCCACAAACACATCCAGCCATCCGTCGTTGTCGAAATCTGCCCAAGCCGCCGAGTGCGTACGGTGTTCACCGCTCAGCAAGCCGCTCGCTTCCGTTACGTCACTGAAAGTTCCATCGCCGTTATTTTTCAGCAGGGAATTGCGCATCGGGAATTCCCAGCCTCCGCGCATGACGAAAATATCCAGCCAGCCGTCGTTATTGAAATCCGTTTGGATGCAATTGATGCCTCCGATTTGGTTGCCGAGTCCGGCTTTGTCGGTTTGGTCGCTAAAACTTCCGTCGCCGTTGTTGTGAAAAAACTTCAGCGATTCGCAAGCGTCCACGCTGCTGATGACGACGTCGTTGAATCCATCATTGTCGAAATCATCCAGAATCGTGCCGCCCGCGCCACTGATGCGATCCACGCCGACCTGGGCTGCTACGTCGGTGAATCTGGGTACGCGAGCGTCCTCGCTCGCAATCGTGGCAGCAAGAGCTTTGCTGTTTCTGGTTGGGCCTTCCGCAGCAGGTTTGCGAGCGGGGACGCTCGCGTACCCATTGCGAGCGAAGGAGTTCCCAGCCCCCAACGTCTGCATCGCCAAATTCAATAACCAGCGAACTTCCAGATTGTCAGGTTGCTTGCTCAAAAAGCTTTTGAAATACCTGACCGCTGCTGAAGACCCTGCCGTCAGTTTGTGCTGCGCCTGTTTCGACAGCGGAAAGATGCAGGTTTCGGCGTTGTGATTGTTGACGCAATTGTCCAGTTCGCCTTTGCGCAAATGCGCGACGCCCAGAATTTCCTCCATGAAAATTGCGTCTTCGGAGTATTCGGGATGCGATGGCAGAACCCTGGTCAGCAACTCTTTGGCGGCTTCAAAGTGTTCGATGGCTTTGGCCATGTCGCCGCGATACGACCACACTTGGCCAAGTTCGTTATGCAGCTTGATGATTTCAATTTGCTGGCGACTGGCTTCGACGGAATTTTCCAGCGCCGACAGATAGCCTTCGGCGGAAAGAAAGGCGCGGCGTTCGGCGTCCTGTTTGGCCTGACAGATGGATTTCAGGTCCAGCGGATCGGGCATTTTCATCGCACGAGTGATTTCCACGCGGCCAGAAACTTCCAGCACAGTTTGATAATCGCCCGCACCGTTCACGCGGCGATTCCAGTTTTGATCTTGCGGCGCGCGTGATTGTGCGTCTGAAAGCTGGATCATCGCGAACGCCAGCAAAATCACCACCGCAGGTATACGAAATGTTCTGTGTTGTAAGTGCATGATTACTGCGACTGACTCCAGGTTGTCGCGCAATTTCGGCTTAGGGCAGGAGGCCTTCTCGTCAGAGGCGGCCTCCTGCAAGCCGTCGTTCTTCAGTGCAGAGCCGTCACTTCGGCGTCGCCTTGGGAGTCACATGGATCAGAGCGCCCGGATTGGCGTCTTCCAGTAACCACAGCGAACCGTCGGGCGCTTGTGCCACATCGCGAATCCGTTTGCCGATTTTCCAGCGTTCGGCTGTTTTGGCTCCGCCCTTGCCGTCGAAGATGATGCGAGTGAGCGACATCGTCGCCAGGCCGCTGACAAAGCCACTGCCGTCCCATTGCGGAAAAGTTTTGGTACCGCGATAAAACATCAGGTTGCCCGGCGCGATCACAGGTGTCCAATAGAGGACTGGCTTCGCCAAGTCGGGCCGCGTGTCGTGACTGGGAATCGGCGTTCCGTTGTAGTTCTTTCCGTAGGAGACAAGTGGCCAGCCGTAGTTTTTGCCCTTCTCGATCAGGTTCAGCTCATCTCCGCCAGCGGGTCCATGTTCAAGCTCCCATAATTCACCTGTGGGCGAAAACGCCAAACCATAGGGTGCGCGGAA
>CAZMXG010000193.1:0-14077 GCA_964570175.1 uncultured Heliomicrobium sp. | reverse complement strand
TATCATCGAAAACATGCACCAGAACGCCACCGTCGCAAAGTGGTATCAGGAGCATGGCCGTCACGAGATTTTCGCTAACAACCACAGCGTCAAACTCACGGACCAGGATCACCGGCTGAACGTAAACGCCGAAGACTCCGCCCGTGGCCGCGAAAAAGCCGCTCTGCCGCAAACCGCGAAAGAAGAGCAGGCCGCAATGCGCAAACTGTATATGCAATCTGTGCTGAAGAAAGCCGGCGCTGAACAGAAATTGGTCCAGCTTGGCGGCTTAGGCAGCAAGAAGGAAGAAGGCACTGGCGCGGTTTCCGTGTCCGGCGACTAAAAGTTTACCTGAACCAAAATAGAGGTATCACCCGTACCTTAACTCACGGCTGACAGTGGCTATGGCTGCTGTCAGCCGAATTTATTGTTGGAGGTCATAGAAATGCCAAGCTCAATGCACGAGCAAGAATCTTTACTAACAACACTGGAAAACGCGTTTGGCTTTGCGCAAGACCAAGTCAGTTCCCTGCTGGAAAAATATCCTGCCGATTATTACCCGATGTACACAGTGGGCGGAAAGTTCGGCCAGGATCGCAAACGATGGACGCATTGGTGTGACGGCTTTTATCCTGGTTTGATGTTCATCTTTGCCGAAGCCACAGGCGATGAAAATTGGCTGGACGCTGCAATTCGTTATACGACGCCATTAGAAGAGCGGCAGTATGACCGAGCCGTTCACGACTTAGGCTTTTTGTTCTTCTCGACACATTTGCGCTGGCTGGAACTCGGCGGCCCAATCGAACGCACTCGACCTCTGTTGATTCAAGCGGGCAAAACCATGGCCATGCGGTTTATGGAAAAGGGTCAGTATCTGCGTTCCTTTGTCGAACCGGCTTCCCTGTTCATAGACATCATGATGAACGTCGGCACGATCTTTCACGCCGGGCTGGAAACTGATGACGATCATTTGCTGGACATCGCCAACAAACATTGCCAGACCACGCGTCGAACCATCGTCCGCGGAGACGGTTCGACTTCACACGAAGCCATTTTCGATCTGAACTCCGGCGAATGCCTGCGCCAGTCAACGCATCAAGGTTATCGCGGAGATTCCTGTTGGAGCCGCGGCCTGGCTTGGTCGCTGTACGGCTTCACGCGGTCGTTTTTGCAAAGTGGCCAGATTGATTATCTGCAAACGGCAATGCTCAATGCCGATTACTATCTGGAAAATACGCCAGCCGATGGAGTAACGCCTTGGGACTACGATGCGCCCGATGACGGCCCACTGGCGAAATCTCAGGTGGACACGTCAGCTTGTGCAATTGCGGCTTCGGGCTTGCTGGATTTGGCGGAGGTCACGCCTGATCGAACGAAAGCACGAGCCTACCGAGACTTCGCGCTGACTTCGCTGAAAACCCTTTCTGAAAAATACCTGGGCAATCTGACGCCTGGTTTTGAAGGCATACTGAACGGCGGCGTGTATCACATTCACAAAAACCTGGGCGTTCACGAAGCTGTGCTGTTCGGCGAATACTTTTTTGTCGAGGCATTGCACAAGGCGCTGGATGTTTTAGGCGAAGCCACACTGCCAGTCGAAATGAAGCCATCCCTTGTAAAGCCGTACCCGGAAGATTCATTGCCCGATTCGGCAAAAACCTGGAAGGATGGCCCCACCGAAGAAGACATGCCTTCACCCGATCAAGTCAGTACCACGAGCGGTAGCGAGCGGGTGGCATCATAAGGAGGCGCGTTGAATAAAAACGAAAACAACCGTCCGGTTTCGATCGTTACAGGCGCAGGGCGCGGCATTGGCCGAGGCATCGCCATCGAATTGGCAAAACTCGGCCACGCCGTTGTCATCAACTATGCTGGCAATGCAACAGCAGCGGAGGAATGCTTGCAGTCGGTTCGCGCAGCAGGCGGAGAAGGCATCACAGTTCAAGCCGATGTCGCGTCCGCTAAGGACCGTGCTCGACTGGTTGCCGAAACGCTGGCAGCTTTTGGGCGAATTGATTTGCTGGTCAACAACGCCGGAGTTGCGCCCAACGTTCGCGCTGACATTCTGGATGCGGGCGAAGAATCCTTTGACCGTCTGATCAATATCAACCTGAAAGGCCCATACTTTCTGACGCAAGCCGTCGCCAATCAGATGATCGAACAGGTCAAAAGCGGCGCGACGCCGTTCGGCTTCCCGCAGATCGTGACGATCACTTCGATTTCGGCATACACGGCTTCGGTCAATCGCGGAGATTACTGCGTGGCAAAAGCTGGGCTGGCAATGATGACTTCGCTGTTTGCCGCTCGGCTGGCTGAATTCGGCATCAAGGTTTTTGAAGTCCGCCCTGGCGTCATCGCCACAGACATGACCGAAGGCGTGAAGGAAAAGTACGACAAGATGATTGAACAAGGCGTGTGGCCGATTCGGCGCTGGGGCTTGCCGGAAGATGTTGGCCGAGCCGTTGCCGCAATCGCTCGCGGCGACTTCCCTTTCTCAACCGGCGAAGTCATCAACGTGGACGGCGGTTTTCACCTACGAACTCTGTAATTCAGACAAAAACATAGACAGGATTTACACGATTGAACAGGATTGACCGACTTGGTGTCATCCTGATGAATCTTGTAAATCCTGTCTATTTTTCTCTCTAAGGCCGAAAGCCATGCAGCTTCACGCCGAGTTGCGTTGGCAACAAGTCATAAGCCATCTCCACCCAATCGCACAGCAAACGCCGCGTGTCGCGCGGATCAATGATTTCTTCGATTCCAAAAGCTTCGGCGGTTCGGAACGGCGAGCGGAGTTCGTTTAGCTTCTCTTCAATCTCTCGCCTCCGACCTTCTGGGTCTGGCGCGGATTCAATATCGCGTTTGTAAGCCGCCATCACGCCACCTTCAATTGGCAGCGATCCCCAATCACCGCTCGGCCAAGCGTAGCGGAAATTCAACGCCTGAGCGTTACCGTGCGCGGCTCCTGCAACCCCGAACACGCGGCGCAAAATGATTGAACACCACGGAATCGAAGCTTGATAAACCGCCGCCATTGCTCGCGCGCCATACCGCGCCGTACCCATCCGTTCAGCGCGAGTTCCAATCAGAAAACCCGGCTGATCCACAAAGTTCACGACAGGCAGATGAAACGTGTTGCACAGGTCGGCAAAGCGGGTCATTTTCTCGCTGCCATCGGCATCGAGCGCGCCGCCACCTTGTTTCGGATCGCCAGCCAAAACGCCAACTGCATACCCATTCAACCGCGCTAAGCCAGTGACCAAAGGCCGTCCGTAAAACTTGCCGATCTCAAAAAACGAATCGCGGTCAAGCACCAAACTCAAAATCCGTCGCACGTCATAAGACAATCGCCGGTCACGTGGAATGATCGAAAGCAATTCCTCTTCGCTTCTTCCAGGATCGTCGTTGCTTTCCACGCGCGGAGGAATTTGCCAAACGTTCTGCGGCAAATAAGAAAGAAAACGGCGAACTTCGGCAAAGGCTTCGTCTTCGGTTTCGACTTCGTTATCTACACAGCCGCTTCCGTGCGCATGAATTGCCGACCCGCCGAGTTCTTCTTTGGTCACGTTTTCACCCACACCCCGAATGACAACCGGTGGCCCGGCAACAAACAACTGGCTGACGCCTTTAACCATCACCGAAAAGTGAGAACTAACAACGCGCACGGCTCCGAGTCCTGCGCAAGGCCCCAGCGCCGCAGCGACAACCGGAATCTCCGACATCGAAGCCACCACAATATCCCAGGCCGGATTTGCCGGAACATAAGTACGCCCGGTCATTTCCAGTGTTTTGACGCTGCCGCCTCCGCCAGTTCCGTCAACTAAACGAATCAGAGGCAATCGAAGCTCGCGCGCCATCCGTTCGGAATAACTCATCTTATGGCCGATGCTGGCGTCGGCGGCTCCACCACGAACCGTGAAATCATCTCCACCGACAACCACACGCCGCTGATTGATCCGCCCAAACCCGCAAACAAAATTTGACGGCATGAATTCAATCAGTTCACCGTCAACATAAGCTCCGCGACCAGCCAGCGCTCCGGTTTCGTGAAAGGAATCAGGATCGAGCAGCCGTTCAATTCGTTCGCGCACAGTCAATCTGCCGTTTGCGTGTTGGCGCGCGACATTGGCTTCGCCACCCATTTGCTTCGCCAGTTCGACACGGCGTTTGATCTCGTCAACTTCAGGTTGCCAGCTCAAAATTTGTTCTCCAATTTTTTGCGTGTTTTGCTTCGGACGGCTAGACTTACCGGGCGGTCAGCAACCTGTCAAGCCAGTGTTTGCAGTTTCTATCACTCGGCTAAACCTCAAAAATCGTCAGAACGTATCAGTCCGCTATGATCAACACGATTGATGAAGTCATCGCCCGTCTTAATGAAATTGTCGAAGAATGCCGTCGCGAACGCAGCCGGCTTGGCTATTTCGCCGCGCTGTATTTACGCGTCACAGTTGCCGTCAAACAAGGAATTGCCAACAACGTTTTTCAAAATGGCGAATGCATGGCTCGTTTGGACGTCGTGTTTGCCAACCGTTACATCCACGCTTATGAACTTTATCGGCAAGGAAAACAGCCTACGAAATCCTGGAAAATGGCTTTCGATGCCGCTCAGAAATGGCGTCCGCTAATCCTGCAGCAATTGCTGGCAGGCATCAACGCGCACATCAATCTTGATCTGGGAATTGCGGCGGTCACAACCTGCCCTGGTGATGAACTTCCGCCGCTCCAGCATGACTTCGACTTAATCAACACGACTCTGGCTTCGCTGGTCCAGCCGGTCGAAAGCGAAATTGGCAGCGTTTCTCCGTGGATCAACTTCCTGTCAAAGATTGATCCCAGTGCCAACGATGCCGTCATCAATTTCAGCATGCGCGTCGCCAGAAGCGAAGCCTGGAAATTTGCTCTGAAGCTGAACCTGCTTGACGCCGGACAACAAGTCGCCGCCATCGAACGCCACGATCAGATCATTGCCGATTTGGGGCGATGCGTTTGTTATCCGCCAGGCTACTTTTTCAAACTTGGACTGCTGGTAATTCGGCTGCGAGAAAGTAACGACGTGCCCAGAGTCATTGACCTACTGCTCAACAAACCTGTTGAAATGACATCGCAAGTTGCGCCGGGCGTCAGTTGATTCCAGACACAAAGCAAAAAAGTAGCCCGCGAATCACATTTTCAAGTAATTCGCGGGCGTTTTTTGTTTATACAGCAATCTTACTTGCTGGCGCTTTTCAGGTAAGCAGCAGGATTTTTCTTCACGGTGTCGGCACAACCGTCACAGCAAACATAAAATGTCTGGCCGTTGGCTTCGTGCTTCAGATTCTTGTTCACCGGTTCTCCGGTCACGGGGCAGGTTTCAATGCCGTCGCCTTTGCCCAGGAAGGCAACTTTGGCAGCCACGCCTTTCAGATACGCACTGGGATTTTTCTTCACAGTGTCGGCGCAACCTTCGCAGCATACATAGAAAGTCTTCCCGTCGAATTCCACCTTCAAATTCTTATTTACGGGTTCGCCGGTCACCGGGCAGGTTTCAATGCCGTCGCCTTTGCCCAGGAATTTTGTTTCGCCACCAGCAGACTTGTCCTGCGCCATTGCGTGGTGGTCGCCGTGTTCAGCAGGCTTTGCGCCTTTAATTGCCACCAACTGCTCTTTGTGCGTTTTCTTCACGTACATCGCTGGAGACTTTTTGGCATCTTCCAAACAACCAGCGCAGCAGAAATACACCGTGCGGCCGAACATGACGGCTTTGACATCTTTGTTGGTGATGGGTTCGCCAGTCACGGGACAGGTTTCTACGCCGTCCCCTTTCCCCATAAATTCAGATTTGGCATTTTTGGTTTTCGCTGCCGTCTGCTTCTTGTCGTGTTTTTTACCATCGTGTGTGCTGTGTGCAGCGGCTGAAATCGCCAGCGCACAGGCAATCGTCAGAGCAAAAAGAATCTTTTTCATAACTGTATTTCGTCCTTTCCGAAACTTGTCGGTGTTGAGTGAGTTGATGAATCAAGCTAAACAATCGTTACAAATCTTAGCGCAACGCATTCTCCGAACACTGTAATCAGCCAAACAGTTTGCCAAAGTAATAGGGCATGGCTTGCCGCCACCAGGGCCAATCGTGGTTTACGTCGTGCCCCCAAACATCCAGCCAGTGCGGAACGCCTTTGCTGTTCAAAATGTTCGACAAAGCGCGCGAACGGTCTGGCGCTTCGTACGCCCCTTGACCGGTGAAAATGATGATCTGCCGTCCGCCGTGCCGAAGTATCGGCAAATGATAGTTGTCATTCAGATTGGACAGGTAATCCACTGGGTTATGGAAGAAGACGCTTTCGTTGTAATACCCATCCATGTAGCTGCGGATGTCGTAACTGCCGCTGAGCGCGATGACTCCGCCAAACAAATCTGAGTGCCGGAAAAACGTATTCGCTGCCAGATAAGCTCCCAAACTGATTCCGGCGACAATCGGTTTCACATCACCGCCACAATCCTGGCGAATCAGCGGAAGAACTTCGTTGATGATGTAACTGTCGTAGCGATTCAGCCATTCAACCTTTTCCGGAGGCGTTGCGTTCTTGTTCAGCAAAGCCAGCCGGTTGACGCTGTTGATCGAATACGCTTTTGCCTTTCCGTTTTCCAGCCAGGGTTTGACCGAATCAATTAAATGAAAGCGTTCGTATTCTAAAAAGTCCGCCGCTGCTGTCGGCAGCATCAAAATCGGCGGTCCGTAATGCCCGTAGGCTACCAGCGGCATTTCCTGGAACAGTCGTTCGCTGTACCAACTGGTGATGTCGCGTCGCATTTTATGAACTCTCCTGAGATTTGTATTTGTGCTGGCAGCGTTTGAAATCTTTACCTGCCTGTAAGGGAAGGCGGATTCTAAGTTGCAGATACAAGACCGTCAACTTGGTCTCCAAATTGGCAATTGAGGCTGAGAGTTAGTCTAGAACCTTGAAGATTAGCAATAAATTCCTGGGCACTTCCCCTTCAAGTGGAAGGTTTGGCAAAAGAGCCGTAGATTGTGTACCCAGCTTGCGGGCCGGAAATTCGCAAGTTCCAGCGATGAACGTCTTCCGCGTTCAAACATCTGTTTCCTCTTCCCTGTAATATAAGACGGAATTTCGTTCGCGCAGCAATCCCTTTTGCAAAAATACCTGTGCCGCGAACATCGCCTTCCAAGCGAACTTCTTTGTAAATAACCAGTGGCACCTTGCTGTCCAGCTTTTGGCGCGGCTCAATATCCGCATCGAAGAATGTCGCGATTGCTGGAAGCGTTAGCACCAAAGCGCCCGTTTCGCCTTTCGGCGTTTTGAAAAAGAACTTCCAAGCCCGCTGTTCTCGCACGATTGAGACAACGAAATATCCGGGTTGATAAGAATCCGGCACGGCTACACCGGAAACATTGTCAGGCCAAGCGTCTGTTACATAGAAATCCGCCACTCCATCCGGCTTGAGCCTGTTGAGCTCTTTCATTGTGCCCTCGTCAATCTTTCGGTTTTCCAAACTCCATAAGCCCGGATCAGCACAACAAGCGCAAAAAGAACTTTCTGCCGGAGAACCTGGCGAAGGCAAAGCGGGCGACTCTGAAGCAAGAAGCAGCACAACCAGAATTGTCCCAACAAACTTGCTGAGTTGCGACAAAGAAAAATAACTGTTCATAAACTCCTCTATGACTTCCCTTTGCAAGGTGGCGAGCTTCGAGCCGAAAAATAACACGCTCATTGGAATGAAGTGAAGTGGCCAGGTTCGTTCGTCAATCTGGCCACTTCCGGCAGCTACCTGCTTCGTTTCTTACGCAATTATGCGCCGGGAATCGCAGGGATTAGCCCATCCAGAGCAGCCCAACTCTGAGGCCCCCAGATGCCATCTCCAACCAAGCCATGAGCACGTTGAAAAATACGCACCGCAGCTTCCGTTTTGGCTCCAAAACTGCCGTCTGCAGCAACGCCAACTGCTGCCTGAACCTGCTTAACTCGTTCACCGGTTGAGCCGCGACGAAGAGTAGGACGACCAGTGGGTCCGCCTGGCCGCAGCCTAGGTTCCACTGGCGGGATCAGCACAGGGGCCGGTGCAGCGCCGCTCATGATCACAGCTACGGTTGAACGGAATACGTCCATGTTAAAGCTGGGATCGGGTTTGCGACCTGCTGGAGTCGCATACTCTTTGTGCCCAGCGCACATCTCAGATCCCTTTTCAATGTGCATCAAAATGGCTGCTACACCGCGGCGGTAAGCATCCATCTGCACTTCTGGCCAGGGGTCGTCAGGTTTTCCGGAGTTTTCCGCCTCAATCCCGATAAAATTGGTGTTGCCATTGCTATGGCCTTTCCAGGTGCCCGGTCCCGCGTGATTGCATTTGCCAGCAGCAATTACGAAGTATGTGCCATCCCGTGCAAGACCAAGTTGAGAGAGCGGGCCCGGAAGATCAGAGCGCCCATTAACAAGAGTGTTAAGTGTGGGCATGTTTCCAGTTTTTGGCCCAGCGGTGTGGTGACAGATCACGCCAAATATTTGTCCGACATCACCGCGTCCCCGGTCTTCCCATCCAGGAACCAGGGCGACTTTCAAACCGGCGGCCTTCAGAACGTTGGGTAGCCAAGTTAATGAGTTTGCCATGTTAGCCGACACCTCCTTCCGCTGCGGGCAGGTCTTCATCCAAGGTTATGATTTCAATGCGGGCGCCAGAATCGTCATCAGGAATCAGACAAACATCGAGGTTGTTCTCGTCCGCCACAGTAACTGCAGTCTTTGTTGATATGTCTTTTTCTTCGGCCATTTGTATACCCTTTCTTTGAATTTTGGTTGAGTTGTTACAGCGACAGAGCACATGAACCCAATTTGCACAGTAGGCTTGGCTATTTTTGTTTCCCCTAGCAGACTAACTGCCAAATCGTGTATGTCTGAGTCATACTTTTCACGCCAAGGTAAATTTGTGATTTGTCGCTGACGGTTTTGCTGTGGAACGAGGCGGAGTATATTCGCCCCTGTAAGAAGGCGCAATCATTCGCGATAAACTTGGAATTTTTATCCCAATCCAGAAAGGAACCCCTCGTGAAAACAAATTCTCAATCCCAATTTTCGCTTCTGCTAGCGATAATCTGCTTTTGCGTTTCGCTCCAACTTACGGTCACGGCGCAATCTAAGCCTGATGCGCTCAAAGTCCGCTCTGAAATGTTGGTGACAACAGATTGGCTGGCAAAGCATCTAACCGACAAGAACCTGTGTGTCTTACACGTGGCGCGGGAGCAAAAAGCTTATGACGAGGGCCACATTTCAGGCGCACGCTTTGTTGTGATGAGCGATATTCTGGCCACGCGTGATGGCATAGCCAACGAGTTGCCGCCAGTCGAAAAGCTGCAAAAAATGTTTGAAACTCTGGGTATTGGCGACCAAGGAAGGATTATTCTTTACGGCGACAGTAATGGACTGGCGGCTGCGCGAATGTTTTTTACACTGGATTATCTGGGACACGGAGACCGGGCGGCATTGCTGGATGGCGGGTTGGAAAAGTGGAAAGCTGAAAATCGTCCGCTGGAAACCCAGGCGATAGATCCGCAACCGGCAAAATTTACGCCGCGCGTGCAAACCAATGTCGTCGCGATGCTGGATGCGATGCGCGATTTTTCCAAGGCTGCCACGAACGCTGGCGATTCAGGCATAGCAATCATTGACGCTCGCCCGGAGGATCAGTACATCGGTTCGACCAATGCTCGCAGCGGCCACATTTCCGGCGCGGCCAATCTTTACTGGATGAAGCATTTGACTAGCACCAGCGATTTAACGATGAGGCCTGCGACAGAGTTGAAAACCCTGTATGAAACGCTCGGCTTAAAACCCAATCAAAAAGTCATCACGTATTGCAACACAGGCATTCAGGCTTCACAGACATATTTCACACTGAAATACCTGGGTTATGATGTGAAAATGTACGACGGCTCGTTCTCTGAATGGAGCAAGGCTGAAAATGCTCCGGTGACCGCTGGAAAAGAGCGAAAGTAATTCGCCAAGCCCGTCACCGATCCTGATAATTTTTCTCTCAAAGATAACTTCTGAATGAAACTTAAATTTTGTTCTTTTTTCTTCGCAACGCTTCTCGCCGGGCTGACTTCGATTTCGACGCCAGCTCAAACCAACAACCAACCGCAAGATGAAACACAATTCTGGAACGAAACCCAGATCATCGCACCGCTGACCAAGAAAACTGATCTGATTTTCATCGGAGCTTTTCGTGCGGGAAGCACTTTTTCCGGTTTTCTGCGCCCGATTGATGAACGCGGTGGAGGTGGCATTGCTTTCAAGCTGAACAAATATTTGACGGTGATGCCAACCTATCTTTACGTCGCTCAGCAGCCATCACCGACGCGCAAAAATTTTGAGCATCGTTTGATTTTGAACGTCACAGGCAAAGCGTCGCTGGGCAAATTCAACTTCACGGACCGCAATTTGATCGAACGGCGCGTTCGCCACGCATTGGACGATTTTGTAATGTATCGCAACCGGCTGCAAATAGATCATCCGGTTAAAATCGGCGACGTGAATTTCAGGGTCTATGTTGCCGATGAAATTTGGTACAGCACTTTGCTTGATACCTGGTCCCGCAATCGTGTTTCGGTGGGAGTTTTCAAACAGTTCACGCCGCATTTTTACGGCGAAGTTTTCTACTTGCGGCAAAACGATGGTCGAGCGCGTCCCGGTGATGTGCACGCAATTGGCACATTGTTCAAAGTCACCCTCTGAAAACAATTTGGCCTGAACCGGAAATCAATTCCCTAGTTCAGGCCAAATTCAGTCTTCGTTAAAAGCGACAGCTTAATTCCCTTTCAACTGCGCGGGCAGCGGCTGATCCACTTTGGGCCGCGTTGGAGAATTCGCCAGTTTCCACATCGTCGCGAAAACCGTCCGCGTCACTTTTTCCATCTTCTCAAAGTCAATCTTGTCCACATGATCCGTCGCCTGATGGTAATCTTCGTGGACGCCATCGAAGTAAAAGATGATTGGGATTCCCTTTCGGGCATAGTTGAAATGATCGCTGCGGTAAAACAGCCGCTCGCGGTCGTTCGGATCGTCGTATTTGTAATTGAAGTTTAAGTTGAGGTACGACTTGTTTACCTGCTCGCTGACTTCGGACAAGTACGAACTCATCATTTTTGAACCAATGACATAAATCTCGTCCGGGCCCGTCAAGTTGGCATTGCGTGAATTTGTATCACCAGCCCTTTTACTGCGCCCGATCATATCTATGTTGAGTTGAGCGATGATTTGCTTGATCGGCACTGGCGGATGGTCAGTGACAAAATCCGATCCCCATAACCCTTTTTCTTCACCGGCGTGCCAAACCAACAACACTGATCGCTTCGGGCGTGGACCTTTTGCCAAAGCTTCGGCAATCGCCAACACGGCCGTTGTACCGGAACCATCGTCGTCCGCACCATTCCACAATTTGTCTGCACCTCCCAAGCGACCAGCGGAGGTCAAAAATGCTTTGTATCGTGACCAGCCATCCGTCTTACCACCATCAGAGTCTGCCCTGACGCCGACGTGATCGTAGTGAGCCCCCACAGCTAAATACTCTTCTTTTAACGTTGGATCGGAACCTTCCCAGATGGCGACGACGTTTTGCGTTGGCAGGGATTCCAAAGAGCCTTTCACTGCAAGATTCACCTGCTTCTCAGCCTTGAGCGCAAAGGAAGGCGAGAATTGTTTGCTCGTGGTTTGTGCCAATACAGCCGCACCATCTACCTGTTCCCCTAGAAAAATGGCTTCGATCAACTTTTTCGAGCCAATTACAACAGGCAAACCGCCAAGGTCTTGCGCCGCTTCAAGCGAAACGCGGCCACCGCCCATCGCCTGGCGAGAGATCTGTCCCCAATTGTCCAGAATTTGTTGCGAAGGAACGATGATCACGCCTTTCGCGCCGTGCGTGGACGCATAATGAACCGACGTGTCGTAATCCTTCCCCAACTCGCCTTTCATATCCGCCTGCGTGACAAAGTTATTGGTCGCAACTGCCACAACAATTTTGTCTTTCACATCAATGCCTTCAAAAGCGTTGATGTTTTTGGCTTTTACGATATAGCCGTGTCCGACGTACACCAGATTGCCTGCGGCTTCGCCCATCATCGGTTGCGGGATGAAATCGTCGCCCAGCTTAAAACTTTGGCCTGCCAACTCCAGTTTCGTCTGGTCTTTATCAATTTGCCCGCGCTTCAAGCCAATTCGTTGAAAGAACGTTCCATTGTCCCCTGCCGGTTTGAAGCCCCAGCGAGACAAATTGAAGGCGATAAACTTCGCCGCAATGTCCAGCCCGCGCGAAGGCGTGTCACGGCCTTCCAATTCGTCGGCAGCAATGAAAGTCAAAAACTCTTTCATTTGTGCAGCGGTAATTCCTTCGACATTGCCAAAATCACCGACAGCTTTTTCCGCCGATAACGAAACCTTCGGCGGATTGTTTTTGTCCTGCTTGCGCTGAGCCTGCGACGTTGGCGGCAAATTCACCATTGCCGCAGCCAGCAACAGAACGGTTAAAATCAGTTTTTTCACTTTTCCTCCGTAAAAGGCTGTGAGCATCATTAGTGCGCTCATCAAGCCAGGTCAGTGTTCAGGAGATACGGTCAGTGCAAATCTAAAAAAGCGGCAAGCCATTATTTCAAAAGCTGGTCCAGCGTTTCGGCGCATTTGGAGCTTCTGGAAACCAATTCTTCGTTCAACTTTTCGTATTTGGCATTTGCCTGGTCCAATTCATCGGCCATGTATATTGCGGCCAGCACAGCCAGTTTTAACGAATCGGCTGTCAAACTTCCCCCGGCAAGATCGCGCATTCTAAGATCAACCATTTCCGCCAGCCGCAAGGTGCGGTCCACGTCACCGTTACTGACGCGCAGCGGGTACGTCTGGTTATAGATTTTTACATTGACGGTTTGCGGAGGAGTTTCCATGGTGCGCCTCATTTCTTTGCTGAGTCGGCTTCAAGTTCCAGGATGGCAATTGCGTCGAGTATCGCTTCGACTCTCAACTTCATCGAATCGCGATCAAGCATCAGAAATTCTATGCGCGCGCGAAGCTGCTCTTTCTCGGCAGCTTCGGCAGCCAGCGCCTGTCTGGCTTTTTCCAGCTCGCTTTCAAGCTGGTCTTTTTCCTGCCTGAGCGAACGGCAAAGTTCCACCGCGCGATGAATTTTGTCTTCCAGGTGAGAGAATTTTTCCAACCCGTACAGTGTCATCGTACTTCCGCCGAAAATTCCTGTTTTAGTTTCTGGACGATGCGGTCGTGCATTGTCGCCACCTCTTCGTCGGTCAACGTGCGGTCAGCCGCTCGGTATCGCAAAGACAAAGCGAGCGAATGTTTGCCCGCAGCCAGCTCTTTGCCAGCGTATAAATCGAACAGTTTGAACCCAATCAATTCGGGAATTGCCAGGCCGCTGACAGCTTGTTCGATCGTGGCCAGCGACACGCTGGTATCAATCAATAACGCCAGATCGCGCGACGCCGTGGGGAATTTGGGCAACGGCTGATAGCGAACCTCGACCCGGTCAGCATTCAGCAGCGCGCCTAAATTCAGTTCCGCAATGAAAACAGGTTGTTTGAATTTGTATTCGGCAGCGACGCGGGGATGAAGCTGCCCGACTTGCCCGATCAGTTGATCGCCAAGCGATAGTAATGCAGCCCGGCCAGGATGCAAATACGGAATGGTTTCAGCCGTTGAGAATTGAAGCGGCGGCAAGCCCAAACTTTCGATGACCGATTCGATCACGCCTTTCACATCGAAAAAATCCGTTCGCGCGCTGGCTGCCTGCCAGTCAGCTTCGTTGCGAGCGCCGATGCAAACCATCGCCAGCCGCTCGATTTCCGTCGGTCGTTCATCGCCAACACCCAAAAAGCATTTGCCGATTTCGAACAACCGAACATTACGCGAGCCGTAGTTCAAGTTGTGTTCGAGCGCTTTCAGCAAACCTCCGAGCAACGTTGTTCGCATGTGTCCGGCGGTTTCATCAATCGGATTCTGCAACTGCAAGCGCGCCGAATCAGCCGCTTCGCTCACGCGCGCATCGGCTTCGGCGTTGACGAAACTGAAGCTGACGGCTTCGTTGTATCCCAAGCCAGTCAAAACCCGGC
>CAZMXG010000192.1:0-14374 GCA_964570175.1 uncultured Heliomicrobium sp. | reverse complement strand
AAACACCAACCTGAGCAGGCTTGATCACGCATTTGATTGGATGATCGTCTCGGTATAGCGCTTCGAGCGGGCGGAACCGATCAAGCGTAAAAGGCTGGCCATCAATGGATCGGTGCCGACGGCACCATTCCAGCAAATCCAGCGCTTCACCTTCAGCCACTTGCTGTTGGATCTCCGCCCGGCGCTCCAGGGCCAGTTTTGCCTTCGCACGATACCGGTGATCTGCAAACGCTACCGGCTGTTGCCAGGCGCTGGTTACGGCTTTGATCTGCGGTCGCGCCAGCGCTTTTTTCAAACTCAATGCCATCTGTTAATGACCTATCAAGGCTGCTGGCACAGTCAATCCGTTGTGGCGCGCTCTGCCCGTTAATTGAAATTGACCTATGACTTTGATTTCGGCCATCCGGAGCGTTGCCGCTTCCAACTCGTTGGCGTTCAAGTTCCGCCAAGCTTGAAAGGTCAGGTCGTAAAAGCTGGCATCCGTCCAACTGACCGACGTCGCCTCACCAACGCCAGACAACAGAATGCGTCCGGCCGACATCGCCAACTGATATTCCGCTTGCGTCCAATTGACACGCGACACGGCTTCCAGTTCAAGCATTTGCTGTTTTAATTGGTCAGCCCTCATCTGCTGTTTTCCCAGCCGAACCGGCTTGGTCAAAAAGCCTGTTGCGCAATGCCACGACCAGGGTTCCTGATAACAATCCACCGTCAACGTCGTTTGAAAGAACAATCCATTGGGCAGTTCGCAGACCCTGCGAAATAATTCATCCTGCGCTTGCGCGATCCTCCAAATTGGATTTTCAATCGCCAATTTCTGTCGCTCTTTTTGGTCACCGTATAGATTCACTTTTTCTCCAGTTTGATCGGCAGGCCATCGGCCAAAGCCTGAAGGTCATCTGATGAAAGCTTGTCAATATCGAGGGTATCCAGGGGCGAAGAGCCTGGCAGAATGCCAACCGCTAACCGCTGCATTTCCGCTCCTGCGCTCAACATTTGCGCCAGGCCGGAGAGGGAATGTTTGGTGCGAACATTGAGCGTGATCTGCCTGCCGTCCTTTGATTCCGTGCGCGTAATTTCTCGTTCCGGGAATTCCCGGACCATCCGTTCCATTTTTTCAAGAATCAACTCGCCCAACTGGTAAAACCGCTCTCGCAAGGCCGAATCACGTTCGATCCACTTTTGCGCTTCAGTGGCTCTGGCCTTCTGCAGCTCGCTTTCACGATCCTGCTCCAGGTGCCGGTCGTAATCCGCCGCTCGTTCCACCCAACGCCAGCGGCGCGACCACCGCTCCATCAACACCTTACTTTTGCCCAGCTTTCGCCCAACGGCTTCCAGGGAACGATTAGCGGCCATCTCAAAATAGAGCTTGGCCGCTTCATAGGCTTGGGCTGTTTCGCCCTGGCTTTCGCCTGTCGCTTCAATTCGCTGCCAGCTTTGCCGTGCCTCCGCCATTCATTTCACATTTTCCTCGCCCGCTAAATATCGTAAGTGAAACACTTATGATATTAAAGCTCAAGGGGAAATTTTTTAACTCGTCGCCTCTGTCACGCGCCGCTTAAAAATAATCTGGCCAAGCGCCGGTGTGTCTACCAAGTCATCGTTGGTCTTGACCTTCACGTCAATGCTGTAGATTTTTAGCGGCGTACACAGCAGCGTTTTCGCGCGCGGAATCGTGATCGAAAAGAACGCGCTGCGTTTACCGTCGGCGTCGATCGCGCCGTAGGTAAAGCCAGACGTAATGGATTCGCTGGCAATGGCCTGTGCGTCAGTGTGTGATTTCGATTGTTTAATCGAAGACCATGCTTTAATAAGCGTTTGCGTCGCCAATAAGCCTGGTACTTCCACATTGAGCCTAAGATCATCTCCGGCTACACGGTCCCGAATATCAAGTTCTGTGGCCATATTGCTTCCTACTTTCTGCCCGACAAGCGGGACGATTCCCAGTGGTGCTATCAGAGTCACCAAATATGCAACCGCGGCTTTGATGTAGATGACGGAAAGGGGCTGCGACATTGCACCAGCCAGCAGCACGACTGTCGTTCCGAACACTTCGCCCGACGCAATCCCACTGACGAGCACTACTACAGCACCCGGCAATACCACTGCCACACTAAACGCTTCCGCCGACGAGATCCCGGTCGGAGAAAACATCTGTGGCGGAAACGCCAAGGCAGGTGTTCCAAACGTTTCCGACGAAGTGATACCCGGCATCACCAACGTCAACGTCAAATGCGCGTTGCCGATCGCCTCTTCCGTGCCGATGCCGGTCGGCGCAATCGTCACCAATCCGATACTGACGATATGACTTCCAAATATTTCCCCCGACGCAGTGGCCGTGACTGTTACCACTACGCCGCCCGGCGAAATCGTCGCCGAACCAAACGCTTCCGCCGAATCTACCGCGCTTTGCAAAATGAACAACGCCCCGGACGAAACAATCCCATTGCCAAACGCCTCGGCGCTGGCAATGCCGGTCACAATCACCGTAACGGCGCCTGGAACGATGCTACCCGTTCCAAAGGCTTCAGCCGAAGCCGTTGCCTGTGGAAAGATCGTCAGGGCCAGCGCAGCCGAACCAAATAATTCCGCCGACGTGATGCTGGAGGGCAATGCAACAACAACTCCGGGTGCGATGGTCAGGCTGCCGAACACTTCGCCGGTACTAATGCTGCTGGGCAACACAACGACCAGGCCAGCCAGCAATAGAGTCAAGCCAAAGCCTTCCTCCGATGTGATAGCTGAGGGCGCGACCAGAACGACACCTGGAGCAAACGTCGCCGTCCCAAACGCTTCCGCCGAAGCCGTCGTTTGCGGAAAGATCGTCAACGCCAGCGCCGCTGAACCAAAGGCTTCACCGGACAAAACCGGAAACGGATCAACCACGACACTACCCGGCAAAATCGTCACCGATCCCAATGCCTCTGCCGATGCTATAGCCTCAACGATCAGCGCCAGGTGCAACGTGGTCGTGCCAATTTGTTCAAGAGATGCGATCCCGCCAGGTAGGAGAGAGACAACGCCAGGTGTTAGGGTTGGATTGCCAAAGGCTTCTGCGGACGCGACAGCCGAAGGGGTGAGAGTTTGCGATGCGGCGGCAGATTGAAAAAGTAAAAGCAGCACATTAAATCAATTAAGAAATGGAAATTCACGGCCTTTTCCGCCGTTATAAAGTTGGGCAATTTCTCCCGGGGTTAGTAATCGGCGATAAAATGCGAGTCCGTCAATCTCCCCATTCATGTAGTCAAACCCATGAGTTCGGCCAACTTCAAAGTCCCTGGTCCCCGCATAGATTCCGCCTGAAAATGCTTTTGTGTCAGGCGCCGCATTATCTACAGAGATAGAAATCAAATCAGACACAGGATCGTGCTGACAAACAACGAAATACCACGTGCCATTGCTGGCCGGACTTGGAAGTGTTGCTGCCACCAGATTAAAAGTTGAAAACGCATTCCCGTCGCCCGTGACAAAAAAATTGAACTGGGTTGGCTCATACAAAATAATGTATTCGCAGTTAGAGTCCCCCGCTGCGTTCCACTTTGCAACCATTGTCACCGATGCAGTATTCGTTGTCAGTTTTGTCCAGAATGCCACAGTAAATGGTACATCTCCCGCTCGCAGGGATTCGTTATCCGGGATTGACAGGTATTGACTGCTGGCCGCAACGAAACTAGCAGCTTGTCCGTGTTTTCCATCAGCTTGGCCGACGTTGATACTGGTAAGGTGATTTTGGCCGTGAACATCATACCGTGTGCCGCTTGCTTCATTGAATTTCCAATAGGCCGCCAAGCCATCAAGTAAGGAACTGCGTGGCTTAATCGTTGCATTGAACCTGTTCGCCCCGTAGCTCATCAGTTTTGGATAACCTGCAACCTTACGGTGAACTTCTCGGCGCTTACCGGTACATAGGCATTTCGCACGACAATCAGACCAAAGATGTCATCCACAGCGCCGCCGCAGGTGAAAGGGATCGAAAGCCCCTGCACGTGACAAACTGCATTGCCACCCGCGCCAGATGTCGCGTCCCCAACAAACCAGCTATTGAAGGGGATAACGCCAATGATCGTTTCTGTTTCGGCATCGGTCGGCGTGAATGCTGAGTTGTCGTTATCCGGCGTGAAAGTAGTATCGAACAGCCACAACTCAAACTGCCCTTTGAGCGTTTGGTTGGCGCTGTCAATCAACACCGCGCCAATAATTACGCCGTTTCCGGCATTGGCGCGCGCAACTGCATCGAACGTCATAACCGATGGTGCTGACGTAGAATTCGTCACAGCATCGCCAGCGGCATAAGTGGTCGTGTCCGATGGCCGTGTTACAGAAGCAGAAACTGTTTTTTGCTTTGAAGACGTGAACCCAAGATGGTTCTCGCCTGCAGCAATCCGGGTAACGTCTACATCTATGCCGTTCGTGGTATCCCCGGCAATATCGGTCGCTGATCCGTCGCCGCCAATCGCAACTTTGACGCGCTGGTAATGTACGCCACCAACATCGTCCGCCGCGATGTTAGTTCCTGAGCCTGCTGTGTAGCCTACGTTATCTGCCATCTGGTTCCTTGATTACCGGGCTTTTGTCTTGCTCTCAAAGCACTTGATGACAATTTCATTGCCATCCGACGAAACAACTTCAACTTTACAGCCCGCGCCAGTAACCGTAATCGTGTCGCCGGATGTAAGCGTTTGAAAGTAATCCGTCATCAATGATCCGGCTGTGACTGTGGCAGTCAAAACAAGAACCGCAAGGAACAGCAGGAACGGCTTTCTTTTAATTGCTGAAACGAATGCTTTCATCTAATGAACTCCTTATCCGTTGAATTGATTTGGTGGTTAAGGTCAGGCGGCAGCCTCAAAGCCTTCTGCCTTCAGAACCTGCGCGAGAGATTCTTTTTCCTCGTCAGTCAGATTCGCGATCCTTCGCTGGCTTTCCAGTTCGGCAATCTTCGCCTGTTCGATGCCCGCGATTACACGCTTGTCTGCGCGCAAGGCTTCGATCTTTTCGTCAATTGCCAGTTTTTCGGCCAGCAATTCGTCTAGCGTCATCTGGTTAAGAATTTCAATCGTTTTCATCAGTTCGCTCCTTTGGGCGGCTTGTCGAGCAAACCGCGCATAAACAAATTTCCAGGCAATCCCGCGCGCTCCAGCAATACGGTATCCGCAATTGCCTGATTTTGATTGGCGAAAGCTTCGGCCAGTTTGGCAGCGGCGCGAATCGCGTCCGCCAGGGCCAGTGCATCCCTCCACGGAATCAGGCTTTCTTGTGGATCAAAGCGCACGTGAACGTGATCACCTTCCTGCTTGATTTTGCATTGCGCCATAACGTTACAGTTTGAATATTTTGCTAGCCCCGTTGTCCCACTGAACCGTAATGTCACCACCATTTGGCGTGACGGGCAGACCGGTCGCGGTGTCAATATAGGCAATGAGTGGATCAGTTGTGCCGGAAGCGGAGGTTCCCCCACCGCCGCCATCTTTCCAGATGATAATGGCCTCCACAGTCGCGCCTGATACGGCTGTAAATGTCGCATCGGCTGCGTCGGCTACACCGTTCGCCACCGTCTTGCTTCCCAACGTCACCGCTGATCCTACCTTCGCGGCGGCCGGGACCGTATTGGTGTTCATATATTGGTGTGTGCTGAGATTGACTGTGTAGTTTCCGGTATCAATCAAATGGATCTTGATCGTGTCGGTATCCCAGTCGAGTGCCGGATTTTGGGAAAGGAAGCTTTCGCGCGCCTTGTCGTACAGTGCGTTTGCCATCGGTTGCTCCTGAAAAAGAAAATGCCCGGCAAGTCGGTTGACTTGCCGGGCCGCATTACTTCCCGCGTGACGACCAGGATTGGCCGCGTCTGCAATTAAATTTGAAAAGTTCGATTGCTTTTTACCACTATTGTTGCATTGCCAGCAATTGCAAAAATTCGGACCGGGTAGAGTTCTCGGACCGAAACGCACCAAGCATCGCTGATGTGACCATCTGGGCATCCTGCTGGCGGACGCCTCGGCAACCCATGCAGGAATGAGACGCCCGAACAATGACGGCTACACCCAATGGCGACAGATGATGATCAATCGCTTCGGCAATCTGGCGCGTCATTCGCTCCTGTACCTGCAGCCGACGGGCAAAACATTCAACCAGGCGCGGCAGTTTTGACAGGCCGACGACTTTCTTGCCGGGCAGGTAGCCGACGTCGGCCTTGCCGACGAAGGGCAACAGATGATGTTCGCAAAGTGATGTAAATCGAACCCCCGTCACCAATACGATTTCATCACACGGTTCGTCGAAGGTTGTTGTCAAAATCTCTTCCGGTTTCTGTCCGTACCCGGAAGTCATTTCGACAAATGCCCGAACGACACGCGCAGGCGTATTGAGCAGGCCTTCACGTTCGACATCCTCGCCCAGCATTTTGAGAAAAAATCGAATGGCTTGCTCTGCGCTTTCAAAATCTGCCTGCGTCATCGAACACCCCATTGTTTATGCTGTTGAACAGACAGCCGCCACTTCGGATTTTCTTTGACGAGCTGCAGGCACCATTGCAGCGTCTGGCGATCAACAGTGCCGTCAGGATTAAACGCCGGCGAAATCAAATAATGATCCGCCTTGATGGTTGTTTTCGGACAGGCCTGGCCGCAGTGGCGAACGTATTTCACCTCGTTTGCGATTTGCTGGTGAATCGTATGTTCGGCGGATTTGGGTGAAACCGTAATCCAGTCGAACCAACCAAAGGGTATATGTCGCGTTCCATTGGTCTCGACAGCCAGAAAATAACCGTTGTCTTTTAACGTCGCCGACAATTCCGCATCCATCTGTAATGTCGGCTCGCCGCCAGTCAGGATCACATTCCGGCACTCGCCGCCAATCCGCTGCACTTCCGCCAAAATCTCTCCAGCGACCCTTTGGCGACCGGAAACAAACTCCGTGTCGCAATCAAAGCCGGAATGCTGGTCGTTGACTGAACAGCGAAGATTGCAGCCGGAAAACCGGACAAAGACATTGGCCGTGCCAGCGCGAAGGCCTTCGCCCTGGAGCGAATAGAAGATTTCGTTGACTGTGTAGCTCATTCAGTTTCCTCATAGCGGCAAGCCGTCGTGCAAGTTTCAGAAATGGTCACGGCACGGAGCTGGGGCAATGCCAATTTGATATGGTCGAATGCCCAACGAGCAATAAACTCGCTGGTAGGGCGACTCGTTTGCAGCGTGTCGTTCAAATGCCAGTGATCAAGGCTTTGCTCAATCATCGGCTCAACAACTGCTTTGATGTGGCCGTAATCCACCAGCATTTCCGCTTTGGGACCGACTTCGACAAGTTCATTGCCCCAAACTTCAACAGTCAATATCCAGGAATGACCGTGCAGGCGCGCGCATTTGCCGTCGTGCCCAATCAATTGATGTGAGGCTTCGAAGCGGAATTCCTTATTGAGGACGAACATATCCGATTGCCTCCAGGATTTCGGCTTCTTCGTCGGCGCGACCGTAATGCCCGGCCAGAATTTGTGGCAGAATTTCGGCTTCGATGTAGGCTTGGGCGTTCGGTTCGATGTCGAAGCCATTGAGCTTGAACGCGACCCATTTGCGAAAACAGGGCTTGCACTGGCCGCATGCACGCTTCTCTTGAGTCGGCGCGTAACAGCTAAAACTGCGCTCGGCCAACTCAAAAGGATCGCCGCCCATTTCGATGAATCGCGCAATCAGATGTCGCTTCGTCAGGCTCTTTACTGGCAGGACGACTTCATATGCTCCCGGACGATTCGACCAGTAATCGTTCATCAACAAGGTCAGGATGCCACTGGCTTGGCTGGCAAACCGATAGCTCTTATCCAGAACCCGATCGCCAGCCGTGGCCGCCAGGGCGATCTGCTGACCAAATTGGGCGGCAATGGCGACAAGAAACAGATTGCGCATCGGGATGATCTTGTCCGGGTGCTCCAGCATTTGTAAGGCTTTGAAATCAAAGACGGTGGTTCGATGGTCAAGCTTCGCCAGCTCAACCTCGGAATACGCGGTGCCGAGATTGACATACAGCGACACGTCCGGCTTCCACAAATATCGGAGCGCGTAACTGTCCAGGCCTCCGCTATACAACAGAACTTTGGTCATGTTCCCTCCGAACGCACAGGACTTTGTATTTGCCTTTGGCCGAGCCTGTGTTGTGCGCCAGACGACAGGTTGGACCGTCGGCGCCGAGCTCCTGCATTTCGCGCGCCCATCGTCTGCGGACGTCTCGCTCGATCTGTAAATAAAATTCGACTTCGGCCAACAAATTTTGGGCCGCTCCGCGAACCGACATCCGCCCAAACTGATTCCAGCGACCGAAACAGGCCGGACCGGTTTCCCAGGTCGTAGCGTCCACGGAATGAAACGGAAGCCGTTTGACGGAATCCGGACTGCCGAACCCGAACCCGTGGATCCGCTTCGGCCAGACACGGGCAAAGCATTGCTCGGCGAATTCGTGTTTCTGTTTCTTCCCGATACCGACGCAACCGCCGATGGCAATCTTGGGATAGTCCCGCGACAGGCCGATCAGCACGTCCCAGGGTTCGCCGTAATGAAAGCAGGGGATGGCTTCGACGCCGGCGCGCCACATCTTTCGCAAGTTGCGATGACTGGCGCGCCAATCACCGATCACGTCCAGCGCATACACTTCGGTCAGTTGCGGATCCTCGGCGAGCAGCTTCTGACAGGTTGAGATGAAATCCGGAAGGTTGATTTCTACTCCGGAGTTATGGGCGGAGTAAGCGCCTGAATCCATCACCCAATCGCGAAAGTGATAATGCTGGCGGTTTCGTTGAAACGGCGAAAGGTAATAAAACGACACCAGCAGTGCAGGGGCCGTCACACTGCTGGCTGGATCAACCGGAGTTGCTGTTGCCTTACTCTTCATCCGGCTTCCACTCCTGACAGATTAGCGACAAGGCCAACCCGTCGGAAAGCTGCTGCCCTTTCCAGTGACGCCGCATCCGTTTGATGGTTTCGGTGATGATTTCGAATTCGGCGTCCGTCGCCAGAATGATTCGCTCTGTCGGTTGATCATCTTTTGGTATCGGAGTCTGGCTAATCGCGTCTTCCTGAATTGCCGGAGGTTTCCAACTGGCAGCCAACAATGGCTCCAGTTCGAAGTCCTCAAATCCCAGCTCGGTAATATCCTGTCCGGCTTGATCCAATCGCAGCAAGGTTTCGCTGACGATCTTCCATTCCCAGTGGGCGAGCTCCGCCGTTCGGTTATCGGCAAGAGCAAACGCTTCTTTGGCTGGGCCGTCCAGTTCGAGCGGGATGGCCCAAATCTGTTTTCGATCCAGCAGCTTCATCGCCAGCCAGGTCCCATTGCCTTTGCGAATCACCAGACCGGCATCAACCAGGATGGGGATTCGCTGGCCGAATTGTTTGATGGAATCGGCAATCGCGCGAATATTGCGGGCATCATGGCCGCGCGCGTTTTCCGGGTCGGGCTGAAACAATTCCAACGGGTAGAAGGTCTTCCGGATGCTCTTCAGCGTCGGAACTGTCGGCTCTGGTTTTGCTTTGGACTTGGCTGGCATCTGAACCAAAAAGAAAGGCCGTCGGCGACGGCATTACAGCCAGCGCCGACGGCGGAACTCAAACGGAAAATTACTCAGAATCAGATACGGGTTCTTCTGTCGGCGGTGGATTCAACTTGGCCTGGAATTCATCGTTGGCCGCGATCTGCGAACGCAACGCTTCGGCGATCTCGACCGCAATCGCTCCATCCTCTGGATTCGGCAGCTTTGCTTTCAGCTCATCAATTTTGGTAATTGCAAGCTGCGAGCTTTCAGAGTTTTCGGCAAAGGCGGTTGTGGTCAAATTTTTAATTTCTTTCAAACTTGTCATAACAATTTCTCCTATGATCTGAAGTCGTTGAGTGTTGTCTTCGATCCGGGCAGCCGTAGCTTCGATTCGATGCTGTCCCAGCAACAAATCCATCAACTTGCTCGTTAGCGAAGACGGTACAAAGTAATCCAGTAAAGCCATGGCGTTAGAGCGCGGCGACTTGCGCCGTGTATTCATTGATGCCGGCGTCGGCTGAGTTCAATGCAATCGCAAGCTTCTCAGCTTTCAGAATCCTTTGCCGAAGAGCATCCTGTTCTTCCAACTTTGCTTTCGATAGCTGTTTTTCGAGCTTGATCTTTTTAGCAAGCAGCAATGTGGCTGCGGTTTTGAGTCCGTTTTGCGCGATGACCAATGCGATGTTTTCTTTATCCACTGTGCTTTCTCCTTGTTGTAGCGGTAAACAAGGCGCTGGTCGCCCCCGCTATTTACAGCCTTTCGGCCGCAGAGCGACCAGCACTACCGACCGGGACAATTAGCCACGACAAGCAATTTAACCGGTCAGCTTCCAAACCGATTCGGCTATCGAACCGGCTTACCCGTGACGGTAAATCCGTTGCTGAGCCAGCTCGCTCCATCCGGTTCCCAGACCGTGACTTGGCCGCCGACTGAACCATTCCAGATTTCAAACAAAGGGATTTCAAAGTTCAGTTGGTCAAGGCCAACAAACAACTGCACGTCGCCCGCATAGAGCGAGTCGTAGACGCGATTGTTGATGCGCAGTGTCGCGCGGTTGGCATTAACGCCCGTCCCGTACAGGACCAGGAACATACGGTCGCCTGGCTGCACGTCAAAGGAACTGCCGACAGGATAAATGCGATAGAAGATACCCAGCCGAAATTGCCACCAAAGAGCCATTGCCTGGCCCTGGCCGTTTTGTTCTGCAGTAAAGATGCCGGGAGAGTTTCGATTGATAACAACATCACCCGTGATGGTTTGGCCGCTTTGCGTTGAAACTGTCATCGGATGCAGGCCTTCGACCATTCCCTTTGGAATATGAAAATTGATCTGATGCGGCGAGACGTAAAACAAACCGAGCTGAATGCCACTCACAAAAGCGCGAACGCCGCCGAGTTCTTTCGGCAACTGATACCCATATTCGTTTGGATCGGCGTCGTAGTTGTATGCGGTAACGGTCGTAAACTCCGAATCACTGAATCCCGTTCCAACTGCGTCGGCAGCGAGAAAAGGCTGAAAGGATGCGGAATTGCCGGTTGAAAGCCGCCCTCCTGTGTTCTGGCATAACCCGCAAGGAAAACTGTGCGGAGCGCTGCCTGTGGATGTAACTGAACAGCTTGCCCCATTGTTCAGCACCTGGGTGATGGTGACGTGGGAATGAAAATCGCATCCCGCCAGGCGCGACAGCGAGATTGCATTCCCAGGCAATACGGTGGGAGGTGTCGTTGGCGCATCCGCATGCCATCTCACCTCGAAGCGTTTGATATCGGCAATCGGATTTCGATTCAGCCATCGAATTGATAGCCCCTGACAGCTATTGACCCAGCCCTGGAAAAGAGGTGGCGTGCAGGTTTGCGCCGAAGCGGTCTTCTGAAGAACCGCCACACAAAGTAATGCGCAAAACAGAATCAGGACAATCAAACTAAACTTGGTTCGGTTCTTGTAGCTCATCAATGCTCCTGTCCTTGGTTTGAGTTTCGGAAGGCTTTGAATTCAAGAGAGAGGCTTCATCTGTTTTTAGTTCGTTGAGTTCAGCCAGAAGCTGATCAGTTCGGGCCAAGTTGATTTCAATAGCGCCGTTGCACTTGGCTTGTAACCGCAATTTTTCTTTGCGCAGCCCAACGATCTTTGTGTCAACCTGGTCAATTTCCCGCTGGAGCGAAAGAATGTGATCGAGCTGCGCTTTCTTTACACCGGCAATTTCGTCTTGCTTCTGGACAATTGAATGCTGCACGCGCGCCAGCGCATTTCCACCCAGTTGCTGATCCAGCCATCTCCAAATCTTTCGCCACATCTTGCTTACTCCGCTCTTTCCAATCGGCTGACGTGCTCTTCCAGGGTTTTGATTTTTTCCATCATTTCTTCCCGCTCGGCCTGGCGCTGTTCGTCTTTCTCTTTGAGCTTGCGATTAAGTTCGCGCAATGCCGCCAGCTCCACATCAAGTTCTGCATTTCTGAGCGCCAAACTTGCGTTGGCCTGGTGCAATGAACCGTACTGACTGTTCAGGTTTGAAACCTGAGCCATCAGATCCACGACCAGAAGGCGCAAAGCCTGTATGGTGATGGATTCGGCATCGGCTTCGTTTTTGTCAGCTTCGGACCGCGTTTTGCGACGTTCCAGAAACGACTTAATTCCAAGCCCGATGGTTCCGCCTGCAGCCGCTGCCCCAAACATTTGAATGATCTGGTCTAGCAACTTCACCCCGTCCCATTCGTTATGACGCGGCACGAAGCGCCTGTTCCGTCACTTTCGCGTATCCCTCGATGACGCTTGCCTTGTCCACGCCATTGATAATCCGGCGCGCGTTGTAGTAATCGCATCGCTCGGTGTTGATGTAGTGGTCAAGCTTTCGGCCTGTGAACATTCCGCGTCGCATTCCAATTGAGGCGATGATGAAAGCCACTTCGGGTTCACAGGCCTGTTCGGGGGCTGTAACCAGATCGCGCCCGGTAATGGCGCAGAATTTTTGATAATTGGCGCGGCCGGTAATCTGGACATATCCGCGCCCTCGAAATTTGAATCCATCTCCTGGCTGGGTATTGCCCAGGGACTTGCCGATTCTGGTTGTAGATTCGTAACGGTCGAAGTATTGGCGCGGGCCGCGTTCGATGATGGGCGCGAACGTTCCAGCGGTTTCATGGCGAACCGTTGCCAGCAAGTAAGCCTGATGCCGAATGTTAGTCAGCGACCGATCCTGATTGATAAATTCAACGAGACACGCTAATCCCTCGGATGCTTCGGCAGACAAATCCCGGATTCGCTTCCGATACTCCTCTATGAATTGGCCTGCGTTGATCGTCATCGTTTGCAAAAAAACCGGGCCAACCCTTTTGGCCGCCCGGTGAACTTACTTCCCAACTTTCTGACTCCCTAGCTGGTCGGTGCTTTTATCACCGTCTGAGTCTTGATGTCAAATATCTTAAATGATCTGCTTGAGTTATTTGAAAGCTATGGCAAAAAAAATCAAGCCGCCATGTTTACCGGATAAACAAACACCAGTTCTACGGATTCCAGGCCGACTTCTGCCAATGCTTCTTCCACCGATTCTTTGTAATTGTTCAGGATATATTCTTCAAACACCTTGTCTGGAGCTTTAACGGCCATTACGTCGCCGCTTCTCCCCAGAAACTGAAGAGGGCGAAACCAGGTCGCGAAGCTTATTGAATTCATTCGTTTGGCGATGGCATCACATATCGCTTGCCACTGGTTGTCTTCCTTGGACTGTTCGCTGTCAACCTGGAAGGTCAGGAGCTTTGCTTTTTCGACATCAATGTCCGGTTTTGAACTCTGGCTTGGCTGATCGGCGAGGTGAAAACCGTTCCGAATTTCTGCCACGCGCTGGGCACGGATATCGCCACCACCGACAAAGCTTCCAGCGTGTTGTTTTTCAAACTGGCGAACCTGATTCTCGCGCCAGATCAAAAAGTTTTGAGTAACAAATTGAACTGGCCGCAAACTGGTTTCCGCCAGAAATCGGCGTAATTGATCTGGATTCACTTTTTGGTTTTCCAGTTTGAGAACCTCCTTTTGGAGCTGCATGATCATCGAATAACCCGATGACTCTGTAATCACTTCTGCATAAGCATCCTGAACGATTTTCAGAATGACGCATTCCTCGTTTTGCGAGGAGCTGGCGGTACTCTCTGCTGTAATCTCTGAAGTAGTCTCTGTTGTATTAATAGAGATTTCTCTTTGGCTAAGACTACCCAATTCTCTTGGTGTAATTGAGTTTAACTCTCTTACACTAACAGCTTTCAATTCTCTTACGGTAAGAGAATTGGTTTTCTTACCGTAAGAGAATTGATCGGCCTCAAAATTCTTATTTTTGGCATTGCATCCGGCGTGCGTTGGACGGATGTTTTCGAAGATATGGGGGCCTCCCTTTTTAAGTGGCTTAACGTAGTCGAACGAGAGATGATGCGTCCGGTTTCCGACGCCTTTAAGGATCGCTTGGCCGCATAAATAACAGAACATCCCGGCAGATCGGAGCACCTCTGCATAGTCCACGTAAACGGCTTCGACCTTTGCTTTACGCGCACGCATAAAGCCAGCCTTCGATAGCAACATCAATTGATTCTTATAATTCGAGAGACAGTCTTCCAGGGTCAATACGGCTTCGCTGCCTTCCAGTTCTTTCAAAAGGGCTTCATGATCAACCTTGAAATACAGCTTTGGCGGGGATCCTCTCAGTTCCTCGGCCCAAAACGTGGTATCACGCAATCGTCTCCTCGACGACAAAACCTCGGTTGCGCTCATACCCGTTTCCGCTTCCCATTGTTCCTGGGTTTTCCAGAACCAACCCTGCGGGTCGCTTGTGCGATTCGACCAGTAATAGGCCTGCGATAGCATCAAGGCGGGGG
>CAZMXG010000191.1:0-14390 GCA_964570175.1 uncultured Heliomicrobium sp. | reverse complement strand
AGCAACATGCGCACAATCCTGTTGACTGGCATGCCTGGAACGATGAAGCGCTGGAACTGGCTCGCCGTGAATACAAAGCTATCCTTGTTTCTATTGGTTATTCAGCCTGTCACTGGTGCCATGTCATGGCTCACGAATCTTTCGATTAAGAACCAATCGACAAGCTGATGATCGACAACTTCATCAACATCCAAGTTGACCGCGAAGCGCGCCCAGACCTGGACACGATTTACATGAATGCCGTGATGATGATGAACGGGCACGGCGGATGGCCAATGACTGTTTTTCTGACGCCGGACGGCGTGCCGTTTTACGGCGGAACCTATTACCCGCCGGTGGATCGCGGAGGCATGCCGGGCTTTCCGCGTATCCTGATTTCAATTGCCGAAGCGTACAAAGCTAAGCGCAAAGAAATCGCCGAAAGTGCTGAAAGTATTCTTGGCGAATTGAAGCGAATGGAAACGGTCAAACCAGCGGAAGGTGACCTAAGCCACGAAATCACAGACCACGCAGCCAATAATTTGCTGCGCATGCTCGATCCGGTCCAGGGCGGATTTGGCCGCGCGCCAAAATTTCCGCCTTCGATGACGCTCAGCTTTTTGCTCCGGCAATACGCACGAACAAAAGCCCCTGCGACCTTGGAAGCCGTAGAGCTGACGCTGCAAAAAATGGCAAACGGTGGAATGTACGATCAATTGGGCGGAGGCTTTCATCGCTATTCAGTAGATGAAAAATGGCTGGTTCCGCACTTTGAAAAAATGCTGTACGACAACGCGCTGCTGACGCGCATTTACCTGGATGCGTTTCTGGTCACAGGCAATGAGTTTTACAAACGCATTGCCACGGAAACGCTGGATTACGTTCGGCGAGAAATGCTGGACAGCAGTGGCGGTTTTTACTCTTCACAAGACGCCGACAGCGAAGGCGAAGAAGGCAAGTTTTTCGTCTGGTCGCCAGTGGAAATCGAAGCTTTGATCGGTGAAAAAGACGCGAAGCTGTTTTGTCGTTACTTCGACGTGACGGAACGCGGCAACTTTGAAGACCACAACATTCTGCACGTTGATGTTGAAGCTGAAAGCGTCGCCAGGCTTTTACGAGTTTCGGTTGAAGAGCTGAATGCGGCCCTCGCTCGCGGCAAACAAATCCTGTTTGCAGCCCGCGAAATGCGAATCAAGCCATTCCGCGACGAAAAGATGCTGACAGCCTGGAACGGATTAATGCTCCGCAGCTTTGCTGAAGCCGCACGCGTGCTTGGCCGCGCAGATTATTTGGAAGTCGCCACGAAGAATGCCGACTTCCTGCTCCGCGAAATGAAACAGAACGGACGGTTGCTTCGCACCCACAAAGATGGCGAAAGTAAGTTGAACGCTTATCTGGAAGATTACGCTTATCTGGCGGATGGCTTGCTGGCGCTTTATGAAGCGACGTTTGACCTGCGCTGGTTTGAAGAAGCGCAGACATGGGTTGGAACAATGATCGAACAGTTTGCCGATGAGGCGGAAGGCGGTTTTTTCTTCACCAGCGCTGACCACGAAAAGTTGATCGCGCGAACCAAAGACTGGTACGACAATGCCACACCGGGTGGAAATTCGGTTGCAGCACACGTGCTTTTGAAATTCGCTCTGCTGACCGGCAACGAAAGCTACCGGCAAAAAGCCGAACAAATTTTGAAGATGCTGAAGCCGGCAATGATGCGTTCGCCCAGCGCATTTGGTCATTTGCTTTGTGCGCTGGATTTCTATTTGTCTTCGCCGTATGAAATTGCGCTCGTCGGTTCGACGGATTCGCCGGATACCCACTTGCTGGTTGAATCTATCTTCAAACGCTATTTGCCGAACAAAGTCATTGCGTTGGCCTATCCAACCGAAAGTCGGGCGTCAGAAACAATCAAGTTGCTTGAAGGTCGCAGCCAAATCGAAGGCCAGGCAACCGCTTATGTCTGTCGGAATTTTTATTGCGAAGCGCCCGTAACAGACCATCAACAGCTTGAAGATCAGCTAAATCGCTGAAACAAGCCATTAGCAAAGGCCGAAAATTGACAGCCGCCAACTATTTACATAAGATTTCGGCCTTCATCATTTCGAGTGGTCAATTCAATTTTCGCTTCAGTCATTTCCTGCTGAAGCTCTGGGGTTTCATCAATGGCAACATTGGGCCAGCAGCTCAAAGAAGCGCGTGAAGCGCGCGGTGTTACGATTAATCAAATCGCGGATGCCACTCGTTTGGGCAGCCGTTTTCTGGAAGCAATTGAAGCCGATGATTACAAAATCCTTCCAGGCGGAGTGTTTAATCGCGCGTTCGTTCGCAAATTTGCGCGACAAGTAGGAATGGACGAAGACCAGGCCGTTCGGCTGTACGATCAGCAATTGGCTGAAAGAGGTGGCGAGCCCGCCAAGACTTCGTATGTCGGATTGGCGGACGAACTTGAAGCCAAGTCTTCGGGAAACACTTTTCTGATTACTGTGATCGTGGTGATCTTGCTGGGCGCAGCAGGCGGCGCTGCCTGGATTGCCTTCAAGCCTACGGCTGAACAACCGAAGGCGGAAGTGATTCCCACTCCGCAACCAACAGCGACTGAGCAACCTGCCGCCGCCCCATCTCCAAGCGCCAGCCCGACGCCGGACGCTTCACCAACGCCTGGAACAATCAGTGGATTGCGCGTGCAGTTGATTGCCAATTTGGATGATTGCTGGGTCAGTTTCCGCACGGATGGCGGTAAAAATGAACAGGCGACAATTCCACGAGGCGAAAGCCGGGAATTTCCAGCCGAGGAAAAAATCTCTTTTATCAGAATTGGCAATTTACCTGCGCTGAATATTATGGTGAATGGCAAGCGAGTGAATTTGGATAAGCTTGCCCCAAATCGCAAGGGTCAAGTTGTAGATAATGTCATTATCTCGAAAGAAAATTATCAAGGATTTCTTGAGTAAACTTTTGATTTCCGGCTTGGCGGTTTTCCGAAGGGAAACTGCGCGAGCAAAGGCGCTGATCGGGCATAAACCCGCCAAACTCCGCCTGCCGCAAAATTCGTTACGAACTGAATTATGAAACCTGCCGCGCCAACTTGCGCGGCTTTTCTTTATCCTGAGTTCTTATGTTGAATGAAAATCTGATCGAAGCGCTGACATTTGACGACGTGTTACTGGTTCCGGCTTTTTCGGAAATTTTACCAACTGAAACCGACACTTCTACGCGGCTGACTCGCCGCATCAACCTGAATGTGCCAGTCATGAGCTCCGCGATGGACACCGTCACCGAAGCTCCGATGGCCATCGCCATTGCCCAGCAAGGCGGCATCGGCGTCATTCACAAAAACCTTCCCATCGAAGTTCAAAAGGACGAAGTGGATAAGGTCAAACGCAGCGAATCCGGCATGATCGTTGACCCAGTGACGATGACGCCCGATCGCAAAATCCGCGAAGCGCTGGAATTGATGAAGCGCTTCAAAATTTCCGGCGTGCCCATCGTCCAAGAAGACGGACGGCTGGTAGGCATTTTAACCAATCGCGATTTGCGATTTGAAAATCGCCTTGACCTGACGCTGGCCGAAGTCATGACCAAAGATAACCTGATCACGGTTCCGGTCGGAACAACGTTGCAACAAGCCGAGGGCATTTTGCAGCGCCATCGCGTCGAAAAGCTGCTGGTCGTTGATGACAATTACCGGCTGAAAGGTCTGATCACCGTCAAAGACATTCAGAAAGCCATTAAATACCCGAACGCCGCCAAAGATGATTTTGGCCGTTTGCGCTGCGCTGCCGCCATTGGAGCGACGGGCGATTTTATGGAGCGCGCGACCGAATTGATCAACGTTCGCGTTGATGTGCTGGCGATTGATACGGCTCATGGCCACAGTTCACGCGTCGTCGAAGCTGTGCGCGAAGTCAAACGCCGCTATCCGGAAATTGAACTGATTGCGGGAAATATCGCTACTGCCGAAGGCGCGCGCGCGTTGATTGACGCGGGGGTTGACGCCGTCAAAGTCGGCATCGGTCCCGGTTCCATTTGCACCACGCGCGTAGTCAGTGGCGCAGGCGTTCCTCAAATCACCGCCATTACGGAAGCTGTTCGCGGAGCCAAAGACTCCGGCGTTCCCATCATCGCCGATGGCGGCATCAAATACTCCGGCGACATCACCAAAGCCATCGCCGCCGGAGCCGACGTGGTGATGATTGGCTCCTTGCTGGCAGGAACCGACGAAGCGCCCGGCGAAGTGATTCTTTATCAAGGCCGTAACTTCAAAGCCTATCGCGGAATGGGCAGCCTGGGCGCGATGAAGGAAGGCAGCCGGGATCGTTACGCGCAGCAGGAAGTGGACACCGACAGCAAACTGGTTCCCGAAGGCATCGAAGGTCGCGTGACTTATAAAGGCTCGCTCGCCGCGCTGGTTGGTCAACTGGTAGGAGGCTTGAGAGCAGGAATGGGCTACACCGGCTGCAAGACAATCAATGAGCTTCAGCACAAAGCCCGCTTTATGAAGATCACCGCGGCCAGCCTGAAAGAGTCCCACGTCCATGACGTGATTATTACGAAGGAAGCTCCGAATTACCGGGTGGAGTAATAACCCGTTATATTTTTTAGCGTTTACTGAGAAGCAACTCTCCAGTCAAAACATTTATGGCAATTCGGTGAGTCGAAATTGGCAAGACATTCCGAAAATTTAGTTGCCCGAGTTGATTGGGAGTAAATGCAATCATCTTGACTGCATTTACGGCTGGCCAAACATTCTTTGGAATCATCGGAATCCCTATAATCGAATTCTCCCTGGTATGATTTCACCAGTATCCCTATAACTGTATTTGGACCGCTGAAAACTGGCGATCCAGAGTTGCCACCAAACACGTCAAGGTCAGCCTTGAAGTAAGATTCAGTAAAGCCTTGCTGTACAGTTGCGTTGCCAGCAATCTTAACTGGCAGCTTTAATGGGTATCCGATAGCGTAAACCGGTTGGCCTGCCATCAGAGGTTCGACTGAAATCATCGCATGGGTGCGTCCGGTCACTTGCCGGTTAAGCTTAATCAACGCCCAATCAGAATCTTCCGAACAACCAATGAACCGTGTCCCAAAATAAACATTGCTATCCGTTGCCGCAATGTTTGCCGTTGTCTTACTGTCCATACGGAAATCAAAAACAAACCGTAACTTGTCCAATCGCTTTTTTTTTGCGTTTTCGGTGCCACCTATGTCTATACAATGTCCTGCGGTTGCAATCACATCCGGAGCAATCAGAAAGCTGGAACAAACCATGCGATTCTCAGCTTTTTTATGATAAATAATTGGTTGATTACGAAACGGCTCATCAAGGCACAATTCCGTCTTCACTTCACCTAGCGTTTTAGTCTTCAGCTTATTTTTGTCAATCACTGCCTCCATCACCAGAATTGCTACGCTATTTGCCTCCTTCTGTAACTCAGCGCCAACAGCGTAATAATCTTTACGATCATCACTAGTAACGATTATTTGCGAGGAAGCAGCCGAAGTGAGAGAAGAAATTACCCGGCGGCTTTGCGAATGACTTGTCGGCACTTCCAATATCTTGAAACAAGCCAGAGTTGTCAACAAAACCATACCTACTGCTAAGTAACAACAGATTTTCTTGTATAAAAACTCGGCGATCTTTCCATTGAAATGCAGATTCATCTTATCTCCTTATCGCTCCTACCCCAACACAGGCATACAGGGAACCTCGGTTGTACCAATAGGCGCAGGTTGCAAATCAGGAATATCCTCTTTAGGCACATTGCTAATCGCTTTATAGTACCAGGGCAAATCGCTGACCTCTTCCGGGGGCATAGCATTTATCCCAAAACAACAATCATTATTCACTATGATTTTGTATTGTTCTCCTGGCTTGGGTTTTGGCAAATCGGGAAATAAATTGCTTTGATTTCCCAACCGAAGCCGAACGTTTCCGCCATCTTGCATTAAGTAGAGGTTCACCCCGACTACCTCAGCTAGCGTCTCTAGCTTCAGTGCTTTCGGCTCAGTAGGATCAATAATGATTCCGGCTTCAGACGCGCTCGCCGACAGGTGAAATTTTTTCTTTTTGCTGAGAGCCAGCTTTGAGTTGGGGTTGAACAATTTATGAGCAAAGAAGATTCCGTTATTGAGGTGTAGCCTTCGATTGAAGGATTCGGATTTTATTTCAAGTTTATTTTCGTGAAACTGCTGAAGATCCAAAACCCAACGAAAATCTTTCTTCTGGACTTTCGGCGTCTTCAGTCGCTGCAAAGTCTCGCCAGATTCATAAGCACTGAGACCAGGTACAGCAGGATTCTGAACATCAATCCAAAAATCGTCCGTTAATGGCCCTCGATGTTCCCACTTTTCGACCAATTTCTTGGCAGAGTCTCGCAATTCAATGGCGATACGCAGTTGATGAAAGTCGGCAGGAACGACACCCGCATAAAACCCATTACTGTCATCATCAAAGCGCATTAACAGCAGGCCAGTAAAAGTAACGATAACGTCCGGCTCGTACTGGGGAAAGGACGAAACTTCTTGTAAAGGCATAATTATTCTCCGGAGAAAAGAGTTGGCTGCGTTCTCAAAATTCGGAATAGCCGCCAAACAGGCTAAACGAGGCCCAAAAAAAGGGGTGCTGATTTAGTCCATTTTGGCTGTGCAAAATGGACAGTTGAGCTTGCCGTAAAGCCTGTACAGACGATTTTTTCAATTGGCGGCGTTGGCGATGAAACTCGATCATTAAGTCGGCTGTTATTTCTGAATCAACCGGCCAAAGGCTGGCAATTACTAAAGGCACTCCGATGGCAATAAACGGCCTTGCCGCGCCAAAAGCTCCCTCACCTCCAAAGCTCTGCTCAATTCCAGTTTGACAAGCCGAAAGGACAACTAGTTTAGTGAAGGGAAATTTCAATCGATAGATCTCATAATTCTGCAAGTAGCCATCTGAGTCCAAATCACTCGTTGCCAATTTATCCGTTGCGAGCAGCAGTCGCGAGGACATCACGGAGTGTTCATCTGTTAGATAGTGTGTAGCCAGATGAATAGTTTCCGCTTGAGGCATAGCGCTCCTAACAACCTTTTCGTTTGCTTCACTGCCAATTAGCACACGCGAATAAGGATAAAACTTGGCAATGCTCCTAGCCTCTCTGGCAGTGGCTGGTAAAGCTTGAAGATGCGAAAACTCTTCAGAATTAAAGTCAGGGTTACCAATGCTCAACAAACGATCTTTATCAATCCGATTGCTCGCGTGCGCTGCTTTGGTTGAAATAACGAACGCGCTGGCACTAGCGGCGTACATAAAACTAAACTTTTCGACCAAAAAGCCGCTGCCATTGGGTGAAAATAGCGATTGATAAGGAAGGTACTGCAAACTTTTATCTGGAATGATGCAAATCACCTTTTGGGGTGACAAATCCTTTTCTATAGGCTGAATTAGCAACCCATATAATTCGGAAGCCTTTTGTTGCAGTTCGCTATTCAAAGCTGCAGAAGGCTTGGCAATCAATTCACGAAACCGTCGAACTTTTTCAGACAATGCCTGGTTGGTGATGGTAGCTGATTCGGTGCGCAATGAATCTTTTGTTATCAGCCAAATCAACACTTTATCTTCCAATACAGCGTATTGCAGAAGCTGAACGTTACTTGGCAACTCCTCCTTTATCTCTAATAACGTTAACGGCTTCGCCGAAGGGAGCAGTTCCAAATCAATCCCATATTCCTGTCGGATAGTTGGTTTATCAGTGTGAAGCAAATCGAGTAACGATCGGGCACGGCAAGCTTCCGAATACTCATAAGCGCGCACTTCGTCGCGGCGACGAGAATACTCAAAGTCAATTGCCACATCGTAAACTCCTTGTTCATGATCAAAAAAATTGTTGCGCTGGCTTTCCCCTGAAATTTTCCCCCGATAATCCTCAAAAAGCTTCAACACAATAGGAAGCACTTTGGCCGTTTCGCTGTCATTCGGCATTCCAAGCCAAGATAATAATTCTCCTTTTCGTGTTATGTATTGATAATGAGGAAGGCCGAGTTGCTCATAAAGCCGCAGGCTACGCTCATACCATTCGATCGCCACTTCTTGTTTCCCAATTCGGCGATAAAGGTGTCCCAACTGCAGCGCCGCACGCGCCGTGATTGACCTTCCATTTTTGTCCTGTCCCAACTTTTCTCCCACCTTCCAAGCCGACTCAGTAATGGAAATCGCTTGGTTTTGATCGCCAAGCTGGCCATAGGTTTGTCCCAGGTGAGTTTGAGCGCGGGAAAGAAGCAAAGGTCTTTTCAAAGCAATGGCAATTCGCAATTCCTCTTGCTGATATAGCAGAGCCGCATTATTCAAACTGAGGGCATTCAGCGTAAGTCCTGTTTCAGCATAAATACTCCATTTTTGCGCGGCATCCAGCGGTGACGTCTGTGCCAGATCAAGTCCACGATGCAAATGGTTAAGAGACTTATTCCCTTGATTCAGACTGCGATATTCACCAGCTAATTGCGCCAGCACACGGGCGATCGCTGTGACGTCACTTAAGCTTTCCGCCAAAGTAAGCGAACGCAAACAGTCATTTACAGCTAGCGAAAATTCATTACGCCCATCTTTGATATTGGCTAGGGCGCTTAACGATTGAAGAGCAAGCCATCGGTATGAGCGATTTTCGGCTGTCGCAGATAATTGAAGAAGAACTGTTTCACCAAATTCCAGCCTCGGCTCAAGCACATAACAACTTCCTATTCGAAAATCAGCAAGCAAGGCTTCACAGTGATTTTCTGCCTTGGCAAAAAAGCTGCGAGCTTCAGTAAACAACGCGATCGCTTCGCGGTATTCTGAGTTCTTAAGATGGGCATGTGCTTTATTCACCAACCCACGCGCCGAAACGGAAAGTGACAGCGAGCGTTCATCAGCTCGTTGGTAATAAGAGGCAAGATCAGCAGTAAAACAATCTCCCGTACGCTGTTTCAGCAATTCCCCAAACTGACTCAATATATTTAAGGCTTCGCGTGCTTCGTCAGACTTTCCGTTCGCTAATTTGCTTAAATACGCTTCTGTCAATTTATCTTCGATGCCGCCATCAGAAGGATTACGATTCTGGCTGACTACTTGCCAAACGGCATCATCGTCTTTCGCCTGCCAGGCATTCAAAAAGTGTTGGTATAGCTCTTCTCGCCCCAGCGAAGTTTTTTCTTCTTGCTTCTCAAGCAATGTAAGAGCCTTTCTTGCCTCTTCTGCCCAATCAGAATTCGGATCTTTCTTCAGATACTGCTGCCAAGCGTCTCGCGCTGGACCAGATAGTTTCATCAACTGGAGGCAAAGCGCTCGATTAAATAATGCCTCCAATAACGAACTATCCAATTCCAGCGCCCGATTGAGATATTCCAGCGCTTTAGCCGCTTCCAGAATGCTCTGCCCCGGCTGGCTTGAGGTTAGCGCAGTTTTCCCTTTTTCGATTAATGCTGCGCCCAAATCACTGTGGGCTTGTGCATTATTTGGATCTTCCTTGAGCACCGCTTCGAACTGCTCGATAGCTTGATTAAACTTGCGATCGGCAAGATAAAAACGCCCCAGCGCTTGCTTAGCTTTTATACTTGGACGCTCATAAATGGTATTAAGCAATAAGCTACTCGCTCGTTCGCGCGCCATGCGATCGGTAACAACTTCGCTACCATCACGCTGCTGAATCCAGGGAGCATAGCGGAAACTTGAAATTCGCGTTTCGCCTGATCGCTGGTCGCGCCAAGCCAAATACATTGCTTCCTGCCCTTTTTTGACTGGCAATTGGTACGAAACGTACCACCAACCTCCAATACCTAAAAGAACTAAGGCTGTCACCGGCACAACAACTTTCCACCATCCTCCTTTTATCCACTCCAATGACGCCAGTTTTGTCAAGAAAGAAGGTGAAGGTTGGACCTCTTTCTGTTGTTCTTTCCAAACTCTTTGCGCTGCTTGTTCTCCGATTCGCAGCAACTCTTGAAATTCCGTGCTCCGATCCAATTCGTCGTCAGGTTGCGTGGATTGGCTGATCATTGCGACTTGCTCCCGGCATTCGGCGCAGCGGATGCAGTGCTGCTGGTATTCGAGTTGCAGATTGGCTGGAGATTCACAGCTCACCCATTCGGTGATGCTCTGGATTGTCAGATGGTCATTTCCATCGGGGATTTGATTTTCTATGTTCATTCCCATTTCGAAATGCCCTCACCCATAGAGGACGCTAGTTCTGTTCGGATTTCACATCTTCCGTAAAAATTTCCGCAATTTCTTTTTCATCTCTACCAGCAAATTGTTGATGCTGGTGGCTTTCAGCGCGCAAAAGCCCATTTTTGAAATCTCTTCGCTGGTATAGCCGTCTCGGAAGTGCAGCAGGAAAATCAACACATCGCGGTTACGGTTTGGGCCGTCAAAGCATTTTTCCAGAATCTCGATCAGTTCGGTTTCCGACATGCCCCGTTGCCATTGGGTGAGGTTGAGCGGCAGACCCGCTTCTTCGCCGTCCTCGCCGAGGAATTCCTCCAGCGAGAATTCATCAGCCCATGGTTTGTTTGCGTTGCCGCGTAAAAAGCTGATTGTTTGATTGATGGCCGTTCGCGCCAGATAGGCATTGGCTTCTTCTTCCGTATTTCCCTGAAAATTTTGCAGCAGGCGAAAATTGTGCTGCACGATTTTCACATAAACATCCTGCAACAAGTCTTCGGCCAAATCCGGGGGCGGAAAATTTCCCTGACCACATTTTCGCCAGGCGTAAATCACACTGCGCACCAGCAACGGGTTGTAGCGGCGAACGAACTCCCCCCAAAGCTCGGCGTCGTCCGGGTGATCGGCGCAATGCCGAAACAACGATGGACCGGCAAGGGTTGCGGGGAAGCGTTGTGACATGAGGGGTTCTGCCTCTGCGTTATACCGCTTGGACTGAATGTTCTAGTTTTTGAGATTTTTACCAGCTAGGCCGACGGAGATATTAAGAGCAGACACTGCTATCCGCAAGAATACTCCGCCAAAATAAAAATTTTTCTGGGAGCTTAGTAGTTTTTCCGGAGCTTCGCGTCTTAGTTGGTAGAAGCAGTTATTTGAAAAGCGGTAAAAACCGAAAGGAGATTCTATGCGGGTACCTTGGTTCGATGTGCAATCGAAGCAAAACCCGATTCATTAGCGTCCTCAGCGAACAGTGTTCTGTGCCAAATCAGTAGCGTCCTTAGCCAATCCAACCAGCCATCCCTCCAAATGAGGTGCAAGTGGTATTTACCGCGACAACCAAAACCCGGCACCGCACCGGGTTTTCGAAATTTTGATAGCTTGGGGTATCAGCCAGCCCCAAGCTATTTTTTTGCCTATTGCAGCTTTACTACGCGGTAATCCTTGTTTTGATAAATGACTTCAAACTGCGCTTTGGAATCTCTGTACAGAACAGCGTAACCGGCGTTGTATTTTTGGCTGAGCGCCAGTAATTGTTCGTTTGTCAGCTTGGCAAATGCGCGGTCGAGTGGTCGGCGATTGTCGAAGCCGCGTCCGGCGGGCAATTCACCGCCGGAAAGATCGCGCAGCCGCTCAAACCATTCCGCCAGAAACATGGAGCCGTCCGGATTGAGCTTGAATTCGGCAACAATGGATCGTTCGGCCAACATGGAAAAGCCGTTTCTTCCCGGAGGAACGATGTACACAGTGTCGCGCGGGCCATTGGCTCTAACCCAAAGCGCTGCGTCCACCCAATTGGATTTTTCTTCGGCGAATTGTTTCACGCCAAAGTAGTAAGGCACTTCAGCTCTGCGCGGTGAATACCATCCCCAGGCAACGGCTGAGGCAATCAAAACCGCGTTCACCGAAACCATCAGCATCCCAGTCGTCAGCAGACGTTCAACCATCAACATAAAACAGATTGCGCCCAGAATTGTGATCAGCGTGCTGACCCGAAGAAACTGAACTTGAGCAATTTTGTCGTTCTTGATCAGGTAATAATCCGCGAAATGAATCAGGCAAAACGCAACCAGCGTCAAGCAGCAAACCAGAAGTTTGCCGATTGCTTTGCCGGTTCGGTTTTCACGGTCGCGGAAGAAAACGTAAGCCAGCGCAATGATTACCAGATGCCCGGCTACCCAAAATGCGGCGGCAACGGAAACCAATTCGAAATGATGCGGATGGCGAAAATCAATGTAATACGCCGAAGAGATTGTCGAACTGGCCAGCCCACGCTGAAGCATATGCGCCACGTGCCACAGCGCAGGCGAAGCCGGAATGACTGCCAGCGCAATCAACACGGCAGTTTCTTTTAGTCCGAATTGGCGCAACTTGGCGAAGTAAAGCGGAGAGGTCATTAGGGCTAGCGTGACGCCGATTTGCAGGTGCAACAAAATCGCCAAGCCAGTCAGAAAAATTGCCAGCCTGTATTTTCCTTTGATCAAAGCCGCTAGCACGAACAAAACCAGTGCGTGAACCAGATGCGGAGGCATGACTTCCGGGTCGCCCAGAAATTCATTTACTTCCAGCCCTTTCCCCGTCCACAAAAACCGCGTCGCGGCAAAAGCTCCGACGACCAGAAATCCCCAACGCGATAGCCCAAGCTGGATGCACAAACCAAACAACGCTGCGCTGATGGCCAGCATTGCCAGCAAGCCCAAAACAATCAGCGCGCGATCTTCGCCCAGCAGCGATGAGCCTCCGGCAACCAAATAGGCAAAGGCTCTGTGATGATAAAACCGGAGCGCAATGTTGAAATCGCCGGGAAGGTAGTGGGGATCGAGAATGCGCCGAACGACCGGCAACAACCCGATGTGGTTTGAGGAACCAACGCCGATGCCGCCGTTGCAATAAATCATTCCAATAGCGACGGCAAAAATGCTGGTAAGGTTGAGCAATTGGGAAGTGAGCGTTTGATTATTCGGTTTCTGTTGATCGTTCATTTCGTTTCGCGCTTTTTGCCAGCGTCGCCAGACAAACCAATCCGACGCCAGTCCAGCAAAGCAATCGCAGTTTGCGGTAAATTGCCAGCGTCACACCGGCGGCAGTGCTCAAGCCCAACGCGCCAGCCAGCCACGCGCTGCCCGCTTCGTCAACGCCGACTTTGGCCGGGACAAAAGCAAACAGTAAATTTATCAATCGGTTGAGCGCTTCCAGCACAAATGCCGCCAGCCAGGTGGCATTTGTCCCGGTGAATTTCAAGGTCAGAAAAATTTCGGCGACTCCGGCCAGATGAAAGACGGCTTCGCCCAGCATCACCCACAGAAAATCTTTCGGATGTTTGCGGAAGAAATCGAACACATATTCTTCCAGTTCCAGCAACTGATGAAGTTCTTTGTCCAGCAGCCGATGAAATCGGGCTATCGGGATCAATCGTTTGAGCGCGTCGCAAAAATGTTCGACGACAACGAACTTCAGACTGAAGATAACGGCCATCAAAACAAGCAGCAACGCGGCCAAAACAATCGCAGCGATCAAAATGGTCTTGAACTGACCGCTTAATTCAATGCCGAAAAGCAGAGCCAGCATTCCGCCCAGCAACAACAATCCGCAGGAAGCCGTGTAACTGAGCAGTTCCACCGCCGCCGCAGCCGACGCAGACGCCACGGGAACTCTGCCACCAAAAAAGAAAACCCGCGAAGGTTCAGCAACGAAAGGCCCGGCAGAAGTCACTGCTCCCATTGCATCCGCCGCCAGCCGAGCGCGCATTACCGGCCAAAGCCCACCAATTTCTACTTTCCGAGCTTGCGGCTCGAAGCAGCGAAACCAGGCCCACGCCCTGCCCAATGGTCGCAGCGCCGACACCGCCAGCAACAGCGGAAACCCAATGCCGATGGTTCGCGCGCGCGTGGCGATTTCCTGCCAGCCGATTCGCTGGGTGATGTACACGAACAAAACCAGCCCGGCCAGCAACGAACTTGCCGCGACGATGTGGGAATGACGTTTCACGGATCAGCGGGTTTCCTTTTCTTACTTTTGGCGCTTCAAATAGTAAATCGGGTCTACCGGAGGTCCATAGACCGCCACCAACTCCCATCCTTTTTGTCCCAGCTTATCCAAATTGCGTTGGACGATTGAAGCTTCGAAAAACGAATTGTCAGGTTGTTTTCTCCCTCCCAAATCGCCCACACCGCTCAGGTTCGATCTTCCTCCGCTAACAACCATGTATTCCCACTGAACTTCGGCATCTTTTTCCTTACTTGGACGTGAGTTTTGGCCGGAAACCCTGAATACAACAGAAAGCAACAAAAACGATAGAACCAGGACAGTAGAAGCGACTGTCAGTTTGGACAACTTCGACATTGGCGACTCCTTTGCTGATCTCTCAGCGAAACTCATGTTTTAAGTGGATTGATCAAACTCTACCGCATTGGAAACTACTGCTGCGCAAACAGCTTCGTTGACACTCTCAAATTGGCATTCCTATAATCGCCGCCACCGCGCCGATGTTGGCGACGACCAGCATCGCCACGCCCACCAGCGC
>CAZMXG010000190.1:0-14475 GCA_964570175.1 uncultured Heliomicrobium sp. | reverse complement strand
GCCGGCAGGATTTACCTGAAAGTGATCAAGCGCCGCTTCGAGCTTGAAACCGCCGCGCGAGACAAAGCCCGTTGTGCGTTTGGCCGTCAGCGGAATGTAGGGCAAGCGAACTCCGGCGTGGATCGTGAAGTAATCAACTCCCTGCTCTGCCTGTTCGATCAACGTGTCACGGTAAATTTCCCAGGTCAGTTCTTCGGCTTTGCCAGAAACTTTTTCCAGCGCCTGATAAATCGGCACGGTGCCAATCGGCACGGGCGAGTTGCGGATGATCCATTCGCGCGTGGCGTGAATGTTTTTGCCCGTGGACAAATCCATGACCGTGTCGGCTCCCCATTTCGTCGCCCAACGCATCTTTTCGACTTCTTCTTCAATCGAAGACGCGACTGCACTGTTGCCGATATTGGCGTTGATCTTGACCAGGAAGTTGCGGCCAATCGCCATCGGTTCGGTTTCCGGATGATTGATATTGTTTGGAATGATGGCACGTCCGCGTGCGACTTCAGCGCGAACGAATTCCGGCGTGACGTGCGAAGGCAGGGACGCTCCAAAGGATTCGCCTTTGTGCTGGTAATTCAGTTTGCTGCGGTCGTTCATGGCCTCAAAGGCGGCTTCGCGGCCCAGGTTTTCGCGGATGGCGACGTATTCCATTTCCGGCGTGATGATGCCTTTGCGAGCGTAATGCATTTGCGTCACGTTGTGACCGGCTTTGGCGCGCAACGGTTGGCGGCGCAATCCGGGGAATTCTTCCAGCTTGCCTTTGGTTTTCTGTGCGGCGTAATTCGCTTCTTCCGAAGAGCGGTAGCCGTTGTCTTCCGGTTTAACGGAGCGCCCTTCGTATTCTTCCACGTCTCCGCGTTCGATAATCCACTGCCGCCGCAACGCCGGAAGCCCGTCGCGCACGTCGCCTTTGAACTGCGGATCGCCCCAAGGGCCACTGGTTTCGTAAACGCGAACCGGTTCGTTGACTTCAATTTGCCCGTTGAAGCCTTTGGTGACATTCAGACTGACTTCGCGAAACGGCACGCTGACGCCTTCGGCTTGACCGGCGACATAGACGCGCTGTGAATTCGGAAGTTGTGTTTCGATTGATGATTGATGATTTGAATTGTTTCCGTTTGTTTTCATGTTTGTCCTTTCTTCCTACGACGGTGTTAACCGTGTCAGGTTCCAAGGGTCTTCGCCTTGCGACGAACTCTCAGCCGTTGATCGGCTCCCCTGAAAAGATTGCTCGAATCAAGCTATTTCTTGCTTCGTTTGGGTTTTGTCCCGACCGGCGGAAGCAGGTCTTTGACTTTAATTGAAGTTTTGGGAAAAGCGACGAGCGTGAAACTTTGCTCTTCTGTGTAAGTTCGCTTGCTGCGATAACCGTTCGCAGAAGGTTCACGATAATCTTCTAGTTCGCGCGATTGCAGGTTTAACAAGCAATACTGAACGACGCCGTTTTGCGCAAAGAGAGGGCCTTTCTCGTCACGGTCATAAACCAGGCTACTGTCTGCAATCTCAAGCACTAAAAAAATATCTTCAGGCTTGGGATGATTCTCCAGATAACGCTCATCCGGCGGCGCAACAAGCACAATATCAGGTTCAGGCTCAGAAAAATCGTTCAATAAGATGGGGTCTTGTACTCGAACGAATGCGCGATCGCCACTTACCCTTTGAAAGCAGCGGTTAGAACGTGTGGTAGCAAGCGAGTGCTTCAGATTTTTGGGGGACATCTGAACAATTCTCCCTTCGATCAATTCAATTCGTTCGTCCTCATGAAAAATGCCGAGTTCGATCATGCGTTGATACTCCACGGCCCTGATCAGTCGTTGACCCGCGCCGCCATTGCGCGCGAAGGCAGAATTGATTTTGGTTTCACTTGGGCGTTCAGCTATGGCAGACATTCTTATTGCTCCTTTTACCCGCCAATGCATGACATCGTTCTCAGGGGTTGTACGAACTCCGGATCATTGATGTGATGGCGCTCTTCTTTCTTTTCAATCGTCGCCGCGATGAAGTCAATCAGGTCATCGCGCGAAGCTCCGCTCCGCAGCAAAGCTTTGATGTTGTGTTCGACGTTGGAAAACAGACACGTGCGAATCTGCCCGTCGGCGGTCAACCGAATGCGGCTGCAATGGCCACAGAAGGGTTGCGTGACCGGATTGATGAATCCGATTTCTCCGGAAGCGCCATCAGCGAAGCGCCAGCGTCTGGCCGTTTCGCTCAGGTTTTCCGATTTCACGCGTTCGAGCGGGAAAACTTCATGAATGCGTGCGCGAGTTTCTTCGCCGGGCATGACCATTTCGCGTTTCCAGACTTTGCCGTTGTCGAGCGGCATAAACTCAATGAAGCGAACGTGAACGCCTTTGGCGCGCGCAAATTCGGCGAAGCTGATGGCTTGGTCGTCGTTGATGCCGCGCATCATCACACAGTTGACTTTAACTGGGTGCAGCCCGGCTTCCAGTGCAGCGTCAATGCCATCCAGCACGCGAGTGAGTTCGTTGCGCCCCGTCAGCAGCGAAAAGCGTTCGGGCGTCAGCGAATCCAGGCTGATGGTGATGCGCTGCAACCCGCCGCGCTTCAAGGCTTCGGCGCGACCACGCAGAAAGTGTGCGTTCGTCGTCATCGCCAGATCGGAAATGCCTGGGATTGCGCCAAGCTGTTCAACCAGACTTTCCAGATCGCGCCGCAGCATGGGTTCGCCGCCCGTAACACGAAGTTTGTTGACGCCAAGCGACACGAACACTTCTGCCAGCGTGATAATCTCTTCGTAAGTCAGAATCTCCGGTTTCGGTTTCCACTCCATCGCTTCGGTCGGCATGCAGTAAAAGCAGCGGAAGTTGCAGCGGTCGGTGATGGAAATCCGCAAATCGCGGATTGGGCGGCCAAAACTGTCTTTAAGCACGATTGAATTCATAGTTGCTTGCCTTTGGATTTGTCCGGCAAGTATTCTATCAGCCACAGATCGAATGTCACATCGCCGCTCAAGGCACAAAAGGAACCCGATCAATGTCTGAACAATTGGAATCGAAGATCGTTGCGCGGTTGCGCGAAGTTCTTGGCAAAGATGCTGTCGCCGCAGATGACGCCGAACTGATGGTTTACGAATGCGATGCGATGACAACGCATAAGTCACGTCCTCTGGCCGTCGTTTTCCCGCGCAACACTGAACAGGTTTCGTGGATCGTAAGGTACCTTTCCGAAAATCGCATTCCGTTTGGGCCGCGCGGAGCTGGCACGGGACTTAGTTCCGGCGCGATTGCCACCGGCTGCGAAAAAGGTGAGCGTTCTGTGACCATTGAAATGGCGCGAATGAACAAAGTCCTGGAAGTGGATTACGCCAACCGCCGAGCCGTCGTTCAGCCCGGATTGATCAACGTCCGATTGACGCAAGCCGTCGCCGCGCGCGGTTACCATTACGCGCCCGACCCTTCATCGCAAACTTCTTGCACCATTGGCGGCAACGTGGCCGAAAACGCTGGCGGTCCGCATTGTCTAAAATACGGTTCGACGACCAATCACATTCTTGGGCTTGAAGTAGTGTTGCCCACCGGGGAAGTGGTGAATTTCGGCGGAGCCGGAGCCGACACGATTGGCTATGATTTGCTGGGGACTTTTGTCGGCAGTGAAGGGACGATGGGCATCACAACCAAAGTTACCGTGCGGCTGACGCGCAACCCGCAATTGGTGATTACTCTGCTAGCTGACTTCCTGGATTTGTACGATGCCAGCCGGGCAGTTTCGGCCATCATCGCCGCCGGAATGTTGCCTGCTGCATTGGAGATGATTGATATCGTGACCATCAACGCCGTTGAAGATTCGATTTATGCCGCCGGATATCCGCGCGATGCCGCAGCCTGTTTGATTATTGAACTCGATGGACTTAAGGCCGGATTGGACACGCAGGCCAAACTGGCGACGGAAATTTGTTTTCAGCACAACGCCCGCACTGTCCGCGAAGCCCGCGACGAAACGGAACGCAAAAAGCTTTGGGCGGGCCGCAAAGGAGCCTTCGGCGCTTTGGGCCGCGTCAGTCCGGATTTGCTGGTGCAGGACGCCGTTGTTCCGCGCACCAAACTGCCGGAAACGCTGGCTGGAATTTACGCCATCGGCGCAAAATATAAATTGAAGCTTTCGACGGTTTTTCACGCAGGCGATGGCAATCTGCATCCGAATTTGAATTACGACGGACGCGATGCCGATGAAGTCGCCCGCGTTCACGCTGCCAGCAAGGAAATCATGAAGTTGTGCGTGGACACCGGAGGCACGATCACCGGCGAACACGGCGTTGGTGTAGATAAAATTGATTATATGCCGATGATTTTTGACCAAGCTTCGCTGGACGCGATGCTGGCGGTGAAAGGTGTATTCAACCCTCTCGGACTTTGCAATCCGGGGAAAGCAGTTCCGGCACAAAAAATGTGCCGAGAGCACAAAAAAGGCTTTGAACATCTGTTGGCGGATTGATCCGAATCAGATTGCAAATCTTCATCTGAAAATTTGGCCGCAAAGTCCCAAGATTTTTACTCGACTCTGCGGCCAAATTTTTTGGCGAACCATTATCGGCCTGCCTCACCGACGAATGGATAACGTCAGAAAGATTCCTTTTTGACGAGTATGGAAGTCAGTTTAGCAACCTGCGCAGTGCCGACCGAAACAGTTCCGTCGCTGCTGACAATGGTGATGACGGCGAAGCCTTCCGATGTGCCAGCCGGAATCTGGTACGCAATACGGTCAGGCGATACGGACAGAATCGCGGCTGGTCGTTCGATGCTGGAACTATCTCTGACCCAAACACGAACTCCGGCCAGTTCCGTGGAGGCAAAATCGTCCTTGGCAACTGCGGTTGTGGTCGTGAAGCCTTCGCCAAAGGAAACTGCCTGCGATTCGGCGGTCAACGCTTTTCCGGTCAAGTCGGACATAGAAAGAACCGTCACGGCGCGAGCGTTAATGGTATCGGTGGAGACGGCAAAAGCCGACGTCAGGACCCCAGCTTTGTCGTTCACGACTTCGCGCGTCACAGGGAAATCGGCAAAACTGATTTGACCAATAGTCCCCATAAAATCGTTGATTGACTTAAAGCGTATGATTGCGACCTGATTGGAACCAGCGGCAAACCGTTGGCCCGATGGCAGAGCCAACGCAAATCCCAATCGTCCTTCAGTGGCTTCATTGGAGTTGAATGCCAGCCAGGCGTTTGACGAATTGCTGCCGGTTTCTGCGCTTGCAAATCGCCAGGCCTTCGAATCAAAGTTCAAACTGAATGAAAGCGCATTTTCTGTTCCGTGTCCGTCAAGCTCAATGGCAACCGAATCTTCGCTGATTTGAACAATCCGCACCATCGTTGCCCGCTTCCGCCCAACGACTGGCTGCCGCAACGAAGCCCTACTGGCCGCAAATGGTTGCGGTGTCGAAGGCGACAACGGCCCGCCAGCCTGAGCAGTCGGATCCAGACCAGTGATATAACGTCCTGCCTGCACCATATCTGCAATTGTAATTTGCCCATCGCCAAACGTGTTGATTGGAGCCGAATCAGCGCGCTGGAATTCACCACCGTTTGCTGGCGTATCCACCTTGGTGACGAAGCGTCCGATCTGCACATAATCAGCTGTTGATAACACGCCATTGCCTTCCGGCCGCGGAGACACATCCGCTTCAATGCCGCGCGTTATCTGCACCGTTCCGCCAACGAAGCTGGTGGGCAATGGCACGGCGGAAGGGGTGGTCACTTCCTGCCCCATCGGCTGATTGCCAAACCCAATCGGTGTTGAGTTTGCAGCCGTCATGGTGGAAATGGTGAAAGTGACGTTGAGAATACTTCGCGTGCCTGCCGTAAAGCTTTGGTTTGAAGGAAGCGCAAACAACACTCCCAACCTTCCCGATGCAGCCTGGTTGAGGTTGAATTGAGACGATGCGCCGGTCGCGTTCGCTCCAAGCATAACTGTTGGGTTGCTCAAGACTGCCGGGTCGAAAGTCAGGCTGAAGCCCGCCGCATTTTCATCTCCTAATGAAACCAGTTCGATTGGAACGACAACGCTGCCACCCGGATTGCCAAACGATTCTCCGACTCGAATTGTGCGCGCAACGGTCGGCGCAGCCAGCACGTGAAACGTCCATTCGCGCGGGCTATCGCAATTGTTGGCGTCTCTGGCCCGGACAGCGAAATCGTACCGGCCTGCGGCGGTTGGCGTGCCCGAAAGCGTGCCGTCTTGCTGGTTTAGCATCAACCCCGGCGGCAGTGCGCCAGCAATCAGCGTGATGGTGTACGGAGGCTGGCCGCCGCTGGCGGTAATTTTTTGGTTATAGGCGACGCCTTGAGTCGCGTCAGGCAGCGTCGTCGGCGCTACTGTAATCAACGGACACTCTCTGATGACGGTGATCGAATACTGCTGACTTTTCGCACAACCATTTGCATCTGTCGCCGTCACGGTGAAGTTGACCGTGTCCGTGGTTGTCGGCGTGAAAGAAATCAATCCTGTCGTGGCATTCAACGTGAAGCCGTTGGGCACGGTTCCAGCCAGACTCCAGGTGATCGCGCTCGTGCTGCCGGTCTGCGTCAATTGCTGGCTATAAGGTTGACCAACCCGTCCGCTAACCAGAGTCGCCGGACTGATTGTGATTGTCGGGCATTGCACTGCGCCGACAGCCACGCCCAAAAAGCCGCCACCTAGGGAAAGAGTTCCTCCGTTAATTGTGCCTGCGACTCCCTGGCCAATTGCGCCTGTCAGCGAAAGATTTTCGCCCGAAAGATTGCCGCCTCCGCCGGTAAACGCGCTTTGCGTAATTTCCGGTGTGGCTTGCGCGATGGGCACACTGGTTTCGAGGATTGGAGTTTGCGCCGTGCTCTGCACGGAAGGCTTCATTTGGTGATCTGATTCGGCGGGAACTGATTTGCCGCCGCGCGCAGTTGTCACCGCGTAAATTGTCAGGCTGAACAGAACCGGCAGCAGTAGCAACGCCAATTGATAATGTTTAGCTGGTTTCTTCATAACTTATTCCTCAATGTTTGCAGACGAAAGGCGCTGAGCTAACGCTTGGAAACGGTGTTGCTGCTACCATTCACTACCCAGATGTTGGCTCCATCAAAGGCGACTCCGCGTGGGTTGGTGCCGACGGGAAAGACACCGAGATTCGCCCCATCGCTGGCCCTCAGCTTGGTCACAAAGCCGTTAAGAAAATTTGCCACCCAGATGTTGGCGCCATCAAAGGCGATTCCCGATGGGTTGGTGCCGACCGCATAGGTGCAAGTGCCGACGCAGGCTCCATCGCTGGCCCGTAGCTTGGTCACAGTGTTGCTGCCACTATTCGTTACCCAGATGTTGACGCCATCAAAGGCGACTCCGAATGGAGAGGTACCGACAGGAAAGACACCGAGATTCGCGCCGTCGCTTGCCCGCAATTTGGTCAGATTATTACTGCTACCATTCACTACCCATATGTTGGCACCATCAAAGGCGACTCCCGATGGGTTGGTGCCGACCGCAAAGGTGCCGACAGCCGCGCCATTACTGGCCCGCAGCTTGGTCACATTGTTACTGCCAGTGTTCGTCACCCAGATGTTTGCGCCGTCAAAGGCGATTCCGAATGGGGAGGCACCGACAGCAAAGGCACCGAGATTCGCGCCATCGCTGGCTCGCAGCTTGGTTACATTGTTGCTGCCACTATTCGTTGTCCAGATGTTTGCGCCATCAAAGGCGACTCCGCGCGCGCTTGAGCCAGTCGAAAAAATGCAGGGGGCGACACACGCGCCATCACTGGCCCGCAGCTTGGTCACATTGTTGCTATCGAAGTTCGCCACCCAGATGTTTGCGCCATCAAAGGCGATTCCGACGGGATTGGTGCCAACGGCAAAGTCGGCACCTGACTGGATTGCTTCATACCAGCGCAGCGTGGCGATCTGGAGTGGGTTGCGGGTCTGTGTCCCTGACGCTGTCGCTGCCGTGGTTTGCGTTGTGCCATCAGGGAACTTGATCCCGCCGCTGGTAGATTCGATGGTTCCGGCCACCGTCAGTTTTGATCCTGAACTCGGTGTACCGATGCCGAGATTACCGCCGATAAGGCCGTTGCCGCTGATATTGAAATTGCTGCCGGCTTGCAAGGCAGTCCCATTTTGAATGTAGTTCGCGCTCCCCGCCGGTACGCCTGCTACCGGAATCGTGCCGGTGACCTTACTGCCCGCGACGCCTGCGATCTTGGCATCGGTCACGCTGTTATCAGCTAGCTTCGGCGTCGTCACGGCATTTGCGGCCAATTCGTTGGCGCTAACGCCGCCCGGCGCAATGCCGATGGTTACCGCGCCACTTATGCCGCCGCCGGTCAAGCCAGTGCCCGCCGTTACGCTTGTCAGCGTGCCGCTGCCCCCGCCCGTTGCCGCCGTCGTTTGCGTTGTTCCGTCGGGAAATTTGATCCCGCCAGCTTTTGATTCAATCACACCATTCACCGTCAGGGGAGAAGACGGGTTGTCCAAGCCAATGCCCACGCCGCCTGCAGCGCGGATGAGGAACTGGTCGTTGCCTGTAGATTCGAAATCGGCATCGGTCGAATCGCCCCATACAACGGCACCCTGATGCTTGGCTTTGGCCCGTCGTCCTGCGGCCAAGCTCATATCGCCGCTCGCGGTATTCAGACGGCCACCAAGTGCGGCGGCAAAAGCGCCGCTTGCGGTGTTGTTTTGACCACCAGGCACAATAGCGGCGAAGCCGCTCGCGATGTTGTTATTGCCACCACCCACGGTCGCATTCTCTGCACTCGCCTGATTGCCAACGCCACCACCAACGATGGACCTCGGACTGCTCGCAGTGTTTCTGAAGCCGCCGCCCACGGTGGCCTGAAGTTCGCTGGCTGTGTTTTGGTAGCCGCCGCTTACAGTGGCTTCTCCACCGCTCGCAACGTTAATGTAGCCGCCGCCTACAGTGTCGGCGAAGCCCGCACCGACCGCGGGGTTATCTCTGCCTGCGCGATTCCCCAATCCCCCGCTCACTGTCCCAAACGAATCCGTTACCTGATTTGTCTTTTCACCACCAAGACCAGTTTGTCCGAGGTCTCCGCCCCCGCCGATGCTCGCGCCAACTACGCCGCCACTCACGCGGTTGCCAGACCACAACATGCCGTCGAACGTCCCCAAAAAACCGTTGATGACATTCGGGACAGTAGCCGTTAGTTCCTGCCGCAACGCGAGGCTGTTGACAGTACCCGCTGTAAGTGTGCCGCCCAGCGTGCCGTTGCCGCCGATGTTGAAATTGCCGTTGGTCTGCGGCGTCGTCGAATTTTTGATGTAGCTGCCACCCAAATCCGGCACGCTCGTTACTGGAATTATGCCGGTAACCTTACTGCCCGCGACGCCTGCGATCTTGGCATCGGTCACGCTGTTATCAGCCAGCTTCGGCGTCGTCACGGCATTCGGGGCCAATTCGTTGGCGCTGACACCGCCCGGCGCAATGCCGATGGTTACCACGCCACTTGTGCCGCCGCCGCTCAAGCCCGTGCCCGCCGTTACGCCTGTCAACGTGCCGCCGCCACCGCCGGTCGCCGCTGTCGTCTGGAGCGTGCCGTCCGGGAAGCGCAAGCCATTGCCTGCTCCGCCAATCCTGATCTCGCCGACAACATGCAACCTGGAAGTCGGAGCGGTCGTGCCGATGCCAACATTGGTATCGTTTGCTGCGGAATTGACATCTTTTATACTTCCCAGCACTAGGCTGTTGCTGGCGGTCACATAGGCTTGCGCGCCGATCGCCGTCGCATTAGTCAGCGTCCCCGAACCGACATTGGTCGTGAATCCCAAGAGGGTATTAAGGCTGCCGGTGGTATTGGAGAAGCCAGATGCAGCTCCGAAAAAGCTATTGCTGTTACCTGTCGTAGTGGCAGAGCCCGAATCACGGCCGAAGAAGTTATTGAAAATTCCCGACGTGTTGGCGACCCCTGCGTTCCTGCCAACATACACGTTGCCCTCAATCGAGCCGGTCAGAATTCGTTGGCCGCCAAGATTGTATTGCGTCAAAGCGTTGATGACCCCGCCTGACAAGGTACCGGCAGCCGTGCCGTTGCCGCTGATATTGAAATCGCTGCTGGTCTGTGGTGTCGTCGAATTTTTGATGTAGCTACCGCTTAAATCCGGCACGCTTGCTGGTAACAGCGCACCCGTCAGTTTGCTGGCCGCTATTCCTCCAATTTGCGCATCGGTTACACAGCCGGCGCATGCCGCCGAAAGTCCATCCGCCGTGGCCGCGTTCAAGCTCTTGATCGCATAAGGCGTCGCGGTTACTCGATGACGCGAGGTCATCAAAATGAAGGTGCTGCTATTTGGCGGCTTCACGCTCACCTCCAGCCAGCGATCCGCGCCCGGGAAAGCCACCGCGCCAAAATCCAGCGACACGGTAAAACCGCCGCCAGTCACGACAACACCATTAATCGGGAGAGGTGGGGTTACCTGTCTTCCGCCCTGTTCGGCGTCAAAGAGCTTGAATTCAAAATCATACTTGCCGTTGGCCGCGCTGTTGCCGTCGTTCAACCGGCCCTGATAAGTGAACGAAGTGGTTTGCGCGATTGCCAGGCTTGCGCCAAGTAAAAGCGCCATCAGCAAAACGAGCGTTCGCAGGGAATTTGTGTGAATCAAAGAAGCGAGACGAGTGTGGGCGATGGGGTTCATGTTGTTTTCCTCCGTCAAATAGAACCAGATTGTTGAATGCTTCAGCGTGCGCAAACTGGCAATTCGCCGTTTGGGCGGACTACAGGCGCGTAATGCAGGACTGATTTGTGATGAATCTCCCCGCTTTACTGAATAAGGCGAAATCCGAATTCGAATCCCGCCAATTGGCAGCAAAATTTCTACGGAAACGTTTGACCGGAGCTTTTTGTGGGGTAGGCTCTGGCAAGGCGTGTTGGTGGGCACCAGAATAAAAAACAAAGGGTTGCTTCACCTTTGCGTTGAGACACAGGAGCTTTACGCGGGACTCAACTCCTTAAAGAGCCATGCACGAGCCATGCTCCATTCGCGTTGCAAGGTGCGTAGTGGAATTTTCAGAACTTCGGCGGTTTCTTCTTCGGTCAGGCCGCCAAAAAAACGTAATTCGACGATTCGGCCTTTTCGTTCGTCAAAGGTTGATAAGGTGTTCAGCGCATCATTCAAGGCAATGATGTCGGCCGTTTGCTCAGCGGCAGCGGCTCCGGCCTGTGTCAGCGAAACCAGCATTGCGCCGCCGCCCTGTTTCAAGGCTTTACGCCGCCGTGCGTGATCTACCAAAACGCGCCGCATCATTCCCGCCGCCACGCCAAAAAAGTGCGCGCGGTTTTGCCATTCAACGTTTTTCCAATCAATCAGTCTCATCCAGGCTTCGTTGATCAATGCAGTGGGTTGCAGGGTATTGCCCGCCGATTCGCGGCGCAGGTAGGCTTCGGCCAGACCGTGCAATTCCCGTTCAACCATTGGAACCAATTGCTCCAGAGCCGCTTCGTCGCCGTTATTCCATGCCAGAAGAAGCTGCGTGACTTCATGAGTGCCGGAAGCCATTTCTTTTAACCTGCCTTGATCGTGATGTGCTTGATTGGATTCGCCACGCCAGTGATGTGCGAGCTTGTTGTGAATCTATCACAGCTCTTTCACCAGAGCCATTTTCCAAGCCGCAAATGCTGAAAATTCCCGGCTGTAAAGAATTCACCATTCAAGTCATCCAAAATTATTTTCAAAATTTGTCGAATCGTTGGCGGGTTCTGAAACCCTTCTGCGCCTTACCCATGTGAAAGCATAGAAAACGAGACTCAACGAAGTGGGGTGGATAAACCATCACTCTGGCTGTGTTTGCAGCTAACAACCAAACAAGGAGAATCCCAATGCAACAACACAATTCACTCACCAAAATCAGCCTGGCGCTTGGCTCGTTAATGCTGATTCTTTTTCTTGCCCTTTCCGTATTTGGGCAGGACGTTCCGAAGCCACAGCTTTCGCGCGTTTCCGTCACACAGGTAAAACCCGAGATGTGGGACCAGTTTCTGGAATTTTATAAAACCGAAACGCTGCCCGCGCTCAAAAAAGCCGGAGTCAAACGCTCACTCGTTCTGCAATCGTCCGGTCCCATTGGGAATAGTTTTGAATTCCGCGTGGTGCAGAGCATTGATAGCCTGGCGCAATTTGACGAAGGCAGTCAGATGGCAAAAGTGCTTGGCCCGGAAAAATGGAAAGCGTATCAGGCCAAACGGCGCGCGATGATTTCAGGGCAGAATGCCTACATTATTCGGTCCATTCCCGAAGCCGCGATTCCTTCCACCAGCACGGAAAAGCTGTTTGTCCGCCGCGAAATCAGCGTTGCGCCGGGACGTCGTGCAGATTACGAGAGCTATCAAAAAGACTTGCTGGCTGTGCTTAAAAAGACGAACCTGAAAGGCCACCGAGTCAGCCGGCTTGTTCTCGGCGGCGATCTCAATTTGTACTTCCACATGGATTCGTTTGATTCGTTTGGAGAGTACGAAAAATTCACGGCAGAACTGTCCAAAATCGAAGGCTACAGCAAGCTGGCAGGCCGGACGGCGGGCGTTGTGATGCACACGAACATTTCGGTTTACAGCCCTATGCCAGAACTAAGCATTACTCCCGCGCCCACACCTGCAACCGCAAGCAAGTAGCGTCTTCAAGCCGGGTTCCTCAGTCAAAAGAGCGGGCTGTAGCACGTTTCGTCGGCGATAGCTGCGGCCTGCCAACTTTTACGAGCAGGCTCTTTCTAGTGTTGATTATTGTAAGCGGCCAGAAGTTTTGCGGGAGCGGCGCGTCGCCAGGATTCTGTGATTAACTTGCGCAGGTCGTCTTTTTCAACCGTTGAAAGTCTGACCAGCATGTATGGCCAACAGTTGTAATGGTCGGTGATGTAGAACGTCTCAGGATTAAGCTTCATCAAGGCTTCGCGTTCTTCGATGGAAATGAGGATGACGACGGATTCGCCGCTTTGATGAAAGCGAACGAACAATTTGCCGCGGACTTTGAAGGCGGGTGTGCCGTATGAAGTGCTTTCTTCAGCTTCAGGCAGGGCAACCGCAAGTTCGCGCACAGTTTCCCAAGTGGTTTGCTTCACTTTGCGTGCGCGTTTCATGGGGGGCGCTATCTCAATCCAGATCGAGTAACAGATCTGAATCCGGTTTGCCAGTCGGCGGAACGGCAACTGCTTCGTGTCGCGCTTGCTGTTTGACCAGTTCGGCAACTTCCGGCGCAAGCTGCGAAGCCAGTTGGGCAGTCAATTTTTCTGACAACTGAGCGACGACACGGTTAACAATTTCGTCAATGACGGTTTGCGGAATGACGGATTCGCTTGCCGCAACGCCTGGCGCGGCAGCAGCAATGACATGCGGCGGTTCTACTTGCGGCGCGGGCGGCCAACTCAGAACGTCATCCAAATCCAGCACGTGATCCAGGTCGCCTGTGGTGCCACGTTGCACAACTGGTTCGGCTGCGGCCACAACTGGGACTTCGGCTGGCAACGGTTCTGGCGATATAACGATGACTGGTGCTTCGACGGAAATTGGTTCTGGAATTACAGGCTCGTCGTCAAGCACTTTCACGTTGGATTGTGCGACGGAATCGGTGATGTCATCAATGAGCAGAACTGGCTCCGGTTCAGGCTCTGAAATGAGCGGTTCTTCTTCGATGACAGGCTCGACTTCTACCAACGGTTCTGGCGCGAGCAGGATCGGTTCGGGTTCAAGCTCAGCTACAGTTTTCACTTCTACATCGTCTTCGATGTCCACCATTTCTTCGGCTTTCCAAATATCTACTTCCGGAGTTTCAACGATTGGTTCCGGGGCAGCCTCGACGACGTGAGCGGCTTCTTGACTAGGTTCGTCCGGAAAAGGTTGCGTTGGACGGATCGGAACTACTGGCGCGGCCACAGCAGCTTCAACCACGGGTGCTTTGGGTGGTTCGGAAACCTGGGCTTGAGCGGCGACATTATTCAGTGATCCGGTGGCAAATTTCGGCGGATGGCCTTCCAGCAGCGTTTTCACCGTTGTGATTAATGTGCGAATGGATTGAAACGGTTTGGTTAAATGTTTGTCGGCACCGATGCGGCGTGCGCGCTCTTCGTCAAATGGCTCAAAGGCTGGGACTAACAGCACGACAGGCGTGTCCTTCATGTCCGGGTGGTTTTTGACGTATTCGCAAATGTCGTAACCATTTTTGCCGGGAATAGATACATCTGCCATCACCAAGGCCGGTCGCATGTACTGCAAACGGTGAATGGCTTCGTCTCCGTTGTTGACAGTTAATACGTCCACGCCTTCGTCTGAAAAAGTCAGGGTGATGATTTTCTGTACTGTGACGCTGTCGTCAGCTAGCAGAATCTTGTAGCCCACAGGAACCTCCGAACGGATGCAAAAAAAGATTAGGACACCACTTGAGGCAAACTTACCATAAAGAAACAAAAAACACGAAGAGTTTCTAAGCTCTTCGTGTTCTTGTGTTTCCGAGTCAAGACCGGAACTAATTTTTAGCTTTCACGGCTTTATTTGAAAATG
>CAZMXG010000189.1:0-14509 GCA_964570175.1 uncultured Heliomicrobium sp. | reverse complement strand
CCTTGATTTGGACGGATTGGTTCCAGTTGGATAAATAAAGAGTCACACATAAGGTCCAAATGAATTTTTTTGAAAATTGTCGTGCTGACAAGCGCGGACTTTTCCCCAGACTGCCAAGGCTTTCACGTAAGGTGGAATGGGCCGAACTCAGTTATTTTTTTAACAGTTACACAGGCTGAGGAGGGCGCCTGAAAATGCCTATTTCTGTGACAGTGGCTGGAATGAGCGTTTAATCTTTAACGATTAAGAAGAAGCCTAAAAAGCTGGGGGATATATTTGCGAAACAGCCTCGCCCCACGTCGCGCCAGCAGTACAGCAGCAGAAGAACTGAACCTGGTGGGTGTCGAAGCCCAATCTTCTATTGTGGTTGTCGTCAAAACGCGGAAACAGAATCTCAGTTTGTCCCGCCAACGTTCCTTGGCTTTCAAATGAAAAAACGACCTTTCAAAAAACCCTGCTTCGCGATCACTTGCAGTCCATAACCTGGAGTAAACCTTTTCAGCCAAGGAGCACACCACAGCATCCGCGCAAACACGCTGTCGAATGCTTTCCGGCAATTCAGCGTTCAATAAATCGTGCGCGAGAAAAAGTCCCAGATGGAGCATTCGCTGGCTGCCGGATCGCGTTGCGCGCTGGCCAACCAAGTCCCAATTCAATCGTTGTTGTCCCTGAAAATGTCGGACGGCTTCGGCAACATCGGCAATCCAGCCGATTCGTTCCCACAAATGCTTGGTGCCATGCACGCACAGAACCAATAGCGTGTCTTCCGGCGAAAGTGTCGCAATTTGGCGTGCACAGAATATTGCGGGTTCCAGCCGCTGCCACAAACTTTCGTAATCGAACCGGAAGGAAAAGTAATTTGGAACGATCCGCCACTGGATTTCTACCATCAAATCGCGGTCGGGATTGAACAAAACGTGTTCGCACTGGTAATTCAGAAACGCCTCTTCCTGCGATTCGGCAAGTTGAAATTGCGATTGGTATCCATTGGCCGCCAGCAACTCTCTGGCTCGCAATACATCACCTTTGCGAACCAGAAGATCCAAATCAACAAACGCTCGTAACGACAGATTGCCGTACACCGTTTCCGCAAGAATCGGCCCCTTATACGGAATCGCCTGAATTCCCTGCCCCGCAAACAATTCCAGAATTTTGAGTAGCTCGGCAGAAAGCGACAGATTGCGACTGACAATTTTCAAAAGCTCTTTTTGTATCTGGACGTGAATCTGCGGCGGAAGAATCTCACCGGCAAGACTTTTCAGATGCCAGCAAAGTAGCGGTGTGAGTTTGTGCGTGCGGGCTTGCCGGAAAAGATATTCCCAATCGGGGCCTTGACATGCCAGCGTGCGGATCTGTTCGACGACTTTTGAGCTTGGCTGAGTTTGCGCGCAATAAATCAGCAGTTCGTTTTCCAAGTGAGCGAAAATCGAACTGCGATTGACCGATGTCATAATGTGAAAAACGATTATCGGCTGTAGGATTGTGACAATACGCTGACTTTCGTCAATGCTTCCTGGTGGTTGGCAAAGCAAGAAGGAAATTCAGCCAACAACTGAGCGGCGATTTCACCCAGCGAGATTCCGCCAGTCATTCTGGAAAAAACAAACTGCGTAATCTGTCCTTCTTCATTCAATGCAGGCAAAAATTCCGAAGCCCTTTTCCGCAATTGCTGAGGAGAGAGCGGTGTTCCAAAGAAAGTAGACTGTTGAAATTGAGCTTTTATTGATTCGGCCTGACCTTGTTCACGGATCACGGTTTGCCAACTCCAGATGTAATCATCAGCTACCAGATTTGCTTTGATTTGAACCTGCGCTTCATCCCCAGTTTGCAATAGCACCGGGTTCAGAAATGGAAAGAAGGAACTGCCATAAACCGTTGCTCCGCATCCCGGAGCATTACTGAAACCAACGTCTGATGTCAGCAAAGTGTCAAACCAGATCAACAAACCGTGCGCTTCACCCGACTGTTCGACATTCCAGCTTAAAGTCGCGGCAACATTTGGATTTTCGATGGTTGAGTAATCAAGCAACGCCCACGCTTGAGGTTCGGTCAATAATTGCTCCGGCTGAACGCGTCCTTTGCCCCAGCTATTGAGCACCATCTTCCGCGCCACTTGCATGTTGAAGCCAAAGTTGTGCTTATCCCAGGGCTTGACATATCCGTCATACAATTCCGGTGCTGAGACAATTGCGGCCCACATTGTATCTTGATGTGGAATCAAGATGCCTTCAGGAGCCAGATGGCGCTGACGCGCATCCGCAATCGAAGCAAAATGATGATCCAGAAAAGGCAGGACTCCGCGCAAATCGCAAACTATGACATCGGCGCTCTCTGGCAAGGTGATTTTCGTAGAAAGTTCCTGAATGAACTCAATACGGTCGGCATAGCCATTGGCGGCAGCGATTTCTCGCGCAACCTGAATAGCATCGCTTGGCTCGATAGCGTAAACGCGCCGCGCTCCAAGCTGACAGGCCAACAGGGCGCAGATCCCTGTTCCTGTGCCAATATCCAATACCACTGATCCGGGTTTGACCGATTGTCGCAACGCTTGTAGATAAGCGTCCATACGAACCTGATCGGCCATCATTGATCCATAACTAGCTACGCTGTACATATTTGTTCACGTTCGGCGGGTTGATTTCTCATGCCGCTAACTGGCGGGCCAAGAAGCTGTGGCGCATTTGCTAAGCCCCGAAAATCTTCAACGATTGTTTGGCAAAGCTCTGGAATGAATTTCGGATCGGCGTGAGGAACAATCCGTCGCATCGGAATTCGCTGGCATAAACGGCCCAGCGAACCGAACTCTGCTGCGCGCATTTGTTTATCCAGCAGATAATTGGCGTAAGTATTGGCGACCAAGGTCACCAGTTTTTGATTGTCCGGAAATGGCTGAACATAAGGCGCTTTTTGATCGGAACTGCGTTCGTCCAGAAGATAAATGGCGGCAAGTGGGAGCGGCTGGGTTTGAAATCGCGAACTGCCACTCGTCAAGTCCAGGTAGCGCTTATCCCAGGTCGGCGTCAGCAGCGGCAATGCGTCTTTCGCTCCATACAAAGCTTCAACCGATGATTCCCACAATCGAACGCGAGGATACGCCGGGCGCACCCAGAAATCGCCGGAGAGTTCATCCAGCGCCACGATGTCGTCAGCCAACACCTGATAACCCAACTTGGCAAACGCCGCTGCGGTGGTGGATTTGCCCGCGCCGGAAGTGCCCACCAGCGCAATCGCCTTTCCGTCAATCACTACCGCGCTCGCGTGCAAACAAGCCACTCCGCGCAAGCGCAATACCAACCCGAGCACTGGCCCCAGCAGATACGTCGCCATATCTTCCAGCGTTTGCGATGAGGGCCAAGTTACCCAGATTTCAGTCCCGCGTCGATCCAGAATGAATTCTGTTGCATCAGCGTATAGCAAACGGATGTATTCGCCACCAGTCAAATCCCATGCTTGCATAACTGGTTCGCCGCAACCATCTTCGTAGGGAGTAACGTAACGGATTCGTGCTGACGAAAGCGCACTGTTTCGCCAAACTGGCATTACTCCAATCCGGAACTGTATATCTATTTGAGCGACTGAGTGAAGCGTGGAAGCTCCGGGAATAACGCTATCTGCCTGAATCACTAAACCATAAACAGTAGACAGGTTTTGCATGTTACTGAATTCAATTCTTAACGCTGCTGCATATCAATTGGCAATTTAGGTCCTATTCATACTTATTTGACCGCCGCCATCAGTGGCTCCAACCATATCAACAGCTCTAGTAAGTTCGCTGATGTTTCCATAAATGGTAAAGCTGGGAGAAAGATACTTCTTTTTGTCAGCTTTCTCATTACTTGCTTTGTTCATTTCATTCTTGTTCATTTCTCACCTCAAGTATGTAGTTTGTGGTTGCTCCAATGGATACAACCTCTTGGCCATGGATGTTCATCCTGGCTAGGAGTTGTCAGAGTGAACGGGAATTGTAGACTATCAGGCGACCTAGAAATTATGTCTTGTCTTTCGCCGTCTTGGGAGCATTATCATTCATCGCTCCAGTAGGATTTACCATCCGGGTTACTTCGCCGATGCTGCCATAGATTACCAATTGGGGACTTTGATACCCCTTCTTTACAGATTTTTCCTCATCCAATTTGATTGCAGTATTCGGTGTCATGTTTTTCCTCCATGTAGCGTTTAGTGCTGGCTGGTTTCAAAGAAGCCAACCAACAATGAAGACTCAAGGGACGGCTATTCGTCCATAGCCGGTGTGAGTCGTATTCGCCAACTAATCTGGGGATTGCTGATCGCTCGACGTATCTGGCCAATTCAGTTGCGGGGGCAAAATCATCTACCCAATGAGATGTTTTCTCTCTCAGGGTTTCAATGAACATATCACCATTCAAAGGTGATTTGGGCCGGACACAAATCGGGTCGGGAAGGATGCCTTGCATAGCAACACGCATCAATCTTTTTCTGATCAGCCAGGGCACAGGCGGCAACGAAAGCGCAAATTCAATCAATCGGAGGTCGGCAAAAGGGTGACGATATTCTATCGGAAACATCGTCAGACTGGCATCATATTCTTCATAGTGTTGCGTCCATTCAGGTTTGGTCAGAATTCTATAAATCCTAGGGCGAAACGGATGGTGCGATTGTTCCTGATTGGCCTGGTCCAGCTTTTCTTGTAACTTCAGACGTTTGGCAAAAGCAGGGTTCAACCAGGCGGGAAATTCATACATCCAGCGTTTGCCCGCCCATCGTCTGAATCTGGCTCGCAAACCAAGACGCGGCAGTTCGCGCTGAAACCAGGAATAACGCGCCATTTCAAAGGACAGCCTGCCAAAATGGAGTTTTTTAACCAGGTAATGAAAATAGTAATTCGGTAATTCGCTGAGAATAGTATCCGCATCCGAGCCGGTCAATACAACGCGATGACGGGCGATCAAATGCTTCGACAGATCATAGTTTTTTGATATAAACGGGTCGTTTGTAGGCTCTGGCGGCCACAACGCAGGGTTGTCTGCCCCTTCATATGGCAAATAATTATCTGCCGTTAAAAAATGAATCGGAATCTTCAGGGATTCAGCAACCATACCGGCATACTTCCGCTCTTCATCCGGAAATAACTGGTCAAACACAACCGTATGAGCCTGTAAATCAACCGGCTCCGCTTGTTTCCGAAGCAATTCGACCGCGACAGCGGCCACTGCCGACGAGTCGAGTCCACCGCTCATCAACACGCCGACATTGTTCGTTCGCAAACGATCGGCAACCGCAGTTCGCAACAGTTCCAGATACTGTTCAATGTATTCACTTTTCCGCTGATATTGAATGAAATCCCCATCCGGCAAAGTCCAATATCGGCCCAGCGTAAGCTTTCCTGCTGAATAGGTCAGCGTGTGGGCAGGCGGAAGGCGCTGAATATCTGCAAATACCGACGTTCCAAGGTCTTGGTTGCTATTAAAGAGCAAATAATCGCCGATGGCCTGTTCATTCAATTCATCTGACACTGCCGGGTGCAGTCGAACCGAATTCAGCGTGTTGCTGAAAATGAAATAATCGCCAAGGCAGGCATAGAAAAACGGCTTGATGCCGAAATGGTCGCGCGCGCAAAACAATTTCTGTTGCCGCTGATCCCATATCGCAAAGGCAAAGTCGCCAAGCAGATGCTCGACGCAACGCTCTCCCCACACCAGATACGCGTACAGAATCAGTTCCACATCTGTTGGGGCTTTCAATTCCGTAGAAACCTTGGATCGTAATTTTTGGATTAACTCGGCGCGCCAATCAATTCTGGCATCCGCCGTAATCCAAACCTGTCCGTCCAAACTGCAAGGCTGTTGTTCACGGAATGATTCTGTCGTGGTATGCAGCATTGTATGGACGAATCCAACATTGCCATCCATCCAGATGTTTTGGGCGTCTGGCCCACGAAATGTCAGGCTATCCATGATTCTATTCAACAATTGAGAATCAATCGGACCGCCATCCAGATTATAGAGACCTGCGATTCCACTCACAGAGGTTTACTTTCCAATAAGGCAACAGATGAAAGAATCGGGACGTTACCGCCGCCATTCCAATCAGTGACTGGAACACCCAGGTGTTCCATCCGGGTGTGCGCCGCAAATGAATGCGCCTCTATTCTGCACACCAATGCGTAATTCCAAGGCAAGGCCGGAATGGCGTAACAATCCCCACAACATAACTGACCAGGTCAAACAGTTGAATGTGAATGGATGATGATCCGCCGCAGCGGCAACCACCTGCCCGAACCTGACAACCTGTTCCTGGCGATTTATCAGAGAAGCCGTTGAGACATTGATATCCCCGGCGCGTAAGGGTAACAACCGTTGCTAACAAACAAGGAGACGACGATAACCAAGCCGCCAAGGAAGGCATTCGGCTGTGCACGTCGCAGAAAAAACTCAAAGGCTCGGCACCCAATGTGTGGGAAAAGTACTACAACCGTTGCGTGAGCCGCTTGCGACAACCCTTTGAACGCTTTTTCAAGTGGTTGCAAAAGAAACCCGAGAATTACTGCGCCAGCACTGTACGCTCCGACAATGCACCCAAAATCTATTGCTGGAGCAAGCTTTCCGCGGCTTACTTGATTTTAGTTTTTAACCCCTGATTCACATTAATCTAGGTTTTATTCGTCATGCCCATCGCACCATCCGCCATTCCCATCATATCAATGGCCTGAGTAATTTCGCTGATGTTGCCATATAGCGCTAGTTCGGGGCGTTGATACGCTTTCTTCACAAACTGTTCTTCATTGGCGCTGTCCGAATCGAGCAGATTTTTTTGATCCATGCATTTCCTCTTGACGACACGAATGATTGGCTGAGACAGCAGTCGCCAGCCAAAAATTAAAGCTCAACGGTCTGGCATTCATCCATAGCCGATTATCGTCTGCTTCTCCCACGCAATTTGGGATGGCTTTTCGATCAATAAAGTTTGCCAATAGTGGTTCAGGGGAAAAACGATCAATCCAATGTGACCGGAGATCTTTTAGTGTCTCAATAAAGGGGCTGCCCGCCAGCGGCGATTTGGGGCGGACACAGACAGGCTGCGGCAATATCCCACGCATAGCCTTTCGTAACAACTCTTTTTTAATCAGCCAGGGCACGGGCGGCAGCGACAGGGTAAATTCCAGCAATCGCAAATCGGCCAAAGGATGGCGGTATTCAATCGGCATTCCGCTCACTCCTTCATCGTAACCTTCAAAATGCTGCGACCACATTGGATTATTTAACACCCTATAGATTCTTGGTCGAATTGCATGCTGGGATTGTTCACGCGTCAGTTCTCGCCAGCGTTCGGGCAAAGCCGCCCGCGCGGCAAAATCGGGGTTCAGCCAAGTTGGGAAATCAGGTTGCCACTCGCCACCGCGCTGTTTTCTGATCCAGGCGCGCAACCCGATTCGGGGAAATTCCTGCTGCGCCCAACCATACCGTGCTAATTCAAACAACAATCTGCCGAATTGCCGCCGTTTGAACAAACCGCTGAAATACCAATTCGGCAGCTCAAAAAAGAAGGTATCGCCATCCGACCCAGTTAAAACAACTCTGTTGCGCTCACCGCATTGCCTTGTCAAATCCAGGTAGTGTTTTAGAAACGGATTGTTTTCAGGCTCCGGTTGCTGAAATCCACCCTCACTCCATCCGGCATACGGCAGATAATCGTCCGCGACAAAAAAATGAAGCGGAATCTCCAGCCGCTCAGCCACCAATCCCGCATAATGACGCTCTTCGTCAGGAAAGAGCCGGTCGTAAACTGCAGTGTGAGCCTCGATCCCGAAATCGGCGTACTGCTCCGCCAGCAATTCTTTGGCAAAGGCTGCGACAGCGGCAGAATCCAACCCGCCGCTCATCATCACGCTGACGCGATTCGTCCGCAGACGATCCGCGACAGCAACTTTGAGCAGTTCCAGAAACTCGTCAATGACATCCCGGCTGCGGCGATACCGAATTAAATCTCCGTCCGGCAAAGTCCAATAACGGCGCAACCGGATTCCACCCGCCGAGTAGGTCAACGTATGTGCGGGAGGCAGACGCTGAATGTCAGCAAAAAACGTCGTCCGCAAATCCTGATTTGCGTCAAAAAGCAAAAAATCGCCGATGGCTTGTTCGTTCAGCTTGGTGGAAACTTTTGGATGTAATCGAACGCATTTAAGCGTGTTGCTGAATACAAACTGGCTGTCACTATGCGCGTAAAAGAACGGTTTGATTCCAAAATGATCGCGCGCGCAAAACAATTGTTGCCGCCGTCCATCCCAAATGGCGAATGTAAAATCTCCCAGCAAATGCTGGACGCAACGTTCTCCCCAAAGCTCATACGCCCGCAGTATGAGCTCGGCATCCGTTGCCGTTTTTGTAACAGTATGCCCGCTGGCTTGAAGCCGTGGTATTAAATCAGATCGCGCGTCAATTCTGGCGTCCGCTGTGATCCAAACGTGCCCATCCAGGCTAAACGGTTGCCGTTCGTGCAGCGATTCTTCAGTCGTTTGCAATAACGCATGACCAAACCCGGCATTATCAAAGACCTCAAAATTCCGTGCATCCGGCCCGCGAAACGCCAGAGAAGCCGTCATGCCTTGCAGAAGTTGCGAATCTACCGGGCGTTTATCCGAATGGCAGATGCCAACAATGCCACTCAAGGCAATCGAACCTCCGGCGGCATGATGGAAGCTTCAAAGGGAGTAAACCGTTTTTCTTCGCCTCCCTGATTTTCCAGCGCCACGCCGAACACTTCCACCCAGGCATGCGCTTCAAAATTTCCGTGCTGCTTTCGGACGCCGATTCGCAATTCAGCATCAATCGCGTTTCGCCGCAACAACCACCACAACACCAGCGATCGGGGCAAACAGTTGGCGCTGATCAAATTGTAACGCGCCGCACTGACGACCAGTCTTGCGATGTTCCTGGCGATGTCATTTACCTGGCCAATCTCCACTTCCGTTTCAGCCAAATTGCCAGTAAGCCGAACTAACAACGCCTGGGTCTGCCGCAGCCCCAGCAGTCGCAAAAGCAATCTGACCAACGGCAGCAGCGCCCAGGCTTGCAACAGCCATCGCCGCTCTTGTCCGGACATCGCTTTTACCTTCGCCAATTTATTCACTCTGCAACTCCACTAAACCGTGCGACAACAGCTTTTGCAGCAATTCGTTCAGGTCTTTGCGCAACACATCGGCACTGACGTCATACTCGCCCAGCAGTTCTTCGGAAGCGGCTTGAATTGACTCGCTCGCTGTTAATACCTGCCACATGCGAGTGCCCATTCCATCCAATCCGAAGTATTGCTCGCTCTTCAAATTTAACAGCACCGCTTCTGCGCCAATCACATTCACCAGTGTATCGGGCGGGACAACGACTCGCTTTGCAAAAGAAATTTCCATAGCCATTTTAGCTGTAATTATTTTGCATCTTCATCGCAGGAAGACCATTGAAATCAAACGTCGCTGACGCGACGTGAAGGGCTTTTTCGCGTTACCCGGCATTGAAATGCCGGGCTAAATTCAACCACCGCTACGCGGCGAAGAGCAGACCGGGATGTTGCTGCTCTCCATTTTTCTCAAGTTCAAATCAGGCAATGCTTCTGAGCAAGCCTTTCGCCCCCAGCATGACCAATCGCGGCTGCGAAGCGACTAGCCTGATATACATTTGCGCCAGATCGTCTCGCGTTTCGGCGGAAAGAACGCCTTTCAGTTCACCGTCCATAAAATCAATCAGCCGGTCGTAATCGGCATCCGTGAAACCGTCCAGCACACGCCGAACCAGCAAGTGCAAATCCAGTTCGCGCTTCAGTCCTTTGCTTTCCTTGCCGACGCTTCGACCTTCCAGAATTGCTTCAACGACCGCGCGCACACCGCGAAAGCCTGTGACGACACCGCCAACCGTGGTTACTTTGACCTGCGCGGTTGAATCTCCGACCAGAAACACGCGGCGGCTGACTTCTTTCACTTTGGCCGAATACTCGTATTTGTGCATCGGAACTTTCGAAGCCTGATATTCAAGCGGCTGCCAGTTCCGTTCGGCCAAAAACGATTTCAAACTGACGCCGGCCTGTCGCGCGTCGTCGGCAATCAACCCGACCGCCGCAATGTCATCGGATTCGGGAATCAGCCAGTAAAAGTATTTTGTTCGCTCAACGTCAAACCAGACTTGATATGTGTCGCGCCGAACCTCTTTGGGCCGCTTGATACGCGCCTGTAACAACGAAGTATGAAAATGCCCGTTGTACGAAGCCGCTTTGGCCACTGCACTGTAAACGCCGTCGGCGCCAATCAGGTAATCGGCCATTTCGCGTTTGTCTTCACCGGTTTCCAGGTTGCGATACGAAATCGCCACGCCGTTTTTGCCGGAAGCGAACGATTGAAACCGCCGGTTCAAAGAAATTTTTACGCCTGCCTCTTCCGACATGCGCGCCAACATCAAAATCAGCTTTTCACGCGCAATAATCAGATCAGGGCGATCCAGTTCCATCTTGGAGCTTCTGGATTTAGAAAACAGATCAATGTGTTTAACTTCGTTGAGAATGATCTCGTGTGGGACAAATCCCAGCACTTCGTTGATTTTATCCGTGACGATCAGCGTTCGGACTGCCGGGTCCAGTTTTGCCGCTCGTTCCAAAACTTCGACCTCATGTCCGGCCTTTGCCAATAGGTAAGCAGCCAACAGACCTGATGTTGAAGCGCCTGCAATGACAATTTTCATTGTTGATGAAAAATACCGGTGGGGGCCGGTCCTACTCCTTACGGGGATTTTTACGTGAGATTTAGCAGGGGCAATATACTTTCGGGGTTCTGATGAGGCAAGAAGCCTTCTTTTTACTTTAGAGCTTTTTCTGTCGTGTTTCCCATTTGCCACGAAAGCTGATCCAGAACGAAAGCAGAATCAAATACAGGTCCAGGCGGAAACTTTGTTTCTGAATGTAAAGCAAATCGTATCGGAATTTTCGCTGCGCGACGGAATCTTTCGCAATGAAAATCGTCGCCAGGCTGGTCAGCCCCGGACGCACGGCCAGCCGCTCAATAAATCCGCGCACTTGTTCATATTCCAGTCGCTTCCCTGTTTCGTCGTAAATGATTTCGCCGACTGCCAAGGCTCTGGGACCGACAAAGCTCATTTCGCCGCGCAGAATGTTAATGATTTGTGGCAATTCGTCCAGCCCACTTGCACGCAGCAAACGGCCCACTTTGGTAATCCGTTGATCGTTTTCCTCGGCCTGCTTCAAACCGAACTTCCGATCTGCTTCGGGAATCATCGTTCTGAACTTCAACACAGAAAATCGTTTGCCGAATCTGCCCCAACGCTGCTGGCGATAAAAGATCGGACCGCCGTCTTCCAGCTTGATCAGCAGCGCCACCAGAATCGAAAGCGGAGCCGAAAGCAGCAGCATTAAAAAGGAAAGCATTACGTCCAAGGGACGTTTTAACGAAGGCTCACGGTGATTGCGTGAACGAAAAAAAGAGCCGACATCAATTCCGTTTTGCCCGGCAAGCAAAACAGCTTCGTCAACAGATGATTGGTAAAAGTTTGGATTCATAATGTGGGGTTATGTCCGGTTCAGTGTTTAGCTCCCGCCACTTCGTGCAGGAGTTCGTTGTATTTCGCAGTCAGCCGTTGACGACTGAGATTTTCTTCAACGTAGCGGCGGCCGTTGGCTCCCAACTGGCGAAGCTTTTCCGGCTGTCCAGCCAGATGTTGAATCGCGGCGGCCATCGAAGCAGGGTCTTCTGGTGGAACGCCCAAACCGCAGTCGGCAATTTTTATCAGCGAGGCAATTTCCGAATCCAGCGGCACTGAAGCCAGCACAGGCCGCCCGCTGGCCATAATCGAATAGGTCTTGCTGGGAACATTCAACTGCCCTAGTTGTTTGTTCAGCGTAACCAGCGATAAATCCGCCGCGCCCAACATTTCGGGCAGCACTTCTTTGGATTGCGTCGGCAAAAAACGGACGTTGTTCAAACCCAGTTCTTTTGCTCGATTCATCAAACCCGGTTTGGCATTTCCTTCACCAACAATCAGAAATTGAATGTTCGGATCGTGCTGCAACAAACTGGCCGTTTCGACCACGTTATCCAACATCGCGATAAAGCCAAGATTTCCGGCAAACATCACGACGAAATCGCCGTTCAAGCCATTGGCTTTGCGAAAGCTGTTTTGCTTTTCCACAGGACGAATTGTTTCGACGTTGGCCCAATTCGGAATCACCGCGATTTTTTCGCTGGGCACGCCTTTGCGCAGCAGGTTTTCTTTCATTCCATCGGAAAGAACTGTCACGCGGGAAGAAACGCGATAGATGAATTTTTCCAGGTACTTGAAGGTGCGAATCAGCAGCGGGCTGCGCAATTGATCAATCAGCACCAGACAATCCGGCCAAACATCCTGAACGTTGAACACCATTGGCACGCGCCGCGCCAGGCTGACCAGCCAGCCGGAAAATCCAACCGTAATCGGCGGATTGATACACAAAATCACATCCGGCTTTTCGGCCATCAACCCGCCGACGACGGACATAAACGTGAAGCTCAGGTAATTGATGCTGCGCTGAAAGCCGCTGGGATTCGGCGGAACGTAGACAAATGTTCGCCACAAATCCACGCCGTTGAAATTGCTGCGATGAATCAGCTTGCCGCGATATTCCGACGCGATTTCTTTGCCGCCGTAATGTGGCATGCTGGTAACAACCGAAACCTGATTGCCCATTGCCACCAGATCGGTGGCCAAATCCGTCACCAACGGCCCTGTGCCGGTCAGATCAGGATGAAAGCGCATGTGGAGAATCAGAACGCGCATCAAATTCTCCCTGCCCCAACGGAACGAAATGTAAAAGCCCAGCGCGACGCGCTGGAACGATGAACGCTGTGTTTCCCTGCCCCAACGGGGCCAAATATAGAAGCCCAGCGCAACGCGCTGGGAAAAAGGGCATTGCAATCACCAAGCCCTGAAGGGGCGAAATAAATCATCAGGGTATTGCGCCCTTTCAGGGCTTGCGAAATAGACCGCCTGCTTCCCAGTGCGTTGCACTGGGCTGTTTTAGCTCGCCCCGTTGGGGCTGCAAATTCGATTCGCATCAGGCTTTCTCCACCAGATAATTTCCGATTGCCAGCACGTCCATTTTGGTTCGCTGGAAACAATCAATCGCTTCTTCTGGCCGGCACACAACGGGTTCGTTGTCGTTGAACGATGTGTTCAGCACAACAGGAACACCGGTCAGCCGGTCGAATTCCGTAATCAATTGCCAGTAACGAAGGTTTTGATCGCGGTTGACGGTTTGCAAGCGGCCCGTTCCATCCACGTGCGTCGGCGCAGGAATCACCGATCGTTTTTCCGGCTTGACGCTGTAGGCCATCAACATAAATGGCGACGGATGCGAATGTTCGAAGTATTCGCCGACGCGGTCTTCCAGAATCGAAGGCGCAAACGGCCGGAAAGATTCTCGATGCTTGACCCGGCTGTTCAGAATGCCTTTCATTTCAGCCCGACGCGGATCCACCACAATGCTGCGATTGCCCAGCGCGCGCGGCCCAAATTCCAGCCGTCCCTGATACCAGCCAACGATCTTACCGTCGGCAATTCGCTTGGCGGTTTCCGCCGCAATGGTTTCATCGGACAATTCCGCAATCTGCAATTCACCATTTGTTATTCCATCCAGCGCCGCACGAATTTGAGCGTTTGAAAACTCCGGCCCCAGATACGCGTGGTTCATCACAAAATCGCGCGGCTGACCCAGCACCTGATGATAAACATAAAACGCCGAGCCAATTGCCAGGCCTGCATCGCCCGCCGCAGCCTGCACATAAACCTGCTCAAAAGGCGTTCGGTCAAAAATCTTTCCGTTGGCCACACAGTTGTACGCCACGCCGCCCGCCAGACAAACGCGTTTGATGCCGTGCATTTCGTACAGCTTGTTCAGCAGCGCCATCACGGAATCTTCCAGCCGCGCTTGCAACGAAGCCGCCACGTTGAAATGACGCTGTGTCACATCCGCTCCGGCTTCGCGCGTTGCGCCCAGGCGTTTTTCCAGATGGTCGGAAAATAGTTTGCCGATAACGGGAATGCCTTCTTCCCAGGTAATGTCCGAACCGACTTTGTGATGAACGAAATAGTCCAGGCCCAGATTGAACTTCGGTTTGCCGTTCTGCCCTTCCAGCAAAACGATTTTGGAGAATTCTTCCTGAAATTCCGGCTGTCCATACGAAGCCAGGCCCATCACTTTGAATTCGTCACCGTAGCGCCAGAAGCCCAAATACTGTGTCAGCGCGGTGTAGAAAAACCCAAGCGAGTGCGGAAACGCGATGGAACCGTCAATCGTCATGTTTGTGCCGCGCCCAACGCCCCACATCGTGCTGGCAAAATCTCCCAGCCCGTCCACGGACAACAGCGCTGCGTCTTCAAAGCCGGAAACATAAAACGCGCTGGCCAGGTGCGCTTTGTGATGTTCGACGCGATTGACTTCGGCGGTCAGCGTTTGCGGATCAACGTCCAGCGCTTTGGCCACGTCTTCTTTGATTCCGGCA
>CAZMXG010000188.1:0-14555 GCA_964570175.1 uncultured Heliomicrobium sp. | reverse complement strand
GCCGCAATGCGTTTTTCCAGCACATCCACCGTCGGATTCATGATGCGCGAATAGATGTTGCCGAATTCCTGCAATCCAAACAGGCTGGCCGCGTGTTCGGCGCTGTCGAACAGATACGAAGTCGTCTGGTAAATCGGAACGGCGCGGGCTTTCGTCGCCGGATCGCCGTCGTGCCCGCCGTGAACTGCAAGGGTGTTGAATTGATAGTTGGGAGTCTCGTCAGCCATTTATCATCTCCTTCTGTTTTTTGTGGGTTAGGTTCCGGGTCAGTACCGCGACCGGTAGGGAGCGCCGTTGACTTGCTTGCCGCTTGCTACCGCGCGCGGTACTGACTCCAAAGCAAAAACCCCGGCGCTAAAGCAACGCCAGGGTTTCCATTGAAACTTTGGAACTCGTGAACGCTCATTAGCAGTTTTTTCCGTGGAGCAAGTCGCTGAAATCGCCACGTCACATTTCAAACTGTCATTGGCTTGTTGATGCCTTGTCGCAATGACCGGCGCAGTCTAGGCGATTGCCCTTCAAGCTGTCAAAAGTCAGCCTTGGCAATGCAAAAACATTGCTGCTCCCAAAATGTGGAACTATACTCCGCGGCGTCATTGAGAATTTCCGAAGCAGATTCAAGGCCATCAATCAATTCAGAGGTTCCGCGCCATGTTAGCGAAGAGACTGTCCGATTCACTAGAGACAAGAAGTACAAACCTCGAGAAAGGTCGCCGAGATCGGGACAGGCCTAACCCTTCGTTCCATACACCCGCGTGCGAAGTCTGGCTGCGCCAGCCTTCGCGCGCGGGTCAACTCAAACGTTCGGCATTCAACCGCAACTTCCCTGATAGAGTAACAAACGATGCTTAATCGAATTACAAATGGACGCACGGATTTGGTCTTCGATTACTTGGCGGCAGGCCACGCGGCGACTTCAACCGATGCAGACGGTGTGCCGCTGATTCGGCACTGCGCATATTACGGAGATGTCAGCGCGATTCGGTTCCTGCTCAGCCAGGGAGAATCGCTGGCGTCGCTTGGAGACAACTTTGATCTGAATGGCGCGGCGTTTCATGGACATTGGCGACTGTGCCAGTTTCTGATCGAAAGCGGCGCGGATGTGAACCTGCCGCTGCCAGACACCGGAGAAACTCCGCTGCACGCGGCGCTGTGCAAAGCCAATAGCTTCGCCCACGAACAAGTTGTCGGGGTTCTGTTGGCGGCTGGTGCCAACCCCAATGCCAAAACCAACCCAAACGTAGAAACCGGCGGCTTTATGCGCGATTGCCGCACCAAGGGCGAAACGCCGCTCCATCGCGCCGCCGCCTTTGGAACCGAAGAAACCATTCAGTTGCTGCTGGAAACCGGAGCCGACCGCGAAGCCAAAGATATGAACGGAGACACGCCGCTTGGTTGGGCAAGCTGGTATTTGCGGCCCGATTCGATCTTGCGAAAGCTGTGTTACGGCAACTTCTACATTCACCCCGACCGCCATCCGCGCGGCATGGAAGCTTATTTGATCGGCAAGCCATAAGTAGCAGGGGAAGAATTTTCAAAGGGAGCGAACTCAACGCAAAGGGACAAAGGCCCAAAGGGTCAAAGAATTTGAAAGATAACAATACGCCGCTCATAAACTGTCGTTGACACTTTGTCTCTTTGATCCTTTGAAATGAAAACGCTTTCTCAATATCAATTTTCGGAGGAAGGCAATGAACGAACTCAACGAAGTCGCACCGGCTTTTGTCGAGATGGCGCACAAAATCGTCTGGGCCAGCGCCGCAACGGTGGATACGAAAGGCAGGCCACGATCCAGAATCCTGCATCCGATCTGGCAATGGGACGGCGAAACGCTTACCGGTTGGGTGGGAACGGGCCCGACACCACTGAAACGCGCTCACCTGGAAGCCAATCCATACATTTCGCTCAATTATTGGGACACGTCTCACGACACTTGCGTGGCGGAATGCAAAACAACTTGGGCGTTTGACGACGAAACGCGGACGATGGTGTGGAATCTGTTTCTCAATACTCCGCCGCCAATTGGCTACGATCCGAAAATCATTCCGCAATGGACCAGTCCGACGTGCGAAGCCTTCGCCGCGCTCAAATTGGAACCGTGGCGGTTGCGCGTGTTTCCTGGCAGTGTGCTGCTCGGGCAGGGCGGCAAGATACTTGACTGGCGAGCGTAAAGGATGAGCAACCAAACAAACGTCAAACAAGCCGTTCCCTTTTTCAACGTGACAGACATCGAAGCCTCCGTCCGGTTTTACGTCGAAGGCTTGGGCTTTCAGATGACCAAGCAGTGGGTTGACGACGGCAAGTTGCGCTGGTGCTGGCTGGAAATCGGCAACGCGGCGTTAATGTTGCAGGAATTTCATCAAGCCAACGTCCCAAGGGAAAAATTAGGCGTTGGCGTTTCCATCTGCTTCATTTGCGAAGACGCGCTGACGATTTATCGCGAAGCCAAAGCGCGCGGGCTTCAACCGACAAAGCCGTTTGTTGGAAATGCAATGTGGGTGACTTCGCTGACTGATCCTGACGGGTACCGGATTGATTTTGAAAGCTACACAGACGCGCCTGAAGAATTGGAGCTTGAAGAGTAAAAGCTCAAGTAAAGCTCATAACAAACAGCCCGCACTTCAGTTTGGCCTGAAGTGCGGGCTGTTTGCGTTTATCGGCTTGTGAAGTTGTTCCTAGAACATAAACTTCAACGCCAACTGGCCAATGCGCGGGTCACTGGCTCCACGCGGATTGCCGAAATCATTGCGCCGCGTCAACGCCACGCCAGCCGTGTTGACTCCGGTCACGTTGTACAACTGACCGTTGAAGCTGGAAACGTTGATGCGGTTCAGCGCATTGAAGAACTCGGCAATGAATTGCAGCCGGTATTTTTCCGTGAAGAAAAACGTCTTGGTTGCACGCAAATCCAGGCTGACGAATTTGCCTGTGTGGAATGAATTGCGTCCGAAGCCCGGCGCGCGATCCGAATTGCGATTGCCGTCGTTGTTCAGATCAATGTTCGCTGCCAGACGCGCCGAATACGGCAAATTGCTGGCCGCCTGCAAAATGCCGCTAACTTGCCAGCCGCCCAAAACAGCGCGGGTCACGCCCTTGCCTTTGAAGTAATCCAAATCCCACAACCCGCTGGCGACAAAACGATGCGGCGTGTTGGAGTTGCCCGGGCCGCGTTCATCGCTCAGCAAAGTGCTGTATTGCGCCTGCTTGGCGTCATCACCAGCGTTGGCGTTGACGACCGAAGTCGCATCCGGAGCGTCGTCAAGCACCTTCGAGAATGTGTACGACAGCAGGAATTGATAGTTGTGAGACAGCCGTTTGTTGACCTGCAAAACCAGCGCGTTGTAGCCGGAATTGGCATTGCTTTCAAATTCCGCAATGCGGCCAAACAAATCTCCCGTTCTGCCGATTGGGCGCGTCGGGCTGGTTGTGCCGGGGTAGCGCAGAAAGCTGGAAACGATGCCTCCGGCAATCGGCGTTGCGACAGGAGCAGCCAGGTTGATGTCGCGTGTCCGCTGCAAGTGACGGCCTTGGACCGAAAGATACGAAGCTCCGAAAGACAGGTCGTTCGTCAATCCGTATTCGACACCCAGACTGCCCTGCATTGTGTACGGCTGTTGGTAATTTGGCTCGAAGACAAACAGGCTGGTCGCCGCAGGCTGGCCGCCGCGCGCCTGAATATCCGCCAGGCTGGTGAACCGGAACGGATACACCAAACCCGTCGGATTGGTCAGCGTGATGTTGATGATATTCAGGCCGTTGTTGGAATGCGCCGTGCCGAGTGCGATTGACGGTGTGCGGCCATAAAACATTCCGTACCCGCCGCGCACTACCAGTTTTTCGCTGCCGCCCGGATTCCAGGCAAACCCGAAACGCGGAGCGATGTTGTTGTAATCGTTGTTAATCTTGGAGGTATCAATCCCCGCCGCGGCCAAAGAAGCGCTGGGATTACGAGTCCCTCCCTGGGCCATTTGCTGAATGTCGTAACGAACACCCAAATTCAAGGTCAGATTTTTCAGCGCGCGCCAGTCATCCTGGAAAAAGAAACCATATTCATTGAAGTTGGGATAGGTCGTTGGCCCGCTGGTTCCCAAACCCGCAAAGGCTTGGGTAAAGCTGGCCACGACGTTATTCGTGAAATTGGCGTAGCTGGTGTAAGTGTATCCAGCGCCGAAAAAGCCTGGGAAGAAGTTTTTGATGCGTTCCAGGTTGACGTCAATGCCGCCCCTCAAGTTGTGTTTACCGGCGATGTACGTGACGTTGTCAATGAACTGGTATTTCTTTTCGGTCGTTTCACGGGGGCTGAAATTGTTGCGCCCGATAGTTAACGCCGTTTGACCCGCATTGGAAATGATGGCTTCAGGATTATCGCTGTTGGACAACCCCGGCTCTTTGTCGCGCGCAACCTGCGTGCGGAATTCATTCAGCAACCGCGGTGTAAATGCCGTGTTCAGCGTGATGGTGAACGAATCCGTCGTTACCAAACTGTTTCCGCTGTGTTCCTGGGCATTGGTTGCGCCGCCATTTTCCAGATTGGTTCCGGTGAAATTTTGGCGGTTGTATCGGAAGTTCAGACGATTTTCGGGGCTAATTTGCCAGTCCACTTTGGCCAGATAAACATCCTGATTGAAACCGCGCGTGTAGTTGGTGGCAAGTGGCAGCAACCGATTGCGCCCGTCAATCGAAGCCTGCGTGGTGTCAGCGGCAGGCAATGAATTCAAAATGTTCGGCTGCGTGTTGCGCTGGCCGTCATAGTTGAAAAAGAAAAACGCGCGATCTTTTTTGATTGGACCGCCCAAGTTTCCGCCGAATTGATTGAAGTGATACGGCGGTTTGGTCGGTGTGCCAATGACGCTGCTGGACGCTGAACTGAACACGCGTCCATTGGGAATCAGTGACGGCAACCCGCCAGTAAACGTTTCCAGCCCTGCGTCATAACGCAAACTATTCGCATTCAGCGAACGGTCGCGGAAAAACTCAAACGCCGTTCCGTGAAAATCGTTGGTGCCGGATTTGGTGATGACGTTGATCGCTCCGCCAGCAGCGCGACCAAATTCAGCGGAAAAGCTGTTGGTATTGACCTGGAATTCCTGAACAGCATCCTGGCTGAACTGGTACGGCGCACGGCCTGAACCGGTGCGGCCCAGCGATTGGCCAAAAAACAGGTTGTTGTTGTCCACGCCGTCTATCTGAATGCTGTTCAGCGTGCCTTTTTGGCCGCCGAAGGAAAGATCGCCTCCGCGCGGGTCGCGAACCACGCCCGGCGTCAACGTGACAAAATCCAGAAAGTTACGGCCATTGACCGGCAATTCCCGAACGGAGGATTCAGTAACGGAACTGGCGACGTTCGTGCGGGTCGTTTCTACAACTGGAGCCGCTCCCGTAATGGTAATGGTTTCGCTGACATTGACACGCAGGTTCAAATCCAGGTTGAGCTTCTGCCCGACGGTCAACGTCACATTGCCATATTTGTTTTCGGCAAAGCCTGTTGCGGAAGCCGACAAGGCATAGGTTCCCGGTTGCAAAGCGATCAACCGGTAAATGCCGCTGGCATCCGTCGTAATTTCGCGCGTCGAACCGGTGTCCACATTGCGCGCAGTCACTTTGGCTCCTACCACGACGGCATTGTTCGGATCGGTTACGATGCCTTCGATGGTGGCGGTTGCGGATTGCTGTGCCAACGCTGACGAAAAGCCGCTGAGCGTAAGAAGCAGCCCTGCAAACACAGTCAAGGGTCTAAGTAAGAAATGTCGTTTTATATCCATTCGTATCTCCTTCCGGCTCCTGCCGGTTCGGTTCCTGGGGCAACCCAGGCAAGTTTATTGTTACGGTGCAACTGCCTCAGACAGACGCCCGCAAACTTTGTTAAGTTGAAGAGGAAATCACCAGCCAAGCTTGAGTTTATTGTTTGTATATCTGATAGAAATACTGACTCTTTGACGTAGGCGGGATGCTACTGCAAGCGCCGGGGATTGGCAATTCACCCGAAATATTGCTGTTTCCAGGCGCTGCCTCCTTCAACGAATAAGTCATGGGAAAACAAATCTGTTGAATATCAGCCATCAACTTTTGGCCTAAAAATTCCGGCTAAGTCGCAGCCAACGAAGTCATAGAACCTGCAATCTGACAGGACGGTTTCTTCGCGCCTGCAAGGCGAAAAACTTGCTTGACGCGCATTGAAGAGCCAGCTAGATTGGTGGTTGAGTATCAATCATTCACCGCCCCCTTATTTCCCTAAGCTTGAAACATCAACTGAAACTCGCGGTGGGTATTTAATAATCCACGCTCACCGCGAATGTCACCTGATCCCGACTTCTGAGGAGAAGACCATGAAGACAATCCCAACTGCAATTTGCCAGAAAGCGGGCCAATTGCTTTTTGCCGCATTGCTTATCTCGCTTTCCAGCTTGGCGATAACAGCGCAAGCTCAAGTATCAGCCGTCAATGCCGCCAGTTTTGCCACTGACAAAGTAGTCACGCCCGACACAATTGCTGCCGCTTTCGGCACATTCACGACCCAAAATAACCAGGTTTTTATCGCCAGCACAGTTCCGTTGCCGACGACGCTGGGCGGTGTGCGCGTTCGTATAGGCACCACCGATTGCGGATTATTTTTTGTGGCGCCGTCCCAAATTAACTTTGTGCTTCCGGCGACGGTTGCGGATGGGAACAGCGTGACCATTACCGTCACCAATTCCAATAACTCCACGACAACGGGAACCATTACCGTCGTTCGCGCAGCGCCGGGTATTTTTTCCGCGCGCGCTAATGGACAGGGTGCCGCTGCCGCCCAAACGACAACCGGCGGCCCGCTTGTGAACACTTATAACCCGGACGGCACAGAACGAGATGTCAGCGCCGGAACCACAGCCACGCCAAACGTATTGGTGCTGTATGTCACTGGAATTCGCAACACGCCGGCCACCAATCCTACGGATGGCAACGGCGTGGCTGAAGCAGTTACCTGCAAAATTCAAGGGGTTCCTGCGACAGTTTTATATGCCGGTCCCGCGCCGGGTTTTGTCGGGCTGGATCAGGTCAACGTAATCATTCCACCGGAATTGGCAGGGCTGGGCAGCGTAAACATCCGGCTTAGGGCAAATAATCGCGACTCGAACGTAGTCACCATCAAACTTGCCGGTTCGCTTCCACCGGTTCGCGCCCAGGCAATTACTTTCGGTCAATCCGTGACCGGCGCGCTAACCGCTGACGACCAGGTTCAGGCAGGCACCGCGGGCAGCACATACTTTTTTGACGCGTACAGCTTCACCACCACAGCACCGAACACAACGGTTGCCATTGATCTGCGTTCAACCAGCTTTGACGCTGCCGTTTTGCTGTACAACAACGCCAATGGATTATTGACTCCCATTGCCGCCGACGACCAGTCCGGGAATTATGGCAGCACCCAAGCGGCCAACAATAACAACGCGCTGCTGATGACGGTTATTCCGAATCCTGGAAATTACGCCATCTTTGCCACGTCGTCCGACCTGGAGCCAAATGGACTGGGCAGTTATACGCTCAAGCTGCTGAATAATGTGGCCACGCAAATCACCTATGGCCAGACGGTAAACGGCAGCATTACGACTTCCGACTTGCAGACTTCTGCTGGAACATATCTGGACCTGTATTGGTTTTCAGGTGCTCAGGGAGACAATACCCGATCCAACATGAATGCGCCCGTTCTTGATTCGTTCTTGCTCCTGCACAGCAATGCTGGCGATCCGCGCTTAGCCCAAGACGACAATAGCGGTGGAGGCAAGAATGCGCAGCTCACCTACCGTCTGACAACTACCGGCATTCACCTGATTATCGCCACACCTTTGGATCCAAATATCACTGGCGATTACTCCCTTCAGCTACAAAAGCTGGCCAGTGTGGCAGATGACCCGCAAGCGGCGCTCAAAGCCAGCTTTGATTCGCTGTTCAAAGCGCCGGGACGCGAAATCCGTGATTTCCGTTTTGGCGTGGTTGATCCGGAAAAATCAAGCCTGGAACGCTTCGGCACTCGCCGCATCATCGAACAATAAGAAACCAGATTTTTCTGACATAGTTATTCAGGATGAGGATTCGGAAGAATCTTCATCCTGATTTTTTTGCGTCTGAAGCCCCCTTGCCAACCTGGCGCGGGCTTTCAACAGAACAGCATTGCCAAACATGCATTGGCCGAGTAGCCTGCAAACCATCGCAAACAAGCCGATCAACATTCGCTGAGGAGCTACCGAATGCATTTGCCCAACACTTTAGGTCTGACGTTGCGTCGCAGCGTTTCTATCCCGGCGTTTTGCGCCTGGATGTTGATTTCAATCTTTCAGGCGACTGCGCATCCGTTGGGCAATTTCTCGTTTAACCATTTTGTTCGTATTGAAACCGGAGCGGATCGCGTAAAGATTCGTTACGTGGTTGATCTGGCGGAAGTGCCGGCATTTCAGGAAGCGCAAAAAGCGGATACGGATCAAAACGGTTCTTTGTCAGGCGCTGAACTTGCGACATATCTGGATAGCGTTACCCCAGGATACCTCAGCGGGTTGAAACTGACTGCCGATGGAACTCCGGTCGCGTTGAAGCTTCAGGAAAAGCACATTGGGCAACCGCCCGGAGCAGCAGGCTCGATGGCCTTGCGAATGGTGTTTGATTTGACTGGCGATTGGACCGCAAGCCCCAATCCCCGCTTGGTTTTCCAAAACACAAACCTGGCAGAGCGCGCCGGTTGGCGCGAAATCCTTGTCACGCCGATGTCCGGCGTAACGGTGTTTGACAGCACGGCTTTCGGCAGTGCGATGACAGACGAATTGAAAGCCTATCCGGAAGATTTGCTGGCCGCGCCGCTGGACGAAACCAGAGCCGAATGGTCTGTAACGCGTGGCCCGATTCCTGCTTCCGCCAAACCGCTGACTTTGCGGGATGGAAAACCCGTAGCCGTTACGCGCGACCGTTTCGCCGAATTGATTACGGTCGAAAATCTGGTATTTAGCCTGGGCCTGTCCAGTATATTGACGGCTGTTGGATTGGCATTCGTATACGGAGGAAAAATTTTGGACAAAGCAACTGCTTCAAATCATTGGATAAAAGTGTTGCCCATCATCAGCGCGCTGGCCATCACGATTCTAGGCGCAGTAATTTGTTATCAGGCTTTGCAACAAACCGGAGTCAATCTGGCAGAGTTGTGGAGCGCTGAACTGGAAGAAGCCAAATCGCTTTCGGCAATGGCAATATTGGGCCTGGGTTTGGTAATCGGCTTGCGCCACGCGCTGGACACAGATCACCTGGCTGCTGTTTCAACCATCGTCAGCGAACGGAAAAACTTATTCAGTTCCCTGCTGGTTGGTGGTTTATGGGGTTTGGGCCATACGGTTTCGCTGTTGATTGCCGGAATCGCCGTTATCTTTTTGAACCTGAACATTGAAAAATACGAAAAGCCATTGGAGTTTTGCGTCGCCCTGATGCTGATTGGCCTGGGTTTGAATGTGCTGGTTAAATTGGTACGAGGAGGCAAAATTCATTTCCACGAACACGAACACGGGGGCCATCACCATGTTCATCCACACTTGCACGATGGCAAACCAGAACCCGAGCTGAACACGCATCACGGGTTGAAATTGAGCGTTCGTCCTCTGGTCATTGGTATGGTGCATGGATTGGCGGGAAGCGCTGCGCTGATGTTGGCCGTGCTTGCAACCATTAAATCCAGTGCGCTGGCATTCGGCTATATCATCATCTTCGGCATCGGTTCCATCGGCGGAATGATGATCATGAGCCTGATTCTAAGCCTGCCGCTTCATCTGACGGCGGCTTCTTTCACACGAACCAATTGGGCGGTCCGGGCCCTGTCTGGAGTGTTCAGTCTTGGGTTTGGATTGTTCATGGCGTACGAGCTTGGGTTTACGGCCGATGGAATATTTCGATAAGTTGATGAGGGTTGACTCTCATCATTTCCCTGGCCATGTAACTGCCAAAGATTGTCCAATTTCCAACGCCGACCAACGCGCGCTCAATTCATCCATTCGAGCACAAATTCGTTTGAGCGTGGCTTCATTGAAGGGTTGATGCTCTGCCGATGGCTGCGGACTGCGAATCTGCTGGGCTGGCGAAGCCATCTTAATCGCAAGCCCCTTTCGTGCCGGATCGGCAGACCTCGCCAGCCATTCGTGCAAACAAACGTAAGTTGCGTATTCCGATTGCACAGAATCCTCGCGCCCTTCACGGAGCAGTTTTTCTCCGCGCCGGTTTTCCCGCCGCCGCAAACGAGCGGCTTCACGATTGTGTTGTCCTGCTGCGGCGACCGCGGTAAACGTCCCGGCAGTTCCGCCCTCCGCAATTTGGCCAAAAATGCCTTGCCGCAATCCCAATTCGCTTTCCACAATGAAATGCAGCAAATCGTGAGGCATCAGGGGGTCATATCCAGGCGCAGGATTCATTTCCATCGGCGCTTGGCCGGTTCTATGAATCGTCACTGCATAACGGCGTTCGCCTGTTCGCCGAAACTGGATTTCCAAGGGTGTTGCTTGTTTCCTTCGATTCATATTCATATCCGCGAGAGTACAGCAGATTTTTTTTCAATTCAAAGTTAGAACAACGATCGCTGTCCCCATCTGTCATCAAACACGAAACGACCGCCAAACGAAGGAGAAATGGCTTCTTCATGTAAATTTGCGTCGCCAGCGTGCCAACAAGTTTGTTGGACGCACATCAAGCTCCGAGTCAGCAACTTTGTATTTGTGCAATGGCGTTGTGTCGCCGGGTGGCCACATAGAGCTGATGGAACCGTGCTGATAGAAGGTCACGGTCATGCTGCGGCGTGACAACCGGCATTCATCAACAACACGCGATACGGCATGCCACGAGTCATCTGAGCGCACCAGCACGGCGGAGTTCCCCACGATCGGTTCAATTTCTGCTGCGACATCAGATTGGTTGGCGGAACGCAATATGTTCAAACAACCGCCCTGTGTTCTGTCCCATGACTGGTTGAAGTAGAGCACGTGCGTAACCAGTTTATCCGGCAAATCGGTATGCGCTCCTAAACAGGCACGCGGTCCGTAATGGAAGACGTTTATTTCCATCGGAACCATGGTCAGGTCGCGCCCGGTCAGCAACGACATCGCGGCCCGGTAAGCCGGCGAAAGCAGATCGTGCGCCAGGTTTACCCAGGCTTCGCTTAACTCCGCAGCATGCGAGACGGTAAGTTCCCCCATCGGACACAGCTCACGTGCTTCGTATTCGTAATCCTTTTCGCCGCCGTACCCCACAACTGTTTTGAAATGGTCACAAGGATAAGTAGCAGCCAATGCTGCTGCGTCTGTTGGCGAGTACAGGTTGCCGATTTCCGCCCAGGCGAAAGGTTGTGTTTGCAGTGTGTGTCGTGCAATTTGTGTCAGGTCTATCATTTTTTACCTACCAGAGGTTTCATTCTATCCAAAAGAGCTCTCAGCGGAGCGGTGATTTTCATTGAAGAGGAGTCATAAATCGCCGCGATGCGATCATCACGCGCCACGATCTCTCCGCGGGCCAAAGCCAGCAGCTTGCTCAGTTCATCAATGCGTTTCTGTTTTTCAGTGAGCTCAGCGTCAAGTGCGGCATTTGCCATTGTTTTTCCACGCGCATTTGATTTGCCTGTTTGTTGACACAGTTCCGCATACTGGTCTGCTGCGGTTTCCAGCAGCCCTGGCAGCGATTGCCAAAATTGATTCAGCGCGTGCTGGGTAGCTGTGTTACCAGCTTTGAGGATTGTCGCGATCCGATCCCAATGCCGGGCGGATTGATCCCGTGCGACTTGCGCAGCCTGACAAGGTGCGGTTTTGCCCAACCGCGAGATGAACTGTTCGGGGTCAGACTCACCTTCTTCCGGCAGAGGAAAAATTCTTTCGTAGGCAAGCAAAGCCGAATACTTTCCGGTTGAAAGATCAATCGGCGTGAAAACAGGCACGCCGGAAGTGAGCGCGGTGATTGCCAAATGATAACTGTACCCCACAACCGCCGCCGATTTGCTGATCAGTTCCGCCAGCAGCAGCGGATGCGGCCAGACTGGCAACCGCACCAAACCGGGTAATTCTGAGCCTAAGTTCCTCTCGTGGTCTCCCAACACAGGACCAATGGGCAGAGCCAGAAACTGATAATCCTGCAAACGATCTGCGTGCTTTTTGACAAAGCCTAAAAAGCGATCCAATCCCAAAGCTGCCTGGATAACAATGTATGGCTTGGTCAAACCTGTCGCATCCAGCAAACGATCAAACTCGGATGAAGGGCGTTTATCCAGCAGCCGGGTGAGGCCGAATGCCGTGTCAGGCACAACAGTAACTTTCTCTTGATTGGCGAATCTGGAAAGCGCCGCTTGCGAAGGTTCGTCCCGGACGGCAACGTAACTGCTCCGCGTGAAAGCCATCTCCATCAGCGGATCAGCCCAATCGGGTATTTCATTGCAGTGCATACCGGGCGCATTCCAAATGACCGGTATGTCATGTTGCAAGGCAATCAATGCAGGCGTCAGCCAATACCCTGTCGGATGATGAATCGTTGGCGCTGGCGGCCTGTAAGCCGGAGCGATTCCCTTGTCAAAACGAATCAGGAAGCCGCCACCGATCAGCACACCATCGAGATTGCCAACGATCTGCGGCAGTTCTGCTAACGAAGTGACCTTGTAAGGCCACTGTGGGGGCGCTTTGGCGTGATAGGAAAATCGGTGAAGCGTTACCGAACCCAGCCTTTCCGCCAACTCCGCTTCCGCGATAATTGGAAAAAGCAGGTCACCGTAATTTTGAACATCAAAAGTGCCGAAGATAGCAATCTGCCAATCGGGATTTTCCATCCACTCTCCACATTACATAAAAAAGAGCGCGAAATTTATCCGACCCTCTGGCTGAAGATCAAGACGTAAACTTAAGTGCCGAAGCTGCCATGTTTTACTTTACGCGTTCCCAAACTACGTACGCTGTGGAAGAGGATTTGGGAAGAATTTTGCCCTCCACTAGACTGGTTACTCGTAGAATCAATCGGTCGCCGGAAAGTTCGTAGAATCGAACGCTCTCTTTTCCGATTTCATTCGGGAAGATGCTGCCTTCGATGGAATGAATGACCACGCCCTCCGCTTCATTCACTCGATACCGGCCAAAGTAGGCGACGTAGCCATCAAAGGCGGCCTTGGCTTCTTCTTTGGTACTTTGCCGTTTCTTGTCAGAGGCGAACTTCTGACGTTCCTGCACCATCATGTGCAACGACACTTGCCCGCTGGCGTCATACGTCAACCTGCCCGCATTCAACGGAGTCACCGGCTGACCATCAATGGTTCCTTTGAACTCTACCAGCTTCCACGTACCCAGCAGCTTTTTAGCGATTGCGCTTTTCGGACTGGCCTCTTTCTTCTCCGTGGCAACCTGGGCGAAACCAATCCCAGGCAACAGCAACAAGCCAAGAACTGCCCCAAACGAAACAACCTTCATTCAATCACCTCTTGAACTCTGCCGACTTCGCCGCTTTCCAGCCGCACTTTAATTCCGTGCGGATGGGAAGGAGAATTCGTCAGGATGTCTTTGACGATGCCGGTTGTTCGCTTGCCTGTCCTCTGGTCTTGTTTCAACACGATCTCTACCTTGAGACCGGGTTTAATATCTTTTCGGTTTTGTCCATTCATTTTTCTTCTCTTTGGCGCTTTTCATCACAGATTCGCGGTGCAGGCTGCCTGCGACCTGCACCGCGACCAAATTTAATCGCCGCGAACTCAATGGATCAGCGGCTTGCTGTTCCTACCTTTTTCACTACCGTCAGTTTGATTTCTGACGGATATTGCTTGGAATGATGGACGGCATTATGAGCAACGACGCCTTTGGTTTCGTCGTAGTTCTTGCCGCCGGTGTTCATGTTCCGGTCAAAGCGCGGGAAGTTGCTGCTGCTGACTTCGATGCGGATGCGGTGACCGGCCTGGAAGAAGTTGCTGGTAGTCATGGCTTGCAGCTTCACTTTGTAGACCTTGCCCGATTCCATCCAAACCAAAGGTTTGTCGTAACCGTTGCGGTAGCGCATGCGCTGGATGGTTTCGTCCAGGTTGTAGGCGCGTCCGTCCGGGTACACGTCAATCAGTTTGACCGTGAAGTCCGTGTCTTTGGCGTCGGAAGAAACATACAAGGTCACGTCAATCGGGCCGCTGACTTCGACGCCTTCTTTCAGCGGTTCGGTGCTGTACACCAGAATGTCCGAACGCTCTTCCATCTTGCGCTGGTCGAAAGAACCGCCCTGCACGGCGTTGCCCGTGCAGCAAACATTTCCGCCAAACGAAGGCACGGGATTCATCGGATCATAATCGAATTTGTCAGGCGCATCCGTCGCCGGAGCCGCCGCACTGAGCATACCGTCGCCAACGCCTGTGTTGGCTTTGCCATTGCTGGAAAGGAAGTACGTTACCGGCTCAGCGCCCGTAGGGGGCCAGGTGTCCGATGATTGCCATTTGTTGATGCCCATCGTGAAGTAACGAACCTTCGGCATTTTTTCCAGAATGCCGTTTTGCTCGCCCTTCAGAAAGTAGTCGAACCAGCCCCAGGTCAGTTCTTTATAGTCCAGCCGCG
>CAZMXG010000187.1:0-14671 GCA_964570175.1 uncultured Heliomicrobium sp. | reverse complement strand
TGCGTATTGGCCGCGAAGCCAAAATTCCGGTTCACATCTCGCACATCAAAGCGCTCGGCACCGACGTTTGGGGACAAAGCGGAAAAGCCATCGAATTGATCAATCGCGCTCGTGCGGAAGGAATCAACGCGACTGCCAACCAATATCCATATGTGGCTTCCGGCACAGGATTGGGTGCGTCGCTGTTGCCGCGTTGGGCCGAAGCAGGCGGCAGAGCCGAACTACTGAAACGCATTGACGATCCGGCCATTCGTCCAAAGCTGATGGCCGAAATGGAACAGAACCTAAAACGCCGAGGCGGCGCGAATTCTCTGTTACTCCACAGCACTGACCGCACCATCAACGGCAAACGGCTGGACGAAATCGCCAAAGCGCGTGGCAAATCTCCGGTCGAAACGGCGCTGGACATTTTGAAAGTCACGAGCCCCGGCGCGACTTCGTTCAACATGATCGAATCCGACATTGAAAACTTCATGAAACAGCCGTGGGTGATGACTGGTAGCGATGGTTCCGGCGGTCATCCGCGCAAATGGGGAACCTTCCCACGCAAGATTCGCGAATACGTCCTCAACCGCAAAGTCATTTCGATGGAGCGCATGATCCAAGCCAGCAGTTTGCAGGTCGCCGAAACCTTTCACCTGAAAGATCGCGGCAAAGTGGCCACCGGATATTTCGCCGATGTAATCGTCTTTGACCCGAAAACCATCACTGATCGTTCAACCTATGACAAGCCGGAGTTACAGGCCGAAGGTCTGCGCTTCATTCTGGTCAACGGCAAGCTGACTGTAGACAGCGGCAAATACAATGGCTCGCTTGCAGGCCGAACTCTGCGAAAATTGGTAAACGGCGAATAAATCACTCACTCATCATTGTTTGAACACAAGCTGAACTTTGTTGCTTGGCTTGCCGTCAACCACAACGATCAAATCCGCCATCGGCGTGTTGCGAATTTGCGGCAACAAAATGTTGAGTTGATCCAGGCCAACAAAATTTCCTTGCGGTCCGGCGTAAAGAACTTCAGCCTTGATGCTTCCGTTAAGCGCCACTTCCACATTGGCCAACGAAGCTCGATTTCGAATCCCCGTGCCAAACAAGACCAGATAAATTTGATCCGGTTGCGTGCTGGAAGCCGAAAAGAAATCTATCGGGCGCGGCACAAAACGGCCCTGCACCGGATCGAATGTGGCCAGCGGCTCTTCAACTTGCACGCCGTTGCTTTTCACCCGCAACAAATACCCCGCCGGAGGGCCAGCACCATCCGAGTTGGCGGTGAATAATCCAGGCAGCGTGGGAGTAATCAGGATGTCTCCCGCGGTCATCTGGCCATTTCCACTGATAACAGTGACGGCTGCCAAACCGGAAGCCGATCCTGCGGGAACCAAGTAGTTGACCTGAAACGGCGAAACGAAAAAGAGCGGCGCATTGCGCTCAACTCCGGCTGCGTCTTTGATGACGATGCGTGTTCCAGCCAACTCCGTCGGCAGCGGCAAACCAGAAGCAACCACCGTTGTCGTCGCCAGATTCGCGCCAAAGGCTGCGGCAATGGAATCCGGCGCCAGCGCCAGCGGCAAATAACTGGCCGCCGAAACGCTTGCCACCATGGCCTGTGGCGGAGCGGAATTGCATGCGGTCAGCACAGATGAAATGCCCACACGCGTGGTGACAGCCAGATCAACCATTTCGTCATTGTTCAAGTCGCTTGCAGTCACGTAGGCCGCGGCAGGGATGGAAATGGTTCCGGAGCGGATGAAATTGCCGGTACCATCTCCGGAGTAAATGCTGACGTGATCGGTCGCGGCGCTGTTTGTTAGAAACAAGACTTCCGTCAATGCCAGATCAAGTCTTCCGTCGCCCGTAAAATCGCCAGCCACCACTGAAACGGGATAGTTTTCCGTCGCCAGCCGCAACGGCACTCGAAAACTGCCATTTCCATTTCCGAGCAAAATATAAAGATTCCTTGTCGTGGATTCATCACGGCAAATCACCGCCAAATCCAGACTGTTGTCTCGATTAAAGTCCGCCACGGTCATGGAAATCGGCGATTTCGCTACGCTCACTGATGACACGCTAAAGCCACCCAGGCCATCGCCCGTCAGAATACTCAACGTTGAGGCTCCGTAGTTTGCAACGGCCAAATCCAGTTTACCGTCGTTGTTGAAATCTCCGGACACAATGGACGAAGGCGACATGCCAACAGGAATGTTGACCGCTGGCGCAAAATTTCCTTTGCCATCGCCGATCCGAATCGAAACATTGTTCGAATTGTAATTTCCAACAACCAAATCCGGATTGCTGTCGGCATTCAGGTCTGCGGCGATCACTGTCGAAGGCGTTTGTCCGGCATTCAGGTCTTGCGAACTAAGCGTGAATTCCCCCGTCGCATTGCCAAGCAATAGTTTTACAGTGCCGATGCTTTGTAAATTCCCGCCCACGACCACAATGTCCGCCTTGCCGTCTTTGTTGAAATCTGCAACGGCGATGTCACTGTTATCCCTGCCTGCCAGATAGGTTTTGGGCGAACCAAAACCGCCTGCTCCGTTGCCATAAGCGACCAAAATTCCTGTTTGATTGCCCAACGCAACAACAGCATCTTTTCGGCCATCACCATTCACATCAGCCAGCACGGTTGCACGTAAAACTTCATCAGCTTGATCAAAAGCAAACGGCGCAACAAATTGCCCTGCGCCCAAGCCTCTGATGATGGAAAGTGTCAGGTCTGAGTTGGCAACGGCAAGGTCAATTTTGCCGTCGCGATCAAAATCTCCCGCAGCCGTTGCCACAGGGAAAAACCCAGTGGTGTAACTGGCCCGGACAGAAAACATTCCGGCGCCATTCCCTTCAGCAATCGTCACACGATTGCTGAAGCTTTCCGTGGCAATCAGATCAGGTTTGCCGTCCCCATTCACATCGGCGATGCGCACGGCTGAGGGATAATCATACGCGTCCAAAGGGATTTGTACTGGCGGGCCAAACCCGCTTCCCGTGTTGAAAACCACGGAAACCCCGCGTTCCTCTTGTGAAGTCAGCCGGACAAAAGCCAGGTCAGGTTTACCGTCTCCATTCAAATCGCCCACGGCATTGGTCGTATCGCCACCGCCGCCACTGAAGCCTAATAGGATTCCCGCCTGAAATCGCCCGGTTCCATCGTTGATCAAGAGTGTTGGCTTCTGGTCAAACTCTTCGCCAAAGACCATCAAATCCGGTTTCCCGTCTCCGCTGAAATCGGATGCAGCCACAGCTCCCGGCATCGTTCCTGCGCTATATCCGTCGGAGCGCACAAAACCACCCGCGCCATTCCCATTCAAAATAATTAGTTTGCCTTCGCCGCTGAAAGCAATGTCCGCCTTTCCATCTGCATTGAAATCAGCGACCGCAATTCCGGCTTTATATCGTATGGAATTGACAGGGATGATACTGCTGGAAAACGTTCCGTCACTTCTTCCAAGCGCAATGGCAACTCCGCTGCCATCACCGGGAAACGTCGTTGCCAAATCGAGCTTGCCGTCATTGTTGAAATCCCCGGACGCCAGGCGGGAAGGCCGCCCAGGAAGCTGGATATTAGAAACATTGGCAAACTCACCTCGTCCATTCCCTGCATAAATTGAAATCAAGCCTCCGGAAAAAGTGCTGGCGGCATTGGTAATCGCCAGGTCAATTATCCCGTCGCCGTTGAAATCTCCTGCCAATAAGTCCTCCGGATCACGCCCAAGCGGAAAATTACGCGCGACGCCAAACCGAGCGCCATTGGCACAAGTAACAGCGTCTTCAAAACTCTGCGCCTGAGCGCGACTCGAAAAAAAGTTCACGCTCCCCGAAGTAAGAACAGAAATCATGAGGAACAAAATTAAAATTGCAGCAGCCGATACAATCTTTACAGCCTTCTTGAAACTCATCGGTACTCCCATGAAAAGGTTGGGGAAGAGAAAAATTTACTTAAAAAAACAGCGGGCAATTAATTGGGATGGGGATTTTGGTGTAATTCGCTCTAAAGCTGGAATGGATATTAACACCGAACTGGCCGTTGTCGCATCTACCAGTTTTGCAAAGAATTAAAGGTTGACTGTCGTAAAACCAGCGTGCTATACACTGCGCAGTGCCCTTGTTTTAATTTGAAATTGTGACGTTGTCATCAAGCTTTGCGCCTCTCAAATTCCCATCGAGTGTTCAGGCGGCAACGCTTATGAATTCCCCGTTTGTTTCGTCTTTTATCCGACCCGTTTGAATCAACCGATAACCTATTAGCTGAGCTTGTCGTCTCGGCTTCCTTGTGCTCCCTCACCACAGGAAGGTGTGTGCTTATGAAAACGCTATCTACAAAACGCCCCATGTTGAGTTTGCTTTGTATTGTTGTTCTGGTCGGGAACCTTTTCCTGCAACCGCTTGCGGCAATCGCTAAAACAGCGCCTGCAACCGGGCAGCTTTCTTATGCCAGGCAAGTAACTGTGAACGGCAAAGAGGCTACTGCCGGGCAAACGCTTTTCAATGGTGACAGGATTAGGGTTTCGGGTTTGGGATCGGCGGTCATCAACCTTGGCAAACGTGGCCGGATTGAATTGGGCAAGGATACGGAATTTGTTATATCCCTGACTGACGATTTGATTGGCGGTGAAATGGCATACGGATGCCTGGGAATCATCGCTTCAAGCGGGACAAACACTTCTGTCAAAACAAACCAAGGTATGGTTAGTTCGGATGGCAATGAACCGAATTCATATTTCCTGGGCCAACGTGGCCAACAGGGACGCTTAATTCCCAGCCTTGGCGAAGCCAAAATGTTGATGATGGACGGCAAAACGGAAAGTATCCCAACTGGCACTTCACTGGATATTGATTCACCCAACGGACAAAACCTGCTTTATCGCCGAACTGCCAGCACCTGCACTTCCGGCATGAGTTGTGCTTGCGGTCTTTATGATCCCAATAATAACGCAACCAGGGCATCCAACCAGCAACAGTCGAGCACTCCGACTTCCAGCCCATCTTCAAGCGCACCATCCGCAGCGGCTGCAGGCAATGGCAGCATGACATTGCCTCTACTGTTTACAGCAGTCTTAGGCGCTTCGATGGCGGTCTTTTTTGCAAATAACCCGGGCGGGCCTGCTGTTCGAGGCAACGGATTGACATGTGTAGACAACAGAGGTTTTTTCTGCCGGCAAGTCAGTCCAACGACGCCCACGACGCCGCCGCAACAATAACTTTTGAACCAAGGCAAGAGCGCCGAGCCCATGCTTGCGCTCTTGCCAGTTGAAGCCCCTTCCGTCCCCAACCGTTTTTTCCATCCGACTTCAACGTCTCTCCTGCCGCCCCCCTCGCTGCTCGTTCTTGCCATGAAGATTTCGCTCCATCTTTCATCTATTGGCCTTCGCGTTGTGCTTTTTGGCGTGACAATAATTTTGTGCGTTGGCTTGGTTGGTTTTGAACTTCAGCGATTTATCACTTCTGTGATCGGCGGTGCGGGCATTTATGTTGATCTTCCTACTCTGAAATTCGCGGCAGATTATTTCCCCAATTCCGCCAAACTTCAGGCGCGGCTGGCTGCACGAATGATTGAAAGCCAGACAGACAACGGGCAAAGCCACGAAGCTCTTTCCGAAGCAGCGTTTCAACACGCCAAAAAGGCTGTCGAACTTGCGCCGTCGAATTTTGAATATCGCGTGCTACTGTCTGCCGCAGCTGAACTGAAAGGCGATCTGAGCGCGGCTGAATCGGCATTGCGGGAAGCGGTACGGTTGGCTTCCAGCAACAACAACGTCCGCTGGCAGATGGCTAATCTGTGTTTGCGGCTGGGCAAGATTGAAGAATCGTTGAAAGAATTTCGTTTTGTCGCGGCGGCTGAGCCGACCCGATTGCCCAATATTCTCAACTTGGTCTGGCGAGCAACATCTGGCGATCTGACGGCACTGGAACAGGTTGCAGGCAATGATGCCCAGAGCAAATTGATCTTTGCAGAGTTTTTGATCGAACGGGAACGCTTTGACGCCGCGTCGCAGGTGTTTTCCCAAACAGACCGTGCCTACAGACTGCAATGGCCACAAACCGGGCGAATTTTGGATGCCTTTTTGAAAGTCGGCCAATGGCAATTGGCGGAGCGTTTATGGCGCGACACGATGGGCTATCAAAACGAGACGACCGATTCATTGTTGTGGAATGGAAGCTTTGAACACGCAACGCGCAAAGGCTTTGCGCAGTTCGATTGGCAATTGAACAACAGCAATTATGCGCGGCTGGCCATTCAATCTGGCGGGCGATCCGGCAATAAAGCTCTACGACTGGCGTATCTGGGAGCTGATACAACAAGGCTGGACCGTGAAGCGCAACATTGGGCTATTGTGCAGCCCGGTTTGGCGTATCGGCTGGAATGTTTTGCCAAACCAGAAAAGCTGGTGACCGATGAAGCGCCGCAGATTGCGGTACTGCGGGCAGACAATCGAGAGGTAATCGCAGCATCGTTTCCAGTGCTGCCCGGAGCAAACGATTGGCAAATGTTGACTGCGGATTTTATCGCACCGGCGAACTTATCCGCTGTGATCGTGGTGATTAAACAAACTCCACAATACCGGTACACAGAGCCGACGCAAGGCGGCATCTGGTTTGATGATTTCAGCTTAAAAGCGCAATGAAAATTTCCTTTGACCAAACTATCTCGACAGCCTTTCTGGCGCTGATCGTTTTCACAGCCTTGGCGCATGGCGTCGTCGAGCCTTGGTCAGAATTGATCTTTGTGGTGTCGGTTGGTGTGCTTTGTTTGCTATGGGCGCTCAAAGCAATCAGAGAAAAGCGCTTATCCGTGTTCGTTCCGTCGAATTTGTGGCCCTTGGCCGGCTTAATATTTCTTGGATTAGTACAGAGTTTGTCTGTTCAAAAAGGCAGCGGCGGTATGTTCAGCCTGTCACTGGATGTCGAAGCTACCAGGGGGACAACTTTATTGTTGGTATGTTTGCTGTTGACCTCTTTGCTGGCGTCGAATTTTTTAACGCACCGACAGCGGCTGCAAACGACGATGCAGTTTTTAACGATCTTCGGTTTGGTGCTTGCGACGTTTTCGCTGATTCAGCATTTCACCTGGAACGAAAAGTTTTATTGGATGCGCACTGTCGAAGCAAAAACCTCGTTCGGGCCTTTCGTCAACCGAAATCATTTCGCCGGCTACATGGAGCTGCTGTTGCCTTGGCCAGTAGCACTGATGCTTACCCGGCGTCGAAGCGTGGCGGAAAAATCATTCTATTTATTCATTACTGCCTGGATCGCCTTGGTCGCCGTTTTCTCGCTTTCGCGTGGTGGAATGATCAGCATCTTTGCCCAACTCGCGTTTCTGATGATTTTCAGACCGCGCCAGTTCGATGTCCTGGAATTCGCTGCGCCTTCGCGAATGGCAATGCTGTTTCAGCGCGGAGCAGCAGCAGCCGTGGTTTTAATCATTGTCTTTGGCGGGTTGACCTGGCTGGGAGCAGAGCGTGTTGTAGACCGCGTCGCCGCAGATTTGGATATCGGAAAAACCAATGCGTCTACGGCAACAGATCAATTGGGTTACGGTGGCCGTGACACACTTTGGAAATCTAGCCTGAAGATTTTTCAGGCGCATCCGCTCACGGGAGCTGGGCTTGGCAGTTTTGAAACTGCGTTGCCCATTTACGAACAAAGCAAAAATATAGGACTGGTGGTGTCTCAGGCTCACAACGATTATCTGCAAATGCTGACCGATGCCGGACTGATCGGCGGCTTGCTGGCAATCTGGTTCTTACTGGCGACAGGTCGCGCCGTTATCAAGGGGTTGCAGGTCAATGAGCCCCTGATGAGCCATGCTGCGCTGGGCTGTGGAGCGAGCCTCTTTGGTTTATTGGTTCACAGCCTGTGCGATTTCAATTTGCAATTATTATCGCATTCCTTGTTGTTTTTATCTTTCGCCGCGATCGCTGCCCAGTTAAGCGAGTTGGCGAAACTCATCACACTTTCGCGTGTCAGAGGTTAGAGCTCATGCAAACGCCATCTACGAACAACGACAATCAACTGCTGGATTTGGACAAACCTTCCTCTCAGACGGAAACAACCGTTCTTCCGCTCAATTACACTGGAGGAATGGTTGCACCTACGCCTTATTTTCCCCACGAGATGAAGACAGAGGAGAAGGCCGGGTTTGATATTCGTGATTTTATGCGGCGTATACAGCGGCGTAAATGGTTGATCCTAACTATTGTCACTATTTTTACCGTGATGGCGGCGGTAAATTCTTCACGGCAGAAATCCATTTATCTGGCGACCGCTACTGTTGAAGTGGGCACGAATCAGAATCAACTGCTGGTCAAAGATGGAGATTGGTTTTACCGCGATGATAATCAGGAAATGGAAACCGCTATGTTTCTGATTCAAAGCTATCCTTTGCTGGAAGCCGTGGCGGCCAATTTAAGCGTGGATCAAAGCCAGAAATTCCTGGATGTCGCGGAAGAACGATCTGTCTGGGATGTGCTAAAGAGCAAAAAAGCGGCCAAGGAACAGCAAACCAGCGATCCGCAAAATGCGGTTCCAGACCTTTCCGGTTTTAGCGTGAAACAGCGCACTCCTGAGGAAAGTGAGCGACTTGCTCCCTTTGTCGGCATTCTGAGCGGAGGGCTGTCTGTTGAAAAAGTGAAAATGACCCGCCTGATGCGGGTTTCGTTCCGACACACCAATCCGGAAGTTGCAGCATTGGCGGCAAATGCCATCGCAGAAGGCTACCGCCGACACTCTTTCTACAAGAAAAATCAATCCACAGACCAATCGTCTGACTCGTTAAACAAAGCCACGCGTGAATTGGAAGCGCAAATGCAAAGAGCGGATCAGGCATTGGCGGATTACACACGCAACAACGGCATTTTTTCTTTGGACGGAAAAGAAGACCTGACCGCCAACAAACTGGTGGGATTGCATGAGCAGGTCATGCGCGCCGAATCTGACCGGATCATCAAACAATCACTGTATGAAGACGTGCTACAAGGCCGTGTGCAGAATCTCCCGGAGGCGTTTGCCAATCAACAGACAATTGATCTGCAAAGAAAGCTAAGCGAACAAACGATTGCTGCTGCACAACTAAACGTTAGGTATGGTCCCGAAAACCCCAGAGTCGCCGAAGTGCGCGATCAGGTGACTGCTCTGCAAAAAGAAATTCTCAACACGCGCCAACAGCTTTCTGACAAACTAAAAGCTGATTACGATCGTGCCGTTCGTGATGAAAGCGCCCTGAAAGCTTCCCTGGCACGAGCCAAGGGCGAAGCCGTCCAACAGAATCAAACTTCAATTCAGTTCAATATCCTCAAGCAAAAAGCCGAAACGGCAAAAACGCTTTATACCGACTTTCTGCAAAAAACCAAGCAGGTTGACCTGGAAAAACTTCAGAAGACTCCCGATATTTCCGTCGCCGAACCAGCGAGAATTCCCGGGGGGCCGATTGGTCCTTCCAGAACGCGCAGCGTGTTGCTGGCGTTTCTGCTCAGTCTTGGCGCCAGCATTGGCCTGGTGTTTCTGCTGGATCATCTGGATAACACGATCAAAACAGTTGACGATGTCAGCCGCTATGTTCGTTTGCCTGCGCTAGGTGTAATTCCGGCCATCGGAGCCAATGGCCGACGCCTGTATCTGGGCGGAGTCAAACAGGAAAAAAATGCATCTGGCCCAGCCGGAATCTTGTCGCCAAAGGATGCGTACAAAAGCGCGGGATCGGTGGCGGAAGCCTACCGCATGCTGCGAACCTCAATTCTGCTGTCCGCCGCCGGCCAACCGCCCAAAACGATCCTTGTCACCAGCAGCCAGCCGGGCGAAGGCAAAACGACGACGACCATCAACACCAGCATTTGCCTGTCGCAACTTGGCGCGACGGTTTTGCTGATTGACGCTGACATGCGCCGCCCGCGCGTTCATAAGATTTTCGGGATTGATCACCGAAAAGGATTATCGAACTATCTGTCGAGCGACACCTCTCTAAAAACCGTCGTGCAGACGACAAAGTTTCCGAACCTCTACGTCATGCCTTCCGGCATTGTCCCGCCCAATTCGGCGGATTTGCTGAGTTCGGAAAAATTCCGGCTGATGTTGCAAAAACTATCGCAGCATTTCGACCATATCCTGATTGATTCTCCGCCCATCAACAGCGTCACAGACCCGGTGATCATTTCTCGTCAGGTGGATGGAGTGATGCTGATTGTTCACGGCGGCAAAAGCTCGCGTGAAATGGTGGTGCATTCGCGACAGGAACTGGCCAACGTCGGCGCGAAAATCTTTGGCGTGGTGCTGAACAACGTGAACCTGCAACGCGACGGTTACAACTATTACTACCATCGCTATCAGTACGAATACACACGCGACACAGGCCAGTTGAGTTAGCTCTGGCAGGTGACAACTGTGGAAAAGAAAAAACGGGAGAGGGCAACAGACGCCGCCTTCTCCCGTTTTTATGCAGGATGTGCTTAGAAATTCAGGCGCAAGGCGAATTGAATCATGCGCCCACCCGGATCGTTGGTTGTAGAAACGTCCCGGTACGCTTGCGTAATTTGCCCGAAGGTATCGTTGCCCAAACCGCCAATTGTCGAACTGGCATTGTTCGGACTTTGCACCAGGAAGTTGATGTTGTTGAACGCGTTCAGAAAATCCGCGCGGAATTCCACGTTGACCCGCTCGGTAATTTTCGTCTTCTTGGTCAGGTTCAGATCAAACCGTGTGAATCGTGGTCCATACAACACGATGGTGGGGAACCCACACTGGCCTGAATATACTTCGATGCAGTTCGGGCTGTTGGCAGGCGCCAGATACCGGCCTGTTGGAACTCCGCGGCTGCTATAGCCGTTGGCGGCAGTCGCGCTGACATTGAAAGCTCTGATGGTGTTGTCAATGATGTCCTGCGGCAGGTAATACGCCACAGCATTGGGGTCATCAAAACGCACCTTCAACGAATCTTGAAGCTCCTTGCGCGTCATTCCAACCAGACGGACTCCGTTGATGTTGAACGGCGAACCGCTTTGAATGCGCACAGTGCCCTGAAATGCCCAGCCTTCCAGCGCTTTCCCCGCGACCCCTTTGACGCCACTGAAAAATGCCTGCCCCTTGCCAAACGGCAGATCGTAAACCCAATCGGCTTTGTAAGCGTGGGTAATCACGAAAGGATTGGGACTCTTGTAATAGCCCGTGCGCAGCGACGGCGTGGTAAGCGTGGAGCCTTTTGCAAAGGTGTAGCTGGTTTGCACCAACAAACCTTTCGACAAGCGACGGCGCAGTTCGACCACGCCGGAGTCATACGCCGAACGCCCGCCATTTCCCAGGAAAGATGCACCGCCCTGCAATCCAGGATTGGCCAGGAAGAAATTTACTGGCAAGCCCGCGTTGACTGCGTTCGTGCGGAAGGTCGCGTTGGTATACAAATTCGAAGCAAAAGTGAACGGCGCAGCATTGTTCGCCGCCAATGTATTGACGAATGCGGCAGCGCCAAAATTGCTGGATGTATAGCTGCCCGCAACGTTGGGATCAACTTTGCCGCTGAAATAAGACAGCGCAATCGGCAGCGGAGCAGTGCCAGTTCCCGCCCCAAAATACCGGAATGTGTTACCACGCCCTGCCGCGATGTTGGCTTGCAGGTTTGCCTGCGCCAGCCGGAATTCGTCCAGGAATTTGTTTTCGACGATATTGGTTTCGTTGACGTTGAAACTTTGCCGGAAAAGCAGTGCTCGATTGCCCACATAACGAACTTCGATGGCCATGTCCTTGGTGATTTCGCGCTGCATGCCAAACGTCCAGGACATGATGTACGGAGTTTTCAGATCGGGATCGTACGTGTTGGCCGCGTTCGTGATTGCGCCAGTCAGCGGATAAGTTGGCGTATCGGGGAAAGCCGGCGGGCCAAGACGGCTTCCGTCACTCAACAACAGAGGCAGCGTGCCTAAATTGCCTGTGGCGATGTTGCGATTGACCGTAATGCTGCCGCCCGGGTTGCCGCTGATGGTGCCAATCAACGTATTGATGCCATCCCGGTTGAACGCCATTGAAAATCCGCCTCGCAACACTGTTTGGCCACCGCTTCCGAAAATTCGGCCGAGCATTCCGTCTTTCCAATCCGGAGTCCAGGCAATGCCCAAACTCGGCGCGAAATTGCTTTTATCCGTGTTGTAAGCCGAATCCCCTTTCTTGAATTGGAAAAACTGCGTGGCGGTGCCGGTCAGTGTCCCCGGTTTGAAAATATTGCCTGGGCCGGAAACCCCATACAGACCGTCCAGCGTGGGAAGAGTCAAGTTGTTGTTTAGCGAAGTCACAGGAAATTGCGCTTCCCAGCGCAACCCCAGATTGGCCGTCAGATTGGGGCGCACGCGCCAGGCATCCTGCACAAAAAAACCCATTTCACGATTGCGCGCGCGCACCGTGTTCTGGTTCAGATAGGTGTATTTGTTGGTTGTTTCGCTAAGTCCGGCGTTACCGGCAATCTGTGTGATGCTGCCAACCAGCGTCGCGTAAATATTCTGAGCGCGCGTGATGTCAGCGGCAGCGGCTCCTTGGAAATTCGCAGCGACAAACAGCGCGCTGGCCGGGTCTGTGGTGTCTACGCCGAAGGTGATGGTGGGGACAAAAGTCGTTCCGGTGGTGAAGTAATTTCCCTGAAAAAAGCTTCCGCCAAAATTGAGCGAGTGCGCGCCGCGTATCCAACTCAGCGTGTCATTGAAATTCCAGGTCGGCGAATTGCGCCGCGTGGAACCTGTGTTCACCGTCGCGTTGGAAATACCCGCCGCGCTGATTGTCAGGCTGTAACCGCTTTGATTGGCAACTGACCCGGTGAAAGACGCCAAAGAATTTTCTCCGTTGAACACCACCGTGCCGCCGGTCAGCCCAAAGCGCGCTTCGTTGACCATGGTTGGCGTCAACGTCGAACGCAGTGCAAGCGCATTCGTAAATCGGCTGGATTTCTGGCTGCCGATATTCGGAAATCCGGGAAATGCCGGGGACCCATTGTTGAGAAAATCCACCAGCGTGTGGTGGCTTTGGATATTCCAGATCTCTTCCAGTTTGTGTTTGCTGGAAAGATTGAAATCCAGGCGCACAGTCGGGAAGATACGAATTTCGCCGCCTTCGCTGGGGCTGAAGGAATACGTTTGCAAGTTCGGATCAGCCAATTGCTGGATGCCGCCTTTGGAAGTCGCCGCGCTGCGAATGTCGGCCAGCAGTTTTCCCACTGTCGGATCAATCTTCGAAGTCACATTTCTGCCTGCCGCCAGCGTCAAAAGATTTACCTGCCTGATTCCAGAAGAACTGTTGTATTGGAAGATTCCCTGCTGCGCCAGCGGGCTCAAAATCGTTCGCGTTTGAGCTTGTGACGTAGCCAGTCGGAACTGTTCGTAATTGACGAAAAAGAACGCTTTGTCGTGGCCATCAAACAGCTTTGGAATCCAGATGGGTCCGCCAAACCGTCCGCCGAACTGGTTCAAAATCATCAGGTCGCGTTCCGCTTTGAACGTGGCTGGATTGTCGTTTGGTCCGGGGCGGAAGTTACGATTATTGAACCAGTAATTGGCGTCCAGCGCCTTGTTACGATGGTATTCGTACAAACTGCCGCGAAATTGATTGCTGCCCTGGCGTGTCACCATCTTGATTTGGATCGCGCCTTCGCCCGCGCTTTCAGCCCCTGGCGTTGCTGTCGAAAGTGTCACTTCTTCGACGGCGTCCACGCGCGGATAAATGTTGGTGTAAAACCCGTCGCCATTTCTGGCGCCGTTATCCTGAATGCTGACACCATCCAGTGTCATGTTGATTGACCCTTGTGGCAAGCCGTTAAATGTCGAAGAGCGCGGTCGTCCAGGCGTCGTCGTTCCTGGCAAGAACAAAAGCAGGTCGGTCACATTTCTGGAAGTAAATGGCAAATCGGTAATCTGGCGGCCAGTGATGGTGGTGCTGATACTTGCGGACTGAGTTTGCAGCACTTCGCCGCCACCTTGAATAATGACGGAATCCGTCGTGGCCCCCACTTCCAGCGTAGCATTGACGCTGGCCGGAATGCCTGTATCAATCTTGACGCCTCGGATGACAACCTGTTTGAAACCTCTGGCCGAAATCGTCACCGTATACGTGCCAGCAGTCAGCGCCGGAACGCTGAATGTTCCGTTGCTGGCCGATGCCGTCTTGAATTCAGCACCGGTAGAGTCATCTTTGATGACAATCTCTGCGCCCAGAACTACCGAGCCAGTCTGATCAACTACTGCGCCTGAAAGTGAGGTCGTCGTAATGCCCTGGCTAAACGCCAACAGGCCAACCGTCATCATCAGAGTAAGCAGGACAAAAACCCGAAATACACTGCGATTCATAGTGACTCCTTTTGTGAAATGACAGGTGGAGGGGGCAGAAGACTAGATACGGGCATTCGTCTTCTACTCCGTAAGAACAGACCGCAGATGATGCTTAGATTTAGACGTTTTTTGTCACTGCCGCATGTTGCAGAAGTGCATTTATAAATTGATGGAAGTATTTAGCAGATAAGCTGAACTCAACCTCTGTGCCACAGGCGAAATGTGCCTGCACCATAGAAATGCTTCACTTTAACTGACTAGCCAATGAAGGTGACTCTCCATTTTTCTGAATTTATCTGAAATTTCGGAATCTGCTGAATATAGCCAAATACCTTATGTGTGACTCTTTGAAGTTATGATCCATTAAGCCTTCTGCCTGTAAG
>CAZMXG010000186.1:0-14771 GCA_964570175.1 uncultured Heliomicrobium sp. | reverse complement strand
GCCTGGGCTGTCTACTGCGGCTATCCCGTAAACTGAATTGAAAACCGATCTAGTTCCAGACTTTATCATTACGAAACTGTAAAAACTTTTCTTTTCAAAGGCATTTTGCGGATCAGCCTGCAAGCCTTGATGAACTGGCGAATCTATTGGAAACCCCGTCCGCACGCTTCACGATTTTCTTGATGTCCGTCCTGCTCGAAAGTGAGATAACCAACTTTCCGCCGTCAATCTTTCTGTACATTTTTCAAGCAAAGATGACGCCCTCTGTCCATCGCGATACCAACGCTGAAGTAACGAAACAATTCATCTGAAAAAACGAAATTCCATTCGTTTTTCTCAATACCCCTTCCAAACAAAACGATCTGCAATGCCCGTTAAATCTATGGATTCCAGCAATCCATACACACAAAACCCGGTTGGAATAGCGCTTGCGCCAAATTTGTGGTGAAGGGCGGCACTTACTTTTGGAAATGCTTTCAATGAACGCCGCCAACAAAGTTCATTCAACTCACACAAATGGAAACATCACCAATAAGGAGGGTTTTGATGCAGTTACGAACACATCGCCGCAGTGTTGTTACCTGGGCGCTGGCAGCATTGCTTGGTTTGCTGGTCGGCAATTCGGCATTAGCGCAAACGTTTAATTCCACTGTTACCGGCACGGTTAAGGATCAGGCCGGAGCTGTCATTACCGGCGCGAAAGTCACGCTGGTTGACCTGGCTACGCAGCGTGAAGTCACCGCGACAACAAATGATCAGGGCGCGTTTGTTTTCCCAGAGGTCCGCGCGGGAAATTACAAAATCGTTGCCGAACGCGATGGCTTCAAAAAAGGCGAAGTCACAGGCGTGACCGTCAATGTCGGCACTCCGGCGACGGTTCACTTTGAACTACAAACCGGCCAGATCGCCGAAGTGATCACCACTTCAGCCTCGGAAGCACAGGCTGTCGTCAACGCTGAAAATGCTGCGCTGCAAACAACTGTGTTACAGCGCCAGATTAATGATTTGCCGTTGAATGGTCGCAACCCGCTTTCGCTGGCGGCGTTGCAGGCTGGGGTGAATACCAGCGGCAGCAACCGCACCGCGACGGTCAACGGCACGCGCGGCACGTTCACCAACCTGACCTGGGACGGAATCAACATCAATGACAATTTCATCCGCACGGACAGTTTTTTCGGCACTGCTGCGCCCAGCGTCGTCAGCGTCGCCGAATTCACCTTGACCACGCAGAACGGCGGACCGACTGATGGACTTGGCGTTGCCCAGGTCAAACTGGCTACGCCGCGTGGTTCGACGGAATACCACGGCAATGTGTTTGAATATCATCGCAACGACGCGCTGGACGCCAATTCGTTTTTCAACAATGCGGCTGGCATCAAAAAAGAAAAATTGATTCAAAATCAATTTGGCGTCGGCGTTGGCGGCCCGGTCAAATTGCCAGGCAAGGTTTTTGGCCCGCTGGGATTCGACAGCAACAAACTGTTCTTTTATGGATATTACGAAGGCACGCGCGTCAAAACCGACACCAGCGTTTTGCGCACTGTGCTGACGCAATCGGCACGGCAAGGCCAGTTCACGTATCGCCGTTCCGACAACGGCCAGTTGCAAACCATCAACATTCTGTCTGCTGCCGGACGCGTCGCAGACCCCAAAGTCGCCAGCTTGATCGCGACCACTCCGTTGCCGAACGATCTGACGACGGCAGACATCACCACGAATACCGCGCTGGCCAACATCGCCGGGTATCGGTTCAACAGCCCGACCGGGTTTGACAGCGACCTGTGGGGATTCCGCGTGGATTACGACGCTTCGTCGCGTCATCGCTTTGAAGCAATCTTCAGCCGCTTTACTTTCAACTTCCCGAACGCAGGCAATGAACCGTTCCCTGGCCGACCGGGCGACGGGCAATCTTCCAGCCGTCCGCGTGGTTCCTTCGCCTGGAACTGGACTCCGACCGCCACGTTGAACAATGAACTGCGCTATGGGTTCAACAATTACAACGTGTCCTTCTTCACCAACGAACAGTTCCCTGATCGGTATCAGTTGGCATTCCCCTTAATTTCCAATCCAACGGACAACCAGATGCCGCAAGGCCGCATTGCCGATAATTACGAAGTGATTGACAACGCGACCTGGGTGAAAGGCAAACATCAAGTTCGATTTGGCGGCAATTATCGCCGCGTGTTCATCGAACCGTATGATGCCGCCGGAACCTTGCCGCTCTACACCATCGGGTTCAACACCAACGGCAATCCGAATCCCCTGGCGACATCGCTGTTCCCCGGCGGAATTTCGACCAACGATTTTAACCGCGCGCGTGACATTCTGGCCATCTTGGCGGCTCCCATTGCGCAAATTGACCAGAGCTTTAATTCCACATCGCGCACGTCTGGCTTCGTCAACGGCGCATTGCAACGGCAACAGTTCCAGTACAACAGTTTTGGGCTTTACGCTGGCGACACCTGGCGGCTGAAGCCAAATGTGTCGTTGAATTTGGGCCTGCGCTGGGAATACATCACCGTGCCGACCGAAAAAAATGGCTTGGCCTTGCTGCCAAAAGAAACCGGTTTGAATGCACTGTTCAACCCGAACGCGCAACTTGATTTTGCCGGTTCGGGAACGGGACGGCCATTTTTCAACAACGATTACAACAACTTCGCGCCAAGCATCAGCCTGGTGTGGGACCCGTTTGGCAATGGCAAAACTTCGATTCGTGCCGGGTATTCGATGTCATACGTGATTGATAACAACATCACCACGATTTTGAATGCAGTCAGCGGCAACGACGGATTGCAAGCCAATGCCACCATTCTGAGCACCAGCGGAACGGTCAGCGGTGGAGGCATTCGCCCTGTGCCAGTGCCGGCGTTCCAGGTTCCACGAACAGTTTCCGACAACCTGGCGATTGATCCTCAAGCGGCAATCTTTACGTTTGACCCGAATTATAAAACGCCCTATGTCCAACAGTGGACGCTGAGCGTTGAACGCGAAATTTTCCGCGATACGGTTGCAGAGCTTCGTTATGTGGGAAATCGCGGCGTCAAATTGACGCGCGGCATTGACGTGAATCAGGTCAAAGTGTTGGACAACGGATTCCTGGCTGATTTCCAGCGCGCTGAACGCAACTTGGCCGCAAACGGAAATCCGACGCGCGGCGAAACCTTGCAGGTCTTTCCCAAACTTGGACTGGCGGGCTTGTTGACCAACGCGACGGTTCTGAACCTGATCGCGCAAGGACAAGTCGGCGAACTGGCGGCGCTCTATGTTGCCAATCGTGCTTTGTTCCTGGTTCCGGGGCAAAACGGTTCCCAGGTTGGGCCGGAGTTCTTCCTGCGAGCAAATCCGAACATTTTCGTGGCGGATTACATCGGCAACGGATCGTATTCGGATTACAACGCATTGCAGGCCGAAGTTCGCCGGCGCTTCGGCAACGGGCTGTACTTCCAGGCGAATTACACCTTCAGCAAAGCCTTCAGCGATTTTGAAGGCGGCCAGACGAACTTTTCCGGCTTGATGGATTTGGGTTCGACCAATGCGCTTGAAAAAGCGCGCATTGCCGACGACGTCACGCATGTGTTCAAAGCCAACGCCGTTTACGAACTGCCATTCGGGCGCGGCAAACGCTTTTTCGATCGCGGCGGAGTGCTGGGCAAAATCGTCGGTGGTTGGAGCTTCAACCCCATCGTCCGCTGGCAAAGCGGCGAACCGGTTTCAATCGTTTCAGCGCGTGGCACGCTGAACCGCGCCGGACGTTCGGCCAAGAACACGGTCAACACCACGCTTTCGGTCAGCGACCTGCAATCAAAAACCGGATTGTTTTATGACGCGCAAGGCCGCCCGTTGATTTTCGATCCCAGCTTGATCGGTGCCGATGGTCGCGCCAACACGCAGCTTTTCCAGAATCCGAAATCCGGGGCCTTGGGAACGCTGCAACTGACGCCGGTCAGCGGCCCAAGCCGATTTGATTTCGACGCCGGATTCATCAAGCGCACTGCCATCACGGAGCGCGTGAATTTTGAATTCCGCTTTGAAGCTTTCAACCTGCTGAACAAGACCAATTTCAACATTGGCCAGGCGCAGAACATCAACAACACGGCATTTGGCCGCATCACGGCTGCATTCTCTCCACGAGTGTTGCAGTTCGCGGGCAAAATCAACTTCTAAATTCAAAGAAGCTGTTTTCCGTCCACGAAGATACACGAAGAAAACACGAAGAAAAACATATGCTGCTTTTTCTTCGTGAACTTCGTGTGAATTGGTGGACGGATTTTTTGTTGGCTGAATTGTTTACGCTACGACTCGGCATTCACCGCCGCAATCAACGCTTTGATATATCCAAACGAATAGGCAAATGCCTGCAAGCTTCCCGCGTCGCCTTCGATCTTGGGCACATGGTCGGGCATCAACATGCCGTCGTAGCCGACCTCTTTATAAACCCGCATGGCTTTGAGCATGTCCACATCTCCGTCATCAATAAAGGTCTCGTGGAAATCGAGAAAGCCGCCGCGAATGTTGCGGAAATGCACGTTGAATATTTTCTTCCGACTGCCGAAATACCGAATCACATCGAAAATTTCTACGCCGGGTTTGGACAACATTTCTGACACCGTGCCCTGGCAGAAATTCAAGCCGTGGTTCGGACTGTTGACGATGGCAAGAAATTTCTTCAACCCGTCCACGCTGCCCAACACCGTATGCACGCCGCGATAGCCTTTGTCTTTCGGCATGCCCGGATCGTGCGGATGGCAGGCCAGCTTCATTTTGTATTCATCCGCCACCGGCATCACACGTTTCAGAAAATAGGTGATGCGCTCCCAGTAAACGTCTTCGTTGACTGGCCCGGCTTCAGTGAGCGGAGGTTCCTGTTTGGCTTTGGCATAACTAAACGCGCGCGACTTTGCGCCGCCGCGACTGGTAACAGGTTCGGTGCTAACCACGCCGAGAATGCTCATGTTGTATTTGAGCATCGGAATACCTGCGCGCGCGGCATTGCGAATCATCTGGCAAATGTCGTCAATCTGATGGTCACGATCAGGGTTTTTGCCCAGCATAATCGCCGGGTTTTCGTGGCGCGTGATGTAGGCTGAACTGAGTGGCAACGGCACGCAATCAAGCTTGATGCCGAACGATTCGACCCGTTCACGCAATTTGGTCAACCCTTCGACCGACCACGCTGCGTCGAGTTTCGCCGAAGGCAAATCGCTGCAAATGTTGTTGACGCCCAATGCGGCAAACAGCTTCAACGCTTCATTGGTTGCCAAATGCTGGTGGCCGACTTTGAGCTTTGCCTTGGAAGCAGCTTTTTGTGGCGCGTTTGCGGTTGCCGCGCGCAGTCGCGCTGCAATGTGTGATTCAATCGTTGCGCCCGTGGGTACACTCAATCCGGCCAGACGGATGAAGTTTCTGCGATGCATAGAGTTCCTCTAGATCAACTGTTAGGCGTCTGCGAGTTGCGCTTGAAGGAGCGCTCAGCGTCTTTTACGAAGAACACGCTCCTTGCAAAGAAGTGGTCCATACGCTCCACCCTCTTGCCTTGGCTTAACCCGATTACGCACGAGGCCGTAACTTGTCAGCTTTGCTAACTCACCAAGAGCGAGATTGTCCAGCCGCTACCTTTCCTACTTGTCCCGCTTTCCCTCAATGTCAAAATCTCGCTTTTCGCCCCCGACATCCAAAGTGCCCTTTCCTTTGAGCGTGTCCCCGCTGACCGTGAACTTGTACTCGATATGGAACGTGTTATCCGCCAACACCCGATCAGCAGAGAATGTTAGCTCTCCGTCCTTCCATTTCAGGTCCTTGAGAGTTGCCTCTTTCTGATCCGGCCAGCTCATTGTACCCGTGAGCTTATCTCCATCCTTCTTAATCGTCAGCGTGGATGTCCGCTTTTGGTCGCCGATACTGTACTCGCACTTCCACGTTCCGACCGGGTCTGCCTGATTCGCCGCAACCGCCAGGCCGCAGACTATGACGACCAAGGTCACTGACAGGATCGCCTTTAATACAACACTGTCGTTTCTGCTTTTGAAGAAAACGCCACCGAGTCCGATTACTTTTTCCATCATTGCCTCCATACACGCAAAATGTTCATAAATTTCCGGTTGTAACTGCGCCTGCCCACACATAATTCACGATAATGATGCCACTTGGAAAGGTAGCTATCCGCTATCTTGAACCCCGCCGGGATGGCGCCTTCGACATGCGAATTGAATGATCGTTAAAAATATAAACGACATAAACAATTCGTTCATCAGGTAAGCCCTGTAAACCTTGAGGGACGCGCTCGATGAACGAATCGTTAGGTTTATCCTTGGATGCGCTTTACGATGACTTGCCCAGCATAACTGTCGGCTTGATGTCAGTGAACTTGGGAACATCGGCCCGCAGTTCAGCCATGCGTGGATTATCGGTAGCAGCCTTCAGCGCCTCTGGTGACGCAAACTGGAAATGAGCAATCATCGCATAGGGTGCGGCGGTGGCACCCATCGGTACCCCTTCGATGAGAATGACGCTGTCGGCTTTCATGACTTTCATCGCCAAAGGGATGTGGGTGTCGCGATAGTAGCGTATATCGAAGCGCGCGCCTTCGTGATTTGGATAGATCACATTCAGACTCATCGTCTCTTTCGCCGCCGCCTTCACTGTCTTGGAAGACATGGCCGTCATCGCACCGACACCTGTCGCCGCTTCGAGAACGAAACTGCGTCTATCCAACTTTGATTTCTTCCCCGACAGCGGCGAAGCAGTCTTCAATTCCTTTTTATTCATTGTTATGTCTCCTAGTTGTTAATCAAATTTTCAGGTGGACTATTCTTATGAGCCAATGTGCCTCATTTACGTTCAGCCGCATTCTTAAAAATGCTCTTTGGCAGCTTCACGTGAATGCCAAGGTTTGGTTTATCCACAAGCTGCGTAATCGCCACGTCGCCAGCGATGCTGACCAGTTGATACGCCTGGTGTTTGGTCAGCCCTTTGTTGGCAACCAGAAAATCAATCATCTCCTGAATCGCCATCGTGGTGGCTTTGGTCAAGTCGGGATCGGTTGCCATGCTGATGAAATCGGTAGCCGTTTCTGCGCGCGGCCAGGTCAGCTTCATATCTTTCCGCACCGTCAGCTTGATCTTGCCGCGTAGCGAGGTTTCGATGGCCGTCTGGTCCACTTCGCCATCGCCTTGGGCGGCGTGTCCGTCGCCAACTTCAAACAACGCGCCGGGCACGAAAACCGGTATGTAAAGCGTCGAGCCAGCAGTAAGTTCTTTGTTGTCAAGATTCCCCGCGTGCTTGCCCGGCGGATTGCTGCTAACCCGGCCAATTTCCGGCGCTGGGGCGACGCCCATGCTGCCGAAAAACGGTTTCAGCGGAATGACGATGCCGGGCAGAAATTCCGCCGTCATGGTCTTTTTGTTGAGTTGAAAAATCTTTTGTTTGACGGATCGGTCACAGTTGCCAGGAATGAAGCCGCTGCAACCGTTGTAGCCATAGTCAATTGCCAGATCAATGGACAACACTTTCACTTCCAGTACGTCACCCGGTTCTGCGCCTTCCACATAAACGGGTCCGGTCAGAATGTGACCTCCTGGCCCACGCCGTTCGCCCGTGACTTCGCTGACAATCGCCCGAAGCGAGTTTTGGACCTTTTCCGGAGCCACGCCTGCGTTTTGAAGCCCGTTCGGACTGTTGGTTAACAGCGTGTCCACGTCAATGATGTCGCCGGAAGCAATGCGCAAGGCGGGTTTGGCTTCCGCCCAGTAATACCCGTACGCAACCGTGGCAGGCGTTGCTTCCAGCCGGTGCGTTTTCGGAGCCGGTTTTTGAACCGCAAGCCCAACAATGCAAAGCGCAATGACGACAACAAAAGAACGAAACATGAACTCTCCTCCAGATAAATTTAAGAACCAAGCATTGTCCTTCACTCGCATTCAATGCGCAGAGGCCAGTAGTTCGGAAATCGTCACAAACCGATAACCTTCCTGCCGCAGACTTTCAATAATCCCGCCGACTGATTTTAACGATTGCTGCCGGTTCGGATACATCACGTGCAACAGAATGATTGAACCGGGGCGCACGTGCGATCCGGTTTCTTCGGTAATGCTGGCCGCATCGGCTGCAATCTTTGGGCTGGAATCAGGTTCGACATCCCACATAATGGTTTTCCGGCCGGTTTTGTACAGGTAATGCGGCAGCGCAAAAAGCTTCTTGCCATAGGGGGGCCTGAAATTGATTTCTCCGCCGTAACCTGTTTCTCTGATCAACCGGTCTGTCCTTTCAATTTCTTGCTGCACAAACGATGGCGATACCAGAATCATTCGTTTATGCGAATAGGAATGATTTCCCAATTCGTGTCCTGCCGCGACGATCTTTCGCCCTTCGGCCATGTTCTGCTCTAGCTCTGCTCCGATCACGAAAAACGTCGCTTTGACCTTCTTTTCTTCCAGCACCTTCAAGATTTCATCCGTAGCGTTCGGAGTTGGCCCATCGTCGAAGGTCAGCGCAACAATTTTCTCTGAGGTATTCACCCGCGAAACAATCTGGCCGAAGAACTGAAAGGTTCGGGATTTACTGATCTGAAAAAGTACCGCCGAACCAGTGAGCAGCAGAACAAAAATCCCAATCAAGAGCTTTTTTCTCATACACTCACCGGAACTCACTCATTTTCTTTATCGAGGATTACGAGCGCGCGGCGCAGGCGTCACGGCGTCCCAGCGAGCATCTCCGGTTTTCGGATAATCACGCGGCAGTTTGTCCCAGTCTGGCCGCGTCAAACCGTTCAGATCGTAAACCACCTTTCCATCCCGCAACGTCAGTTCGCAATTCAGCTTCTGCGTTCCTTTCAGCCGCGCGCCATTCATATCCACAAATCCGAAATTTCCTTTTTCAAGCTTGAACACGGCGATGTCTGCGACTGCGCCTGGAGAAAGGTTCCCCAATTCTTCGCGTTTGATCTCGCGGGCAGGATTCCAGGTGGAGCGAAGAATCACCTCATCAAGCGACATGCCCATCGCCAAAAACTTGTCCATCACATTGAGCATATCCTTCATCCCAGCGTTCATGCTTCCGATGTGCAGGTCTGTGGAAATGGAATCGGGAGCGAAGCCCTCTTTCATCGCCGGGATGGCAAGCCGCCACAAAAAGCTGCCTCCGCCGTGGCCTACGTCAAAAATTACGCCACGCTTTCTGCCTTCCCAAAGCGCGGGGTTCATCTTGCCGGATTCCATCTGTTCATTGCGAAGCCCGGAATAAACATGTGTATAGATGTCGCCGGGACGAAGCTTTTTGGTCAACAGATCACTCAGCGGTCGGTCGTTGGGATGATTGGTTCCAAAGTCCACCATCACAGGGATATTTGCTTTCGTACCTGCTTCAACGGCCTGCTCCACCGGTTTCCATTCCGGCCCCGCGTAATGCGCCGTCTTGATGCCTACGATCCGGTTTGGATAGCGAAGCGCCATTTCCGCCGTCGGCTTGGCGTCCATATCGGTCAAGTCCTGTTCAAACTTTCCGCCCCGCATGCCATTGCCGACAATATTCAGAAATGCCAAAACACGCGTTTTGGAACGATCAATGATTCGCTGTTTGAAGTCTTCGAAATTTCGCCAGCCCGCGCAGCCTGCGTCGGCAACCGTCGTGACTCCCACGCGGAACGTGAACCCATCAGGATACAGGCTGTTATCCCCGGCATACGAAGCTCGTTCACCCGTCCCGGCAAAGACATGCACGTGAATATCAATCAGCCCCGGCGTGACGTAATACCCCGAAACGTCCACCACCTTGAAGGCTTCAGCCGGATTGATTTTGGCCGCCACGGCAACAACTTTTCCGTTTGCGATGGCAACATCCCGAACACCGCTAATCTTATTTTTGGGATCAATGACGTGGCCGCCTTTTAAGAGAAGGTCATACTTTTGCTGGGCTGAGACAGTCGTCACCCAGGAAAGAGCGACCAACATCACGACAAAGATGCGTTGTTTTATAGAAGTCATGGGATTCATTAAAGTTCAAATACAGTTCTGCACAGGTTTTCGCTTCGATTGCGCCTGCATGATGAAGCTACTGATTTGTTTGGTGTTTAAGAACGCCGGACGGCTTTACTGCAAGACGGCGCAAAGTATACGCCGCGTCTTTCGGACGAACAATGATTTTGCCCGGGCTAGCTTGGCAAGCGGTTCAGAAAATTCCTCGGGGCTACGTGGAGGTTCAGTGGACTGATTTGCTAGACGATTCTTTTGATGTCGGAAACGCTATCGAATTCCTCTTCTGGAGCATGCTCTCTCAGGGATTCAATCGTTCCGTATCCCCATGCGACAGCTCCAAAAGCGACTTTTGCCTTATGCGCCGCTTCCAGATCTGGGACTTGATCGCCGATATAGATTGCTTCGTGACCTGGAATGCCAGTTTTTTTGAGCACCTTCTGTATTCTGGATGGCTTGCCAAAAATAGACATTCCACACTCAAAGTGATGAATCAGTTCCATATTGGCAGGCCCCAAAATCCGGCTTACGTTCTCATAGGAATTTGATGTCACGACGGCAAGCGTCACCCCTTGATTTGCCAGGTGCAGCAGCATATCGCCCACCTGTTCAAACAACGGAATGCTCACCGCATTTTGCTTCATCAGCGAGATAAAACTCTTCGCCACAAAAGGCAGCTTCCAGGCGGGCATTCCTACCAATTCCATCATTTGCCGGGGGCTGTAATGTCTGTATATCGGCACCAGTTCCGGCTCGATTCCCTTGAAGCCATGTTGTTCGGCCAGTTGGTTGAAGACGCGGATAAAGAAAGGAAACGAGTCCGCCAACGTGCCATCGAAGTCAAAAATTGCCAGCCGATATTTCATATACCCGAATTGCCTTTGCCTGTTGGTTAGCCTGGAACTAGCTCTAAATCAGAACACAAAACTTTTGGACAGGATGGACAAGATTTTTCAGGATGAACAACGCCTGCTATTCATCCTTTTTGGGTCAATCCTGAACCATCGTGTAAATCCTGTCGAAAAAGAGTGTCTCAATGTTTTGTGCTTTGATTTAGAATCTTTCTACGCGTGGCGTGGGACGATGTATAAATCATGATTGGCAATGTCGAAGATGAGATTGAACTGCGTGAGAACTTCGCTGCCGATAACACTCATTTTCTGTGCTCCGAGGCCGCCGGAAAAGAAGCCTATAGGAGTATTGGTAAGCTTTACATCGCCAAGCACGAACACCGGCAAGATACCTTTTTTCACTTTGATCGTATTTCCAAACGAATCTTTCAAGCCGGATTCGTCGGTGATTTTGATTTTTCCGTCTACGCCAGCTTTTGCGGCGAAGGCGTCGTCCAACAGAATTCCCCCGGAATAGCCGGAATGAAGGAGAAATTTGTTGGTATAGGATTTCCCTTCAATCAGGCAATTGCCCTGCACCATCAGCAGGCCGTTTTGATTTTCCATTTTCAGGCGTTCGTACGCTTCCACTTTGCCAGGAATTTTGTCGTGCAGCACGATGCGGCGCTGATCAAAGTCTATTTCAACAATCCGATTCTGAAAGAAATCCAGGCCGAATTTCCCATCTGTGTCTTTCCCGGAATGTTTGTCTTCCCAGACGTCAATGTTGTCGCGCTTTAGACCACCAATTTGAAGCCCGTTTCCACGGCTTGATCGCGAATCTGATTCGCCTCCCCAGGATTTCACTTTGTCAGTGGCAGTGAATTTGATGCTCTTTGATTTTCGCACCGCATCTTCAGTCAATCTCAAATCCGACGACGCCGTATGCAGCATCAGATTCAATGTGTCAGTGCCGTTGAGCAGTGCGCTGACAACAATAACGTTGTGACCGGTGAGTGTGAACGGGATAACGACCTCGCCTTGATCCGTTTGTTGGGCACGAATCGTTTGATTCATCCCGCCCGGTAAAAACAGATTGGCAAGCGTGGCCACGATGACCAGTTGACGTAAGCAATGCATGAGAGTTCTTCCTAGGGAATTCAATTGCTCAACCTTGCCGGCTCACCATTTCGTTGATCCAGATGGAAGCGAAGGGTGAGGTGCATCCTTTAGAAACGGGATATTAGCCTGTCCGTGTAAAACTCAGACCCTGAGCGAACCACGAAATCCTCTGGCGGCGTAGTAAGATTCCGCGCCGTTGTGATAGACGAAAACCCTGTTATAACGACGATCGCAATAGAGCGCGCCCCCAAGTTTTCGAATATCGGCAGGTGTTTGCACCCAGCTCGATGTTTTTAAATCGAATTTTCCGAGTTTCTGCAGCTCTCGATATTCTTCTTCCGTTAAAAGCTGGATTCCAATGGCACCCGCCAAGTCTATCGCGTTATTCGCCGGTTTGTGTTCTTTCCTCGATTCCAGCGCTTCGCGGTCATAACAAATACTCCTGCGGCCTATCGGGCTTTCGGCGGAACAATCATAAAACACGTATTCGCCCGTCTTTTTATCAAATCCGACAACATCCGGTTCCCCGCCGGTTCGCTCCATTTCGTTGAGCGATCGCAGTTTTTCAGGATTTGCTTCCAGCTTTGCTTGTACTTTCGCCCATTCAAGACCTTTATGGCGGCTCAGGTTTTTCTCAAAGCGGGCTTTCAATGTTGCGAGTAGCTCTTCACGTTCTTTTGTTTTCATATCTTTTGCTCTTTGCATTTCAGTCTTCCCCTGATTGATAACCTTCTCTGGTGCCACGCCAGATTCACGGATGCGGTGTAAAGCCATCAGTTAGCCGTCATTTGCCGCTCCGTGCTGCACGGCCGAGTGCTGCTCTTGCCAGCAGGCGCGTGCTGTCGAGCGTGGGAAGCGGCGAGTTCCCATCGTTAATGATAAGCGGAATTTCGGTACAGCCAAGCGCCACCGAATCGCAGCCTTGATCGGCCAGGCGCTGGATCAACTGCTGAAAGTATGCCACCGAATTCGGCAGGAACGCTCCGGCCACCAACTCTTCCATGATAATACGATGAATCTCCTGCCTCTCTGCTTCGTTGGGACACACAAACTCAAGCCCTCTGGCCCTGAGCTGGTCCGGATACACAGAACTGTTTACAAGCCATTGTGTGCCGATGATGCCAACGCGTCGGTATCCGCGCGACACGGCTTCGTCAGCAACGACTGCGGCAATATGCATCCACGGACGGGGCGAGTTCGGCTCAACCAGATCAAAGGCTGCGTGGATCGTGTTGTCCGGGCAAATCAAAAAGTCCGCGCCTGCCGCAGCCAGCTTCCGCGCGGACGCAAGCATAAGCGTGGCAATCCCCGGAAGATCGCCACGCTCAAGGCAGCCAACATAATCCGCAATGGACGGAGTATGCATTGACACCTCTGGATGCGCGTGCGGCCCCAGAAGGATTGATCCTTCGGAGCAGATTGTTCGATAACAGAGAGACGCCCCTTCTGCTGAGCATCCAACTATTCCAATGTGTAGTGGCATTCTGTTTGTCGTTTCGAGATTTCCCCTACCCATCGCCAGTTCAGCAAGCCCGCTTCAGACTTCCAGTCAACGGCGACCTTGAAGCGCACATGGGCTGCGTACTTAAAGTCGGCGGCGGAATTACAGCATTCGTTGGGCAATTTGCCATCCTGCTTCTAGGGCTTCCGCAAAATCTTGTCCATGGTTTTTCCCTTCGCCAGCTCGTCAATCAGTTTATCCAGATAGCGAATTTCCCGCATCAGCGGCTCTTCGATCTCCTCGATTCGGACACCGCAAATCACCCCTTTGACCAAAGTTCGTGCAGGATTCAGCTCCGGAGCTTCTGCAAAGAATGTTTCAAAGTCGGTTTTGTTCTTCAGTTGTTCTTCCAGTTCACCCTGACTATAGCCTGTCAGCCAACGAATGATTTCATCTACTTCATCTTTCGTACGTCCCTTTTTCTCTGCCTTTGCAAGGTAGTGGGGATACACACTTGCGACACTCGTTGTATAGATTCGATGCTTTGACATGGTATTTATTTTTCCCTGGGTGTGATGGTTTCAAAGTGACGGGAGAGTTGCTGCACCGCACGTTTTCGACTGCATTTCGTATTCGCATCGGTTTCCAGTTTCCGCATTAACCTCCTTCGCAAGCGATTTGTCTTGAGGAAGCCGAACAATAAGTTTAGCCGCACACAATCATTTTTGTTCGACTGCGGATTTAATATCGTTTAGGTCTTGCAGGATGGCCTTTCTCACCACTCCCTTGAAAAAAAGCCCCATCGGGATCGCCTGTAATTTTGCAACGAAATTTTGCGGTCTGGATTCATGAGAACTTGTCAGCGTTATGCCGCCAGTGCTCTCTGAAATGCGCATCGTGGTGATGAAGACAAATCCATTATCTTCTGCTCTGGTTTTGTAGAACTCGTTCTCAGCAGCATCCGTGATCCACTTTTCCACGGTGGCTGGCTTGCCGAATAGCATTCGGGTCTCTCGCCATTTCAGCCCGACGATCCCGGTTGCCGGTTTTTCGACTACCTCAATATTCTCGATTCCGTTGATGATTTCCGAAGCGTTCTCGATGTTGGTGATTGCGGCCCAGATCGCCGCCTTGGATCCATTGATGGTTATCTGTGCTTCAACGATCATGGTGCTCCTCCCAAGGTTCGAGTGATGATCCATAACTCATAGGCAACATGGGACGCCGATATTGGAGGCGACCTGCGCCGGTCGGCCTAATACTCAATGGCGACGCTCTATTTTCGCACTTCGTAACGAATCGCCACCATGCCGCTTTTGTAGGCTTTGACCTCTGCCAAATGCAAGGCGACGTTTCCATCGAGCTTGTCGAAGAATGGGATACCCTCACCAATCAAGATCGGCAGGATCGAAT
>CAZMXG010000185.1:0-14900 GCA_964570175.1 uncultured Heliomicrobium sp. | reverse complement strand
GGCGAGCCGCAGAGCATACGCTTACCTGCTGATTCCTTCCGAACGAGAACTGACGCCGATTGCGCGAAAACGGCTGGCCGCGATTCGAGAATTTTCCGATCTTGGCGCGGGCTTCCGGATCGCCGCGCTCGATCTGGAATTGCGCGGAGCAGGCAATATGCTTGGCGGCCAGCAATCCGGCCACATTGACGCCATCGGTTTCGATCTTTATTGCACGATGCTGGAGCGCACGGTTCAGGAACTTCGCGGCGAAGAAATCGAAGAAGATTTCAGCACACAGCTAAACCTTGGCGCGGACGTGCGAATCCCGGACGAATACATTTTCGATATGAGTCATCGCTTGCGGACTTACAAACGCATAGCTTCTGCCAGCGGCGACGAAGAACTGGCGCGCATTCACGAAGAAATCAGCGACCGTTACGGACGCATGCCTGAATCGGTTGAAAACCTGTTTGAATACGCCGCCGTTCGCCGCGCTGCCGAATCCCTGGGCATCGTTTCGATTGACCGGATCAAAGACACGTTTTCCATCAAGCTCAGCGAAAAAGCCAAAATTGATCCCGAAAACCTGATGAAGCTGCTGGAAGAAAATAAAGCCGCCAGCTTTTCGCCAACCGGCGTGCTGAAACTGAAACTGGAAGCGGGTGAATTGAGTGACAAACAAGTTTTCGCTGAACTGAAATCGCTGCTGGCAAGGCTGCAAACGAATTAAGCCAAACGATAAAGAGCCTGGCGAGATTGAACTCAAGCCAGGCTCTTTATCGAAAATAGTTAGGAATTGGTTGTTATTGCTCTGAGGATTTCGCCTTCACAATTGCCATCAGCGTTGAATTGGGCGTTTCTCCCAAAAGCAAATGCATCGTGTTCTGAGAAAAAGTCTGCTTCTCGTCAGTCAGGCGCTTGGATAAAACCCATTTGACCATCACGGCATCGGCGCGCAAGTCGGCAGGAACCAGAACACTGACCGTCGTGGGAGAACTCAGATTTCCTGTTTCGTCGGCGGTAACGGAGGTTCTGGTTGCGCCCCCGACAGCTTGAGAATCAGTCACGTTTCCATCAGCATCGCGGACGGTAATCATTGGCTGAATTTCCAGTGTCAATTCGTTGCCAAGCTTGTCGTCGCTGCCTTTACTGATCAGCGCAAAATCCAGTTGCGCGTTGCCGCCATCAATCCGCTGAGAAACCACCGCCATCGCCAAATGCTCCGGCAGTTCAGCTTTATCAACCAATTGTTTTTGCTTCCAGTCTTCGTAAACTTTCATCAAACCGGGATGCGTAAGACTCTTTTCATCCTGAGCAAATACCGTCACCGAAGCAAACACCAAAAACGCGATGGCCATCAACAATGATTTTTTGATCATAAGAACTTCTCCTTGGATTGAATAAAACAGGACAGTCCGTCACGAAGGGCATCATAGCTCCGGCGTCTGGGTCAGGCAACCTGATGAGAAAGCCATCTTGCGCAATTCCAGTCTTCTTGCAGCCGTGACAGCGCGCATCGTACAATTTCCCATCGTTTCAAGTGCTGAATACTTCTCCTGAGACCATTGTTTTATGCGTATAAAAATTTTGGCGCTTGCCGTATTGCTGGGTTGCGGCTGGCTGGTCGGTTGCCGCTCTCCACTGTCGCGTTCAAATTCCAATGACGATAAATCGCCGGTCATTGTGGAAATCAACGGCACGGCGGAACATTTATTAGCCTTCGAACGCTTCGTCAAAGCCCGGCTTTCCGACTTTGAGCAGAGCGTCCCCGATCCATTATCGAACGACAAACGGCGGAGCCAGTTGCTGGATGAATTCATCCAGCGCCAATTGATCACGCAGAAAGCTGCGGAAAAAAACATCGAACCTACTGATGACGAAATTCGCAATGCGCTGGAAAGCCAGCATAAACAAACCAGCACGGCAAATCCCACGGGCGAAAGCCAGACCAGCGGCGGCGAAGGCGAACAACAAAATCAGTCCACGTTTCAGGGAGCAGAGCGGCGGCTGGAAATTTACAACGACTTGCTGACGCTGAAATTTTACAAAACCGAAGTTCTAAAAGACGTTCAGGTCACGCCGCAGGAAGTTGAAAAGTATTACAACGACAACAGTTCCTTGTATCAGGGCAAAAACGGGTTTTACGTGCGCGAAATTCGCGTCGGCAGTGACGCCGATGCCCAGAAAGTTTACCGTCAGGCTTTGGCCAAACCGGGAGATTTTGCCGTTCTGGCCAAGGAAAACTCCGAGGCCCCGACGGCTGCCAATGGCGGATTGATTTATTACGAAGCGCAGATGTTGCCGCCTGTTTTGGAACAGGCGATTACGCCGCTGAAAGTTGGTTCGATCAGCAAGGTGATTAAATCGAACTACGGTTTTCACATTTTCAAGCTGGAACAACGCGGCGAATCACAGCCGCTGGAAAAAGTTCGTAAGGATATTGAAGAAAAATTGCTGAGCCAGAAAAACCAGGCTCTGATTGAAGAATTCAACAAACGTGCGCTGGCCGGATCAAAGATCAAAATCTTCCGTGATCGGCTGGGATTTAATTACACTGGCAGTTTCGGTTCCTAAGCCCGGTAATCCGGCGCGCAAGTTGGGATTTCCTCTCGCGTTCAAGCGAGGGTTGAAATCCGGAAACGAAAAATCCATAACCGCAAGAGAGTAACCATCACCGCATCCTACGCGGAGCGTGACAAGGAGAGCTTTTATGAAGTTAATGACAAGAATTTTATTGCTGGGCATTTTGGCGGCTTGCGCCGCGTCAACATACGCACAAAGCAGCGACGCGCCTCCGATTGATGAAGTCATTGCGCGCGTCAACACTGGTGTGATCATGCGCTCGACCTTCGAGGCGGCGCAGAAAGAGCAGCTTGAACAACTGAAGAATTCAGGCTTGAAAGGCGCGGAATTGGAGAAAAAGTTCAACGAACTGAAACCGCGCATTCTGGACGAGCTCATTCATACGCAGTTGCTGGCGCAACGGGCCAAAGACCTTTCGATCAATGTCGAGCCACAGGTCAACCAGCAGTTTTTGCGAATGATGAAAGAAAACAACTGCGAATCGAAAGAGTGTTTGTCGCAGAAAATGCGCGAAGCCGGTTATGACATTGAAGAAGTCACCAAACTGCTGACGGAAAACTTTTCCCGCGAAGCCGTTCTGTGGAGCGAAGTTCAGATGAAGATTTATCGCGGCTTGACGGAAAAAGAAAAGCGCGAAGCGTACGAAAAGAACAAGGAATTCTTCACGGTTCCCGGCGAAGTAACGCTCAGCCAAATCTTCATCGCGTCGGGCAAAGACCCGAATCAAGCTTTGATCCGCGCCAAGGAAGTCGCCACACAAGCTCGCGCCGCCGGAATGGATTTTGCGGCTTTGGGCGAAAGAGTTTCCGAAGACGAACTGTGCAAGAAGCAAAAATGCAAACTCGGTCCGGCAATCAAGATTTCCGAACTTGCGCCAGAAATTAAAGCGGCGGTCGAAAAAGCGCCGGCTGGAAGCATCTCTGACCCAATCAAACTGGAAAACGGCTATTACATTTTCCGCATTGACGAGCGCAAAGAACCTCAGCAACAACCTTTTGAAGACGAATCTGTCCAGCAACGCGTCGGAGGCTATCTGGTCAGCCAACAAGCGGAACAGCAGATTGACACCTACCTGTCCAAACTGCGCGAAGACGCTTTTATTGAAGTTGACCCGCGCTTCCAATTTGAAGGCAGCAAAGTGAAATCCGCCCAAATCAAACGGGTTGCCTATTCGGACGAGAACGAAAAGACCCGAAAGAAGAGAGAGAAAGAAGAAAAGAAAAAGGCCGAAGAAGCAAAGAAGGCTGAAGAGGCCAAGAAAACTACTGCGGCAAAAGAAATTGCCAAACCTTAAGCCAATTGGGTTTGCCGGGCTGGGAGTTGTGTGTCTTCCAACTCCCGGCCCTCAATCCTGAATCAACCCAGCCAGGTGTTTTATGGAAAAAATCTTTGTCCGCGACTTCACCCCGAATCAGAACATCAGCACCACATTTCTGGTCAAATCCAAAGAATTGCGTCCCAAAAAGACCGGCGGCCAGTTCGCAATGATCACCTTCGCCGACCGCACAGGCGACATTTCCGGTCAGTGGTGGGACAACTTTGAAGACTCGATTGATACGTTCGACAAGGACGACATCGTTTTCGTCCGCGGGCTGGTAAACCTTTATCGCAATCACCTGCAAATTCAGATTCACAAGATGCGTCCTTGCCAGGCGCATGAAATTGACCTGACGCACTACTTCCCAACCACCAGTTTCGATGTCGAAGAAATGTTTGCGGAATTGATGGGCATCATCCGTGAATTTCAAAATCCCCATTTACGGCAATTGCTGGAAAACATTTTTGCCGACTCGGAAACCGTGCGGAAGTTCAAACGCGCTCCGGCGGCCAAGACAATGCATCATCCATATTTGGGCGGCTTGCTGGAACATTCGCTGTCGCTGGTCAAACTGTGCAAGAAAGTTGGCGGGCATTATCCGGGCATTGATATTGATTTGTTGCAGACCGGAGCCGTGCTCCACGATTTCGGCAAAATTGATGAACTATGTTACGAACGCGCCTTTGGTTACACCAACGAAGGGCAAATGATCGGTCATCTGGTCATGGAAACGATCATGGTTCATGACCACATTCAGCGAATTGAAGGGTTTCCGGATGAATTGCGTCGCCACTTATTGCATCTGTTGCTGACGCATCACGGCAAGCTGGAATATGGGTCGCCCAAGTTGCCCAGTACGCCCGAAGCGCTGATGCTGTCGTACCTGGACGATCTGGATTCCAAGGTGGAAGCGATGCAACGGTTGATCGCTGAACCGCATTCGACCGGAGACTGGTCGCGTATTTCGCCAATGTTCGAACGGCCAATTTATCGCGTCCGCACAAATGAAACTCCATCGGCTGACGAAACAGCATCGGAAACGCAATTGACACACGCCGCCGGAGCTACGTCACAGACGGAAAAGAGACAAGCTGCGGCGCAAAAGCCAAACGCTCGTCCTGGAAGTTTCAACAACCCGTTTGCAGTTTTGGCAAATTTGGGAAAACCCGAATAGCTGACAAATAGATGGTAGTACTTGATCCGTAGACTGGCTTTGTGCCAATTTCTTCCCTACAGAAATACCCAAATTTTTATACCCGATTATCAGGAGGCGAAATCACCCCATGATTTCAGGAATTCTTTTGGCTGCCGGTGAATCAAAACGAATGCAGCCTGCTTTCAAACCGCTGCTCAAATGGGGCAAGCGAACCGTTATCGGCGAATGTGTCCACCAGATGCGAAACTCTCAATTGGCTGACATTTTCGTGGTGCTCGGTCATAGAGAGGCCGAAATTCGTCCTGTGCTGGCTGGCACAGGAGTTCAATTCGTCGTCAATGAAGATTACCCCAGAGGCATGCTGACGTCGGTCAAAACCGGGCTGGCCATGCTTGGCCCAAACACGGATGCCGTGTTGATCGCGCTGGTGGATCAACCGATGATCCAGACTGCGTTAATCAACAAACTGATTGCAGCTTATGGCGATGGCAGCAAAGGGATCGCCATTCCGACATACAACGGCAAACATGGACACCCAATTATCGTCAGCGTGGGATTTGTAGAAGAGATCATGCAGCTTGACGATGACAGCCCGGAAGGTCTTAGAGCTTTTATCAACGCTCATAGAGGTGATTGGCTGGAAGTGCCGGTTGAAACCCCGGGAGTTCTGGAAGATATGGACACCCCAGAAGATTACGCTCGGCTGAGCAAACCGGCTGAGCCGCTTTACGAACATCATAAATGGCATCCATGATTTTCGCTTTCGGGCTCAGCCGAGTTCTGCAATACACCGGCTATGGCTTTTTCACAAAAAGCGGGAAGATATTCTGAAACGCGTAGTCTTTGATTTCCCGATCCAGCCGCCGGGTGTCTTGCGCTGAGTCCTTTTCCGTCGCTGTCGCCTGGGTGTTGAACGCAACGATATATGCCAGGCGCGTGTCGGGACGGAAGTAAAAGTGCGAGATGAACCCGTTCTGGCTGCCGCTGTGACCGATGAAATGCTGATTGAAATTGTCTTCGATAAAAAAACTCAGCCCCATCGCGTCTTTGCGGTTCTGCCCCTGCGGTTCAACCATTTCGGAGGAAGCGATCTGAATCTGCGGTTGAAACATTTCTTCCAGCGAACTGCGTTTCAGCACTTGATCGTAAATTGCCTGCCGACGAACGTCTCCCGCCAAAAAACTGACGTACTTGACCATATCGGGAAGCGGAGCATTCAGTCCTCCGTTTGAAACAGTAATGCCCGTATTCACGTCAAAGCGCGCCGGAGTCAACTTGCCTTCTTTCAGCCAATAACTGGCCGAGCGATTTTTCAGCAAATGGTACGGCGTTGCGTCGAAATAGCTGCGGTACATTTCCAGCGGCTTGAAGATGTTTTTGTCTACGTAAACTTCGTAATTATCGCCGGTTAGACGCTCGATCACCCGGCCAAGAAAGATGATTCCCGGATTGGAGTAGCTGAATTTGCTGCCGGGTTTAAACAGAATTTCCGTGTACGGCATCATCGCCACCAACTGCGCCCATTCGGTCGGTTCGTGGGGTTGCCAGTCCTTGTCCCCACCCCACGGCCAGGTTGCCGCGCGAAATCCCGCTGAGTGCGTCATTAAATGCTTGATTGTAATGTCACTCATCTGGCCAAAGGGGTTGTGAACCATTTTTAGTTCAGGCACATAGTTGATGATCGGATCATCCAGTTTCAGCAATCCACGATCCCGCAATTGCATGATGGCAATGGCCGTAAACGTTTTTGTGATCGAAGCCCAGTGATAAATGGTGCTTTCGTCCACAGGCTGTTGTTTTTCCTGATTGGCAAGCCCGAAAAATTCCTGCGCAATGACCTGGCCATCCTGCATCAGCATGAAGCTGCTGCCGACAATGCCATTTTTGCGATTTCCCTGTTCGTAAAACGTTTTGAATTCGCGCCGCACCTGGGCGAAGTTTCTGGGCGTCTGGCTTTGAATCACGGTTGAAGACATCAGTAAGACAACGAGCAACGATAGAGCCATGCGAGCATAAGCGCTCGGCTGCATATTCATCTGTGTAACCTCGAATGAATTGGAGTGATTGCTTGTTCCGAAGATTGGATCGGGAACGGCGGCTATTTTCACATTCGGCGGCGTGGCTGACAACTGCTGCCAGCACCCCGCGGCAGGAAGCGGCATTCAAACAAACCCGCTTCCTACTGGTCGCGGTACTGACCAATTACCAGATCAACAATCAGCGGCAAATGATCCGAACCAACCCAATCCCCCGTTCGCACATGTTCAACCTGAATCTCACGACTGACCAGGCATTGATCTATCGGAATAAAAACCGGCGGCAAGTACGTCGGCCACGAAGGCAGAACGCCAAATCCTTGCCGGACATTTACCAGGCCAGTCTTTTCAACAAAACGTTTGTAATAAGGCGACCACATGGTCGTGTTCAGATCGCCAATGATAATTTTTGGCTCCGGCAATGAATTCAGGAAGTCGGCAGTCTGGCGGAAAATCTCTGTTCTGTTGTCGAAGTTCTTTTTTCCACCCGGAGGCGGCGCGTGAACGGACACGATGGAAACCAATTTGTCGCCAATGTTCAGTTGAACCAGAATTGCCGGGCCGTTGTAATCCGCCAGCGGCGCAATCTCAGCCCGAACGAACGTCAGTCGGCTGAACACCGCCATTCCGCCCGCATCTTTGTCTGGATGAAGTCGTGATTCAGGAAACTCGCCGTTTAACGCTTCAAACTCTTTTGCCCAGCGCGGCGTAACTTCTTGAAAGAAAGCAAGGTCGGGCTTTTCTTTTCTGACCAGCGCCATCAATTCTGCGTGATGCTTGTTGTCCCACAATACATTCGACAGCAACAACCGCAGCTTCTGTCCTCCGCTGACCTGCGCTGAATTCGACGAAGGCAAATACCACGACACAACACACGGGGCATTGATCGCCAAACAAAGCAATGCCACGCCAGCCCATCGCCACATTTTCAGCAGCGGAAACAACAACAAAAAGAAAAGCGAAAGCAGGGAATATTGAAGCCGGAAATGTGTGGTCAGGTCGAACCACCAATACAGGTCGCTGAAGAATGCCGTGAACGTCAGAATCGGAACGTAGAGAAAAGCGGCCTTGGGGATTTTCAAAAGGAGTGAAAGAGCCAGGTCTTTGATTGCTGAGAGGAGAGTTTTCTGTTTCATTACGACTTTTACTTCTTGCTGAATCGAGAACCAAACTTTCGCTTGAACGCGCGAACCATTTGGTCCAGTTCCCCGACTTTGAAAATTCGTGCCGCCACGTAAAACACCACGATGCCGATTGCAATGGAAGCGCCGACGTCAATCAGCCGGGCGAATAAACTGGCTTTGCCAAGAACGGCTTCGATCTGTTGGCTGACCATCCAGCAAATCGCGCCCATGACAGCAGCGGCAGCCGTCACTTTCACAAACGTTGCAAGCAACTTTCCGCCTTCGATCTTGCCGACTTTGCGCCGCAGAAAAATAAACAACAGCGCAAAATTGACCAACGAGACGACGGAAATCGAAAGCGCCAATCCGCGATGCCCCATCCCGAAATAATCCACTGTGGATTTGGCGACAACATAGTTGGTGATAATCGAAAACAGACTGGCCATCATCGGCACGCGGGTATCTTTCAAGGCATAAAACGCCGGAGCCAGCACACGCACGGCGGAATAGGCTGTCAGGCCGACAGTGTAATAAGCCAGCGCCGCGCCCGTCTGCGCAGTGTCGTAATCGGTGAAACGCCCGCCGTGTTGATAAATCAGCGCAATGATTGGCTTGTTCAACACGATTAACCCGACAGCGGACGGAATGGTCAGCAGAAACGTCAACCGCAAGGCCTGGGCAATTGTCTGGCGGAATTCAATCAGGTTATCCGCCGCCGCCGCCCGCGAAGCCACCGGCAAAGTCGCCGTCGAAATCGCCACGCCGAACATTCCGATCGGCAGATAAATCAGCCTGAAAGCGAATTGCAGCCAGGAAACGCGGCCTTCGCCCAGGCTGGTGGCAAATGTGGTGTTAATGACCAGATTCACCTGCAATGCCGCGGAGCCAATAATTGCCGGAGCCATCATGCGCATAACCTGCCGCACGCCTTCGTCACGAAAGCTGATGATCGGCTGCCAGCGAAACCCAACCGAACGCAAACTGGGAACCTGAACCAACCATTGCATTATTCCGCCAACGAGCGTGCCAATGGCCATTCCCGTAATTGCCATTGCCGCGCCAGCATCATCCCGCGGAAGTTTGTACTGATGAATCAATGCCGAAGCCCCATTGGCAATGTATTCCGGCGCAAACAGATACGCAAAAAAAAGCCCGCCAATGATGGAACCGACATTGAACATGGTCGAAGCCGATGCCGGAACGCCGTATCTGTCTTTGCTGTTCAAAATTCCCATCGCCACTGCCGCCAGCGACACCATGACCAGAAATGGGAACAGAATTCGCGTCAATTTAATGGTCAACTGATAAGCGAATTGTGCTTGCGACGGGTCTGCCAAATCGCGGCCGGGTTCGACGAGCAGATCAACAATTTGCGGAGCGAAGGCTACGCCGGTCAACACAACTGCCGATAGCACCAGAACCAGTCCGTTGCTGACCAGATTGGCCAACCGCCAGGCTTCGCGTTCTCCTTTTTGAGTAAGCGTTCTGGAAAAAGTGGAAACGAACGCGGCAGACAGCGCGCCTTCGGCAAACAGGTCGCGCAGCAAATTCGGGATTCGGAACGCGATATTGAACGCATCGTTGGCAATGCCGGGACCGAAGAAAGCGGCAAAAACCTGTTCACGCACCAGGCCCAAAATGCGGCTGCCCATTACAGCAATGCTGACGATGCCTGCGGAGCGGGCAATGCTTTTAGATTTTGGGGCTTCGGGCTGCGGATTTTGGGAAGTCGGTGAATCGTCTGGGGATGGATGGTTCATCGTTCTGGTTTGGCAGTTTCGACTAGATTCATTTGGCGACTGCGGCAAAACGCAGATGAAGAGTATTGAGCAAGGAGTTCAGGTTCGTTGGCAGATTGATCAACTGCGACTGAAATGAGCCAGAGTTTGCTGAAGCAACAGTTCCCATTGCTAACCCATTCGCTTCGGCGACATTGCTGAGCGCAAGCAGAAACAATTGCTCGTCCCCCTCTTCCAACGCGGCGTTGAGATATTCGGCAGCTTCTTCCGGTTCACGCAAAGAAGCCAGCAATAACTCCTGATAATTCTTACTCGCTTTCATCACTTTCTCCTTGCCGTGATTGGTAATCCAACCAGAATTTGTTCGCAATTTTAATGTCAGTAGTCTGCGAGCTTTTGTCACCGCCACACAACAAAATTACCAATGCCACACCTTGCTGCCCAAAATAAACTCTGTATCCGAGGCCATAATCAACTCTCAATTCTAAAATACCAGAGCCAACAGATTTACAATCACCCAAATTTCCGAGTCGTACTCGATCAAGTCTGACCCTGATTTTGGCGCGGGCTTTCGCATTCCTTAAACCGGACAGCCAATCTTCAAACGGTGAATCACCATCCGGCGTTACATATAGTTCAATTTCTCTAGGATGAGCGTCAGCCATAGTTCGATTTTATGGGAACGCCGGTTTAGTAACAACCAAAATGCCTGGACGCTTTTCCAATGTGCTACTGGTTGGCTTGAACCAGCAACAGCATAATCGCTTTCTGTGTGTGGAGCCGGTTTTCGGCTTCGTCGTACACAATCGAAATTTTACTGTCTATCACGTCGGCATCAACTTCGTCGCCGCGATGCGCGGGCAGGCAATGCATGAAATACGCGCCCTTTTCGGCGGCGTTCATCAGTTTTTTGGTGACGCGAAACGCCGAGAAGATTTCGCGGCGGCGTTCGGTTTCAGCTTCAAATCCCATCGAAGCCCACACATCTGTGTAAACGGCTTGCGCGCCTTCGACGGCTTCAAAAGGATCGTTGAAGATTTTGATCTTCGCGCCGGTCTTTTTGGCTTCTTTGCGCGCGGCTTTCAGCACGTCTTTTTCCGGTTCGTATCCTTTCGGGCAACCAATGCTGATATGCGCGCCAAGCTTCGCGGCTCCGAAAATCAATGAATGAGCCGTATTGTTCCCGTCGCCGACATAGGCGATATGAAAGCCTTTCAGGTTCGTTCCGACCTTTTCCGTCAGCGTGAAGTAATCCGTCAGCCCCTGGCAGGGATGCGAAAATTCCGACAAACCATTGATCACCGGCACCGAGGAATGTTCCGCCAGTTCAATCACGGATTCGTGGCTGTAAGTTCGCGCGACGATCACATTCACCCAGCGTTCCAGATTCAGCGCCATGTCTTTGACCGATTCGCGTTCGCCCAGCCGGACTCCCTGATGATCCAAATACACACACGAAGCGCCCATCTGCGTCGCTCCTAGATCAAACGTCACACGCGTGCGCAAACTCGGTTTTTCAAAAATCAACGCCACGCTGCGACCGGCCAGCGCCTGGCTGTAATTGCGCGGATTGGTTTTCAGGTCAGCGGTGGTCGAGAAAATCTGCCGGACTTCCTTTGTCGTCAGATCGTTAATCGAAATCAGGTCTTTAAGTGCCAACGGGGTTCTCCTTAAAACAAGAAGTAAAAACAAGTCGCGCATTATAGGGAGCGGCTTCCAGTCGAGCAATGCAGCATTTTTTCTGGTGATCTGGCGAACTTGAAAACCGCCTTTACTTTGTTTGGCCATCTCCAATAGTCTTTGGCTGCTTTCAAACAATCTGCGAATCGCAATCAAATTTAAGGAGCAACAATGAAGGCTTACGAACTTCAGCAGTTTGGCACGGATGGGCTAACGCTTGTCGAAAAACCCGATCCGCAACCTGGCGCACGGCAGGTAATCGTCAATGTGAAAGCAGTTTCGCTGAATTACCGCGATTTGATGGTCACAAAAGGCACGTATAATCCTAGATTGAAGCTGCCGATGATTCCCTTTTCCGATGGCGCTGGCGAAATCGTCGCTGTCGGCAGCGAGGTCAAAAGCTTTAAGCCCGGCGACCGTGTGATCGGCACATTCTTTCAAAACTGGACGGGGGGCGGCCCCAACGAAGCTAAAGCGCGTACCGCGAAGGGCGGCGGCGACCAACCCGGCATGCTGGCTGAATATGTGGCGCTGGAAGAAACCGGCGTCATCGCCTGCCCGGAGCATTTGAGTCATGAAGAAGCCGCCACACTTCCCTGCGCCGGATTGACTGCCTGGAACGCAGTCGTGGACAAAGGGCAAACCAAAGCCGGAGATACCGTGCTGGTTCAAGGCACAGGCGGCGTTTCAATCTTTGCCGCGCAATTCGCCCAAATGCATGGAGCGCGTGTGATCGCCACTTCCAGCAGCGATGATAAGCTGGCTCGGTTGGCGACAATGGGCATCACCGACGGCATCAATTACAAAACGAATCCGGATTGGGATAAAGCGGCAAAAGAATTGAACGGCGGTGCGGGCATTGACCACATCGTCGAAGTCGGTGGCGCGGGCACCCTGGAACGCTCGCTGAAAGCCATTCGCATGGGCGGAATGATTTCCGTCATCGGTGCGCTGGCCGCAGGCAGCGGCATTAATCCGGTGCTGGTGTTGATGAAAAGCATTCGCTTGCAGGGCATTTTCGTCGGCAATCGCGAAATGTTCGAAGCCATGAACCGCGCCATCAGTTTGCATACTATGAAGCCGGTGGTGGATCGCGTTTTCGGCTTCGACCAGGCGCGAGAAGCCTTGCAATTGATGGAAAGCGGCGGCCATTTCGGCAAAATTGTCGTCAAATTGTAAGAAACCTGATCCATCCACGAAGTCACACGAAGAAACACTAAGACTATCAGAGCAACTTCGTGTTTCTTCGTGTGACTTCGTGGATAACGAAAAGAGGATGAAATGGAACAACGCAGACTTGGAACGCAAGGATTGGTCGTGTCCGCAATTGGACTCGGTTGCATGCAGATGAGCGGAACTTACGGCAGCGCCGACGCTGACGAGGGCGTCAAAACTATTCACGAAGCATTGGATCTGGGCATCAACTTTTTCGATACGGCGGAAATTTATGGCCCGTTTGAAAATGAAAAGCTGGTTGGCCGCGCGCTGAAAGACAAACGTGAACAGGCCATCATCGCCACCAAGTTCGGCTTTCGCATCCAGGACAATCGTCCCGTCGGGACGGACAGCCGACCGGAACATGTTAAAGAAGTTTGCGACGCTTCGTTGCAACGGCTGGGCATTGACCACATTGATTTGTTTTACCAGCATCGCGTGGACAAAGCCGTGCCGATTGAAGACACGGTTGGCGCAGTGGCTGATCTGATCAAAGCGGGCAAGGTTCGCTATCTGGGTTTATCCGAAGCTGGCGCTGCCAACATTCGCCGCGCGCACGCTGTGCATCCGGTTTCGGCGCTGCAATCGGAATACTCATTATGGGAACGCAATATCGAAGCCGAGGTTTTGCCGACGATCCGTGAACTGGGCATTGGCTTGGTTCCGTACAGCCCGTTGGGTCGCGGCTTTTTGACGGGCACCGCGAAACGCGCCGAAGACCTTCCTGAAGGCGATTGGCGCAAAGTGAACGTTCCGCGTTTTCAGGGCGAAAACTTCGACCGCAATATGCAACTTGTCGAAGCTGTGAAAGAGATGGCCACGCGCAAAGGCTGCACTCCGGCGCAAATCGCGCTTGCCTGGTTGCTTCATCTGGGTAAAGACATTGTTCCCATTCCCGGCACAAAACGGCTGGCATATATGCGCGAAAACACCGCGGCGGCAGATATTTCCTTGTCGGCGGAAGACATGAAATGGCTGGACGAACGGCTTCCTGCTGGTGCGGCAGTTGGAGATCGGTATTACACGGTCGGCATGAGCTTGCTGGATAATTGAATTGGCGAAGCCTGTGGAGTGCGGCGGCTCTAGCGCCGCTTTGGCAGTCCTTTTCGATGGCACAGCAATCAAAGCGACTACTAAAGCTGCGCCAAATGCGCCGCACTCCAAAAACTGAGGTAAATCATCATGGGTGAAAAACAGACGTATACATTGACGGTCAATGGCCAACAGCATTCGGTAACCGTCCCCCCACTAACCCAATTGATGGATGTTCTTAGAGACGAATTGCATCTGACAGGCACAAAAGATGGCTGCGCCACAGGCCATTGTGGCAGTTGCATGGTCATCCGCGATGGTGAAGCCGTGCGTTCATGCCTGGTTCCGATGAAGCGCGCCGATGGCGCAATCGTCACAACCATTGAAGCTGTCGCCAACGCCGATGGCAGCTTGCATCCGGTTCAACAAGCTTACATTGACCAGGGCGCAACGCAGTGCGGATTCTGCACGCCGGGGTTTGTCATGGCGACACTCGCGCTGCTGGAAAAGAATCCGAATCCGACGCTTGCGGAAATTCACGATGGTCACAAATGGAACATCTGCCGCTGCACGGGTCACAACGCCATCATCCGCGCCGTGCAACAAGCTGCCGGTCAGGACGTTGCGCCACTTCCCGCCGTCAAGCAACCGCTGAACGCCATCAGTCAACCGCTGCCTCGCCCGGATGCCGTTGAGAAAGTCACCGGCAAAGGCATTTACGCTGACGATTTGTATGTGGACGGAATGCTGCACGCGCGCGCCTTGCGCAGCGCACATCCACACGCCCGTTTGCTGAATGTGGACATCAGCAAAGCCAAAGCCTTGCCCGGCGTCGTCGCCGTGCTGACCGCCGAAGACATTCCCGGTCGCAGGGATTGCGGTGTTCACGAAGTGGATTGGCCGGTGCTCTGTTACGACAAAGTGCGCTACGTCGGTGATTCGATTGCCCTGGTCGTCGCCGAATCTGAAGCCCTCGCCGCCGAAGCCTTGAAGCTGATCGAAGTCGAATACGAACCGCTGCCCGTCGTCACCGGC
>CAZMXG010000184.1:0-14941 GCA_964570175.1 uncultured Heliomicrobium sp. | reverse complement strand
CCGCGAATGTTGTTGCCATCCAGCGGCGAAAGTTTTCGAACCCAAAACATAAGCTGCAGATTGTCGCCCTGGCCGACAGCTTGTGCCGTGCGAAATGACAATCCCGCGTCTTTCAAATTTGCCGAAGTGCCGTTGACCGTAACTCGATACGCCTGAGAAAACGCCTGCCCGCTGACCATAACCGGCTCCACCCTGGCGTTGGCTCCGGCATCGCCGCTGAAGCTGTAGAGATCAGTTGGCAAAATCGGAATTCCGGATTGCCCCCGCGTTATCACCGAGGCCAGGCAGACCAGCAAAACCGTTTTGCAAATTTGAACGCAAACAGACTTCCGCCCAAAACTTCGATTTGAAATTTGCATAATTCCTTTTGATGAATTGCTCAAATGTTTTGCTTTGTTGTGAGGTTACCGGAGCAACGCTTTTACCGTCGCCTTATTGCCATCATTCTGGGCGGGTTTCAACTTCAGAATTTTCGCCATCATATTGTACACATCTACGTTGGCAAACGGCTCAACGACTGTTGAGCGCTTAAACGCTGGGCCATGCGCGACAAACAGAGCCCGCATGGATTCCAATTGATTATCAAACCCGTGTGCTCCGCGGTATTTGACGCTTCCATCATGCAAAAGTTGTGGCGGTCGCACACGGTCGCGGCTGTTGATGCTCCAACCTTCTTCCGCCATCACGACGATTTCGCCAATTCGGTTGCTGGTGCCGTAATGGAACCGCGAAGGGATTTCCTTTTTCCGGTAAACCGCCACGTGGGGAGCCTTTTTTAGCGAAGCATAAATTGCATCTTCCATTCCGGGCTTCGGGAAGATGTGAACCATAGAGCTGTTCCAGGCAATGTTCCAACCAATTTGTTGCGCTTGATTTGCATCGTAGTAATCATCCAGCACAACGACATTCCGCGGATCTACACGCGCCATGCCGTGATCGGAAACCAGAATCAGATTGACGCGGTCGAAAATCCCGCGCGCTTTCAACCCTTCGACCAACCGGCTGAGCGCCTGATCTACTCTGGCAATGGCCTGTTTGACGTCTTCAGAATCCGGTCCGGCGTCGTGCCCTCCGTGGTCCACGTCGCTGTAATACAGCGTAATCATCGTAGGCCGTTCTGCCTTCGGCAAATCCAGCCAGGACAAAACCGTATCCACGCGCTCGAAGTTCGGAAAGTTATCGTCAAACGGCTTCCAGATGCTGGGACGTTTGCCTGCGATCTCGGCTTCTGTTCCTGGGAAGAAAAACGCGCCCGCACGCTGCCCCTGCTTTTCCGCCGTCACCCAAATCGGTTCTCCCAGCCACCAACGCCCGTTCTGCACTTCTTCCTTCTTGCTCATGCTGAAGGTTTCATTGAATTCTGGCGCGTAGATGTTGTTGGCGACGATGCCGTTGTGATCCGGGTACAACCCCGTCGCGATGGCATAATGATTCGGAAACGTCAGCGAAGGAAACGACGGCGTCATCCACTTTGCCCGGACGCCTTGCTGGGCCAGCCTGCTCAACGTCGGAGCCGAATACTTTTCCAGATAATCCGGCCTGAACCCGTCGAGTGAAATCAGAATTACCGTCGGCTTCAGGTCTTTGATTGGCTTTGGTGCTGTTTGCGCCGCAGTTGGATGCGCCATCATCAGCATTACAATCACGCCCAGCAGAATCGGCTGAATATCGAAAGTATTGAAGAAGTTGTCGAAGTAATTTCTTTGACTCACGCAATCTATCCTTTAGTTTGAGTTATGGAAGGATTTCAAATGCATCGCAATGACGCGGACGAATCAAGCGAAAGTCTCGCTGGTCAAGCGTCAGGATGCGGGAAATGTTCAGGCGTTCCGCCAAGGCTGCAATCAGAGCATCAACAAAGTCGAGATTGGCATCGGCATACTGCCGCATAAACTCGGCGGCGCGTTGGTAATCATCGGGATCAGGAACGACCAATATCAATGGAGTGGAGGATAAGCTGTCAATGAAATCTGCTGCAGCTTCAGTCCCCAGATCACGTTTGAGCAAATAAGCGATTTCCGTGATTGCAGGAATTGGCAAGATGATATCTGTGTGAATACTGCGAACGACTTCAACTATGGCTGAATGTTCGGGCTCCTTATTATTGAGCAAGGCGTAAAGGAACCCGGTATCAAGAAGATAGCTCATAGCAGTTAGCTAAGGGTTAGTCTTTAGTAGAAGGCTTAGTCGTGAAACCGCTATTGCGGCCAATTTCAGCCGAGCATATTTCGTCAGCGTTTGCAGCGGTTCCGCCCATTCCGCCTGAATAGCGACCGGCCATTGAAAGCAGCCATTCCGATGCGGCAGATTCCTCAGTTTCGACATTGATAGCCTGACCATTCGAATCAGATTGGCCCTCTGCGGGAATATTTTCAGTCAACCGCTGAGCAATCTGTACCCTTTCGGACAAAGGAAGATTAAGCAAGCGCTGTAGTTCCTGTTTTGCAATCATAATAGTTCCATTGTAATCCCGTTACCTTCCAGAGCCAATAAAGTCGTTGGCGATTCCAAAATTTCTGCCGTAAACTGCCGCTCGTTTTCCACCAACATCTTCCACCTTTTGTAAGGGAGCATAAGCATGCGTATTCGATTGATGGCGCTACTGCTGGGCGTAATTCTCTGCGGAGCTTTGCCTTTTGGCGACAGCCTGACGGCGAAGTCGCAGGGGCAATCTGCGGTTGAGGTGTTGCCTGCCACGTTACGCGAACAGGGGCAGGCAGTTTTGAGCCAGACCAATGAGAAAGAACGAGCGCGGATGGCCGGAGATTTGGCAAGAAAAGATCCGGCGGGCGCAATGGAATTCCTGTTGAAACTGCTCTCAACCGATTCATCGCCACAGGTTCGCACCGCCATCATTGACCGGCTCGGCAGACATTCGCATCCGCAAGTTCGTCAGGCATTGCAAGAGCGTATCTTGTCAGATGCCAACACAGATGTTGCGTTATTAGCACTGGAACGACTGCGCGCTCAACAAACCCAGGATTTGTCCAAGCTGCTGAATCAGCGAATGGAGCAGGCGCGAGCCAAAGGTGATGAAACGGCATTGCGCCAGTTGGGACAAGAACAGGAACGGTGGATTTCGCTGGTCAGAGGCACAATGTTGCCTTCGTTTATGCGCATCGCGCCGGATCGCTTTTCGCTAAAGGCTGAAGATCAGGCGATTCGCGTGCTGGCATTTGGCGATTTCGGCAATGGATCGAAGGAGCAGAAGCTGGTGGCGGAGGCGATGTTGAAGTTTCATCGTCAAACGCCGTTCGATTTTGCCGTTACGCTGGGCGATAACTTTTACAGCTACGGCATGGAAAGCACGAACGATCCGCGCTGGAAAACCTGGTGGGATGTGCTGTATGACCCGCTGGGAATTCAGTTTTACGCCACGCTGGGCAATCACGACTGGGGCTTTGCCGACAGCCCGGTTTCGGAAATTCTTTACTCTAAACAAAGTCCAAGCTGGCGTTTGCCTGCGCCTTATTACACCTTTACCGCTGGGCCTGTGCAATTCTTTGCGCTGGATACCAATGAGGTTTCGGAAGCCCAGTTATTCTGGTTGAAGGACAACCTGGCCAACAGCAAAGCCCAATGGAAAGTGGTGTACGGGCATCACCCGATCTATTCCGTCGGAGCGCACGCGGACAATCCAGGCTTGATCAAACGGCTGCTGCCGATCTTGAAAGGCCGTGCGGACGTTTATCTGGCTGGTCACGACCACGATTTGCAACATTTGAAAGCCGAAGACGGCGTGCATTTTTTCGTCGCTGGCGGCGGCGGGGCCGGCACTCGTCCCGTAAAGCCGGACGCGCGTTCCCTGTTTGCCAAAGACGCGCACGCGTTCGCTGTCGTGGAAGCCAATGCCAAACAGTTGAAACTACGCTTTATTGATACTTCTCAAAAACAGTTGTACGAGGCCACGCTGTCAAAATCAGGACCGGCGGTGGTGCTGGAAACAACTCGATAACCTGTTAACAAGAAAAACCACAACAAATGCACATGCTCAAAAAACTATCTTTCATCACGTTGCTCTTTGCTTTGATTGCGACGACAGTGGCGCAAAACTCAGCGCCTGGCGTCCTTAAATCTGAGTTCATTTACGAGACGGCTCCCTACCCGGAATGTCATGCCTCAACCATCGCTGAAACCAAAAGCGGTCTGGTTGCCGCGTGGTTTGGTGGCACTGAAGAGAAACATCCCGACGTAGGCATCTGGGTCGCGCGCTGGGAAGGCGGCAAATGGACGACACCTGTCGAAGTAGCCAACGGTGTCGAATCAGCGAGCAAGCGCTATCCGACCTGGAACCCGGTGTTGCATCAAGCGAAGAACGGGTCGCTGCTGCTGTTTTACAAAGTCGGCCCTGACCCACAGAAATGGTGGGGGATGCTTACCACTTCCGGCGATGGCGGCAAGACGTGGGGAAAGCCAGTGCGCCTGCCAGATAACATTGCCGGACCGATCAAAAACAAACCGGTCGAATTGAGCAACGGCGATTTGCTGTGCCCGTCCAGTACAGAAGACAACGGCTGGCGCGTGCATTTCGAGCGCACAAGCGACAACGGCAAGACCTGGTCGCGCACCGGGCCAATTAACGACGGCAAGGAATTCGGGGTGATTCAGCCGACGGTGTTTTTCCATAAAGGCGGCCAACTGCAAACCTTGATGCGCAGCCGTCAGGGCAAGATCGTTGAATCATGGTCAAGCGACAACGGTAAGACCTGGAGCAAACTGACGGCAATGGCGTTGCCGAATCCAAGCTCGGGCATTGATGGTGTGACGCTGAAAGATGGACGGCACTTGTTGGTGTACAACCACGTTGGGACAAATGTAAGCAGAGCGGACCGCCGTATATTGCTTAATGTTGCAGTCAGCTTAGATGGCAAGACGTGGCAGGCAGCTCTGGTGCTGGAAGCCGGAAAGTCAAACGACGAGTATTCGTATCCGGCGGTGATTCAAACCAGCGATGGACTGGTTCACATCACTTACACCTGGAACCGCAAGAAGGTGAAGCACGTGGTGATTGATCCGAAAAAACTCAGCTTGAAAGAGATGAAAGATGGCGTCTGGCCGCAATAACGGAGATAAGGAATGTTCAAACTAAAATTCATTCTGGCGATTTCGCTCGCATGCCTGCTGCTTTCAACTGCATCCAGCCAAACCGGCAAAGCAACAACTGACGTGCGTGTGATGAGTTACAACATTCGCTATGGCACGGCGAAAGACGGCGACAACCATTGGGACAAACGAAAAGACTTTCTGATCGAAACAATCAAGGCGTTCAATCCAGATCTACTCGGCACGCAGGAAACGCTCGGATTTCAGCGAGACTTTTTAGCGGAAAAGCTTTCGGGCTACGAAGTGCTGGGCGTTGGACGAGACGACGGCAAAGAAACCGGAGAAATGACCGCGCTTTATTTCAAGCGCGTACGATTTGAAAAACTGGATGGCGGACATTTCTGGCTCAGCGAAACGCCAAACATTCCCGGCAGCAAAAGCTGGGACACGTCGCTGACGCGAATGGTGACCTGGGTCAAACTGCGCGACAAGCTGCAACCCAAAGCCAAACCCTTGATGTATTTCAACACGCATTTCGATCATCGCGGAGAACAGGCGCGCGTCGAATCCGCCAAGCTGATCCGCCGAAAAGTAGAAGAAGCAGCCAAAACTTGCCGCGTCATCGTTACTGGCGACTTTAACGCTGGCGAAGACAGCCAGCCTTACCAGGCATTTTTCGGCACTGCGGAAGGCAAGCCTTCTTTGGTGCGCGATGTGTTCCGTGCGGCGCATCCGAAACGCGAAGCCAACGAAGGAACCTTTTCTTCCTTCAAAGCTGACGCGACGACGGGGCCGCGCATTGACTGGATTGGCGTTTCAGCCGAGTGGGAAGTTTTGAAGTCAGAAATTGACCGTACTGCCCGCGAAGGCCATTCGCCTTCGGATCATTTTGCGATGATCGCAGTGGTTCGTCCCAAAGAAGGCCGGCGGTAATCGCCAACAAATGGAGTATTCATGAAAAAGATTCTAGTCTTGGTTTCGGCGTTCATTATGGCCTTCTGCTTGTCGGCACCTGCCTTTGCGCAAGATCAAAAGCCTGTCACAAAAGAAGAAATCCTGACCTTTCTGAAGGCCAAATCCGACAAACGCATAGAACAAGGCGAACTGGCCGGTCAAATCGCCGAGCGCGGCGTGTCGTTCCCAGTCACTGACATTGTGTTGGAAGAATTACGAAAAGCCGGTGCCAGATCGTTCCTATTGGATGCGATTCGCGATTCCGTCAAAAAGGAAGAACCTCCGCCGCCGCCACGACCCGATCAGCCGCATTTGAAAACTGCTGAACAAACTGCAGCTCCTTTACCGACCCAGGAAGACGAAGACGCGAAGGAAAAAGCGCGCGCGGAAGCGTTTGCCAAGCTGCCGTTCCTGGAACAGGCGCGGTTTTATGCATTGGAGTACGCAGACAATCTGCCCGATTTTATGGCAACCCAAACTGTCACGCGCTATGCACAAAAACCCGGCGACAAAGATTGGAAGAAAGAAGACACCCTGGAAATTGAGTTGGCCTACAAGGAAAGAAGCGGCGAAAAGTACACATTGACCAAGATGAACGGTAAACCATCTACGCTGAAGTATGAAAACCTGGGGGGTTCGACTTCGACGGGAGAATTCGGTTCGTTGATCGCTGCGGTGTTTGTTCCCGAATCCAAAGCGGAGTTCAAAGAACTGAAGAAAGAACTTTTCAATAAACGCCAAACCGTAGTTTACGATTTCAAAGTCAAGAAAGCGTTTTCGGCCAGCAAGATCACGGACAAAAACACCCACCAAACAGTCACGACGGGTTATCAAGGAACAATCTGGATTGATGTTGAAACCAAACGCGTCTTGAGAATCGAAGAAGCGAACGAAGGCATGCCCGTGAATTTTTCCATCACGCTGGCTGAAAGCTCCGTTGAATACGATTGGGTAAAAATCTCCGACCAGACTTATTTGCTGCCGGTTCGCGCCGAAGTGCTGCTGGGCAGCGACCGCGAGCGTCACTACACCCGAAACGTGATCGAGTTTCGCAACTACCGCAAATTCGATTCTGACATTAAGTTTTTGCCGCCGGATAAATGAACATCGAAGCTCAAAACAATTATTCTGACGTGGCTGAATTACTGGCCGAATGCGGCAGGAACTTTTATCAACGCGGATGGGTGTTGGGAACCAGTGGCAATTTCAGCGCGGTGGCTGAATCTGAACCACTGCGCTTGCTGATTACCGCCAGCGGAAATGATAAAGGCCAGCTCACCAGTAACCAGTTTGTCCTGCTTGACGATAGCGGACGCGTAGTTGCGGGCAATGGCAAACCGTCAGACGAAACCAGTCTGCATTTGACGCTGGTGCGCCTGCGCGGAGCCAAATCCGTTTTGCATACGCATTCGGTTTGGACCACATTGCTTTCAAACGCCCACGCCAACGAAGGTGGACTCAAAATCAGCGGCTACGAAATGCTGAAAGGCTTGGCGGGCGTTCGCACGCACGAACACGAAGAATGGTTGCCGATTCTGGAAAACTCGCAGGATATGACCGAACTGGCCGAACGGCTTTCGACGCTGCTATCCCAGCAGCCAAATGCACATGGTTTTTTGCTTCGCGGTCATGGGCTATACACTTGGGGAGCAAGCATTCAGGAAGCAAAGCGCCACATAGAGATTTTGGAATTTTTGCTGGAAGTCACAGGGCGAACTCGATTCGCCAATTGAAGAGGAGGAAATATGGCGACAGTAAACATCCCTGACGAAAACCGTTCGATCAGTCAACCGGAAGAGATCAAACAGTTTTTGTCCACGATTGGCATTACGTACGAACTTTGGGAGCCAGCGCACGTGGTCGCAGCCGACGCGCCCGCCGAAGAAATCCTGGCGGCGTATTCACCAGAAATCGAGCGTTTGAAAGCTAGTGAAGGCTATGTCACCGCAGACGTGATTGACGTGAAACCGCAAATGCCGGGCTTGTCCGAAATGCTGGCCAAATTCAGCCGCGAACACACGCACGATGACGACGAAGTCCGTTTCATCATTGAAGGTCGTGGCCTGTTCCACATCAACCCGAAGAATGGGCCGGCCAACGGTCCTGTTTGCTCCATCGAAGTCCAAGCGGGCGATTTGATCCGGGTGCCCAGCGGAACGCTGCATTGGTTCAACCTCTGCGAAGACCGCCGCATTCGCGCCATCCGTTTGTTCAAAGACGCTGCCGGCTGGTCGCCAAATTATTCCGCCAGCGGTGTTGACGAAAAATACCAACCGCTTTGTTTTGGCCCGTCGTTTATCGCGCCACAAACCATCACCGCCCAATGAACCAGCCAGAAAGCATCCAGATCGGGCGCAGCATTCTGCTCGACATCGAAGGGACAACCATGCCAATAGATTTCGTCTATCAGGTGCTGTTCCCTTTTGCGCGGCGGCGGATGCACGATTACTTGAGCCAGCATTGGTCAGCCGAAAGCGTTCAAACCGATCTGGCGCTACTGCGCGAAGAACACGCTGCCGATGCTGAGCAAGGACTGAATCCGCCAGCGTTTCCAGCCGAACTGGATTCCGCGACTGAATACATTGACTGGCTAATGGATCGTGACCGCAAATCCACGCCGCTGAAATCGCTGCAAGGCAAAATCTGGCAGGAAGGTTATGAAGCGGGAGAACTGCGAAGTCAGGTGTTTGACGATGTTCCGCTCGCGTTAAAGCGCTGGCATCAGCAAGGAAAACAGATTTACATCTATTCTTCCGGTAGCGTGCTGGCGCAAAAACTGCTGTTCGCCCACACCGTCGCAGGAGATTTGACGCCGCTGCTGAGCGGATATTTCGACACCACCATCGGTGCGAAACAAGAAATCGAAAGTTATCGCCGGATCGCTGCCAGTATTCAGCAATCGTCCGAAACAATCTTGTTCGTTTCGGACATGGTGGCTGAACTTAATGCAGCTTCAGCAGCCGGAATGCCATGCGTCTTGTCTTTGCGCCCAGGCAATCACCCCCAACCCGATAATGCCTTTCGATCAATCAACGGCTTTGCTGAGTTATTTTCTTGAGTCCTTCACCGCTTCGCCGCACCAAAAACTAGCGTTGCTACTTCAGCAAGAAAAGCGCGTGGCCTTCGCTTCAACTTGTTACGAATATCATCGGTGTTGAGTTGAATCGCGATGGCGGCTTTGTGCTCTGGGAAGTATTCCATTTCCGATAAGTATCCAGGAAACCAGCCGCCATGACCGTAGCTAATTCCCCATTGGCTTTCGCGGACTTGCACGCCAAGGCCGTATTTGTCGCCGCGTCCGGTTTTGGCCGGAACGGCATCCAGTAAATCTTTCATGCTAGGCCGATCCAGCACTTTGCCTTCGTACAGAAACTTTGCCCAACGCGCCAAATCCTGCGCGGTCGAAGCGAAACCTCCGCCGCACCACTCCATCTGCGGATTGACGATAAACTTGCCTTCGATGATCGTGCGACCTTCAAAGCCAAACGGGCTGCCAACTTGGGAATAGCCTGGAATCAAGCCAGCAATCGTTCGGCTGTCTGACGGCAGCGTTTCTTTCAACTTGAGCTTGTCCAGAATTCGCCGCTGCACCTCGCCGTACACAGTTTTGCCGGACACGCGCTCAAAAATCATCCCAACCAGGATGTAGTTCGTATCGGCATACGACCAGTCTTTTCCTGCTTCAAAAAGCGGCTTGCGGTCCAGAATGTAAGCAATCAACTCTTCCGGCTTCCAAACCTTGTCGGGCTGATCCAGCAAGGCTTTGGCAAAGGCTTTGTCCTGCACGTGTTCGGGAATGCCGCTGCTGTGGTTCATGAGCATTCGCAGCGTGATGCTTCGAGCGTTTGGCAGCCGATCAAACCACGGTTCTTTGCCCAGCCACTTTTCGATCTTGTCATCCAGTTCCAGCTTTCCTTCTTCAACCAGTTGCAGCGTGATGGCGGAAACGTAAGTTTTCCCGATGCTTCCCGCCAGCATTCGATCACTCGGTTTCAGCGCTTTCTGGCTTTCCAGGTCAGAAAAGCCTATCGAAACACTCATCGCTTTGTCGTTGCCCCAAACGATGCCGATGTTAGCGCCTGGAAATTCGGCTTCTTTGCGAAGATCAAGAAACCGAACCTGAATCTTTCTTGCCAGTTCAGAAACATCATTAACTTTTAGAGGCGTGACTGGCTTTGACTCGGCTTGGCGTGCAGCAACACGGCCAAGCGACAACAGTGCAGCCAGACAAATAACACTTAAGAATAACGGCTTTGCCCAAATGTTCCTGCTCATCTATTTCTCCTCCGGCAAAGGGTTGGTGACATCAAACACGATTCGCCAATCGCCTTTGGCGTTCCGCTTCCACACACGCGCGTAATATCCTTTTTCGACCTTCTCCGCTTTTAATTCATATTTGCCGTAGCTATAGCCAAAATCGCCGGAACTGGCCACATCGGCTTTGATCGGCTCTCCGCTGATGGCAGCAGATTGCTTGCCAACCCATGTTTTCAATTCAGCATTACCGACGACTGGCATCATCTGGTTGCGATGAATGCGCGCGTCATCGCTCAAAAACTTTTGCCAGGCGACTGAAGCTGCACTTTTGGATTGCTCAAAAAATGCGCGATCTGCTTTCAGCAAACTGGCCAGATTGTCTTCGGCACTGGCTTTGTGCGGCTTAACATTCCAAATCGGCGCTGCTTGAAACGGCGCATCGAGCGGCGCTACGGCCGAGTTCACTTGAATCCCAAGATCAAGCAAAACCTTCCAACTGCCATCTGCCTGTTTTTTCCAGACCGAGGAATACATTCCATGGCGTGTGGGACGTTTGGCAGGACTGTGGTCTTCAACAGCGAAAGGGCCAGTGGTGTACCCCATATCCCCTGCTTGGGAAATGTCGCCGTAAATCGGCGCCCAATTCAATGTCACTGGCGGCAAAGTCGCGGGCGCAGGAGTTTTGCGATAAGCCTCGCGTGTGTTGGTTGGGTGCGGCTGAAAGTTGATGCCGTCTTCGGCAAAGTTGTTATAGAACGCTTCACGGACGCCTTTTTCAACGGACATTTTGGCGAAGGCTCGTTCGGCATTGGCAAGGCTTATAAGCTCTGTCCTGATTGGTTTCTGCTGCGTCAGTACAGTCATCCACAAAACGCTCACAATGGTCAGCGCGAAGAAAAATCGCTTCATGATTCCTCCAATGATTTTTCGTGCAGGAGATAATGGTCAGGCAAGCAACGCTTGTTTAAGAAGATTCACCGGTCAAGGTTTCGCGACTCTTTTACCCCATCAGGGTTCGCGCCAGCAACCGCAACTTGTCCCCAGTCGAATTTGTCGGGCGCTGGTTCAATGTGTTGTACCCCAGTCCTTCGATCTGTTTTAGGATGTTGGTTCCGCCAAACCACGTCAGCCGCAATTCATACTTCAATCGCCCGTGGACCAGTTCGGGCAACTCTCGGCCTTGATGAAACAGCTCCCAGGTGCGCTCAACCTGAAATTTCATCAATTCAGCAAACTGGCTGCTGAACCTGGCTTCGCGCAAATCGTCAACTGTTACGCCAAACTTTTCCATCTCATCCTGCGGTAAATAGATTCGATCTTTCCGAATATCCACGGAAACATCCTGCCAGAAATTGGCCAATTGCAAGGCAGTGCAAATGTGATCTGAAAGCCGGTGCAATCGTTCATCTCGATAGCCAAATAGCAGCAAAATCAATCGCCCAACCGGGTTGGCAGAGCCCGTGCAGTAATCCAGCACTTCGTCAAAACTGGCGTACCGGCGCTTGACTACATCCTGCTTGAAAGCTGACAGCAGATCGCTGAGGAGCTTGATCGGCAGATTCAGCTCTTTGACCGTTGCGCCAAGAGCGATAAACACCGGATGATCGGCCTCTCCGACAAAACAACGTTCCAATTTTTGTTGCCAGTCATTCAGCGCCGCCAGTCGCTCGGCTTCGGTCAATTCCCCGGTTTCGTATCCTTCGTCGGCAAAATCGTCCGCCGTGCGAGCAAAAGCGTAAATGCTGTAAACATGCTTTCGTAAAGGCTTCGGAATTAACAGCGAGCCAACCGGGAAGTTCTCGTAATGAGATTCTGCCATTTGCCGGCAATAGGTGAACGCCTCTTCGACACCGCCAGCCAATTTTCGTTCCATCAAGCTCAATGCACTGATTTGTGTGGTCATAAATGGTGGTTGCAAATACGACCACGAGCATAACAAGAGAATGACGGACCGGCAATTTGCCAAGCTCATGGCTTATTGCTACCCTTGCAATCATTTTCCCAACACTTGATGCAACGATGGAATCGTCTCAACACCATATTCGTCCAAGTAACGTTTTAGCCAGACAATGTTGGCATTTGGAGTCGCCAACATTCCTTGGGAGGCCTAGATTTGAACTGGTTGACTGATCCGCAAGCGTGGATTGCCTTGCTCACGCTGACTTCGCTGGAAATCGTACTCGGAATAGACAACATCATTTTCATCTCGATTTTGGCGGGGAAACTTCCCGGCGAGTTGCAAAAGAAAGCTCGCGTGTTGGGACTATTGGCGGCGATGGTTTCTCGCCTGCTACTGCTCTTTTCGCTGACCTGGATTATGCGGCTTACTAAGCCGCTGTTTACCGTCTACAACCAGGAAATTTCCGGGCGCGATTTGATCCTGCTGGTCGGCGGATTGTTTTTGATCGCCAAAGCGACGCACGAGATTCACAACAAGCTGGAAGGCGCGGAGGGGGAATCGGACGCGAAGGTCGGGGCTTCATTTGCCGGCGTCATCATCCAAATTATGGTGATAGATATCGTCTTCTCGCTCGATTCCGTAATCACGGCGGTCGGGATGGTTCAGGACATTTCGATCATGGTGGTTGCCGTTGTCGTTTCGGTCGGATTTATGTTGTTCTTTTCCGGTGCCATCAGCGATTTCGTGCAAAGGCATCCAACGGTCAAGATGCTGGCACTGGCATTTTTGATTCTGATTGGCGTGAATTTGGTGGCAGAAGGCTTGGGCCAGCACATTCCCAAGGGCTACACTTATTTCGCAATGGCGTTTTCGGTTTTGGTGGAGATGCTCAACCTGCGGCTGCGCCGTGTCCCGGTAGAGCCAGTGCATTTGCGCCAGGAGTTTACCGGCAAGATCAAATAAGCTTTATAGTTTTAAGAGGTACCATTTTGCTAAAAACACTTTTGTTGAATCCTCCTTCCTTCGAAAACTTTGACGGAGGCGCTAGTTCTCGTTGGCCTGCGACACGTGAAATTGAAAGTTACTGGTATCCGGTATGGCTGGGATATCCGGCAGCGATGATCCGAGATTTAGGCGGCGAGTCGCGCTTGCTGGATGCTGGGCCACATCACATTGGCCCGGAAGAAACCGCGCAAATTGCCAAAGATTACGACTTCGTTGTGTTATTCACTTCGCACGTGGGATTTTCGATTGACGTAAAAATTGCCGAACGAATGAAGGAGCTGAACCCGGCGCTGAAAATTGCATTCGTCGGTCCACCGGTAACGACACATCCCGAAGTCGCTTTGATGGCCAGCCCGGCAGTTGATTTTGTCACGCACAAAGAATTCGATCATCAGGTTGTTCGTTTTGCTTCGGGCGAACCGCTGGACAAAATTCCGGGTGTTTATTTTTTGCGCGGCAATCAGAATGGTGGGCAAATGGTTTCGACTCCGCCCGAACCGTTAGTTACTGATCTGGATAAATTTCCATGGGTAACGCCAATTTACAAACGGGACATGGACATCACCAAATACAACGTCCCGTTTCTGTTGCATCCGTACATCGCGTTTTACTCGACCAGGGGCTGCCCGGCGCATTGCACGTTCTGTTTGTGGCCGCAGACTTTTGATGATCACGCGCAACGAAAACGCTCCGTTCAGGACGTTGCCAACGAAGTCGAATGGGCGCTGGATGCCTTCAAGCCAGAAGGCTTGCAGGAAATCTTTTTCGACGACGACACGTTTGCTTACTTCCGCAAGCGCATGGTCGAAATGAGCGCAGCCTTCAAGCCGTTGAAATTCCAATGGTCTTCCACCGCTCGCGCCAGCCTGGATTACGAAACCTTGAAGGTGATGAAAGACGCAGGTTGCCGCCTGTTCATCGTCGGCTTTGAATCCGGTAACGACCAGATTCTGAAAAACATCAAGAAAGGCATCAACGCCGCGCAGTCGCTGCAATTCGTTAAAGACTGTAAACGCGCTGGCATCAAAGTCCACGCCGATTTCATCATCGGGCTTCCCGGCGAAACCCGTGAAACGATCAAAGAAACCATCAAGTATGCGAAAGAGATGGACCCGGAAACGCTGCAAGTTTCCGTCGCGCATGCATATCCTGGAACCGAAATGTACGAATGGTTCCGCGACAACGGCGTCATCCTGAACACCACGATGTCTGATGAACTGGGGCAGCAATTGCCGATGGCCAACTTCCCACATTTGTCTGGCGCGGAAATGCTGGATTGGGTTCACAAGTTTTACGACGAATACTACTTCCGTCCGAAGCCGATCTACCGCATTGTCAAAGGCGCAATCTTCAAATCGGCAGAGCGTAAACGCCTGTACAAGGAAGCCAAAGAGTTTTTAGCAACGCGCGCTCGGCGGCGAGAATTGGTGAAGGCTGGGCAAGTTTAATTCGTTAGGTCATATCCAAAATAATCAATGACAGAAGATTTTTACTGCGAAGAAGCGCTAAGCGGGCGCACGCCAATTAACAAAGTCCTCGAAACAGAAAACGTGCTGGCGTTTCATCACACGCGCCCGTTTTGGCCGGTTCATATTGTCGTTATCCCCAAACGACATATCGGTTCGTTGTTGACGCTAGAACCGGGCGACAACGCTTTGCTGATTGAGTTGTTCGCCGTCATCAGACAGATTGCCGACACGATCGTTGCCGAACACGGAGCGGATCGAGTTCTCAACAACTTGGGCAAATATCAGGATTCCAAACACCTTCACTTTCATATCT
>CAZMXG010000183.1:0-14977 GCA_964570175.1 uncultured Heliomicrobium sp. | reverse complement strand
AGCCTGGGCTGTCTACTGCGGCTATCCCGTAAACTGAATTGAAAACCGATCTAGTGCGCAGTTTTGGCGTACTTTTTCGCTGCGTCTTCAAACTTGAACGGCAGCACGTCCGGCACAACGCTGACTTCGGTTGTGAACTTGAAGGGGTATTTTCCGCCGGAGTCGTAAACCATCTCGACGAAAAATGCGGTGTAGCCTTTTTGCGGCTTGGCCACGCGGCCAACGTAGGAGCCGTTTTTCTCCGGCTGAAGCGGTGTGCTGGTGTAAGCCTTGCCGATCAAATCCAACCGAAAATCGCGCGTGTTCGGATTGGTCGCTTGCCACAGATTTACCTGCGTTGGTTTATCAATTGGCTTCACGACTAGCGAACCATCTTTCTGCTTCACCCACGAAAAGCGCGGACGCGGCTTGCCAGCCAAGACGGCTTGATAAAACGCGATCATGCTTTCTGTAGCATCCGAACCTGCCAGATCGTGTTTGGCGTTTGGCACGTAGCGAATGTGTTTTTCTTCAGGCAAATCGCCGTAATAAAACTGGGAATTGTCCGGCAGGAAAAACTGATCGCCCGCCGCGTTGATCATAAATTTCGGCATTTTCAGGCTGGCTCGGTGGCGATAGTTGTACGGGTCTTCGATGTCCAGCACGGCTTTGTATTCCGGCGTGCCGATTTTGTGCGGAAACAACCCATGATTGACATAATCGTTCAGCGACGGAGAAAAGAATCCGTAGGCTTCAAAATGATGTTTGGTAATCACTTCTGAATTTAGCGCGTCAATCACCAGCGGCATGATCGCCACAACGCGTTTGTCCACTGTTCCGACCAGCCACGTAGTCCAGCCGCGCTTTGAGCCTCCGGCAACGACGAACTGATCCACTTTGGTTTTGCCGCCTACTTCACTAGCCAGAAATTCCTGAACCGCATCCATCGCACGCACGCCGCTTTTCACCATCGCCAGCCGCACCAGCCAGAAATCGTCTTTCGTCGAAAAATGCTTCACGCGGGTGTAAGCGATCAAATCGTCTTCCGAACGCCCTTTGTCTTTGGAATCGGTAAAAAACAGTGGCTGGTTTGGAACCATCCCCAAATCGGCGACGACAGTTTGCGTTTCCACCGCAACTTTCGCCGAACGTTCGGAAACTTTCGCCGGAGCCGGATCGCCATTTTTGCCTCCGCCGATGAACAACAGCGCTTTGTTACCGACGACCTTTTCCGGCTTGACGATGGTCAGCCAATGTTTCCAGACAGGACGATCCACATCTTTTTCGCTGCGCCAGGTTTGCGAAGTCAATTCCAGCACGTAGCCGCGATACCCTGCGCCTTCAATCGTGTTGACCAGCTTCCAGCCATACACAGAATCCTTTTGGGCGATGTAACGATCAAGCGCAGTTTGCTGCGTTTTGGCCTGAGCCAACGCCGCAACTGACAGCAAAGCCGAAATGCAGAACAACGCAACCGAACAGACGATTTTATTTTTCATGATGGACCTCTTTGAAGTTGTGGGATGTGAAAGCGGCGCAACGCTAGCATAGCAATGCGGTTGCCTCAATTCGTTGTTGACAGTCTCCGGCAGGATGCGTACTTTGCTGGCTTCTGCTTTTTGCAGCATTTTTATTTTTTGGGGTTAGATATGCTCGATTTGCATTTTGTCCGTGAGAATTTCGATCAAGTGCGCCAGCGACTCAGCGCGCGCAACTTTGATCCAGCCTTACTTGAAGATTTTCAGAAACTCGACACTGAACGCCGCGCTTTGATCCGCGAACGTGATGAACTGAACGCCAGCAGCAACCGCATCAGCAAAGAAGTTGGCGGATTGATGCGCGAAGGCAAAAAAGAAGAAGCCGAAGCCAAAAAAGCCGAAGCCCGCAGCCTGGGCGAAAAAATCAAAGCCGCAGAAGCACGCGTCGAAGAACTGGAAAACGAATTCCGCAACATTCTGACCCGCGTGCCGAATCTGGCGCACGAATCGGTTCCAGTCGGCAAAGACGAATCCGCCAACGCTGAAGTCCGTCGCTGGGGAACACCGCGCGATTTCGCCGCCGAAGGCTTTGAACCCAAAGACCACGTAGACATCGGAACTGCTTTGGGCATTCTGGACACCGAACGCGCTACCAAAGTCACCGGCGCTCGCTTTTCGGTTCTCAGCGGCATCGGCGCAAAGCTCGAACGCGCATTGATCTCGTTCATGCTCGACTTACACACAACAGAACACGGTTATCGCGAAATGCTGCCGCCGTTTATGGTCAATACGGATTCGCTTTTCGGAACCGGACAACTGCCGAAATTCGAACAGGATTTATTCAAAGTCAGATTCGAACGCGATTATTACCTGGTGCCAACCGCCGAAGTTCCGCTGACCAATCTGCACCGCGACGAAATTCTGGAAGAGAAAGATTTGACGATCAGTTACACGGCCTACACGCCTTGTTTTCGGTCTGAAGCGGGCAGCTACGGGCGTGACGTGCGCGGCTTGATCCGCCAGCACCAGTTCGACAAAGTCGAACTGGTCAAGCTGACCAAGCCTGAAGATTCGTACGCGGCACTGGAAGAACTGACCCGCAACGCCGAAACCGTTTTGCAGCGGCTGGAACTGCCTTACCGGACAGTGGCGCTTTCGACAGGAGACATGGGCTTTTCGTCCGCAAAGACCTACGACATCGAAGTCTGGCTGCCCAGCCAGAACACGTTCCGCGAAATTTCGTCCTGCTCGAACTGCGAAGCATTCCAGGCGCGCCGAGCCCAGATTCGCTTCAAACGCGAAGGCAAATCGAAAACGGAATTTGTTCACACACTGAATGGTTCAGGTTTGGCGGTGGGAAGAACTTGGCTGGCGATTCTGGAAAATTACCAGCAAGCGGATGGTTCGGTGAACGTGCCGAAGGTTTTGGTTCCCTATTTAGGCGTCGAAGTCATCAAGTAGCAGGAAAACTTTCGACAAGATTTACGGGATTTTTCAGGATTGTTTTCACCCTGAAAAATCCCGTTCTTTATTTTCAGCCAAGCAGTTTACGAATACGCGGCTCAAGTGCGGCGCGTATTTCGTCATCTTCCAAAGCGTATTCAATCACAGTTTTCAGGTAATTAATCGGATCTCCGATGGTCAACCATTCGCCGTCAGTCACAGGCTGTGCAACAACGCGGCCACCTCGGCGAATGTATTCGCGCACGGAATCTGTCAGCCACAACTCTCCTCCCTTACCAAGAGGCGTTTCAGCCAAGATTTCAATAATGTCATGCGAAAGCAGAAACCGCCCGAACATTGCCAGGTTCGACTTCGCTTCTTCACGCAAAGGCTTTTCAACCACATCCTTCATCTCACCCGATACGCTGTCTTTGAACTCGACAATTCCATAACGCACCACGTCTTCCCAAGGAACTTCTTGAGTACCCACTACCAAAGCACCTGTACGGTTATGAGTTTCAATCAAGTCTTTGGCAAATGGCACCTTCGATTTGATGATGTCGTCACCATAAGCATAAATGAAACCTTCACCAACAGGAATATGCTTACGCGCAACCATTAGTGGAGTGCCATTTCCGTAGGGGCCCTCTTGGGTTTCGATTATCAAGTTAATACTGCTCATCAACTCATAGAAATCATCGAGAGCTTTGTACTTGCCACGAGGAGGAATGACTGACGGCTGGTACTTTCGGCGCAAAGGATCAGAATTTTCGCCAGTTATGAGGACGATTCTAGATATTCCCGAATTGATGAATTCTTCTATGATGAGTTGGATCGCAGGCTTGTTGATGATTGGTAGAAGTTCTTTGGGGTAACCAAGTGTGATCGGCAGCATTCGTGTGCCCGATCCTGCTGCGGCGATCACCCCTGTTTCAACTTTCATTGTCTAGTTCTCCGATTGCTAATAGTTAACGGGAAATCAAAATACCATTTGCCAATCACCCCCACAAGATTAACTTTTATGATAATGGTATCCATCTTTCCAACTTGAGCCGAATCCTTTGATAAAACTACTGAATGGGGGTAGGCTCCGCGCGTAGTCTCAGTCACATTGCAATCTTTGCTGTTATTAGCGGTCGCCACAATACAAACCAGCTCAGGAGGAATGAAAGTTATGACGCCCAAGGCCGTGATGTTCACTCACTTCGCAAGTTTGCAGTACAAGGATGACATGATGGACAGCGAGCAGGAACTCGTTGAAACCTATTCTGAAATCATCAAGCCATACCTTGTCTGTAATCAGATAGGGCTTGTCTATGCATACGTCGACTGGGCTGTTAAAGAAGAAGTGCCGCAGCTTACAAACTCAGAAAATATTTCAGTGAGGGTTGAAACTTTAAAGCGGGAGAAATATTTAATAGGTATTTTGAGGAAAGCTGAAGAAAAAGCGAAATTGGAGCTGGGAATAAACCTGACCCACAAAATGAAGTTCAGATACATTGGCCTTCAACACCTGCTTGATTTATTTGACAGCATTATTCAGTTTGACCCTAAGCTTCTTGAGCTTCTTCATGGTATGGGAAATAGGTTTACTTATGATTCGCCTAAGTTTGTCGAGGCTATCATTCGGCTAGCACGAGGACATACAGATCATCTCGCGGGGTATCCGATTATTCGTATAGATGAAGATGCTCAACCAAACACAGAATCTATCAACATTTTGCTCACGAAATATCACCAGGCTACTCGTGATGCGCCTTTCTTTTTCTTCTCTGGCGCGTATGGAGTTCGAGGCGGCGCTTATGATCCCATCAATGATCACGCTGTCAGGGTACATTGGTTTGTAGACCCAAAATCGGGAGAACCAAGACTCGAACCTATCAGAACCTTTCTGACAGACTTGACTGAACTGGGCGCCACTCAAAGACCTGATATGCCTGTTCCATTTAGTTCTGCGCTACAAAAACTATTTGATGATGGCAGACAGCGAAGTAAGCCTGAAAGAAAATTTCCACAAGTCATATCGGGATCAGGATTAATCATGTCGAGCAAAGCTGTGAATCTCTTGCCGCCGTTTATGAACTTTACAGAATTGACTACTTGGGTAGATGACCATCTCAAGAGGCGACTGCACGAGGCATTGAAAGATATCGGGTTAAAGTATGTGGAATGCGTAGAAGAGGCGATAATCAAGCAAGATCGGGGACCTTGCACGGAAGACTACACAAGACAATATTTTGACCGTCTCCTTCGCGGATGCATGTTTCGCAGGCTGATAACCGAGATTAGTGGAGAGCCAACTGCTTACACCAAATTTATAGGAGAAATTGTGCAAATCAGAGTAAGTGAAAACGACCTCCGTCTAAGTGATGCGGGTCTGGGATTGCTAAAAATCGAAATGCTCGAACATGCAGGTGAACGATATGATGAAGTCATCAAGTGTTGGGCGGCGGATGAATTCCACGGATTTTTATCGTTTAATTGGGCACATGAAAAATTAACTGACAAAAAGAAAATTCATAAACAACCTGCTTGTAAAGCTCTTGTGGATGACGCGATCAACTACATCAAGTTGGTTCACAAGTGGCCGATTTTCACCAGAGCGATCGAACGTCTGCCATTTGCTGTAAATGACTGGCTTTATGAAACTGTCGAGTAAAGGCTTTGAGGGAATCCGTAATCGGGCTTTGTTTGGTATGGATGCGGGGCCGCCCTTGCGAATCAAAAGATTCACAAGGGCGGTTGGTGTTTTGGTAGGTGTTTGGGTGGTTGTCAGTCAGTAATGTAGGGCTGCTCTTTGGCAGCTTGGTGTTTTGGAGGTGTTCAGGGTGGTAGGAAGACACATAGAAATAATCCAAGCCTCACTGACTACAGCAAGGCGAAGTCTTATGCGTTCGCGTCATCACAGATAAAAGACACGGACAGCCATTCGCATCATCAATCGCAGACGACACAAGTCACCGTTACAAAAACAAATTGTTTTAAGGTTGAATATCGCTGCGCCAATAAGCGCATTCCCACGGAAAGACAATTGCTTTATCAAGCAAACAGGGGCGAGACGTTTTTGAATTTTGGTAACGCTTGATCCGATGCCACTCAGAAGCGTTTTTGATATCGAAGTTCGCTGCTTCGTACTTGAGGTTGGCGCGGAATCTAAACCCGGTTTCAAAATGTGTCAAGCGTTTTAGCTGGCTGATTGACACTTTATCCATAAATACTCGACAATCTGCGCACACCAAGACGTTCTAAAAACACCAGACAATCCGTTGCTGGGATTTGACTAAAAATAAATGGTGCTTTCCCCTTTGCCCTGCGTCGTTTCGACGGCGGTTACTGAAAGGCGGGCTTACGATATGAAGAAGGCTTTGCGAGTTCTATTGGTGGGTTGCGTATTGGGATCGCTTGCGGCAACTCCCACTTCTGAGCACAACAATAATTCCTTTGCAGTGGTCGAAGCCGCTCCGGCTTTTGCCTTTATTTCTGGAACAGTGAAAGACGAAGGCGGCAAGCCGCTGCCCGGCGCTGTCGTCGCTCTCCTCGAATCCAGGCATCGCGGCAAGGAACTGAAGCGCGTTAATACAGACCTGAAAGGAAGATTCACCGCCGGGATTATGCCGGGAACCTATCGCCTGCGCGCATTTGCGGAAGGCTTCGCTCCGCGTATCACCAATGTGGTGCTGGAGCGTCCGGTACACGTTACCCAGAACTTCAATCTGAAACGCGATGACACGCTCGTGCAACGGCGTGGAGACAGTGATGATTATCGCTGGATTGCTCGTGGTGCTCCGCGTCACGCAATGAATCTGACTGAAGAAGCTGACGATGTTGTTGACCTGGATCCGGAAAGAGCCTTGCAGGCGAAACATATTGCTGAGCGCCCGACGATTCATGGCGTAGCGCAATTTATCGCGGTTGGTTCAGCTTCGCAGAATGGCTATCCGGCAGCCAGCTTTTTTGGGACGAACTTTGCGATATCCAGTTCTTTTGGAAGCGGGTTTGAGATGGCGGTGATCGGCCAACGCGGAGTCGGCCAACTTGCGCCACAGCGCGTTTCTGCAATCGGCACATATCGCCCCAGCGACAAACATCAAATCACAGCAGCAATCAGCTATGGTCAGGTCGCCCTTGCCAGAAGGCTGGGACGTGAATCGGCCACGACGATGAACGGCGCGACATTTGACGGCAATGGACTGCTGCCAGACAACAACCCCCTTTCGCCAACGGATGATGGGGGATTGCTAGATCAGGTTTCCGTGTCCGCCACAGTTGCGTCTCAGGTTTTTCAACCGCTGTTGTTGATTTATGGATTTGATTACTCTCGCTTTGTTGGCTCTGCGAACAGACAGCACGACAGTATCTTGCCGCGTTTTGCCGTTCAGTATTCACCAACAGCGAAATGGAGAATAAACGCTGCTGCAACGCCTGGCACCGATCATCAAAATCAGTCACTCGAAAACTTCGACACTGAAAACCTGCAAGCGTCATTCGCCACTTCATCTGCGGAAGTCGCTTTCGCCGGTTCGCCAATCCCGGACCGCAGCCAGCGGTTTGAATCTGGCATCGAGAGGATGTTTGGTGAAGGCAATTCGTCAATTGCGGCTTCGGCGTTTTACGACCTGATTTCAGGCCACGGTGTGGGCGTGCTGGCATTGCCGCTGGAAGCGTCACCGGAAAATCAGCAAACATTCCAACAAGTTGCGAACCGTGTGACCGCAATGAATGGCGCGTCACGCGGCGTCAGGCTGATGTACAATCGCCGTTTTAACGATTACGTGACGACTTCGGTCGGTTACAGCTTTGGTCGCGGCGAGCAATTTACCAATCAGCCTTTGGATACAGTTTCACCTGCCGGGTTATTCAGAGGTGCCTTCTTCCAGGTTGCGGCGGCACGCCTTGACTTGGACTTCAGGCATCGAACCGGCACACGCATTTCGACGGTCATCCGATTGTCGCCATCGGCTGTTGTGTTTGCGATTGATCCGTTCGCCGGTCAAATGAGCGTTTACGACCCGAACCTGAATATTTATGTGACACAGGATTTGCCAAACTTCGGTTTGCCCGTTCGCTGGCAAGCTGTTGTTGACGCTCGCAATCTGCTGGATCAGGCGATTGGAACCGACGACGGCACAATTCAAATTGTCGCTACTCGAACACGCCGTTCGGTTCGCGGCGGTTTTGCTTTCCGTTGGTAAATTGGCGGATCGAAATCAAAACCGCAGAAAACTTCCACACAAGCTAGCTTTGCTGGGGCTGAATACACTGAAAGACTGAAAAATAAAACGTGACACCACAACCCAGCACAACTCGAGTTACGACACGCACATTGTTGCTGCTTTTCATCGCCTTGGTGGCGTTGGGTATCGGCGCGTTCAATCTGCGCGACCGGTTGAACCAAAAAGTTGTGCTGACGGACGGCGTCGTCTGGCGAGACGATCCGGAACTTGGCGTTGTCGCTTCCCACATCGAACCCGGCGGCCCAGCATCAAAAGAAAGCATTCGGCCAGGCGACGTTCTGATCGGCATCAGCCCAACTGGCGGGGTTGACGATTTTGAAGAAGTCACCAAAGCCCAGCACGTTCAAATCTACCTGGACCTGGCTAAGGACCGCGCCCAGGACGACAAAGCATCCACGCTTAGTTACTGGATCGAAAAGCGCAACGACACTGGCGAAACCGTCATGCGCGAAGGCGTTGCCGACCTGAAACTTCAAGCTCGCCCCACTCATCTTTTGCGTGGCCTGTATTTAGCGCTGGTTGGTCTGATCTATCTGGCTATCGGAATCTACTTTTTGCTGCGCCAGGGCCGCGCGCCGCATGTCACGCACTTCTTCCTGCTCTGCCTGCTTGCCTTCATCGCGCATTTCTACAGCCCAACCGAAGAAATGCGAATGCAATTCGACAAAGCTGTAGACTTTGTTGATTACATTGCGTTGATTTTGCTGGCACCGATGTTTGTGCATTTTGCGACGATTTACCCTGCGCGGCCACAATTGGTTTCGCGAAGGCGTTGGCTGACAGTTGCACTGTATGTTCCGCCGGTGATTCTGATCGCGGCTGAAAGCTGGCTTAGATTTGCGCCGCTGCGAAACCTGATTCCGATTTCAGCGCTGAATGCCAGAAACTGGCTGTCCAAAGTTGAACTGTTCCTTTTTGCCGTTTCGCTGCTTGCCAGCGCGGCAATGCTGATCCGCACATATCGCCAGGCCCAAAACATTGTTGTTCGCCAGCAACTGAAATGGGTGATGTGGGGAATGAGCGTGGCATCGGCGCTGTTTGCCGCGTTTTACGTGCCATCATTTTTCACTGACCCTGCGGTTTCAGATTCTCTGGAACTGATTTCGTTATTGCCATTGGCGCTGATCCCGCTGACATTCGGCTACTCCATTGCGCGCTTCCGGCTGACGGACGTTGACGTGGTGATGCGCCGTTCGTTTGCCTACATCATTGCCACGCTTTCCGTGGCGGCACTGTTTGGGACGGTGATGGCGGTCAGTTACGAATCCTTGCGGCAACAAATATCCCAGGAAGCTTCGTTGTTGATTGCCGCCATTGCCATGTCGGTTTTGGCAATGTTGTTCGCGCCCGTCAAAAACTGGCTGCAGGAACGCATTGACCGAATCTTTTACGGCGAAAAATACGATTACCGAATCACCCTTCAGGATTTCGGACGCACGCTGGCTTCCACCACCGAACTCGACCCGTTGCTGGACAGTTTGATGTGGCGATTGAAAGAAGTTTTCACGGTCGAACGGTTGGCGATTTTTGTCGAAGACCTCAAAGAACCGTCAGGATTCCGCGTTGCCCGCTCTGAAGGCGTGAACCGTGAGATCGTCTTGCCAACAGAATTTTTGACTCTGCTGCGCGAACGCACAGACAGTTCTGGCATTGTCCGCGTCGAAAGCACGGACGCCGATGAAGACGCCATCACCGGCCGATTGATCACGCCGGTCGAATCGCTGTCGCGCCGGATGTTCAGTTATTTTGTGCCCTGCGGTTCGCGCTCCAGAATCGTTGCGGTGCTGGCGCTTGGACGACCAACAGACGGCGCACTGCTTTCGTCGGAAGACACGGGCTTGCTCCGGGCAATTTCCGGCTACGTGGCCGTGGCAATTGAAAATGCGTTGCTCCTGGAAGAACAAGCGACCCGCGCCAAAGAACTGGCTCGGCTGAAAGAGTTCAACGAAAACATCATCGAATCCATCAACGTTGGCGTAATGGCCATCAATCTGTCGGGACGCATCACCAACTGGAATGGAGCGCTGGAAGAAATTTACGGATTGCGCCGCGAAACCACGATTGGTCGCCGCATCACAGAAGTTTTCGACACGGAGATGTTGCGGGCATTGCGTGAACTGATGGCGCGCAGCGAATGGCAGGCCGGGCATTCGAATGGACTGAATGGACTGGCAAACGGACTGGCAAATGGAGCCAACGGCACACATGGAGCAAACGGGCTAAAGGGATTGCCCAGCGCTCCGCACAGCGAACCGGTCAACATTTACAAATTCCGCGCGCGCTCCGCCGATGGCCGCGATCTGACCCTGAACATTTCGCTTGCGCCATTGCAAAGCAAAACGTCTGAAGTCGAAGGCACGCTGGTCGCCATCGAAGACGTGACTGAACGCATGCGCCTGGAAGAACAGTTGCAACAATCCGACAAACTTTCGTCCATCGGTTTGCTGGCCGCTGGTGTCGCGCACGAAGTGAACACGCCGCTGACCGGAATTTCGTCGTATTCGCAAATGCTGATGCAACAAATTCCGGACACCGATCCGCGGCATCTGTTGCTGGAAAAGATTCATCGCCAGACTTCGCGGGCGTCATCCATCGTCAACAATCTGCTGAACTTTTCGCGCGTCAGTGATTCCCGTCTTGTGCCGGTGGATTTGAACCGCGTGCTGGACGACACAATTCAATTGCTGGAAGCGCAGCTTCGCAACACCGAAATCGAAGTCGTTCGCAATTATTCCGTTGAGCTGCCGTTCGCGCCGGGCAACGCCGCCAAGCTGCAACAGGTTTTCATGAACCTGATCCTGAATGCACGCGATGCGATGCCGCAAGGCGGTCGGCTGGAAATTGCCACCGAAGCGGACATGGATGTGATCATCATCCGCTTTCGCGACACCGGCGTTGGCATTGAGCCGGAACATCTGGCCAGAATTTACGATCCGTTTTTCACCACCAAACAAATTGGCAAAGGAACCGGCCTGGGTCTTGCTGTCAGCTACGGCATCATCCGCGACCATAGCGGCCAAATTAACGTCGAAAGCCAAATCGGCGAAGGCACCGTTTTCCAAATCTCTTTGCCGATTGTTCCAGCCCACCAGCAACTTGCCGCCGCTAGCGATTAAGCGCCATCGCTACCGCGCAGAGTTCCCTACTTTCGGCAATCAATTTTTCGCGATGACACGGCTCTCGCTCTAGCCGTTGCGCCGGATTTCTTTTACGATCCGCAATTCAATGACACGATTTCGGCGGCAAGCTGGAATCCGGCACTCCAACCAAGTCACCACGAAAAAGGACAACTGAAAACTATGAAACTCACTCGCGTTTTGCTTACGCTCGTCTTTACTTTTTTCATGGCTTCGGCAGCTTTTGCTCAGCCGCCTGCCCAACCGCAGGAAACCTATCCGCAGCACCCGGATTCCGTTGAACAACCGGGCGTGCCAAAAGGCGAAGTGATGAAGTTTACCTTTGAAAGTCCAAAAATCTTCCCCGGCACCTGGCGCGAATATTGGGTTTACGTTCCCGCGCAATACACGCCCGACAAACCGGCTTGCGTGTACATCAACCAGGACGGCATTCAGTGGAATGCGCCAGTCGTGTTCGACAACTTGATCCACAAAAAAGAAATTCCCGTCACCATTGGCGTGTTCGTCATGCACGGCAAAGTCCGCGCCGCAGACGGTACGACGGCGCTGGATCGTTTCAACCGCAGCTTTGAATACGATGGGCTTGGCGACAATTACGCGCGCTTCCTTCTGGAAGAGATTCTGCCGGACGTTGAAACCAAAAAAACCAGCGATGGCCGAGCCATTCGTTTATCAAAAAGCGGCAACGACCGAGCCATCGGCGGTTCATCATCGGGAGCAATCGCCGCTTTCACCGCAGCCTGGGAACGCCCGGATGCCTTCAGCCGTGTGTTCAGCACAATTGGAACTTATGTCGGTTTGCGCGGAGGTCACGAATATTCGACGCTGATTCGTAAGTTTGAAGCCAAACCGATTCGCGTGTTTTTGCAGGATGGATCGAACGATTTGAACATTTACGGTGGCGACTGGTGGATGGCCAATCAGGCAATGGAACGTTCGCTGGTGTTTTCAGGTTACGAAGTCAATCACGTCTGGGGCGAAGGCGCTCACAACGGTCGGCATGGGACTTCCCTGTTCCCCGACGCAATCAAATGGCTGTGGAAAGATTGGCCTGCTCCGGTCAAAACCGGCCCGACCAAAAACAACTTTCTCAACGATGTGTTGCTTCCCGGCGAAGGCTGGCAGCTTGTCAGCGAAGGTCACCGCTTCACCGAAGGTCCCGTTGCCAACGCCAAAGGCGAAGTCTTTTTCACCGATGGAAACAACAACAAGATTTTCAAAGCTGGCCTGGACGGCAAAGTCAGCGAATTCGTCACCGATTCCAATCGCGCCAGCGGGCAAGCATTCGGTCCCGATGGCCGGTTGTACGCCGTCAACGGCATCCAGCAGATTGTGGCGTTTGACGCCGCTGGCAAAGCGACCGTCATCGCCGAAGGCATTCGTGGCAACGACATCGTCGTCGCCAACAACGGAAACATTTACGTCACCGAACCAAACGTTCCCGCGGTTGAACAGAGCAACGTCTGGTTGATCAAACCCAACGGCGAAAAGAAAGTCATAGACACCGGCATCAAATACGCCAATGGCATCACGCTGTCGCCCGATCAAACCTTGCTGTACGTAGACGATTACCGTTCGCACTGGGTGTACAGCTATCAACTGAAAGCCGACGGCACCGTACAATTCAAACAGCAATATTACTGGCTGCACGTTCCCGACACCGTAGACATCAGCCAGGCAGACGGCATGCGCGTGGACCGTGACGGACGCCTGTACGTTACCAGCAAGATGGGCATTCAAATCTGCGACCAAGCGGGTCGCGTCAACGCCATCATCCCAACGCCGAACGGCAGAATTTCCAATTTGAGCTTTGGCGGAGCCGACAACGACACCCTGTTTGCGACCTGCGGCGACAAAGTCTTCAAACGCAAACTGAAAGTCAAAGGCGCTCACGCCTGGGACAAACCGAGCAAACCGGCTCCTCCACGGCTGTAAGAGCCGGGTGCAGCACAGTGAGCCTGAGCGAGTTCTAGCCTCAGCCATAAACACATTGCTAAAGTTCACCACTCACGCTCCATCTATCGACATCACGAAGAATTGGACACAGCTATGCCGAAGCAGAAACAAAAGAGACAACTCAGTAAGACACTGGAACTGCCGCCAGGAGTGAAACTGGGACGTACAATCGAGGGACAGGCTGTTGTTTGGAGTATAGCATTTGACCCGAGGGGACAGACGCTGGCAAGCGGAAGCCGTGATAATAAGTTGAATCTGTGGGACGTGGCCAGCGGTAAATTGCTCCGCACTTTCAAGGGGCACGAGAAAGGCATTTATAGCGTAGCATTCGATCCTATGGGCCAGACGTTGGCCAGCGGAAGCAGTGACAATACAGTGAAGTTGTGGGAGGTAGCCAGTGGCAGGCTGCTTCGAACTCTTGAAGGACACAAAAATAGTGTCAGGGGCATAGCATTCAACCCTATAGGCCAGACGCTCGCTAGTGGGAGTGTCGATAAGAAAGTGCTTTTATGGAAGGTAGCCAGCGGCAAGCTGTTCCGCAGCCTCGAAGGGCATGAGGACTATATCTACAGTGTGGCGTTCGACCCGGCAGGTTTGACCTTGGCTAGCGGGAGCAGGGATGAAACAGTAAATCTCTGGGATGTATCCAGTGGCAAGTTGGTCCACACACTCAAGGGACACCAGAGTAATATATTTAGCGTAGCATTTGCCCCGACGGGCTTAACGCTGGCCAGTGCGAGCGACGACAATACAGTGAAGCTATGGGAGGTAGCTAGTGGCAAACTGCTCCGCACTCTTGAGGGACACACTCAGGGTCTGGATGCTGTCGCCTTTTCTGTAGACGGGCGACTTCTAGCCTCCAAAAGCATTGATGGAACCATGCGCCTTTGGAGTTGCGAAACTTGGGATACAGTCGCTGTTATCCGAGCGCCTACACATTCTCATCAGATCTCAAGTCTAGCCTTTCATCCTACTTTGCCGCTGTTGATCACATCAGGTTCGGAATCTGACAAATCGGAAGGCGAGCTATCCGGATTGCTCCACTTGTGGGAACTAGACTTTGACATACTGCTAGGCAAAGTGTCGGAAGCCAGACCAGCGATAGAAGCGAGTCACTACACTACAGCCAAGATTGTTTTAGTTGGCGATTCGGGCGTTGGGAAGACAGGGCTAGGCTGGCGGTTGGCGCATGGCGAATTCAAAGAGCATGCCTCCACGCATGGTCAGCAATTTTGGGTGATCAACGAACTCGGCGCACGCCGCCAGGACGGCACTGAGTGCGAAGCGATCCTGTGGGATTTGGCTGGTCAGCCCGATTACCGACTGACACACGCTTTGTTCCTTGACGATTCCGACCTCGCCCTGATCCTTTTTGATCCGACTGACAGCCGCGACCCACTGCACGGGGTGGAGTTTTGGCTGAAACAAATCAGAACTGGCAACAAGAAGGCAGCCTGTCAGACCATTTTGGTTGGCGCTCGTGCGGATCGTGGCGAAGCGCGATTGACGAAAGCCGAACTCGATGAGTTTTGCCGCCAGCGCGGCATCCTCGGTGGTTACCTGCCGACCAGCGCCAAAGATGAAATCGGGTTGGACGAATTGCTGCAGCGAATGAAGGCGCGGATTCCGTGGAACGAGAAGCCCGCAACGGTTACGACCCTGACTTTCAAACGCATCAAGGACTACGTCCTGAAGCTAGATCGGTTTTCAATTCAGTTTACGGGATAGCCGCAGTAGACAGCCCAGGCTT
>CAZMXG010000182.1:0-15093 GCA_964570175.1 uncultured Heliomicrobium sp. | reverse complement strand
GTTTTCAAATCCACAATCCAGATCGGACGGTTTTGGCCGCCGCGATAATTGCGCCGTTCGTCGTCCCAGGAATTGTTCATGCGATACGCGATGTGTGTGCCGGTCGGAGAAATTTTGCCTTGATAACCGCGCGGCAATGCCATCGGCTCTTCGACACCGCCTTCGGCCGGAACCGTCCAGAAACGCGGAGCGCCGCTGGGTGCCCAGGTTGCGCGCGCCGAAGCGAACATCACCGCTTTGCCATCCGGCGTCCATCCCTGCACGGAATCCGCTCCCGGATGCCAGGTTAATCGTTTTGGCTCGCCGCCTTCTGCCGGGACGACGTAAACATCTGTGTTGCCAGCATATTCGGCGCTGAAAGCGATCCACTTTCCGTCGGGCGAAAAGTGCGGATTCGTCGTCTGTCCCTGGAAACTGGTCAAGCGTCGAGCCGTTCCGCCTGCGCGTTCGACCGTCCAGATGTTGTTGGCATAGGCAAACGCGATTTGCGTCGCGCTGACGGTTGGCGTTCGCAGCAAGCGCGTTCCTGCGCCATTGGCGTTGACCGAAGGCGGTTTCATTCCGCCGAATAACAAGCCAAACGATAAAAGTGCCAGCAAGAGCACCGCGACTGACAAAATCCGTTTCGACATAGGTTGAATCCTCCGAATGGGTTTATGGAGTTGAATGAAGATGTGCTGTTGTTTATGACTGTCTGAATGTGGAAGCCGTTTCAACTATTCGCGCTGAGCTAACAAGTCGCGTCTGTGTTTGCCCAGTCCCAACGGGGCAAAATCAGACAGCCCAGTGCAACGCACTGGGAAAGTTAGCAACAAGAACCAAAAGCCCTGAAAGGGCGAAATAGGAATTCTGCTCATTTCGCCCCGTTGGGGCTTGCCCAAACTTGGCCAGTTCCCCGGCGCGTTGCACCGGGCTTTTACATTGCGCTCCGTTGGAGCTTAAAGGCTGGTTATTTGTTGCGCTCGATCAAATCCCAGAGGTTGCCGTACAAATCCTCGAACACCGCCACCGTGCCGTAACTTTCTTCCTTCGGTTCCCGGACGAATTTGATTCCCAGCGAAACCATCTCTCGATAATCGCGCCAGAAATCATCCGTTTGCAGAAACAGAAACACGCGCCCGCCCGCCTGATTGCCGATGAACGCTTCCTGTTCCCGCGTCGCAGCGCGCGCCAGCAGCAAGGTCGTTTCGCTTGATCCCGGCGGAGCGACGACAACCCAGCGTTTGTCTTGTGCCGGTTGGTACGTGTCTTCAACCAGCGTGAAATGAAGTTTCTGCGTGTAAAACGCAATCGCTTCATCGTAATCGCGAACGACCAAGGCAATGTGAAGAAGGGATTGTTTCATTTTGATGATTTATTTGGTTTTCGCCGAAGTGAGTCCATGTCCGCCGACAGGCTCAGTCGTGGTGCTATTGCTGAATCCCGCGATCAATGGCCTGCCACGAGTAATGGCTTGTTTGACTGATGGTAGCGACAGCGAGGCTTTGTGACTTTCCTGGCTGTCCCAAACTTCGGTTATCCAAATCGCATCCGCATCCGCAGGGTCTTTGGCGACCACATAGCTTAGACAACCGGGCATGCCGCTCACGCCTTCCAGCAAGATTGCAATCAGTTCGTCGCGTTTTCCCGCCACGGCAGTCATTTTTCCAATCAACCCGTACATCTTTTTTCCTTCCGATGAAGCGAGGGCGGGCAGCGCTGCTGCTGCGGTCGTAGCTCCAGCCATCACAATAAATTCGCGTCTTTCGATCTGCATAATTCCTCTCAGGTTTTGATCAAATGAATTTGCTCTGGGTACTGCTCGGCTAATCGTTGCGGTTCACCGCCGCGCGTGTAGCGGAAATCGCAGTGCTGCGCGCCGAGCGCCAGCGACCCGGTTCGCCGCAATCCTTGATTACCCTTGTCGCTCATCACATCGTCCACCGCGCAAAAGTAAGGAACCAAATCCATCGCATCGTACTTTGCCGCAGCGTGACAGATTGCGCAGGATTTGACGTTGTAACCCCACTCGAAATCCGCGCCCTCGCCGCTGACGAATTCGACGACGTCTTCGCCCGGCGTGGCATTCGCTTGCGAAGCCTCCGCAATTACTGCGAACTGCGCCAGCCGTTCCTGCAACACTTCGTCGCTTTCTTGCGGCACCGGAATCGACGCGCGCGTCAAGCCGTTGAGCATCGCGCTGCCGAACGCATGCACATCCACGCCACGTTTTTTCAGCGCCAGATACAGCGACAAATTGACGCTGCAAATAAACAGCGCCGAAGCCAGCGGATGCTGCGGCTTGTCCACGTACGCCATGCTCGGAAGCATCACGTCGAAGATTGCCGAGGCTTCCGCAATGACGGCGTCCACGTCACTGACAAACCTACCGGCCAGCCGCGTTAAGCGAGTGTTGGCTTGGCTAAAAAAGGTAGTTTTTATGAATTGTTGATTGGCACTTATTATGCCCATTTTGAATGGTTCCACAGACTGCGATGTGCATCATCAACTGATGCTGAGAGCATACGATGAAAGAGAACTGGGTTACCCATCAACGCATCTGAACTTATGTTTTCTGAACTAGGCTTATAGCCGACAAAGCTACATTGCCTTATTTTATCGTCCCATTGTGCAATAGGTTGTTCGATTAGAAATGGATCGTTCCTACGTTGTCGCCATACTGATAATAGACGCTCGCAGGATTGTTCCCCAAGTTCTCTACAACTCCTGAAAATACCATTGAGCGTTACATCCGCATCTTCGTTTAGGAAAATATCTTTGCTCTTTACAAGAGCCTCAATCTCAGACCGATCCGGATATTTAGCAAGATGTAAATTGGTTGTCACTCTAGGAATTACATTCCCCTCTGAATCAAACAATATGACATCCTGGCGAACGATTTGACTATAAGTATTCCGTCGCCCGCGATGGACAAACATATTGCGGTATTGATCTGTCCACTCAAGCCAATCTTCCGTCCCGCTCGCGACAGTTAATTGCTCAAAATAATCTCGAAAATCTATTTGTATCTGCGTTCCTCTGGCCGAAGTAGGCTTGATTCTAGTTAACGCCTGTTTCGCCCTGCTAATATCACTACGACGTAGAGAAACAGACAAACCGAGAATTCCGATAATGACTGCGCCTAGGCAATCTAACGACGATCCAATTGCACGAAAAAAGCCGCAGATATGCAATGACTCCAGTTTATTGGGTAAATCATCGAGAGCGTTGGTCGAAGAAGGCATTTTTACTTTCAAGCCCCCGGCTGGATTTCTTGAAAATGCATCAACAATTCGCTTGTTTCCCTTTTCTCGTGCATCAAGCCATTCGAAGTAATGAAGTTTGGCTTCTGCCAAATTGGCTTCAACCCCATTCGCACATTGATACAAATAATCGCCAATAAGTATCCGTTCTTCTGCTGGTAAAGATTTCCACCAAGATATTCCGAAAAAGGAATCATCAAGATCATGAAGTATCTCTTTAGTCAGACTTGATGCACTTGGCATATCAGCTCCAATTGAAGAATGGAACCTACGATCAACCTCTTTTTTCTCTTGGATTAAGTACGGAACACTTAAAATCTGGAGCTCTTCTTGACGCATGGCTTACCTCTGTCTGGTTGAAAGCTATGTACAAAGTCCCCGAAAGAACATTTTAGGTCTGATGCCACAGCAATGATTTGCTTGCCCTGGGATTCACTTGCGGCCTTTTAGCTGCCGGTCGCGGTTGCGCCAGTATTGGAATTCGTCGGCGTAAACTTCGGAATCCAGCTCGCTGATGCGCGCCTGCATCCGTTCTTGTGCATCGGCGACGCCTTTGTTGTAAATGCTGGGCCCAATTTCTTCCAGGATAAATTCAAGCAGCGCACCTGCGGCCAGGTTGCCGATAGGCTCTTCCATGTTCACCTGAAAATACTTTTGAATGGATTCCAGCGCGTTCTGTTTTGCTTCTTTGGTCAGTTCCATAGTCATAGGTTTTCTTTGCCGGATAGCGGCGGCTGATTTTAACTGTCAGTGAAACTTACTGGAAGAGAAACAAAGAAATCCGCGTCACGTAGCAACACTTGAAATTCGCGCCCCTGTCGGGCGATTTCTCAAGCGTCGCTACGCGACGCGGATTGTGTTCTCGCGCTTTCCAGGCGTTGGAAACGCCTGGCTAAATTCAGGCCGCCGCTACGCGGTGAAGAAGGAATGCCAATTCAACCGCCCGTACTTCGTCGGTTTGAGGAAGACGGGGGACCTTCTTGCGTGGACACCGGTTGATTGAACGCGAGCATATCCAAAGCTATGACTTGCTTCAGCGTGGAATTACACTTTCTGTTTGTCAGGCTCGACGACGACCGGATAGATTGGAGCTGGCAGGGGGCGCGTCTTCAATCCTCTGCTAATCGCCGATTTCGCCAGCTTGAAGATGGTCCGCCGGTTTTGCATCACCACTTTCAGCCAGGCCCAGCGGTTCATTTGCGGGAAGTAAATGCCGCGAAAACTCAAACGTCCAATGAACAAACTGATCTGCAACCAGATCGGTTTTCCTTCCAGCGAATCCACGGCCCGGGCGATTGCTTCCGGGCTGTAAGAATCCGTCCAGCCTTGTCTGACTTCGGCTTGGGCTTCCACCGGGGTCATTTTTAGCGGTGTGTGCGCCATCTGGTACGGAGCGAAATCCAGCCAGTGTTTGGGACGCGTCAACCGTCCCGCCGCCAGCAGCCGCGCATAAAGCGGGGTAGAAGGGAACGGCGTCAACTGGCCAAAAACAGGCAGACCGGCTGGCCATGTGCGAATCTGTCCCAGCGTTCTTCCTGCCACGCCCACCGTGTCGTTGTCCAAACCGAAGATAAAAGAAGTGATCGCCAGCAGGTTACGGTCGGCCAGCCGATCCAGCACGGCGGCGTAATCGCTTGGTTTAATAAAGTTTTTGTTCACGTCGGCCAAATTGACCGGATCAATGGATTCCATGCCGATGAAAATCCACTTGCCGCCCGAATCTCGGATCAGGTCAACCAATTCTTCGTCGCGCAGCAGGTTGGCGCTGATTTGCGCCGTCCAGAAAACCTGAGCATCAGCGGCGATGATGTCGCGCAGCAGGGATTTGGTTCGTTTGATGTTGATGGCGAAATTGTCATCAATGAAAAAGACCGCCACCTGTCCGCCTTCGCTGCTGGCGCGCGCTTTCAGCCGGAGCAGTTCATTGACGACGCACTCATTGGAACGGAATCGAATTGAATCTCCGAAAAATCCCGTCACCGTGCAGAACTCGCAGCCGTATGGGCAGCCGCGTCCGGATTCGACCGGGATGATGCGGAACGTTCCCCAACCGCCGCCGATTCGTTTCAACATGGGCGCCAGGAAGCTGGGAATGATATTGAATTGATCCAGGTTGATGGATTCCCACGGGATAGCCGGATAAGGCTGCAAGCTTGGTTTGCGCTCTTTGCCTTCGGCGTCGGTCGGCGTGTACGTGTCTTTTAGTTCCCCGCGCGCTGCATCGGCGACAATCAACGCCCAGGTTTCGTCGGCTTCACCCAATGCTACTGCGTCAGCGTGCCTGGGTTCGCCATCACGTCCAAGGGCTTCGCCGGGCACTTCCGTAACGTGCGGACCGCCCATTACAACGGGGACTCCGGCAGCGCGCACGGCGTCGGCCATTCGATAGGCTTTGGCGACCATACGCGTCATTGCGCCGATGCCAACCAGTCCAATGTTTTGTTCGCGCACGAATCGGGCAATGCCTTCTTCGTCCATGGATTGTGCGTTGCCGTCAATCAGAATGACTTCGTGTTCGGGGGGTGTCAGGGATTGAAGCAGAAACATCCATAGATGAGGCATAAAATTACGCGTCACCCCGTTGTCTGGGTTATAGAGCAGTATTTTCACGAATTCCTTTCGTTGTACCGGAGGGTTTGTTGTGTGGGGAAAAATAAAGTGATGTGAAATCTGTTGGAGTGTAGTCTGCCGCTGCACTTCTGACCAGCGGATCCGGGAAAGCAGCCATGTTTAATTACAGGCAGTTCCGGGAAATGGTATCGGGCGATAAGCAGAATTAGCGTGAAAGACGGCTTGGGGAAGCCCACACGAAAGTTTCAATTCGTCCGTTTCTGGACACTGACCTGTACACCTCCGTACAACATTTCGGCAAATCCCCTGAAATCAGCGCCAATTTGCTTGTGGCTTGTGAATTGCCATTGTCGGGCCGCAGGTAATTCTATGGACAGAGAAATTGATCCTACATTTCGCCGCCGTCAATTTGTGCGCCGTGCATTGGTCGCGGTTTTAACCATTGCGTGCCTGATCACAGCGTTTATTTGGCTGCCACGCTGGCTAAAACCGACACTGGCACGCGCGCAGGTTCGGCTGGCTCGTGTGGAGTCCGGTCCGCTTGAAGCGACGATTACGTCTTCAGGCACGGTGGTGCCGGAAATCGAACAAGTGCTTTCATCGCCCGTCAACGCCCGCGTGTTGCGGATTTTGAAACGTCCCGGCGCGGTGTTGTCCAAAGGCGAACCAATCCTGGAACTGGACTTGAACGAATCGCGGCTCGCCATTGAAAAGCTCAATCAGCAAGTTGAGCTCAAACAAAATCAGCAAGCCAAAGTAAAACTTGATCTTGAAAACACTTTGATTGATCAGCGCAGCCGTTGGCAAATCAAACAGCTTGAATACAAAACGGCGAAAGCCACTACCGCACGCAATCGCACGCTAAACAAAGAAGGCTTGTTGTCGGAAGAACGTTTGCGCGAGGTTGAACTGGTCGAAGAGAAGACGCAGTTCGAGCTCAAGCAGATCGAAGAAGCCCAGCGCAACGCTCAACAATCCACCCAGACACAACTGGAAGGCTTGGCGTTGGAAATGAAGACTTTGAAGCGCGAGCAGGAAGAAGCCGTGCGGCAAATGGAACTCGCCACCGCCAAAGCCGACCGTGCGGGCGTGTTGACATGGGTTATTAACGAAGAAGGGGCGACTGTGCAAAAAGGCGCGTTGTTGGCAAGGATTGCCGACCTTAGTTCCTTTCGCGTCGAAGCTAATGTGTCTGACGTGCATGCCAGCCGGCTCGCCGCTGGATTGCCCGTCAAGGTCAAACTGAACGAAACAACGATGCTTGACGGAGAAGTCGCGCGCATCAATCCGACGGTCACAAACGGCGTGATTACTTTGGTGGTCAATCTGGCGGACAAAGCCAATACGCAATTGCGTTCGAATCTGCGCGTAGATGTTTTCATCGTCACCGACCGCAAAGCCAAAGTGCTGCGCGTCAGGAAAGGACCATTTGCCAGCGGCGAAGGGTTGCGCGATGTCTTCGTGGTTCGCGGCGATGTCGCCGTCAAAACCCCTGTGCGCTTTGGCATTGTCGGCGCGGAAGATTACGAAGTAACGCAGGGTTTGTTTGAAGGCGATGAAGTCATCATCTCGGATATGACCGAGTACATGCACGTGAAAGAAGTGAAGTTGAAATGACGGTTAAAGGAGAAAACAGCATGGCAGCAACCGGCGCAGCAGTTGCGCAAACACTCAATGCGCAAACGCAGCAACAAACCATGATTCACTTGGAAGGTGTGGAAAAGGTCTATCGCACTGAACGGATCGAAACCGTGGCGCTGACAAACATCAACCTGACAGTGCGCAGCGGCGAATTCATCTCGATTATGGGGCCGTCGGGTTCGGGCAAGAGCACGCTGCTGAATGTCATCGGCTTGCTGGATGTGCCCAGCGGCGGACAGGTCGCGCTCAACGGCAAGCCGATCAATTCCTACAGCGACCGCCATCTGGCGCACGTCCGCAATGAAGAGATTGGGTTCGTTTTTCAAACCTTTCACCTGATTAATGATTTAAGCGTAGTGGATAACGTCGAAATTCCGCTTCTCTATCGCAAAGGTTTGTCGAACAGCGAGCGGCGCAAGCTGGCTCTAGCAGCGCTCGAACGCGTTGGCTTGCAGGCGCGCGTGCATCATTTCCCGAATCAGCTTTCCGGCGGCCAGCAACAGCGCGTCGCCATCGCCCGCGCGATTGTCGGGCGGCCCAAAATCCTGTTGGCAGATGAACCGACCGGCAACCTGGATAGTCAGATGGGCGACGAGATTATGGATGTGCTGAAAGACTTAAAGGAAAGCGATGGCACAACTGTCGTGATGGTCACGCACGATCCGCGTCAGTCGGAGAAGACTGAGCGCATCGTGCGCTTGTTTGACGGGCGGCAAGTTAGTTAGGGAGGCTGGACTAACGATGTTTAGAAATTACCTCAAAGTCGCGTTCAAGGTTTTCCTGCGCCGCAAATTTTTCACTTTCATCAGCCTGTTTGCGATCAGCTTTACGCTGTTGGTGCTGATGGTGGCGGTATCGCTGCTGGATCACGCTATTGGCCCGCTGTCACCGGAAGGGAAGTTGAACCGGACGCTGGGCGTCTATTTTCTTAGTCTGCGCGGTGGAGACAGCAGCTCAACGGGGCTGCTCGGTTATGGTTTTCTGGATCGGTATGCGCGCAATCTGCCCGGGGTGGAGAAGATGAGCATCTTTGAGCAGGTCGGGTACAAAGATGCTTATCGCAATAGCGAAAAGATCAGCCTGTACGTCAAACGGGCGGATGGCGAGTTTTGGCAGATTCACGAATTTACCTTTCTGGAAGGCAATCCCTTCACCAGCGACGACGATAAGAACGTCAATTTGGTTGCGGTGATCAATGAATCCACGCGCCGGAAATTTTTTGATGATCATTCCGCGCTCGGCCAGAACATAGAAGTGGACGGCCAGCGGTTTCGCGTCGTCGGTGTCGTTGCGGATGTGCCAAGTTTGCGCCTCGTTCCTTTTGCAGACATCTGGGTTCCGAACAGCACAACAGCCGCGGTGGATTACCGCAGTAAACTTCAAGGCAGTTATCAGGCTGTGTTGCTGGCGCGCAGTCGCGCCGATTTTCCAGCGATCAAATCCGAGTTTGCCTCGCGGCTGCCCAATGTAGAGCTTCCAAATCCCAAAGAATTCAATTTGGTGCTGACCGGCGTGGACACCCGCTTTGAAGCCCTGGCGCGCATGACCGTCGGCAATGGCCGGGAAACTTACCCCAAGACTTTGTTGGGCATTCTGCTGGGTATCGCTTTGCTGTTTATGGTGTTGCCGACGGTCAATCTGATCAACCTGAATGTCAGCCGGATTCTCGAACGCGCCAGTGAGATAGGTGTGCGTAAAGCCTTTGGCGCGTCTTCGTGGACACTGATCGGCCAGTTCGTTGTCGAAAACGTGCTGTTGACGCTGCTGGGCGGGTTGATCGGGTTGGCGCTTTCGGTGTTTGTTTTGCGGCTGGTCAATCAGAGCGGGTTGATCCCCTATTCCGATTTTCAATTGAATTACCGCATCTTTCTTTACGGGCTGGCGCTGGCGGTCTTTTTCGGGCTTTTCTCTGGCGTTTATCCCGCCTGGAAGATGTCACGGCTAAACCCAGTCGAAGCGTTGAAAGGCGGAACACGGTGAATGCTACAGGGAGCAGTGACGCACTGAGTTAAGTTTAGAAAAGTTCCATCCGAAGCTCTGAAAGAGCGCAATCGAGTAGCCCAGGGCGACGCCCTGGGTAACGACGAGGAGCAAGGCAAGCCCTGAAAGGGCGTAATAATGACTCAGAATTTCGCCCTTTCAGGGCTTGGTAATCTAATGGCACTTGCACCAGGGACGTTGCCCCCCTGGCTATTAAATTTCTCCCTTTCAGGGCTTTACGCTTAGCTTAACGCACTGAGGGGAGAACCTGATGCTTCAGCATTGAATTGATCAGGAGAACACTATGATTCGTCATCTATTGAAAATGGTTTGGAATCGCAAACGCATCAACTTCCTGATCATCCTGGAAATCTTTGTTTCGTTTCTGGTGCTTTTTGGTGTGGTGGTGTCGGCAGTTTACCTCAGCGATAACTATCGCCAGCCGCTCGGCTTCAGTTATCAGGACGTCTGGAGTGTGAATGTTCAACAACAAGGGCAAGACCAATCACCAGATGACAAAACACCGGCAGTCACGCTGCGGCAGATGATGCAATCCGTGCAGGAACTGGGAGAAGTCGAAGCCGTCACCGGCATTGGGCACTCGCCATATAGCGGGAACAGTTGGGGATCCAGCGTCAAAATCAATGGCCGCGATATTTATCACGGTGTCAATCGCGCCGCCGATAATTTCAAGGACGTGATGGGCCTGCAATTGCTCAGCGGGCGTTGGTTCAGCGCCGAAGATAATGGTCTGAATTACGAGCCGGTGGTCATCAATCAACGTCTGGCGCGTGAAGCTTTCGGCGAGGAAAATCCCATAGGCCTTCGCTTCGGCGAACCTGCACTACCAGGCACAGGTCCCTCGCAAGGAGAAAAAGAACGCCGCGTCGTAGGTGTCATTGCCGAATTCCGCCAGCACGGCGAATTTGCAGGCCTTGAAAACTTCCAGTTTTACCGGCAAACCGCCGACAAGGCCCCCAGCCATTTATTGATCAAAGTCCATCCCGGAACGACGCGCGCATTCGAAGAAAAACTCTCGCGCAAGTTACGGGATGTGAACAAGGATTGGTCGTATGAGATCGAGCCACTGGCGAATATGCGCGAAAGCAGTTTCAAGCTGTATCTTGCGCCGCTTATCGCAGCGGGACTGGTAGCTGCTTTCTTGATGATCATGGTCGCGCTCGGTTTGACCGGCGTGCTTTGGCAAAACGTCACGCAGCGCATTAAAGAAATGGGGCTGCGACGGGCCAAAGGCGCAACAGCCAACGATATTCACAGCCAAATTCTGGGTGAATTATTTGTGATTACGACCTTCGGATTACTGCTAGGAGTTGTCATTATTGTGCAGCTTCCACTGTTGGAATTTATGGCTTTTCTCAGCACCAAAGTTTACGTTTACAGCATCGGCATCTCGCTGGTGCTGATCTATCTGCTGACGTTTGTCTGCGGGTTGTATCCAAGTAGGATGGCGACTAAAGTGCAACCCGTTGAAGCTTTGCGCTATGAGTAAGTACATAGGCAAAATCAATTTGGTATTTTGCTTTTCATTTTCCATTGTTGATTTTTCAATTGTCATTTTCCATTTTTCCCGAACTACTGTTGAAACGGCCTTCGGGCAATGACAAATGAAAAATGACAATTGGTATATGGCAAATGAAAAAGAGGATTACACCCGATTGTTTTTGCCGACCAACTTAAGTGATGAAAAGTGCCTCTGGCCAACCCATTCTTATCGTTGACGATGATGCCTCGGTCACGACCTCGTTGGCTTTGTTACTCAAACATGCCGGTTACGTTTCGGAAACTGCGGCATCGCCTGACGCTGCCCTGAAACGGCTTGAAAGCGCGCCGTATGCGTTGGTGCTGCAAGACCTAAATTTCTCTCGCCAGACCAGCGGCGTCGAGGGGTTGGACTTGCTGAAGCAGATCAAAGCGCGCTGGCCACAGTTACCGGTTGTGCTCATCACTGCCTGGGGATCAATCGAACTGGCGGTGCAAGGCATTCGCAGCGGCGCCAGCGATTTCATCACCAAGCCCTGGACGCATCAGCAAATCCTGCAAGCCGTCAGCACTGCATTAGACCTTGCTGCCGCCAATGCCGTTCCCGCAAAACAAACCCAACTCACACGCGCGGAATTGGATGCGCGCTATGATTTCAAGCAGTTGATTGGACACGATCCGAAATTGCTCAAAGTGCTGGAAATCATTGCGCGCGTTGCCGCCACCGATGCTTCCGTGCTGATCACTGGTGAAAGTGGCACTGGCAAAGAGCTAATCGCGGATGCGCTGCACCGCAATAGTTCGCGCCACGATCAGCCCTTCGTCAAAGTCAATCTCGGCGGCATCCCGGCGCAATTGTTTGAAAGCGAAATGTTCGGCCACGTCAAAGGTGCTTTCACCGATGCCCGAGCCGACCGTAAAGGCCGCTTTGAATTGGCGGCGGGCGGCACGATCTTTCTGGACGAAATCGGTGATTTGGATGCCAGTTCGCAGGTCAAGCTGTTGCGCGTGCTGCAAGACCGCACATACGAAGTCCTGGGTTCCAGTGTTACGCGCACGGTGGATGTGCGCGTGGTTTCGGCCACGAATCGTAATCTGGCTGCGATGGTTGCGGCGGGCGCGTTTCGCGAGGATTTGCTTTACCGGTTGAATCTGATCGCATTGCATTTGCCGCCGTTGCGCGAGCGGGCGGGCGACATTCCACTCATCGCGCAAAACTTCTTGAGCAATCTCGTCAAGGTTTACCGGCGCTCGCGAATCGTGTTGCATGACGCGGCGGCCCGTTGGCTGCAACAGCAGCCCTGGCCCGGCAACATTCGCCAATTATGTCAGGTGCTGGAACGCGCCGTCCTGATGACCAGTAACGATGTCTTGACGGTGGCAGATTTCGCGTTGACCTTGGAAATGGATGCACAGCGCGAGTTGCGGCCAGAAACCGACGAAACCGCCTTGCCGCAGGTTGGCACGATGACGCTGGATGAAATCGAAAGGGCGATGATCCTGAAGGCGCTGCAACACCACGACGGCAACATCAGCCGTGTGGCTGAGGCGTTGGGATTGAGCCGCGCCGCGCTGTATCGCCGTTTTGAACGATATGGGATTGTCGTCTGAACTTACGGTAAATCCCAGGGCTTATTCATTTTCAGCCACAGAGAACACTGAGTTCGCTAAGGGCAGATATTTTTGTGAACTTCAAAACACCCTCTCAGTGTTCTCTGTGCGCTCTGTGGCTAAAACAAAGAATGAATAAACCCTGTGGTAAATCCCACTTACGTTATGACCATTCGACCGCTCAGCCTGCGCTACAAATTCATTCTGTACCTGCTCTGCACCCATCTGCTTTTCGCGCTAGTTGCCGTGTATCTGCTTTCAAAAAACCGTCTCTGGCTCTTTGCCATCGAAGCCGTCTTTGTCGTTTCACTTTCGATTGGCATCAAACTCATCAGCAAGCTTTTTGATACGCTGGAATTGATCAACACAGGCGCGCAGTTTATCGAAGACAATGACTTCACCACACGGTTTCTTCCCGTCGGCCAGCCCGAATTGGATCGCTTGATCGCGATTTACAATCGAATGGTAGACAGCTTACGCGACGAGCGGCAGCGCTTGCAGGAGCAAAACTATTTCCTTGCGCGTGTGCTGGCGGCTTCGCCTTCGGGCGTGCTCACCTTTGATTTCGACGGGCGCATCGCAACCGTCAATCCAGCGACAGAAAAGTTGTTGCAATTGCCCGCCGCCGAATTGCTGGGGAAGAAACTGACACAATTGCCACTGCCTTTCGCACAAGCCTTGGATGATTTGTCCATCAATGAAGCCCGCGTGTTGCCTTTAACCGGACGCCGCCGCGCCAAATGCCAGCGCGCACAATTTCTGGATCGCGGCTTCACCCGTGATGTGCTGTTGATCGAAGAGTTGACCGAAGAGTTGCGGCAAACAGAAAAGACGGCCTACGAAAAGATCATCCGGCTGATGTCGCACGAAGTGAACAATTCGGTAGGTTCCGCCAATTCTTTGCTGCACTCCTGTTTGCTGTACGCCGAGCAATTGGCCGAAGAAGACCGCCGCGATTTTGTGCAGGCGCTGCAAGTGGTCATCGCGCGGACTGAGCATCTGAATCAATTCATGCGCAGCTTCGCCAACGTCTTTCGCTTGCCCTTACCCGCCAAACAACCGTGTGATGTGCGTGCGCTGTGGGAGCACGTGGTCTCCCTGTTCAAAACCGAACTTCACCAGCGAGCGATCACGGTTGCGTGGGACGAACAAGCCCAGCTTCCCCCCGTGGCGTTAGACCAGCGCCAGATGGAGCAGGTTTTCATCAACATATTCAAAAATGCCCTCGAAGCCATCAGCACGCGCCCCGATAGCCCTCCCGGCACCATCACCCTGCGCTTCGGTCAGCAACAACAACGCAGCTTCGTCATCGTTGAAGACACTGGCTGCGGCCTCAACGACGAAACGCGCGCGCACTTGTTCACGCCTTTCTTTAGCACCAAGGAAAATGGGCAAGGCATCGGCTTAACCCTGGTGCAGGAGATTCTTGACCAACACGGCTGCGAATTTTCGTTGGAGAGCAAGCTAGGCGAACCAACACGGTTTACGATCTGGTTTGCAGGGAATAGCCAGTCGTTGGAAGTTGGCAGTTGAACGCTGCCACCGCAGCTTCCAGATCATTGATGGCCAAGCATATTTGATTCAGTTGAGGCACATTTTCAATCATAGTTCGATCTGTTATCTGCTTTCCTGTTCAGGAACATCAGCACGATTCATATAGATAGGTATATCTTCAACCCTATCGCTTGGATATGAATTGCTTTTGTACCAATTACTACACTGACTGTCTGATGGATGTAGAAAGAAGCCTGACACTGTTTTTAACTTTCTGCTTCGATTGGTTCGTACCTGTAACTCAATGTTATAAAGACGAGGCTCCCACTTAATCGGTTTATTACAGTTAAATTGAATGGAGCGTTCGACGCAAGTAAAACCAGGAACAGGAATAGGTGAAGAAGTGCGATCTATTGTTCGCTTTAATTGAGAGTCTTCTTTCCAGAAGACGCCCCAATCAAGTGTGTAAACTTCATTTTTCCCAACTGGTATTACGACTAACCTCATCAAGGTGATAACTCCCGGCACCTTCGCTAGGTTGCTGATGACGACAGGTAAGTGAACTTTCCAGGTAGTGCCATTCGCCGAAATAACTATGCCCAGATAATCGAGATGAGAAACTGTGACCTTCAGTGGTCTATATGTTGCCCACAGACCAGCGAGTCCGCCAATCAAACCTACAATGCCTCCGACGATAGCAACAATATCTTTCAAGTTTTTCTTACCTCAAGAAGCGCGGCTCCATCGCGGTCCTTAAAGCGAGCCGTGACAGAGCCGAGCCTTAGTTTACCGTCTTACTTCGCCGGTTTCACAAACACCGCAGGCACGTTTTGATCGCGCACGAGTTTGTTGAACGCGGGCACGTCCGTCGTCATCACCTGTTTCAACTTCTCAAGCTGAGCGTTGGTGCGGGCGGACAAGTCTTCAAACACCTGAACTGCTTGGTCGGTGGGAGCGGCGTCGGGACCAGCAACGCTGCTTGCCAGCGCAGCCAGTTTGTTGTTCAGCCGAATCGGGTAATTCAGCGGGTCTTGGTTGCTCTGGTTTTTGGTTT
>CAZMXG010000181.1:0-15147 GCA_964570175.1 uncultured Heliomicrobium sp. | reverse complement strand
ATGGAGAATGAATGATTGGTCGCTTGATTGTTGCGGCAATTTTGCTTGTCGCGCTGACTGGATTTTCCACCCAACAAATTCGCTCTTTGGTAATCACAAACGTCAATGTCATTGACGCAACCGGAAAGCCGAAGCAAACCGGTATGACGGTTGTCGTCGCGGGCGACCGTATTGCGGCAATTGGTAAAACCGGCAAAGTTAAAATTCCGGTGAATGCTGAAATCGTTGACGGCTCTGGCAAGTTTCTGATTCCGGGCTTATGGGATTCGCACCTGCACTTGACGATTGCCGTGGATCAAACAGGAACGACGGCGCTGCTTTCACCGATGCTGGTGACTTATGGTGTGACGACGGTTCGCGAAATGGGCGGCGATTGGCAGCGCATTCAGCAATTGCGAAACGCCATTGCCAGCGGGCAGGTTGTCGGTCCGCGCATTTTTGCTCCCGGCCCGTTTGTAGATGGCCCGCAACCTGCGGATGTGAATTTCCAGCCCGTCACCAATGAAGCTGAAGCCCGGCAAGCGGTTCGCAAATTGAAAACCGACGGCGTTGATTTCATCAAGGTTCAGGCTGGATTGTCACTGGAAACCTGGCGAGCAGTGGTGGACGGATCGCGAAAAGCTGGAATTCCGGTGGTAGGTCATATTCCGGAAGCCGTCAGCGCATTTGATGTTGCTCAATCCGCGCAACGAAGTGTCGAACACATTTCGCCGGTTTTGCCCGGAGATGCCGGAATCATGCTGGCTTGTTCCAGTAAAGAGTCCGAATTGCGCGCCGAGTTGGCTTCGATCAAGAAAGCCTCAGAAGACAAAAATGCCAATCGCCAGCAGTTGCGCCAGCGTCAGCGTGACTTGCAGCGAGCGATGGCGACAAGTTACGACTCAAAAAAATGCGAAGCGCTTTTTGCACTGTTCGTCCAGAATCAGATTCATGTTGTGCCGACGGCGATTTGGGGAAAACGCTTTGCACCGCTGGCAGAAAGCGATTTGCCAAACGACGATTCATTGAAACTCGCTCCGGCTTCGATGTTTACGCGCTGGAATAGACGCCGAGCCGAGGTGATCAAAGCCAGTTCAGCCGAAGATTTTGCGTTTCGCCGAATGCTGTTCGACAAATCGCGCGAACTGGTTGCGGCGATGATTCACGCCAAAGTTCCGCTGCTGGCTGGGACGGATGCAATGGATGGTTATGTTTTGCCTGGCGCAAGTTTGCACGAAGAACTTGGCTTGCTGGTCGAGGCGGGAATGTCGCCAATGGCTGCGCTGCAATCCGCAACCGGCAAAGCGGCGAAATTTATGGGGAAGCAGGATTCTTTAGGAACCATTGAAGTGGGAAAAATCGCCGATCTGGTTTTGCTGGATGCTGACCCGTTGCAACAAATCGAAAATACTCGCCGAATTCACGCCGTCATCGTTGGCGGCAAACTGATTTCATCATCGCAAAGGCAGGAGATGATGACGAAGCTGGAAAGTTATGCCAAAGGGCATTGAACCAAATTCAGAGGGCTTATGAACAAATTACGATTATTAAACTCAATCACGATTGCGATTTTGATCGCTGCCAGTTGTTTGCCTGTGCTGGGCGCAGAGGATTGGTCGCGATTTCGGGGGCCAAACGGAACAGGGGTTTCAACTGAAACCAATTTGCCGACGGAGTTTGGCCCGGACAAAAGCGTGGTTTGGAAAGCTCCTTTGCCGCCAGGGCATTCATCGCCTGTGTTTTCGCGCACACGCATTTTCGTGACGGCGCACGATGGAGACAAAAAAGCCGGCAAGCTAGTTGTCATCGCGCTGGATCGCAAAACCGGAAAAGAGCTTTGGCGCAAAGAAGTTCCACGCAGCAAAGCCGGACGGCTGGAAAACGTCAACGGTCCGGCTTCGGCCAGTCCCGTGACCGATGGCGATAATGTTTTTGCGTATTTCCAGGATTTCGGCTTGATCTCATTCACTGCTGACGGCAAAGAGCGTTGGCGCGTGGCGATGGACGTTCCCAACATTTTTTATGGCTACGGCGCTTCGCCCATTTTGGTGGATGACAAAGTGATTCTGCCCGTAGATCAGGACGGCGGCGCGTATATGGTGGCCGTCAACAAAAACACCGGCAAGCAGGTTTGGAAAATTGATCGCCCCGAAGTCATTTCCGGCTATTCAACGCCGATGATTTATCAACCGAAAACCGGCGCGAAGCAATTGGTGTTGCCTGAATCCTTCCAGGTTTCGGCTTATTCGGTCGCCGATGGGAAACGTGTTTGGTGGGTGCGCGGCTTGGCTTGTGAAATGAAATCCGTCGCCAGTTACGACAACGAATATCTGTACATCAACGGTTGGGGTTTTCCCTTGAATCAACCCGGCAGGCAGATTGCCACCGTATCGTTTGAAGAAGGGTTGAAGAAATACGACAAAAACAACGATGGGTTTGTTGGCAAGGATGAAGCCGTAGGTGACGACCCAATGTCAAAAGTGCTCAATCCCAATTATGGCTTTGACGCTTTCGACGCCAACCGCGACAACAAGCTTGATGCAAAAGACTGGCAAATTTTCCGCTCGATGATGTCTTCGGAAAATGGCTTGCTGTCAATCAAACTTGGTGGGCAGGGCGATATGACTTCGACGGCGATTCGCTGGAAGTACCAAAAACCAGTGCCCCAAGTTCCGTCAACTTTGCTTTATCAAGGCACGCTGTTTATGGTCAATGACAGCGGCATCTTGATCTCCTTCGATCCGGCGACAGGCAATGTCATCAAACAGGGAAGGCTGAAAGGTGCAATTGATAAATACTTTGCTTCGCCGGTCGGCGCCGACGGCAAAGTGTATTTGATCAGCCAGGATGGAACTGTTTCCGTGGTCAAAGCCACGGGCGAATGGGACGTGCTGGCGGTCAATGCGCTTGGCGACGAAGTGTTTGCTACTCCAGCCATCGCCGACGGCAAGCTGTACATTCGCACGAAAGGCACGCTGTATTGTTTTGCCAAATAGAACGAATTCAAGTGGTACGGTACCGCGCGCGTGAGCAAGCGGTTAACTGCGTAACGAGGAGCCGCTTGTTTACGCGCGGGGTACCGTATCTGTTTGTGAGGCAATCACCCAATGTCAAAACGCAGGCAGGCAGTTCTTACAGGAATTTTGTGTTTATTCATGCTCAATGGTTGGGCGTCGTCGGCGAATGATGATTGGTCGCAGTTTCGTGGCCCGAATAGTTCGGGCGTTTCCACCGCGGCCAATCTACCTGCGGAGTTCGGACCTGACAAAAACGTCGTTTGGAAAACCGCGTTGCCGCCGGGCCACTCGTCGCCGGTGCTGACGGCAGATCGCATTTTTCTGACAGCTTTCGAACGCAATCAAACAACCAGCAAATTGTTCGTCATCAGCCTGGATCGCATGACGGGCAAAATCGTCTGGCAGCGCGAAGTCCCAAGCCCGCGCAAACAAGACCTGCATAAATCGAACTCGCCAGCTTCGCCTTCTCCCGTCACAGACGGGCAGAATGTGTTTGCCTTTTTCACGGACTTCGGAATGATTTCCTTTGATCGCGACGGCAAAGAGCGTTGGCGGTTGCCGCTCGGCCCATTCAACAACCCCTTCGGAATGGGCGCGTCGCCGGTTCTGGCCGAAGGGTTGGTTTTGCTCAACTGTGATTCCGAAAGCGATTCGTTTTTCATCGCTGTGGATCAGAAAACAGGCAAAGTGAAATGGCGGCTTGAACGTCCTGACGCGACACGCGGTTTTTCGACGCCCGTGCTGTTTCAACCGGCGAAAGGCGGTTTGCAAGTGCTGGTTGCCGGTTCGCTGCGAATGTCTGCTTACGAAGTCGTAACGGGGAAGGAAATCTGGTTTATTCGCGGCCTGACATGGCAGATCAAACCGACGCCGGTTTTCGGGCGAGACATGCTTTACATTCTGGGCTGGGCGGGCGGTGCTGATCCCGGTCAGCAGGAAGACATTCCGCCATTTGCTGAAACCTTGAAGAAGTTCGACGCCAACAAAGACAACAAACTTTCGCCTGATGAACTTGACCCGAAGATCAAAAAGGCTTGGGTTGATTTTGATCTCGACCGCGATGGCTTTCTGAACGAGCGCGATTGGTTGGCATATCAGGCGCGCCGCTCCGTACAAAACGGCGTGCTGGCGTATCGGATTGATCGCCAGAAAGAAATGCGCGGCGATCTGACCGAATCACATTTCCTGTGGAAATATCAGCGAGCATTGCCCAACACGCCTTCGCCGCTGTTTTATCAGGATGTGGTGTATCTGATGAAAGAAGGCGGCATTTTGACTTCGCTTGACCCGAAGACTGGTGAAGTGCTGAAGCAAGGCCGATTGCCCGGAGCGCTTGGCGATTATTACTCTTCGCCGGTCGGCGCGGATGGCAAGCTTTTCACCATCAGCGAAGAAGGCAAAGTCACCGTGCTGAAAGCGGGCGGGAATTGGGAACCGCTGGCGACCGTCGCGCTGGGCGAATCCTGCCACGCGACTCCAGCGATTGCCGATGGGCGAATTTATCTAAGAACGCATGGCACGCTGTATTGCTTTGGCAAGTGAAGCGGCTTCTGTCGTCGTGGAAAAACCGCTGTGCTAGAATCCGCGCTGGAGGTGTTCAGATGGACAAAACGCTTAAATTTGAATTGACCAGCGATGATCCAAACGAAATCAAGAAACTTCTTGATCAGTACCTGGAAGTTTTAGATCGTGATCATGCGGAAAGAGTGAAAGTCTGGGAAGAAATTGATCGGACTAATACAGCAAGCGAAGCGGCTTTGGCTCATTTGCGGGAGTTGATGCGAAAGGCGGCGTGATGTGGAAATCGGTTTTTGAAGTGCTCAGGCGTCTTTTTACGATCAACGATGATTTGAATCGCTTCCAGGCAGAACTAAAGCGTCATGGCGAGCAGATTCGAGAGCTTGCGGAAAACCAAACCCGCTTTCAATACGAGATGCAACTGCAAAGAGAAAGAGAGGCTCACGAACGCGAGCAAATAAAACTGCAACTTGAAAATCGGTTCTTACGTGAACAATTGGAACGGTTGAGTCTGCCGCCGTCACCACCCAAACCTCCAGGCGAGCCATCAAAAGATTGATGGCGTTCACCAACTTCACTTCCAACTAACAAAATAAAACAGGTTCAAACCCAATGACACAAACCAAGGAGAAATCAACTTCTATGACGTGGGCAATCTTTGCAATTGGCGCGGCTCTTTCGTGGGGCATTTACGGTGCGATGTTGCATCAGGGACAAATGGAGCTAGGTTCGCCTGCGCAACGCGGGCTGCGCGCGTTGTTATGCGTAGGTCTCGCCTACTTTTTGATTGGCGTCATTGTTCCTGTGGTGGGGCTGGCTTCACAAGGACAGTTGAAACTGGATGGGTTCAGTTCCAAAGGCGCAACCCTCGCGACTGCGGCGGGCGCATTGGGTGCCATCGGAGCGGCCTGTATTATCTGGGCGTTCAAATCCGGCGGGGTTCCCAACTACGTGATGCCCCTGGTGTTTGGTGGAGCACCCGTGATTAACGTGCTGGTGACCATGATCCTGCATCCGCCAAAATCTTCCGTAAATCCGCTGCTGTATCTGGGAATGTTGCTGGTGGTTTTGGGCGCAAGTCTGGTTTTGTATTTCAGGCCTCAATCCTAGGCGGATTTTTGACTGACCGGAAAGCTGTTCCCAGCTTCCCCTGACACATTATCGTCCCGAATAACGGTTTGCATCAGAGGTAACAAGATGGCAACACCCCAACGATTGATCAATGAAGCTCGGCTTGCGCAGGATTCACAGGTTCCTGTGCCAAAGATTTTCGGAACTTCAGCAGAATGGGAAGGCGTCAAGGTCGCTCATTACCGCATTGGCCCAGGAGAACTGCCCGTTCGGACTCACAAAACACATGAGGTTTTTGTTCCGATTGCAGGCGCGGTGACCATCGAAGGCAATGGCCAGGATGGCGCACCCGCCAGACGCCGCCGAATACCGGGAGACATCAGCGTCACGCCTGCCGGGATTCGCTATTCTGCGCACTGGGAAGAGGAACTGGAATATGTGACGGTCTTTTTAACGAACGATTACCTGAAACGGGCCACGGTGGATTTCGAAGCCAATCGAAATGCGCGAATTGTGCTGTCTTGCGGTCCGCAAGACACGCTGGTTCGGTCTATCGGGCAAGCGCTGGCCAGCGAACTGGATGCGGAAATGCCGACGGGCAAGTTGTATGCGGAATCGCTGGTCAATACGTTGGCGGTGCATTTGCTTCGCCACTATTCGACCGACAGCTTGATTCCGGATTTGCAGTTTGGCGGATTGCCCGCGCATAAACTGCGCCGCGTGAATGAGTTTGTGGAAGAAAATTTGGAAAAGGACATTACGCTGGCTGAAATCGCCCAAGCCGCCGGATTGAGCCCTTTCCATTTCGCTCGATCGTTCAAACAAACCACCGGACTGACACCAATTCAGTTTTTGACGCAGCGCCGGGTCGAACAAGCCAAACAAATGCTGACCGATGACGATTTGCCGATTGTGGAAGTTGGCTTACGCGTCGGCTTCAAGAACCAAAGTCATTTCACGACTCTGTTTCGCAAGCTAACCACAATGACGCCTAAAGCTTACCGCGAAGCAGTTTTGCGCTAGCACCCCGCAACTCAAAAACAATTCAGCAAGATTACAAAACGGACGGCAAGCAGCGAAAAGACCTGCTTGCCGTCTTTGCTTTACGCTCCCGAACGTAGGAACACAATCAACCCACGAAGGAGGGAGCATGAAAAATCGAATCTTTGTTGTATCAGTTTTGCTGACCTTGCTGATGACGGCATTGGCTGTATCGGCAAAAGCGGATGACATTTCTGAGGCCTTTGAACGAGGAACTGAGGCCTTTAATCGAGGTACTTACGAACGAGCGATTTTCGAATATCGCGGTGTTCTGGTCTGGCCAGGACGGCACGAATCGCGCGCGCATTTCAACATCGGAGTTTGCCATTTCAAACTTGGCCGGTTGCGTGAAGCCGTCAGCGAATACCGCTCGGCAATCAAAGATCGCGCGGGCAAATATCCGTCAGCTTCCTACGCGTTGGGAGTTGCGCTTCAAGGCTTGCGGCAGCATCGCGAAGCCCGCGCCGCTTTCGCCCAGGCTGTCGAAGCGTCAGGCGACAAACACGCTCCAGCGCTGTTTGAATTGGGATTGTACGCACAGGCGGCTGGAGACTACCAAGCGTCGGTTGATTACTACAGCCGTTCCATCAAACAGTCGAAAGAGCAAATTCCACCCGCGCACAACAATCTGGGCGTGATCCTGGCCAGCTTTGGACGAATGGAAGATGCGGCCCGCGAATTTGAGACAGCGCTCGAACAATCACGCGGCAGGTTTGACGAAGCGCGCGACAATTTGGCGCTCTGTCAGCAACTATTGAGTTCCAAGTCTTCAACGCTAATTGCGGCATTGAAAACCAGCAGCAATCCCAGCCAGATACGTTTGGCGAACGAATGAGCCAAGAACTTTGTGGCTGTAGGCGGCGTCAAGTCGTATGGTAGACTACGCCGCCTTTCAAGCAGTTCACATAATTCCAAGTTCAGGAGATCGCATGAAATTTCATTCCGTCAACGAAATTCTTGCCGTAAATGAAGCCGCGACATCGCGCTTTACCGCAGAAGCTGCAACCATCAACGACGCGCAAGCCGCTTTTCGTCCTGCGGACGATGAATGGACGATTGGCGAAATCGTCGAACACGTCAACATCGTCAACGGCGGCTTTCTTCGCATTACACACAAACTGCTGCGACAGGCAGAAGCTGATCCGAAACCTGCTCCGGCAGATTTGAATCTGGGAGGCGTGATCGTAAACGAAAACGGCGAGCAGGCTCCGAAGTTTCAAGCGCCTGAAACCGTTCGTCCCAAAGGCGGAGTTGCGATTGCGGATGCAGTTGCGGGCATTGAAAAGACGATTGCCGGGTTTGCCGAAATCCAATCGCGACTGTCGGCAGTAGATTTGTCGGAACAGAAATTTCCGCATCCAGTGGCCGGGCCGCTCAGCGGCTATCAATGGCTGATTCTGCTGGCAGAACATTCCAACCGGCATCTTGGGCAGATTGAACGCGTGAAAGCTGCGGCGGGATTTCCTGCCTGAACCCGCAAAACCATGCCGATAAATATCAAACGGCCAACACTCTGAAAGTCTAAAATCTTCAGAGGGTTGGCCGCTCTTTTTGGGGCGGGTAGTAAAGTTACGCTGCCATTTTGCCGGAGGCTTTCAACGTGGTTGCCGCCAGTTGAACTTTTACAGGCACCGGGTTGGAAACGATGTCAAATACGGGCGAACGTCGCTGCGCCAACTCGATCAATTCTTGCAATTTTTCTTCGGTTGCGTCGGCCTTGATCTTGAAGCACACGGTAATGTTTTCGTATCCGTTCCTTACTTGATCCGACATTCCCAGAAACCCTTGCAGGTCAAGTGCGCCTTCGTAGCTGGATTCGACCGCTTCGATTTTGATGCCTTGCGCTGCTGCGTGATACACCAGGCTGGTCGTCAAACAACCGGCCAGCGCAGCCATTACATATTCAACCGGATTTGCGCCGGTATCTGTGCCGAGCAGCACGGCAGGCTCGTCCGCTTCCAAGACAAAAGGTTTGATGCGCGTTGTATCCTCCTGTCCAGCTCCATAAAAGTCTTTGACCGTCGTTGTGTTGTGGCCGCCATTGACCCAGCGGTTTGTTGCTCGGAACATGAACCTGGAGATTTCAGGCTTGCCTTTTATCGCGTCAATGGTTCCGAACAATTGATCTACGTTGACTCCGTTTACAATATTCTGATTCGTCATATTTTCCTCCTTCAATAATTCAAGTCGTTTAATAGATGATTAACAAAAGACCGGCGCGACTTCTGTTTCCAGGCGCTTTCTGGCTTCCGGTTGAAGTTGTTCCACCGTTGCCAGAAAGTTCCAATGCGTCATCCCGGACCCAAGATACGTCCAGCGATTGGCCTGATGTTGTGTCGTCATGAATTGCTCGCGTTCGCCATCGGTCAACTTGCGGCTGGTCGCCCGCTCGAACGCTTCCAGGTCAAACTGCGTCTGCATTTTCAGCCCGCTATCCAGAAAGACGCCGATTTCCAGATAGTCGTTGATTGCTTTTTCCAGTTCCTGTTTGTCGCAACCTTCAGCCAGGGATTCAACCATCAGCGTATCCAGCTTGGCATGTTGGGCTTCTTCCATCCAGTGATGTTTGAGCAGGCTCTTGAATTGCGCGTCGAGTTGCCGGTCGTCGGCAATGCTGTCCAGGTAATGGCGCTGCGTCATCCATTCTATGTGCAGAATCACCAGCGCCACGGCCAGCGGGTGATGCGTCAAGACAGCTTTTGCGATTTCCGATGGCGGACCGATTACCGAACATTCGGAGCCAAAACCTTTCCTGAATTCTTCGGCGAAGCGTTTAAACAGGTGAATGTGTTTGGCTTCTTCGCTGGCAAATTGCAGAAATGCGCGGGTTTGATAATCGTTGGCGTCCAGTTGCGGACGCGTGTGGTCCATTACGAACGGCAGAATAAATTCTTCGACCAGTCCGAAAATGCACAGATAGGCGTTTCCGCGAATTTGATTCAGCAGGCGTTTTTCGTCAGCGCTCAGGAATTCCAGTGAATCCACACGGGCCAGCGATTCCGGCATAAATGGTTTTGTGAAATCCAGTTGTTTGACACCGCCGATAATATCTTCAATTTTCCAGTTGATTTTTTGCGATGCCACCAACGTATCCCGGAACGAATAACTGGGCCTGGTTGTCGTTGTTGTTCGTGCTTTGATCGTAGCAGTAGTCATTATAATTTCTCCTCCTCCATACAATGGACAATTTCGTTTCCTTTGGACGGCCAATCGCCGCCTTCACTGATAAAAGACGAAATCCGTTATTGAAACCGGCCAAACCGTTGAAAAGAATTTTCCGATTTCGCCGCGTCCAATTCGATGTGGTAAATTTGCCGCATCCACAAGAACATAGCCGTAAAATCAACATCTTGACGGAGAGCGTGATGAGCCAGCTTTTGCCGGAAGAGATCACTCAATTGTTACTGGCCTGGGGGGCCGGGGATGAAACTGCGCTCGATCGATTGATGCCGCTGGTGCATGACGAACTGAAGCGTCTGGCCAAACGCTATATGAATCGTCAGCGCCAGGAACATACGTTGCAAACCACCGCGTTGGTCAACGAAGCGTATTTGCGATTGATTGATTCCAGCCGCGTGCAATGGCAAAACCGGGCGCACTTTTTTGCTATTTCGGCCCAATTGATGCGGCGGATTCTGGTGGACGCCGCGCGTTCGCGGCAAAATCTGAAACATGGCGGCGGCGCGCAGCCGGTTGCGCTGGATGAAGCGCCGGAAGTTTCCAATGAACGCGCTTCGGAATTGATTGCGCTGGATGACGCGCTGAAAACCCTGGAAGCGCTCAATTCGCGTCAATGCAGAATTGTCGAGTTGCGGTACTTTGGCGGATTGAGCGAAGAAGAAACGGCGGAAGTTTTGAAAACATCGCCGCGCACTGTGCGCCGCGATTGGAGTTTGGCCAGAACATGGCTGTATCGGGAACTGAACAAGGACGCACGCGATGACGCCTGAACGCTGGGATCAAGTCGGCAAGCTATACCACGAAGCGCTTGAGATCGGATCAGGTCAGCGCGCGGCGTTTTTGGAGCAGGCGTGCGCAGGCGATGAAAAATTACGCAAAGAAGTCGAATCGTTGCTGGCGGCGGAGCCAGAGGTGGGTAATTTCATTGCTGCGCCTGCGTTTGAAGAAGCCGCGGAATTGCTGACGTCTGGGCTGACCTATTCACTGCCGGGCAAGCGTTTGGGTGGCTATGAAGTTCTGGCTTTTGTCGGCAAAGGTGGCATGGGCGAAGTTTATCTGGCGCGCGACCCCAGCCTGGAACGCAAAATCGCCCTCAAGCTGTTGCTTGCCAATTTCACGCAGGATGAAGCCCGCGTTGCGCGGTTCGTCCGCGAAGCCAAAGCCGTTTCGGCGCTGAACCATCCCAACATCATCACGATCCATGAAATCGGCGAAGCGGATGGACGCCGTTTCCTTGCTACCGAATTCATCGAAGGCCGGACTCTGCGAAGCCAATTGTCGCTTGAAAAACTGAAGCTTGCGGACGCGATTGAAATCATAATCCAAATCGCACAGGCGCTGGACGCGGCACACTCCGCCGGAATTATTCATCGCGACATCAAACCGGAAAACGTGATGATCCGCCCCGATGGTTTGGTTAAGGTTCTGGATTTCGGATTGGCAAAACTGACTGCTTCCCAATCGGCTGGTTCGGAATTCGATACGCAAGCGACCAGCCTTTCCAGCTTCAAAACCGATTCGGGAATCGTTCTTGGCACTGTGGCCTATATGTCACCCGAACAGTTGCGCGGGCAGGAAGTTGATGCGCGCAGCGATTTATTCAGCCTCGGCGTGCTGGCCTACGAAATGATCGCCGGACGCCGCCCCTTCACAGGTGAAACCAGCAGCCACGTGGTGGTTGCCATTCTAGAACAGGAACCGCCGCCGCTTTCGCAGTTTGCGCCTGCAGCCGCAGGTGAGTTTCTGCGTGTCATCGGCAAAATGCTGAGTAAAAGCCTTGAACAGCGTTACCAAACGGCCAAAGACCTGCTGGCCGATTTGACAAGTTTTCGGCATAAATTGACCCGCAATCCTGACAATGCCGAACAGCCGACCGCCGAACTTTCGGTTCAATCAACCGGAAGCGGGGCGGCGACAATCACCAAAACCAGTTTCAGGCGCTTGCTCAATCAAATGCGGCTTTACCGTCACAGCGCTTGGATTGCAGCGGCAATTATGATTTTGGCTGTAGCGGGGCTTTTTTACGCCTTGCGGCACTCCACCGCGCTGAGTGAAAAAGACACGTTGCTGCTGGCCGATTTCGCAAACCTGTCCGGCGAAGAAGTGTTTGACAGTACGCTGAAACAGGCGCTGGCGGTTCAGTTGGAGCAAACGCCTTTTTTAAGTTTTCTTTCCGAAGACCGAGTCCGCGAGACGCTTCGCTATATGAAGCGCGCGCCTGATGAACGCGTCACCAAAGAGCTGGCGCGCGAAATCTGCCAGCGGCAGGGAGTCAAAGCCCTGATCAGCGGTTCAATTGCCCGGTTTGATCGCCATTATTCGATCACGCTGGAAACCATCAACGGCCAGACCGGCGAAGTCATTGCGAGTGCGCTGGCCGAAGCCGAAAACAAAGATCGTGTGCTGCGCGCGCTGAGCAAGGCCGCGACGCAATTGCGCGAACGAATGGGGGAATCTCTGGCTTCGATTCAAAAGTTTGACGCGCCTCTGGAACAGGCGACGACTTCTTCGCTGGAAGCGTTCAAGGCGTGGGCACACGGCGTTGAACTGGTCAGAAGCCGAAAGAGCGGCGCGTTGCCGTTTTACTACCGCGCGAAAGAACTGGATCCGAACTTTGCCCGTGTTTACGTTTCACTTTCGCTGGCGCACGGCAATCAGGGAGAAGCGGAGCAGGCGGCGGAATACGCGTCCACGGCTTACGGCTTGCGCGATTATGTCACTGAGCGCGAAAAGTTCGACATCGCCGCCAATTACCACACGATGGCCACAGGCGATTTGCTGAAAGCGATTGAGCAACTGGAATTGTGGCGGCAAACCTATCCGCGCGACTACAGCCCTTTGAGTCGGCTGGCTTCGCTTTACAGGTTGGCGGGGCGATTGGAAAAATCACTGGCTGCCGCGCGCGAAGCCAATCAGGTCAATCCGGGCGCTTATGTTCCGCGTGTCGCGATGGGAACCGCGTTGACGCAGTTGAGCCGCTTTGACGAAGCACAAGCGTCCATTGAACAAACGCTGGCACGGCAACTGGGGACTTCTACTTCGCGCCGCGATTTTTTCCAGATCGCTTTCGTCAAAAACGATGCGGCGAAAATGCAGGAAATAATTGATTGGGCGGCGCAAAGCTCCGAACCTTCCCTGGCATTGTACTGGCAAGCCCAGACAGCTTCGTTTGCCGGAAGATTCAAACAGGCGCAAGAACTTTACAGGCGCGCGGTTTCACTGGCCGAATCGGCTTCACCGGAACGCGCGGCGATTTATGCTGAAGAAGCTTTACTGCTAAGTGCCGTTTGCGGCATTTGCTCGCCAATCAAAAAGGCCGGAAAAGTTTCACCAGCCCGGATTACGCAGCAGGCATTCATTCCAACCGCCGTTAGCCGCGCTTTGTCGTTGGCGTTGTGCGGTGAAACCAGCCGCGCGCAAACGCTGGCGGATGAAATCGGCAAAACAAATCCGCAATCGTTTTTGGCGAATTCAATCTGGTTGCCGGTAATTCGAGCAGCGATTGCATTGCATCACGGCAATTCCGCTCAAGCCGTTCAGTTGTTACAAGCCACGGTTGAATACGAACAGGCCGCATTATTCTGGCCGTCTTATTTGCGCGCTCAGGCGTTGCTGGCACAGAAGGCTGGGACGGAGGCATCGGCGGAATTTCAAAAGATTCAGAACAATCGCGGCTGGGATGCCGCTTCGCCTTTGTGGCCGCTGGCGCGGCTGGGGCTGGCGCGTGCAAGTTCCATTCTGAAGAATCAAACGCAAAGCCGACAGGCTTACCTGTCATTTTTGTTGATTTGGAAAGACGCTGACGGCGATTTGCCGATCTTGCTCGAACTAAAGAAAGAATCGAAAAGCCTGATGTAAAAGTTACGGATTTTTCTTTTGTTGAGGTTGCTGCTCTTCTTCGTCAATCAGTTTGCACTTGTTTTTCAGGTTGAGCAGTTTGGCTTTGACCGTTCCCGAAGGCGTTTTCGCTTCCAGTTTTAGCGGGATGTGAAGATTGTCGTCGGTCATCCACATCGTCATTTGACCGGATCGGGAAAACAATTGACCGGGGCCAAACAGCTTGGGTTCGATTTTGATGGTTTTTATCTGGCCGCAATCGGTTTTCAGCTTTTCGCGTTTGCCCACAACAATATCGAACCAGAAATTGTCGCCGTCATCATTGACCGGAAACCGGATCAACTGGCCTTCTTTCATTTTTTGCATTCGAACGAAATAAAAGGCCGACAATAAATCCAGCATTCCGTCTTCACGGTCGGCGGATTTTTCTTTTGCCGCAGCCTGCTGGTTGTTCAAGTCTTTGGCGGTGAATTTGACGGTTTTTTCTGGAAGTTCGAACAAGGCACTTAGCGCTTGATGCTTTTTGCCTTCTTTGATTTCCTTGAAACTCAGCCGCGTAGAAAAATCATGCGCGTTGACCAAGGTTTCAAACCGATCTTTTACGTCGTAACCGACAATGGCGATCAGCAAACCTTTGGAAATTGCCGAAGCGCGCAAGCGTAGAAGCTGATCTTCGGGGGAAGGTTTGAACTCGACACTCAGCCCATCAAACACGTGCTGGGTTGCGCCGTTTGTTCCCGTCTCGTTGAATTGAACCGGGCCTAAAAACTCGAAAGTCACGACGCCAACTGTCACATACAGCGGAAAGCGAGAATAACGGACCTCGTATTCCAACTTTTCTCCTGTGGGAATCGGAAAGCCGGATTTGAAGTCTCGTCGTAAGGTTGCCAGCGGCAAATTGACCTGTGGCGTTGGCGTAGGTTTTGGCTTGGCATCAGGAGACGATGTTTGGAATGCCGAAGCTCCGCCGATCAGACCACAAAGAGAAACCAGGAAAAGTCCGAAAACAAAACTGAATCGTTTCATACTGCTCAGAACGAGAAAACCTTTAAGGCTTTCAAAAACAAAACACCAAGGACCAGCGCCAGTCCGATCAGCGCGCGCCATTCGCGGTGATGCAGGTATTGATTGAAATCAAAGCTGCGATTTTGTCCGGACTGGTAAGGCGTCCAGCGCGGGAAAAACAGCGGCACCGCCGCAGACCAGCGCGCGTAAGCTTCGCCAAACAACGTTCGCATGTGTGCGGCTTCGGCCTGCATCACCGGCCAGTAAATCGCAAGAAAGAACGCAATCAGCCAGATGCCGATCAACCAGCTTCCGCCCGCCACCGCACAGCCCGCAGCCATGACAAAGCTGCCGAAATACAGCGGGTTGCGCGTGTGTGCGTAAGGACCACTGACAGCAAGTTCGGCATTTTTTCGCAAATGGCCGGAAGCCCAGCCGCGAATTGCTGCTCCGAGCAATGCCAGCGGAACGCCAGCGGCGAGCGATTGCCAGCTTGGGC
>CAZMXG010000180.1:0-15248 GCA_964570175.1 uncultured Heliomicrobium sp. | reverse complement strand
CGCTCAAGCCGCCAAAATAGCGCAGCTCGATGATCCGGCTTTTGCGTTCGTCCAGTTGCGCCAGCGCGTTCAGCGCATCATCCAGCGCGGCCAGATCGGCGCTGCGTTCGTTGGATTTGGCTTCGGCTTCAACCAGCGAAACGCGCAAGGCATCGCCACCGCGTTTCTGGCTGTGTTGCCCACGGTATTCGTCCACCAGAACACGCCGCATCAGTTGCGCTGCGACGCCGAAAAAATGCGCTCGATTTTGCCATTGGGCATTTTTCCAATCCATCAGCCGCAAATAGGCTTCGTTGATCAGCGCCGAAGCTTGCAGCAACTGGCCAGGATTTTCCCGCTCGATGTAACGCTTGGCAATGCGGTGCAATTCCGATTGAACCAGCGGAATCAGTTGTTCCAGCGCAGCATGATCGCCGTCGCTCCAGGCAGCCAGCAATTGTGTGATTTCCGGTTGTGACGGTGTCGCCATGTTGACTGATACCCTGTAGCCGTAACTTGAAAAGCGGCGGGAATTTAGCACAGCCCTCCGAAAGCCAACAAAGCCAGCTTCAACAATCGCTAAAAAATATTTTCCATTGCGTGGCACTTCTCGCCACAGTTTTCCGAATTCATTGATAGAGGCAGTTAGCGCAATCGGACGCGGCTGAGCCTCGAAAGTTGAAACCAACGCCTCGCTAACCCAAAAAAGGAGCATTCACGATGAAACACAGAACCATTCTTTTGTCTTCCGCCGTTGCTGTCGCTTTTGCCATCAGCCTGGCTTTGTTGCCGAGCTTCAAGCCTTCACAAGTCAGCGCGCAAATTGTGCCGGAACGCGGCAACAGTCCGGTTCAATGCACCAACGGACTGCTGAACGGACGTTACGGGTATGAAATCAAAGGTACGCTGGCAGGCGTCGGGCCAGTCGTTTTGGTGGGGACGATAACGCACAGTTACGACGGCACTTACACCGGAGCGATGACAGCCAGCTACAACGGCCAGATTGTTCCGTTCCTGCCTTTTAGCGGCAATTTCGCGGTCAATTCAGATTGCTCAGGAACCAGTTCATTCACCCTACCGGACGGAACCAAAGTCACAACCAGAATCGTCGTCGTCGAACGCGGCAAAGAGTATTTCATTGTGAATACCGACCCGGGCAATGTATTGAGCGGAGTGATTAAACGGATTGATTAGCCGTGCATTCAGAAAATTTTCAACGAAATTTCAAGCCGTCTTGAAGATTTCGTTGCCTGGCCCGCGTATCGTGAGTAACTGAAGGGAAGCTTGTCGCAATCTTGATCGGCAAGCCAACTAATTTGCTTTGCAGACAAGGAGATAGCCATGAAAAACCGACAGAAATTTACGTGCCTTTTTGCTTGCGTTCTCAGCCTCGTAGCCGGACTGGCTGGCATTCAGACGAGCCTTGCCAGTGGGCAGCCCGGTGCTGCCAGCGGTTCAAAAGACCTTGCGGCTGTGACGTTTACCAAAGACATCGCGCCGATTTTTTTCAAAAGCTGCGCCGAATGCCATCGTTCCGGGGAAGCCGCTCCGTTTTCGGTAATGAGTTACAAGGAAACCAGGCCGTGGGCGAAATCTATTCGGGAAAAAGTCGTCAATCGCACAATGCCTCCGTGGCATGCTGACCCGCATTTTGGCGAATGGGCGAATGATCGTCGGCTGACGCAAAAGGAAATTGACACGATCACAGCCTGGGTGGATCAGGGCGCGAAAGAAGGCGATGCGAAAGATTTGCCGCCCGCGCCAAAGTTTGCCGATGGCTGGACAATCGGCAAACCCGATCTAGTGATTCCTATGCCGGAAACCTTCACCCTGGAGGCCAGTGGGCCGGACGAATACCAATACTTTGAAGTTGATCCGGGTTTCAAACAGGACACTTACGTGCAGATGGCTGAAGCCCGCCCGGACAATCGCCGCATCGTTCATCACATCATCGCGTTCATCATACCGCCGCAAGATGATGCAGGTCACAAACCATCCAAAGAAGAGATGGAAAAGATGAAAGCTGAGTTCGAGCGGGAATCCACGCAATATCAGGATGGGTTTTTGGTCAGAACCAAAGCGGATGCTCCGGTTCAGAACGATGGCTGCCAATTGCCCAACGGTGGAGCTGGCACGGATCGCAGTGCGAAAAACGATGGCGTCAGCAACATTGTTTGGCTGGCGGCGTATGCGCCCGGAGCACCGCCGATTCAATTGCCACAGAGAACAGCGATTCGCGTTCCTGCCGGAGCGAAAATTCTTTTCCAGATGCACTATTCCAAAGTTGCAGGCAGCGTTCAAAAAGACCGCTCGTCTATCGGGCTGATCTTTGCCAAGCAGCAGCCCGAAAAAGAATTGCTGGTGCGCGCAGTTTCAAACACCTATCTCAAGATTCCCGCAGGCGCTGAAAGTCACAAAGTGACAGGTTGCTGGACTGTGCCGGAAGACATTCACATTCAATCGCTCGGGCCGCACATGCACATGCGTGGCAGATCACAGCGGATCGAAGCCTTTTACCCGAATGGAAAACACGAAACTTTGCTGAATGTGCCGAACTACGATTTTTCGTGGCAGACGTTTTACGAACCGAAAGCCCTGAAAGCGATTCCCAAAGGCACACGCATTCTGGTGACTTCGACTTTCGATAATTCAACGAAAAACAAATTCAACCCTGATCCAACAAAGGCCGTACGCTGGGGCGAGCCAACTTACGATGAAATGATGATCGGCTTTATCAGCTACACCAAAGATGGACAAAATCTGAAAGACGCCGCACTCAATAAATAAAACAGGTCATCATGAAAAAGTAATGATCGCGTAAGTCTCTTTTACCGCAGAGGCGCAAAGATCGCAGAGGAAGCGCAGAAAACATACGATGGAAACTCGGTTTCTCTTTGCCCCTCTGCGGTGAAATCAGCATTACATTTTCACCACTACCGAAAAACATTCACGCAACGTCGCAGAAACCCAAAAGATTGAAATACGTCTTGGCGTTCTTTGCGGCTTTGCGTGACCATTTTGGCTCAGCCTTGATCCTGCTGTTGCAGAAAGAAATCCACCAGTTCATCTGCGGAGTTGTGCATCTCGACACTGAAGCGTCCAACGCGGCTGGTGAAATAATTGAACATCCACACTGCCGGAATCGCCACCAACAATCCAAACGCGGTTGCCACCAAGGCTTCGGAAATGCCTCCGGCAACAGTGCTGAACCCGGCGCTCTGTTCGCTGTTCATCTTGTGAAACGCATCAATGATCCCAATGACCGTTCCGAACAATCCGACAAATGGCGCGGTTGAACCGATGGTCGCCAAAGCGGAAAGCCCCCGCTGCATGTCTGCGCTTTTTATGGCCGCCGCCCGGCGCAACGCGCGTTTGGCTTTTCGTAGTTGCCGGTCAGAGTTCAACCCGCGCTGCGAAACCAGCTCCTGCAATCCTGAATTGACGACAACGGCCAGATGGCTGCGGTTATATTTTTGAGAAAGCTTGATTGCTTCTTCGATGTGGGACGAACGCAGCATCTCCGCCACGCGTGGCGCGAATTCGCGTGATTGTTTGGCGGCGGAACTAAAGGTCAGATAGCGTTCCAGCATCACGGCAATCGAATAGATGGACATAATCAATAAAACGACCATCACAGCGATGCCGTACCAGCTCATGACCCGCAACAATTCTATCGGCGACGATGGCAGCCCTGTGGGAGCGCCATCTTGCATGGCGAAAGCCATTGCGCCGGCCACGTCTGAAAAATGCGCGTAACCTTCCGTCAGGATCAACCGAACAAACGGATCCATAAACTTACCTCCAAATAATTTTGATCTGTGTTGGTGAATGGACACGCGCGCAGCCGATTCACGCGCATCGGTTGAAAGTTCGCGGACATAGACCCTGAATCGTCAATGGATGTTCCCAAACAAATTCCTTCTGAAAAAGTTGCGGCTGACGTTGCTTGAGGGTACATTCCGCCCTGCAACTTCACTTCCGCCGCTAGAATTCATTTTCCACTCAGAGGTTTTTGATTAATGCAGGATCGGTCGCAGTTTGTCGCAGTCATCAGCACAGACCCGGTAGGACTGACATTTGTTGCAGAACAAAAACGGCATAGGGGCTTTGCTGATGAAAATTGATAATTCCACAATCGCCGTTGTCACCGGCGCAGCCTCCGGTATTGGGCGCGCTTTGGCCATTCGCCTGGCCGCCGAAGGCGCGCACCTTGCCATTTGTGATGTCAATGAAACCGAACTGAAAGAAACCGGCCGTCTGGCAGCCAAACCCGGCGTCAAAATTTCCACGCACATTGTTGACGTTTCCGATCGCGAGCGCATGCAAGCGTTTGTCAGTGAAGTCGTCGCCGAACACGGTCGCGCGCATTTGATCATCAACAACGCCGGAGTCGCGCTGGGCGGCACTTTTGCAGAAGCGACCATCGAAGATTTTGAATGGCTGCTGGGCATCAATCTTTGGGGCGTGATTTATGGCACGAAACTGTTTTTGCCATTGCTGCGCCAGCAACCACGTGGTCACATCGTCAACATTTCTTCGGTGTTCGGCATCATTGCTCCGCCGGGACAGGCGGCGTATGCAACCAGCAAATTCGCCGTGCGCGGGTTTACGGAATCGCTTCGCCACGAATTGAAAGGCAGCAACATCACCGTCACTGCCGTCCATCCGGGCGGCATTCGCACCAACATCGCGCGCAACGCACGCGCCGGAGCCGGAGCCGATCCTTCGGAGGTCGAAAAAGGAATCGAGTTTTTCGACAAAGTCGCAAAGACCCCGCCTGAAACCGCCGCCGATGTGATCGTGCGAGGCGTGATGAACGATAAAGAAAAAATCCTGATCGGTTCAGATGCCTGGGTAATTGATAAGATTCAACGCCTGATGCCAGTCAAATACTGGAGTTTTCTAGCTACTTTGCTGGAAAAGGCGGCTCAATAGAGCCAGGAGATTTATAAATGCCAAGTTGGCAAGCACGGTTGTTTTCAACCATCTCGCGTTTCCTGGTCAAACGCGGAGCAAACAAACAGGTGGATGACGAAGCAGAGGGCGCAAAGCTGGTTCGTAAACTTTTTGAGCCCCCGGATTTTCTGCGCCCTAAAGTGCCTGCCGGAGTTCACGTTCAACCGGTGACAGACTGGGGCGTTCATGGCGAATGGGTGGAAAGCGGAAAAACAGATCGGATCGTTTATTACCTGCACGGCGGCGGTTACATCGCCTGTTCGCCCAAAACGCATCGTGGATTTACAGCGAATCTTTCACTTGCGGCAAACGCAACTGTGCTGGCACTGGATTACCGGCTGGCTCCGGAAAACAAATTCCCGGCAGCGCTGGAAGATGCAGTTGGCGGGTACCGCTTGTTGCTGGACAAAGGGTATCGGCCACAGCAAATCGTTATTGGAGGTGATTCGGCTGGGGGAGGTTTGGCAGTGGCCACATTGATCGCATTGCTTGAACGTGGATTGCCCAGTCCCGCGGGAGCATTTTTGCTTTCTCCGTGGACGGATCTGGCTGGCACAGGCGAAACAATTGTAACGAACGATCCGGTTGATCCCATGTTGTCGGGCAAGATGATTCATAAAGTAGCGGCGCTTTACCACGGAGACGTTTCGCCCACCGATCCTCTGGTTTCGCCTCTGTATGGCGATTTGAGCGGATTGCCTCCGATGCGGATTTACGTCAGCGATACTGAAATTCTCTTGGACGATTCCAAGCGGCTGGCCGAACGGGCAAGACAGCAAGGCGTCACGGTTGACTTGCGCGTGTGGAAAAAGCTGCCACATGTCTGGCCGATCTTTGTCGCTCTGGGAATCCCCGAATCAAAAGTTGCGCTGAATGAAATTGCCGAATTCGTCAAAGAGCAAACTTCCCCGGTGCGGGAAAAAGCCGCATCCGTGTAAACAACGAAAGCAGGATTGGCTGGATTTTGCGGTTCCCAGTCAATCATTCCATCAACCTTGTAGATTCTGTCGAAAATTTATCTGCAAACTATATGAGCACCACCACCAACCAACTTGTAGTCGTGATCGGCGCGGGCCCAGCAGGAATTTACGGCGTCCGAAAATTGGCCGAAGCTGGCCACCAAGTCATCATTCTGAACCGCGACATCAAACCCGGCGGTTTGGTCGAATACGGAATTTATTTCAACAAGCACAAACTGAAAGAAGGCGTGCGAAAACAGTTTCGCCAGATTCTGGCCGATCCCAAAATTCATTACGTTGGCCACGTCAAAGTCGGCCAACAGGCAGACCTGACGCTGGATGAAGTGCGCAATCTGCTGAAACCTTCGGCTGTCGTTGTTGCTGCTGGCGCGCAGGGGACAAAAGCGCTTGGCATCCCGGGCGACAATGCCATTGGCGTGTATCACGCAAAAGATTTGGTTTACCACTTCAATGGCTTGCCGGAATTCACCAAACGCGATTTTCAGATGGGCGACCGCGTCGCCATCATTGGCGTCGGCAATGTCATGGTGGACATTGCACATTGGCTGGTTCACGAAAAGAAGGTCAAGGAAGTGATCGCTGTCGCGCGGCGCGGCCCGGCGCAAAGAGCGTACACAGACGTTGAAATTCAGGCTGTTGCGGCAAATATGGATTTGGAGGCATTTGACGCAGAACTGGAGCGAATTCGTCCAAAACTGGAAGCCGTCGGCGAAGACCTGGAAACAATTCGCAAAGACCTGACCAAACATTGCGGCGCGAAAGCGAAAGAAGGCGAAAGCCCAAGCAAAATGTATTTCCGTTTTTTGAGCTCGCCAACCGAAGTCGTGGTGGAGAATGGCAAGGTCAAAGCGCTGCGTGTCGAGAACACTGAATTGTACAAACGCGTTGACGCAATTTCCTGCAGAGGAGCGGGCACTTATTTCGATATCGAATGCGATTCTGTGGTATTCGCTATTGGCGACAGAGTTGATGAAACTCTCGGACTTCCCTGCACTGGAACAGAGTACGTGCGCAATCCGAATCCTGACCCGGAAAATCCCGGCGATGAGGCGTATCAAGTCTTTGATCCGGCGACGGGAAAAGTTTGCGATGGATTGTTCGTCATCGGCTGGTCGCGACAAGCTTCGGACGGCGTCGTCGGCAAAGCCAAACAGGACGGCGAACGAGGCATGGCGGTCGTCAATCGTTACCTGACAAAAGCCGAAGCAAACACGGCAGTTGGCTGGGAAGATCGGCTGGCAACATTCCGGCAACTTCTGGCTGATCGCGGCGTAAGAACGATTGATTACGCCGATGTGCAAAAGCTGGAATCAGTGGAACGCGAAAAGGATAAAGAACTCGGCGTAGAGTTTTTCAAATATAAAACCGACGAAGATATGCTGGCGGCAATTGATCGCTAAATCAAAGCACACAACCTTGAGACACTTTTTTTGACAGGATTTACAGGGTTTTTCAGGATTGGCCCGAATAGTATAAATGACAGGCGTTTCTCATCCTGAATAATCTTGTCCATCCTGTCCAAAAGTTTCGTGTTCTGGTTTAGCGAATCCATAGATGGTTCTATCCAGGTAGAAAGTTAAAGCATGAAAACATCAGAATCGAACGCGGTATCTCCTTTCCTGATGGGGGCAATTCTGTTTTGCCTGCTGACAAGCTGCCAAACCATTGATATTCCCAGTCGCACAATCGAATTGCCCAAACCTGATTTGCATGCCGCAATGCAGGTCAACGCGAATGCGACGCCGCTGGAAAAGCTGAACGCTTCAGCCATTGAGCAAACGACTTACACCAAAAGCTACGACGCTTCATACGTCAAACTGGATTATCCAAACGGCGACGTTCCCAAAGAAACCGGCGTTTGCGCCGATGTCGTCGTCCGGGCATTTCGCAGCACAGGCATTGATTTGCAAAAAGAACTGCACGAAGACATGGGACGCAGCTTTTCCAAATACCCGAACAAATGGAACACTCGAAAGCCGGACAAAAACATTGACCATCGCCGCGTGCCAAACCTGATGACCTGGTTCAACCGGAAAGGCAAAGAATTGCCGATTACGCAGAATCACGCAGATTATCAGCCCGGCGATGTCATAGCCTGGCAACTGGATGGCGGGCTAACACATATCGGCCTGGTCAGCAAAATCAAAGTCGAAGGCCTGGAGCGGTACGCCATCGTTCACAATATCGGCGCAGGCGCTCGGCTGGAAGACGTCCTGTTCCAATGGAAAATCATCGGTCACTACCGATACTTTTAATTTTCAGGTGATAGGTGGTAGGTTGCAGGTGTCAGGCAATCTACCACCTGTTACCAATAACCTATCACCTATGAGTACAAAAGTTCTGCCCGTTCCGGGGCTTGAAGTCAGACCATCAACCATTGACGGAAAAGGCTGTTTCGCCACTGTTCCTTTCAAAAAAGGCCGAAAGATCGCCGAGTTCGTCGGTGAAAAAATCTCGCGGGTTGAAACCGCTCGGCGGTTGCGCGGTTTGCGGCGAATTCGGATTTGCGGGTTGGATTCGTACTGGTCTATTGACGGTTCGGTCGGCGGCAATGTGTCGCAGTTCGTCAACCATTCCTGCCAGCCGAACTGCCGCTTGTCATTAGTTCGCGGTCATTTGATTTTCTTTGCGCTAAAAGACATTCAGCCGGGCGAAGAAATCGTTCTGGATTACGAAGAGTCCTGGCACGACGACAGCAAACGCTGCCAATGTGGCGCGCCAAATTGCCGGGGCCGTATCAACAAATAGCCATCTTCCGGCTACTATCCAACGTATTATGGAAAACCTACAATCTTACTTTCCGATCCTGGGCGAATTGAGCCTGAAGGCGGGCGCGATTGCGCGTCGCCACTACAATTCCCAAGTTGAATTTGAACGCAAATCCGACGATTCGCCTGTCACCAAAGCCGACCGCGAAATCGAACTGTTTTTGCGCCAGTCGCTGGAAAAGCAATTTCCAGATCACTCAATCCTGGGCGAAGAGTTTGGCGAAACCAAAAAGTCAGGCTCGCACCGTTGGATTCTTGATCCAATTGACGGCACAAAATCTTTTGTTCTGCGAACGCCGCTCTTCGGCGTGATGATCGCGCTGGAACGCGAAGGCGTGCCGGTGCTGGGTTCGATTTACTTCCCAATTCAAGATCATTTGCTGATTGGATCGGCGGAAACCGGGACGTTTCTGAACGGCAAGCCATGTTCAGTCTCGAAAACCACAGACCTTGCGGATGCAACGATGATTCTAACCAATCCGCGTGAACTGTATTCGGAAACACGCGGTGAACCACTGCGACGCCTGGCAAAAAGCGTCCGGCTGGTCAGAGGTTTTGGCGATTGTTACGGCTATTACCTGGTGGCGACGGGCTTGGCCGACATGATGGTCGAACCTGGCAATTTGAAGTATTACGACGTAGCTCCGATGCCGCCAATTCTGGCGGGCGCTGGCGGTGTCTTCACAGATTTTAGCGGCAAGATTGATTTGCTGAACGGTCAAGGTCTGGCAACCACCAAACAGCTTCACGAACAAATTGTACGAGTTCTAGACGTTGGAGCTTGAGGCATGATCAAGTTGAAACGAGTCTATGAGGCTCCCAGCGAAGACGATGGCTTACGAATTCTGGTCGAACGGCTGTGGCCCAGAGGCATCAGCAAGGAAAAAGCCAAAGTGGACCAATGGATGAAAGAGATTGCTCCCAGCCACGAGCTGCGGAAATGGTTCCAGCACGATCCAGAGAAATGGGAAGAGTTTCAGGAACGATACCGAAAAGAACTCGATCACAATCAGGAATTGGTGAAGGAGCTAAAGCAAAAAGTCAGGGGCAAAACCATCACCTTCGTGTACGCCGCAAGCGATGAAGAGCGTAACAGTGCCCTGTTGCTAAAAAATTACCTTTCCAAACGGTAAGATTCGCGATCACGGCAGTTCACGAACGCGGATGTTTTTGAATTCAATCGGCGAGCCTTCGGATTCCATGCACAGATACCCTGTGCGAGGTTCCGCACCATTGCCGCCGGAAACTTCTTCTCCATTCACCCACAACCGAACTTCACCGTTGATGGCGCGGACGTAATAATGATTCCATTCGCCAACGCCTTTGCTCAGATTTTTGCGCGGAAAGCTGCGTGAACCATTGGGAGATAACGGCGGAAACGGTTTCAGCTTGGAATTGCCGACAGCAAAGATGTCGCCGTTGGTGGTGAACCAGTCGCCTTTTTTACCCGACGATTTTTCGTACTGCTCTTTGTAGCCGTGATCCAGAATCTGAACTTCGATGCCCCATTTTGGCAGAGTGTCGGGCTTCAAATCGGTCAGCGCTTCGTCCGGAACCCAGACGAATGTGCCGGAGTTCCCTGCCGAGCGCAGATGCCGCCATTCCAGCATGTATTCAAAATTGGTGAATTTCTGCTTGGTGCGCATCACGCCGATGGGCTTTCCGGTGCTGGACAACAAGCCGTCTTTCCAGCTCCAAGTGTCCGGATAACAGTTGACGTTGGTAAAGTCTTCTTCGCCCAAGGCACGCCAACCCGGCTGTGTTGAATCCATAAACGCTTTGGATGTTTGGCGTTCCTGAGCACGGCTGGCTTGCAGGTAAATCGCCGCAAGAAGAAGAATTCCGATCAGGCTCAAAGCTTTAGCTGGTTTCAATTTTGGCTCCTTTGCGTTTCTTCAGTGGTTTTGAAGCCACGCTATTTCAATGGTACAAACCGCAAATATGAACAATTCACAGATTTCAAACTGGCGTCGTCCGGTGTTGATTTATAGCCTGGCAATGCTGTTTTCCCTGATCGGTCTTATGGATTCCATATACCTGACGGTACAGCACCTGTCTGGTAAAAGCGTCAAATGCACGGTCACAGGCGGTTGTTCCAAAGTCCTCAGCAGTTCTTATGCAACCGTTGCCGGCATGCCAACCGCTTCCTTCGGCGCGATGGCGTATTTCGCAGTTTTCAGTCTGGCGACATTGGCAGTCTTTGGTTCCCAGCTTGCACGAACCTGGATGGCAATTGTGGTCGTTCCGATGATTTTGACCACATGTTGGCTGTTTTACCTGCAAGCCTTCGTGCTCCACGCTTTCTGCGAATTCTGCCTGCTTTCGGCCACCATGACCTTGCTGCTGACTCTGCTGGCGTTTTTCGGCTGGCGGAGTCAGGAATCATCAGCAACCTCTCTATCAAAAAGCTGACCCTTCAAACCCAACAGGCAAAATCAGGATTTCGCTTTCAGCAGTTTGTCTATTTCCTGACGCAAATACTCCATCGTCAATTTATCGCTATCAATCAACTGGCCATTCAAAAATAGCGTAGGCGTTCCGGTGACACCCATTGCTTCGCCGCGCTGAACATCATTCAAGACAATGGATTTGACTTTGGGGTCGTTGATGTCTTTTTCGAATTGTTCCAGGTTCAAGCCCAACTGCCGGGCAAAGTTCACCAGAATCGGGGCAAAGTTGTCGGTTTCCTTCCAGACCTCCTGGCTTTCATAAAGCAGATTGTGCATTTCCCAAAACTTCCCTTGCTGGCCTGCGGCGACGGCGGCAAAGGCCGCGATTGCCGCATGCTGATGAATTCGGGTCAGCGGAAATTGGTGGAAAACGAATTTGATCTTGCCCGCATATTGGCCTTTCAGCTTTTTCAAGTCCGGATGCAGCGCGCCACAAGGCGGACATTGATAATCGCCAAATTCTTCCAGGACTACCTGGTCTTTGTAATCGTTTGGTCCCGGTGAACCTGTCTGACTGGCAATAGGGGTAGACAGCGGAATCGGCGTAGCCGCCGGAGTTGGATGCGCTGAGCGATACAGATACGCTCCTGCGCCAATCGCGCCTGCAAAAACCACCGCGATGATGGCAAACGGTAAATAACGTTTCATTCAGATTTTTTCCTTCGAAGTCCTTCTGGCAAAAGTTGAAGATCAAGCTTGCGACCTTAGCCGAAACCGATCTGTTCACATCTGCCCATAACTTAATACAGCTTGGCGAATTCTCAAAAGCGGCTTTGCATTTTGCATCAATTCTTCAACTTGCCTTTTAGCAAACCGACTTTTACACTCTGAGCTCATTTCACCAAGACTCATCAAAATCATTGAGGCATTCATGAAGATTCACGAGTATCAAGGCAAGGAATTGCTCCGCCGGTTTGACGTCAAAGTGCCGCGCGGCATTGTTGCGCGCACCGTGGCAGAAGCTGAAGCAGCAGCCAAAGAGCTTGGCTTACCGGTTGTCGTCAAAGCGCAGATTCACGCCGGTGGACGCGGCAAAGGCGGAGGCGTCAAGCTGGCCAGAACCGCTGAAGATGTGACCAACATCGCCAAACAGATTCTGGGAATGAATCTGATCACGCATCAAACTGGCCCCGAAGGCCGCACAGTTCACACCCTGCTGATCGAAGAAGGATTGAAGATCAAACAGGAATTTTATCTGGGCATGCTGCTGGATCGCGCTGAATCGAAACTGGTCTTTATGGCTTCCGTGGCTGGTGGCATGGACATCGAAGAAGTTGCCGCCAAAACGCCCGAAAAGATTTTGAAGGAACACATTGATCCAGCCGTTGGTATGCAGGCGTTTCAGGCGCGCAAGCTGGCTTTTGGTTTAGGGCTTGCGCCCGAACTGATCGGCAAAGCCACCAAGTTTTTGCTGGCGCTTTATCGTTCGTTCGTTGAACTGGACGCATCGTTGCTGGAAATCAACCCCTTCCTGCTGACCGAAGACGGCGAGCTTTATGCGCTGGATGCCAAAGTGAATTTCGACGACAACGCGCTATTTCGTCACAAAGAGTTCGACAGTTTGCGCGACCTGAACGAAGAAGCACCGCTGGAAATCGAAGCCTCGAAATTTGACCTGAACTATATCAAGCTGGACGGCAATATTGCTTGCATGGTCAACGGAGCAGGCTTGGCGATGGCAACAATGGACATCATCAAACTGACTGGCGGCGAACCGGCAAACTTTTTGGACGTCGGCGGTGGAGCGTCGCAGGAACGCGTCGAAAACGCCTTCCGCATTCTGCTGGCCGACGAAAACGTCAAAGCGGTTCTGGTAAATATCTTCGGCGGCATCGTTCGCTGCGACATGGTCGCGCGCGGAGTGGTTGGCGCAGTGAACAATCTGGGCGTCAAAGTTCCCATCGTTGTTCGCCTGGAAGGAACCAACGTCGAAGAAGGCCAACGCGTGCTGCGCGAATCCGGCCTGAACTTTCTGGTCGCCAATGGCATGAAAGACGCTGCTGAAAAAGCGGTCGCGGCTGCGGCATAACACATTTCGACAGGATTTGGAGGATTGAACGGCAGCAATAAAAACGGAAGCAGGATGAACAACCGACTCTGGTTGTTCATCCTCAGAAATCCTGTCAACTGATGCTACTTCCTCACCTACATCATTCAAAACAAATTACAGAGAAGGAGTTCTGAAGATAAAGCTATGGCTAAGCTTTCAATTCGTGATCTTGAACTTGCCGGGAAACGGGTGTTCATCCGCGTGGATTTCAATGTTCCGCTCGAAGACGGCAAAGTTAGTGATGACACTCGTATCACATCAGCGATTCCGACCATTCAATTCGCTGTGGACAAAGGCGCAAAAGTCATTTTGGCTTCGCACCTGGGACGCCCAAAAGGCCAACGCAATCCGAAATACTCATTGAAACCGGTTGCTGATCATTTAGCGAAGCTGCTGGGATGCGAAGTGGCATTCGCCAATGACTGCATCGGCGAAGAAGCGGTGAAAGTCGTTAATGGCTTGAAAGACGGCCAGATTGCCGTTCTGGAAAACTTGCGCTTTTACGCCGAAGAAGAAGCCAACGACCCGAAGTTTGCCGAACAACTTGCGTCGTTGTGTGATGTTTATGTCAACGACGCTTTTGGCACCGCGCACCGCGCGCACGCTTCGACCGAAGGAATGACGAAATTTGTCAGCCAGGCCGCCGCAGGCTTTTTGATGGAAAAAGAGCTTCGTTATCTTGTCGAAACCTTGAGCAATCCGCGCCGTCCGTTTGTCGTGATCCTCGGCGGAGCGAAAGTCAGTGACAAAATCCAGGTGATTGATAATCTGTTGAAATCAGCCGACGCTGTTCTGATTGGCGGAGCGATGGCCTACACCTTCCTAAAAGCGCAAGGGTTGGAAACGGGAAAGTCGCTGGTCGAAGCTGACAAAACCGACTTAGCAACCCAGCTTGAAGAAACAGCAAAATCCAAAAACGTCAAACTTTTGCTGCCGACCGATCACGTTGTCGCTGCCAATCCAGACGATGGTGCAAATGCCAAAAATGTCGGCGTTGACGCGACGCCACCCACCTTGATGGGTTTGGACATTGGCACAGCAACGCAGGCAGCATATTCGGAAATCATTGGTTCTGCCCAGACAATTATCTGGAACGGTCCGATGGGGATGTTTGAAAAGACGCCCTTCGACCAAGGCACGCGCGCTGTTGCCAAAGCTGTAGCTGAGGCCTCGGAAACCCACAATGCCACTTCAATCATCGGCGGTGGTGACAGCGTCGCCGCCATTCAGGAATCCGGCTTAGCCGACAGAATCACACACATTTCAACCGGCGGCGGAGCCACGCTGGAATTGCTGGCAGGCGATGTGCTGCCCGGCGTTGCCGCCTTGAACGAGAAATAACATCTAAAGAGGAATCAGACAGGATTTTCAGGATTACTCAGGATTGGCAAACCAAGAAGAGATTTCCTCCTGAAAAATCCGGTAAATCCTGTCTAAAAAATCATACACATGAGAAAACCGATCATTGCTGGAAACTGGAAAATGTTTAAGTTGGTTGGCGAAGCGGTCAACACAGCCTTGGCGCTGAAGCCACTGGTCGCCAATGCCAATCATTGCGAAGTCGTCATTGCGCCACCTTATACTGCAATTAAATCTGTCGCCGACCGGTTGGAAGGATCAAACGTTCAAATTTCGGCGCAGGACATTTCCTCCGAAATAAAACACGGGGCCCACACCGGCGAAGTCTGCGGCGATATGCTGAAAGACGCCGGATGTTCGCATACGATCATTGGCCATTCCGAGCGTCGTGCGATGTATGGCGACACGGATGCGGTAGTAAATCGCAAGATTCGCGCGGCGCTGAATTTCGGATTGACGCCCATTGTCTGCATTGGCGAAACGCTTGCAGAGCGCGATGCGGGCAACGCGGAAACGGTAGTAGCGACGCAACTTGAGCACAGTTTGGCTGAGTTGACAGCCTCAGACCTCATCCGTATAGTGCTCGCCTACGAACCGGTATGGGCGATTGGCACTGGCCGCACTGCGACACCCACACAAGCCCAACAAATTCACGCATTCATTCGTCAGTGGATTTCCGGGAAGTCCGACAAAACTTCCGCTGATG
>CAZMXG010000179.1:0-15444 GCA_964570175.1 uncultured Heliomicrobium sp. | reverse complement strand
TCGTAAGGGACTTTCACCCTCAAGTGAATGCGCCCTGCCGGGCGCACTAACAAAAAAGCCTGCTCAGAGAGCAGGCTTTCAAGTTTAGATTTTCACGTGGCTAGAAAGTGAAACGGAAACCGAATCGGACGCCACGGATTCCCTGATATCCGGAAGGTTGACCGTACAGGCTGCTTACCGGATTGGATCTTCCGTTGGTCGAGGCACCCGGAGCCCCTTGGATGCTTAAATTGGCGCCACTTGCCAGCCCGGCAATTTGCGGCCCAATCTGCCCGCTCAGGATTTTATTCAAGACGTTTGTCAACGTCTGTGTCGCCGCAACGTAAGTCGGGTCAATATCAATCGCCGAGATTGTATTGGTCACACGATATTTCGTCGTCACAAGGCTGGTCACGGTATTCTGATTGAAGACATTCAAGACATTGAAGTCGAATGCGATCGAATACCGCGAATCTCCGCCAATCTTATAGCGATGCGTCAACGACAGATCTGTTTGCGTGAAGATCGGGGTTCTTCCCAAATCACCACGCTTTAACAAAGGAATCGAAGTCGCAGCCACCGTCACAAAAGTCGTCTGCGGCGTCCCTTCAAGCGCTGTGAAGAAGAAAGACAAATCAGTGGAATTCGCTTTGCTCATCCACTTGTTGAATGTGTACCCACCATACGCTTTGAACGCATGCGGCCGGTCGGTTGCCAAAAGTCCATTATCCGGGTCGCCCGTCGCCGTGAAGCCGTTAATGACATAGTCAAAAAACCGATCGGTCGCCGGTGCGGTGCGTCCACCTTCATCGGAACTTGCCAGCCCCGAATAATTCCCAAACAGGCGGCTATAGGTGTAATTCGCATTGAAAAAGTAGTTATTTGAAAACCGCTTGTTCAGCACCACTTCAACTGCGTTGTACACGCGTTGGGGTCTGGCCGATTTGATATAGCCGGCGGCTTTATCAAGTCTCAAGTCCAAACCTTGCCCCGGATTGCCAATGGGATAATTTTCCGATTGATTTACTCCCAGAATGGCGTGGTCTTCGATGGTGTTGTCAATGTTTTTGCGCGTATAACGAGTGGACAAGACCATGTTCCAAGGCAATTCCTTTTCAAACCCCACCGTAAATTCGCTCTGGCGGAAGGGCTTCAAATCGGGATCCACACCGGTGACGGGAAGACCAAGCGCAGTGTACTGCGCGGCTGTCAGGTTTGACGGAATGCGAAAGTCCACTTGCAGTTGGCTTAAGCCGCCCGATGCCGAAGGATTGCCACCGCCCGGAGGATCGGGGAACGTCCCCAGAATTCTTGCTGGCGTATAGTAGCTGTATTCCGGATGTGCGGCGGTGATGGGGAAATAGTCCGTGCGGAAGAAGTCACCGCCAAAGAGGCCGCGTGGCAGGTTGAATTTCAACCGGTCGTAAAACCAGCCATAGCTGGCATAAATTTTTGTCTTGCCATCACCGAACAGGTCATAAGCGCCGCCGAGACGCGGGGCGATTTTTTTGTCCCAACCCAGTTGAACCGGCGGTATTTCAGATCCGGCGATGGATTTGCCCACGTTGAAAGAAGGCAGAAACTCCTTCTCAAATCTAACGCCCAAATTCAAAGTCAGACGGGTTGAAGGCTGCCATTTATCTTGAATATAAATGGCCTGGTAAGTGTTTTCAGCGACTCCTCTGGTCCCAGACCGGCTCAATGTCCCAATGCCAATACAGCTTGCTGTTCCCAGCGCGCAAGGAAGGCTGACGCCGGCGTTGGCGCCCGCATAATCCAATCCATATTGAAGCGTCACCGTGCCTGTCCCGGCATTGCCGTTAAGCACGTCGTTGCTGATTCTGCCGTATTGATAGCCGCCCTTGAATTCATGTTTGCCGCCAAAACTACTGACCAAATAGCTGGCATCTGTATTGAACTCATTTTTGATTGAGACGTCGCGAGTCGTAATGGAATTAGTGCTCAGGTTCTGGAACCCTCTGCCCCCCGGACATCCGGTCGCAATGGTTGTATACGCGGCAGCGTTGCCACTGCACACAAACCGTGGTTCGTTCGCCAATGCATAGTTTCCGGCTTTTTCATTCTGAAAGGCACGCCCGTAACGGAAGGTGGCAACCAGTTTGCTTGTCGGTGTCCACACAGCCTGGCTGGTGAAGTTGTTTGAACTGGTTCGTCCTCCGCGAAGAGGTTCGTAGTCACCGGAAGCATACGAAGTTCCGGCATAGGTTGTATTGGTGGGAATGGAAGTCGTGATTGATGCGAAGGGAATGTTTCCGTCAGTGATTTGCGGGTTCCACAAATACGTGACCGAACCTCTCCAGTTATTGAAAAACGCCGCATCCAATCGCGAAAAGGCATATTCGTTCCGTTGTTCCTGTTTATATTTGATGGGGGCAAGCGGAACCCCGTTCGATAGCCGCGCGGATGGAACATACCGCCCTGTCGCAAAGTCCGCATTGGTCGTTGAATTGATAAAATTGGAAACGCGCGTTGTTCTTGAAATCTGCGGCGAATAGCTGCCTAAAAACCACAGGTGGCTTTTGATCAGCGGGCCACTAAAAGTTCCGGTCGGGAACATATTCAAAAATTTATCTCGCTTCTGTTTGAGCAGGAAAACGTAATCCGGATTTGACGCAATTGCGGCAGCAGTGGCACTGCTTGAAACAAATCTGGAAAGTGCGGCTCTTGGCCCCGGCTGAAAATTGCTGGGTTCAAATTGCGAGCCGAATTCACCGTGGAAAGTGTCCGAACCTGATCGGGTCGCCACAGAAATTACGCCCCCCGAAGCTCCACCGTGTTCCGCTTCAAATCCGCCGGTTTTAATCTGAATCTCTGAAACAAGAGAAGTGGGAATGTTGTTTACGCCGTTCAGAACCCCGGTTCTGAAATTTTCAACCGGCAATCCATCAACGATAAACGTATTTTCTGAACCGGAAGCGCCATCAATCTGAAAACCGCCCGAAAGTGATTCCGGCCTGGTTGCCGGAGAAACTCTCAACAGCGAATTAAAGCTGGTGCCTTTCGGCAATTGATCAATCAGTTTCGCGGTGATGTTTGTCTGCACCTTGCTATCAGTCGCATCCACGTTCACTCCAAGCTGATCTGCCGTTACAACGACCGATTCTTGCGCCGAAGTAATGCCCAACCGGATGTTGGCAGTGGTAACGTTTTCAATCGTTACATTGATATCGTCAATCACAGTTGCCGAAAATCCGCCGATTGCAGCGGTACGAAGTTTATAGCTGCCAACCGGGACTTGTTGAATGCGAAATTCCCCCTGGCCATCGCTTTGAACGGTCCGGCTGAAACCGATTGTGATGCCGGTTACCGTAACACTGACCCCAGGGACAACCGCACCGTTCGAATCGGTGACTTTGCCTTCAATGTCGCCGGTTGTTCGCTGCCCATATGCCGTTGCCCCGAAACACAAGACTGCGGTCAACGTCACAAGAGCATGTAAAAAACGTCTCTTCATAGTGTTTTCTCCTTTAAGAAGCTAGCAACTTCAGTTGCGGCACTTCTCAATGTCATTGTCATTGCCAATATCTATTCAATTTTGATGATTAACTCAGTTACTTGATGGAATGGCTGGATCGTTCAGAAGCTAGATGTTGTACAGTCTTTTGTTGAAATCAATTGCGATCTGATTCTGAAATTTGGAAAACTTCAAAGCAAATGATAGGCCAACACATAAAATCTGGCTTGGATAACAAATAATCTTTTTATTTCAATGTACGTTTCTTCAAGCAGGGCGGGGTCCCAGGCATCACACATTCAGGATTCTGGACAGAAATTCAGATTTTCGGATTTTGGCAAGGCTGACGGTCTTGTAAATTGCAGAAGGATAAGAAGGATTGAGATGCAATGCTGAGGTTCACCAGTGATAGTGAAGCTCATCAAAGGGCTATTTTTCTTTGCCAAGGGAAAGACGTCTTGATGAGGGACTCTGACAGGATAGTTCAATCAAAAGGTCAATCTTGTGAATCCTGCCAGAGTCCAGTTTTCAATTATGGGAAGATGCCGAGTTCGCCATAGGCGCGCGCGACTTTTTCGATGGCGTCTAAAAATGCAGCCGTGCGTAGATCAGGGATTCTGGAATCGCCTTTCCACAGTTCGCGCAGCCGCTGGTAAGAAACAACCATGGTATCTTCCAACCCGGAGTTGACGAAATCCTGTTCGTCGGAACCTTTGGCCGCCTTATTCAGAATGTCATCTGTGAATTTTTGGCCGGTCAACATTTCTACTGCGGCCAGAATCCGCCGTTCGTTCGCTTCTTCCGCGCGTTTGCCCATTCGTCCAATGCGGACGTGCGACAGATTTTTCAGCCATTCAAAGTATGAAACCGTCACGCCGCCTGCGTTGGCGTAAACGTCCGGCACAATCAGAACGCCTTTCTTCAGCAAAATGCCTTCCGCTTCCGGCGTGGTCGGACCGTTGGCTCCTTCGACAATAATTCGAGCTTTAATTGCTCCAGCATTGTCGGAGGTGATCTGATTTTCCAGCGCAGCGGGAATCAAAACATCACAATCCAATTCCAAAGCCGCGCCGCTTTCCAGATTCGTCGCGCCAGGGAAATTCAAAATCGAGCCGGTTTCCTTGCGATGTTGAAACACATCGGTTTCATTCAGCCCGTTTGGATTCATAATCGCGCCTTCGCGTTCAGCAATGGCGATGATGAAAGCATTGCCTTCTTCGCGGCAAATTTTGGCGGCGTGATACCCGACATTTCCGAGTCCCTGCACAACAATGCGTTTGCCTGCAATGCCCGCGGTCAGTCCCAGGGCTTTCATGTCATCGGCATGCAAACAGGCTTCACGCAGAGCGTAAAAGCAGCCTCGCCCTGTGGCTTCCTTACGGCCGCGAATGCCGCCTTGCGTCAGTGGTTTCCCGGTCACACAACCCAGCGCATCAAGCTGGCCGGGATTCATTGCCATATACGTGTCGGCAATCCAAGCCATTTCGCGTTCGCCGGTTCCGTAATCGGGCGCGGGAACGTCAACACCCGGACCGATGAAGTTCTTCTTGGCCAGTTCATGCGTGTAACGGCGGGTGATGCGTTCCAGTTGATCCAACGTGTACTTTTTAGGATCAATCTGGATTGCGCCTTTGGCTCCGCCGAAGGGAACGTCAACGATGGCGCATTTGTACGTCATCAACGCTGCCAAAGCCTTCACCTCATCTTCGTTGACTTCAGGCGCATAACGAATTCCGCCTTTGGTGGGCAGTTTGTGATGGCTATGTTCAACGCGCCAGGCCTTGATAACTTCGACGCTGCCGTCAGGATGACGGATCGGAAATTCAAAATGGTAAACGCTGTTGCAGTGTTTGATTTGATCAAGCAGACCTTTCGGATGATTGGTCAAAGCGGCGGCTTGATCCACGTAATCAAGCACGTTTTGAAAAAAGCTGGTGTGAGCTGTCATGCACTCTCCCTTTCTATGATGGAATGTTTTTATCTTTTGTTTTTTATCGCCGTAAGGCAGGCATTATAGCGTGTCAGGCGAATTGCGAAATGCTTTAGAGAACAATGTTTTCAAGGCCGGAAGGTCAAACCAGTTGTCTTAAGGAATGCCGCAAATGCGGATTACGGATTGACAGACTCACTGACAATTTCGGAACGCGTGCTTTCATTGCCGTAAATATCAACGGCGGTGATCTGGTAAAAATACTGTTTCCCAACCTGCACGCGGTCATCGCGGAATGAAGCCGATTTGTGAAGCTGCGCGTTGAGTTTGAGCCATTGCGCGGAAGGTGTCTGCCCGGATTCGGCGCGATAAATGTTGTAACCGGCGACATCGGTTTCCTGATTCAGCGGCCAGAACAAGCTGACGGTGCCTCCAATGGAAGCAATCGTCACCGGGCCAGGAACGGCGGGCGGAAACGTGTCTTTCGGCATGTGAGCAAGCGGCGCGCTTTCGTTGCTTTCAATGGCGGTCGCCAGGCTTGCGCTGCCCGGAAGCAGCGACAGCGCACGGACTGTGTATTGATAACTGGCTCCAAACGCAAAGTTACGGTCGGTAAATCGCGGGCTCGTTAACGGCTGCGCGTTGACTTTGACAACTGTTTCGCCAGTTCGCCGGTAAAGAATGTACCCAGCCACATTGGCCGGGGCGGTTCCGCTTTCATTTGCGGCAGGCGCTGACCAGCTTATCTCTATTTGTTTTTCCTGCTGTGAGACGTTCAATCCCGTTGGAGGCAATGCCAGATCAAACAGCGGCTCGATGATGGCGTAGTTGGACAGGTCGGCGGCCTGCCCGGTTTGCGTAACCAGTCGTATAGCGTACCGATACCGCTGGTTTCGCAGTGTGCTTTTTAGATCAAGCGCGTCTCGAAAGGTAATGGTCGAGTTTTTTTCGGGGATTTGTTCAATTGAAGTGATCAGGCTGGCACGAGCCGAAAAGCTTTCCACAGTCATGCCCTGCGGGTCGCTGGCTGAATCTACCAAGCGATAAACATCTATTCTCTGCAGTTTGGTTGCTTGCGTATTCCTCACCAGGGGAAAACTCAGAATCAATTCCGTTCCCTGCTGCGCGACCTTTAGCTCTTCGATAATCAACGGCGCGCGTGGAGTCGGCGGGATGGGGTCGCCGATTTTGCCGCAGCCGGTAAATAGGCAGAAAGTAAAAAGTGGAAAGCAGAAAGTAACCAGGAACCGCTTCTTCGACTCCCAACTCCCAACTCCCAACTCCCAACTCCTGTTACAGAATGTAACGACTGAGGTCTTCATTCTTGACGATGTCTGTGAGCATTCGTTGGACATACGCGGCGTCAATGATTTGGCGTTTTTCCACCAAATCCGGCCCTTCAAAGGAAATGTCGTCCAGCACTTTTTCCAGGATCGTGTGCAAGCGGCGCGCGCCGATGTCTTCGGTGGTTTCGTTGACTTTGAACGCGAAATTGGCCAGTTCATCAATTGCGTCTTCGGTGATTTCCAGTTGTATGCCTTCGGTTTCCAGCAAGGCTTTGTACTGTTTGATCAGCGCGTTTTTGGGTTCGGTCAAAATGCGCTTGAAATCATCAATGGTCAGCGGCTGCAATTCGACGCGAATTGGAAAACGGCCTTGCAGTTCCGGAATCAAGTCGGAAGGTTTGGAAACGTGAAACGCTCCGGCGGCGATAAACAGAATATGGTCTGTGCGAACCATTCCGTATTTGGTATTGACGGTGGTGCCTTCGACAATCGGCAAAATATCGCGCTGCACGCCTTCGCGTGAAACGTCGGGGCCATGTCCGCCTTCGCGTCCGGCGATCTTGTCAATTTCATCCAAAAAGATGATGCCGGAAGATTCCACCCGTTCCAGCGCCACGCGGGCCACAGAATCCATGTCAATCAGCTTTTGTTCTTCTTCGGACATCAGGTATTCGGTGGCTTCGCCGACCGTCATCTTGCGCGATTTGGTTTTTCCGCCGAACAGACCAGGCATCATGTCTTTCAGGTTGACATCCATTTCCTCGACGCCCTGATTGGTGATGATTTCGAAGGAAGGAAAGTTTCGCTCGCGCACTTCCATTTCGATAATGCGACTGTCCAGACGGCCTTCGCGCAGTTGCTGGCGCAGCTTTTCGCGCGTCCGGTTGTACGTTTCCTGCGCCGCACTTGGCGTGTCTTCAATCTGATCAATTGACGAATCCAGAGAATTGGTGCCGGTGGATTTGCTCGGAGGCAGCAACAGATCAAGCAATCGTTCTTCCACGTTTTGCGCCGCTTTGTCTTCAATTTCCGTGATCTTTTCTTCGCGGACCAAATCAACGGCAATTTCCGACAAGTCGCGGATCATGGATTCCACGTCACGCCCAACGTAACCGACTTCTGTAAACTTCGACGCTTCAACTTTTAGAAACGGCGACGAGGACAGCCGAGCCAGTCGCCGCGCAATTTCCGTCTTCCCGACGCCGGTCGAACCGATCATGATGATGTTTTTCGGCATCACGTCCTGCGCCATGTCGGGCGGCAGTTTCTGTCGTCGAACGCGGTTTCGCACGGCGACCGCGACAGCGCGTTTGGCGGCATTTTGGCCAACGACATGCTTGTCCAGTTCGGCCACAATCTGGCGCGGACTTAAACTATCCAGTCCGCTCGGGTCTTCAAGATCACCTTTGAGATAAACAACCATAATCAAAATGCTGAATGATGAATGCTGAATTATGAATGAAAAGCCTTCAACTCATCATTCATAATTCAGCATTCATAATTCATCAAAGTTCCTCAATCACCAAATTTGAATTGCTGTAAATGCAGATTTCGCCCGCGATTTTCATCGCTTCTTCGGCGATCTGCCGAGCAGTGAGTTCCGTATTCCGCGTCAGGGCGCGAGCAGCCGCCAGCGCATACGGCCCGCCGGAACCGATGCTGACAATCCCGTCATCCGGTTCAATCACGTCGCCGTTGCCGCCGATGACCAACGTGCTGGTTGGATCAGCAACCAGCAGCAAGGCTTCCAGATTCCGCATCATTTTGTCTGTGCGCCAGTCTTTCGCCAGTTCGACGGCAGCGCGATTCAATTGGCCGTGAAACTGTTCCAGTTTTGTTTCGAACCGTTGAAACAGCGCAAAAGCATCGGCGCTGGCTCCGGCAAATCCGGCCAGCACTTTGTCGCCATACAAACGGCGAACTTTGCGGGCACCGGATTTCATAATCGTATCGCCCATTGTCACCTGACCGTCTCCGGCAATGACGACTTTGTTGTCACGACGCACAGCCAGAATCGTTGTGCTGCGAATCTGTACCTGTTTGCCCCGCGGATTTGTGTTTGATTGCAATGGATAAGGCATGGATTGGACTATAGCGACCGCTTACGAACCGTGTCAAGAAAGGCGCCAGAACGCCTTCTTATGGATTGGTTATCTTTGCAATTGTCTCGGATTTGTTCGCCGCAGAATCCGGCAATTCCAAATCGTGATGGGTCACGTAATGAATTGAAATCGGTTGGTTGTCTTTGACTTCGGCACGCACCAAAACCTGGAAATACGGCGGATGCGTGTTGTTTTTTGCGTGAGGGCATTGTCGAAGTTTGGCGTTCAGTTCGCGTAAATGTTCCGGCTGCGTGACATATTCAGCGGCAGCCAACGTTGCCCAGGTATTGCATCCGCTCAGCATCAGAATGCGGCGTTGATCAGCCTTTCCCGGCCAAAGCGTCACCACAGCATAATTGGGAGCGGTGCTGTCTTGTGCGTCGTAAACTTTTTCTTCTCCGGGTTGAGGGCGATTGTTGATCACAGATCCATTTGTTCCAATGGGGCTAATGGAAAAATCGTTCGGATAATTCAGTTCATCGGCCAGGGTGTGAAAGCGCATCGAAGACAGAAAAATCAGGTTGGAGTTTTTCACCTCCTGCCAGCCGACCAGACGGCTGCGCGCCACCTGCAACTCCTGAGATTGTTGCCAGAAAAATTGAGAAAGCGTGTGAATGCCGTGCGCTTCACCGACGCCTGTGTAAACTTCCACCGGATTCAGCACTCCATTGAACGTCTTCTGAAAGGTTTGCAACCGCGTGCCCACGTCTGTTCCAACTTCCATCGGGGAGTTAACCCGCACGTCACGCAGAAATAATCCATCGCTAACAAAAAACTGCGGAGTGCCATAAGCCAGCACTGTGCTGACGCCGGGATCAAAAAACTTTTCCCACAACGGCTGATAAGCCGGATCGAGCCGTCGCGCCAATTGGGCTGACGGAGCAACAGGCACTGTTTCCGTCCGAGCCTGCATCCGCTGAAACGTGATCGTTGCCAAAATTCCGATAGCAAATGCGGCGGCCACAGGCCACCAGGCTGGCCAAGCAGAAGGGCGAAGTTGTAACGCCTGACTCAACTCAACAGATTTGCTGACTTCGATCTCGGCAGACACAACTTCGGCTAAAGCCATTTCAAGCGGAGCAACCGGACAACGCTGGAATAAAGGAACATAGCTGCCTTTGGGCAACTCAATCTGAAGTTCGCTTGCTGCGCCATCTTCCTGATAAAAGCTCGCCAGCTTCTTGCGAAGTTGGGCGGCCTGCACACGAACGACGGCATCCGTTCTGGGATCGAACTCCTGACCACGCTGAAAAACCTCGACACCAATAGTGTATTCCTTCAGTTCGCCCTCTTCGCCAACCAATTTCTTGGCGACCACGTGGCGCAGAAACTTTTCCAAACTCCGGGCTTGCCGAAAATGTTTGCTGCAAAGTATCAATTCCAGATGCTGTTGAATCTGTTCGGGGCTAATTTCCTTGTCATTAGACTCCAGATGGTTTGTTTTTTCGGTGTGGCTCATTTCGTACCTCTTCGTGACCGTAATCCCTGCAAGTAAACGGGATCCATCGTTTCTTAACGGTTAATGCACCCCGATAACCTTGTATATCTGCTGGCAGGCGCTGTAGAAAGCTCACTATTACTCGAACAGTCTTAACTAGGACTTCTTTATAGGAGCCGCAAGTAGGCACGTCAAGAACGGCTAAAAGACTGACGAATCGCTTTGCTGGGAATCCAATCCGTTCAGGTCAAAATCTATCTCTCATTTTCGGAGGTCTTTATGTCCAAGATTCGGCTAAGTGCGTTTACCTTGCTGTCCGCCCTTTGTCTGGTAGCGTTGATTTGTTCTTCTGCCAGCGCACAGACCATCACAGCCACACTCAACGGAACTGTCACGGACGAAGCTGGCGCGGTGGTCTTGAATGCGAAAGTGACCGTCACAGCCGCCAACACCGGCCAGGCCAAAACAGTGACGACCGACAGCGAAGGCAGATATTCCGTGCCGTTTCTGCAACCCGGCGGATACAGCATAACGGTGGAAGCACAGGGGTTTGCCAAATCCATCCGCACCGGTCTGAATCTGGAAGTCGCCCAAACCGCCACGCTGGACGTGAAACTGAAAGTTGGAGGCACAACTGACACAGTCAATGTCACAAGCGATGCGCCCTTGCTGGCGACGGAAATTTCCGCGCTGGAATCCACAATTGAAAACAAGCTGATCGAAGACCTGCCATCGGCACAGCGCAGCACGCTGGCTTTTATCAACATGACCCCGGGCGTCATTGATGCGGGTTTTGCACTGGCGCAGGGCGAAAATCTGAACACAAACGGCAACGCGCAGGGGCCAATCGGAAGCCCTGGCAACCGCAACTTTTTTGACGCCAGCTTTACGGTTGGCGGCGGCCAGAATTCCACAAACGACGTGTTGCTGGACGGCGTTTCCAACACGATCGGCGATTTCAACGGTGTGGCCGTCAATCCGCCGCCGGATTCCGTGCGCGAATTCAAAGTTTTCTCCGGCGCGTTTTCGGCGGAATATGGCCGTTCGGGCGGCGGGGTGGTCAATATGATCACCAAAGCGGGCACCAAGAAATTCCATGGCGCGCTGTACGAGTACTTCCAAAACGGCGGTTTGAACGCCAATGGCTTTCAGCGCAACCGCAGCGGCCAGTTGGCCAACGGCAAAGACGTGCTGCCTCGAATTCCCATCAAGCGCAACCAGTTCGGCGCAGCCATCGGCGGCCCGATTTGGCTGCCGAAAAAGATTTTCGGCCCGCTGGGTTACGATAATCCTGAAAAGACATTTTTCTTCTTCAATTACGAAGGCCGTCGCGAGCGCAATCCGTTTTCGCGTCAGTTGACGATGCCCACGGCCAAAATGCGCGCAGGAGATTTTTCCGAATTGCTGACAGGCGCGACGCGCACAGGACAAACGGAGATTGACGGTTCGGCTTCACTTTTCGGACAGCTTTACAACCCGTATGGAGCGCTGGTGAGCAGCAAACGCCAGGCCTTCGCGGGCAATCGTCTGGACAGATTGCCGGTTTGCGCAGGAAGCGTTCGCACTGGAGCATGTCTGGATCCGGTCGCGCTGGAGATCCTGAAATACTTGCCGCTGCCAAATCAGCCGGGATTGGCCGATAACTTTGTCGTTTCGGATATTGCCAAATTTACCCGCGACCTATACGCGATCCGCGTAGACCAGACGGTTTCAGAAAAGCATAACTTCTTCGGACGTTATAGCCGGGAAAACCGCTTCCAGGGCGAACCGACGTTCCTCGGCTCAGTGGCAACGAATTCCCGCGTCATTGTGGATAACTTCCACAACTTCACTTTTAATGACGTGTATTCCATCAGGCCGACCCTCATCAACAACGCGCGGTACGGTTACACACGCGCTCGCGCACACCAGACGCCAATCAGCGAAGGCTTCGATCCGGGATTATTGGGTTTCCCGTCGTACATCCTGAACACCTCGCCCATCGGCGCATTCCCAATTTTGAGCTTTGAAGCGGGTGCGCAGGGACAAGGTCGCCCAAGCGAAATCACAGGGGGACAAATCGGTGGCAGCGGCAACAACCAGCCGCGCGATACGCAAACCGTGGCGGATTCCATCACCTGGCTGAAAGGTGGCCACAGTTTCAAATTCGGCGCGGAGTATCGGTTAATTCGTTTTTTCGCCTTTCAGTTCAACAATCCTGCGGGCACATACAGTTTTGCCCGAAGCCAAACACGCGGTCCGAATCCGAATGTCACACCGGCGAACATTCTGGAAACCGGTTCTTCGTTCGCGTCTTTCCTGCTGGGCATTCCATCGGGTGGCTCAAAAGAACAGGTTACGCCGATCACGGTTTACCACAACTATTACGCCGGCTTCGTTCAGGATGACTGGAAAGCGACGCGCAACCTGACGCTCAATCTGGGACTGCGCTGGGATTACGAAACCGGCACAGGCGAAACGCACGGTTTGATCAGCAACTTCGATCCTGACGCGGCTTCGCATTTGAAAGGTCTGGTGGCTGCGCCCGCCGATCCGATCGTTCGTGTGTTGCGACCGAACTTTACCGACCTGCGCGGCCTGATCAGTTTTCCTGATGGACCGCAAACGGAATATCCGAAAAAACGCTTTGCGCCGCGCATCGGTTTGGCCTACCGGCTGGGAGAAAAAACAGTAGTTCGCGGAGGATACGGCGTGTTCTTTGTGCCGTATTCAGTGGAGCAAACGTCGGCCATCGGCAATGTCTTTTCCGTCAACATGACGCAAGCGTTTGATAACGGCCAGGTTCGCCAGCCAGGCACGGCGGCTGCGCCAACGCTCTTTTTAAGCAATCCATATCCCAATGGCATCACTGCTCCGCCGGGCCGCGCGCTTGGACCGGATACACAGATTGGCCAAAGCCCTGTGCTGGTGGAACCGTTCCGCAAAAACGCTTACCTGCAACAATGGAATTTCGTCGTTTCGCGCCAACTGGCCCGGAGCCTGGTGCTTGATGTGGCCTATTCAGGCAGCCACGGCATACGACTGCCGTATCGCACGCTCAACATCAACCAGATCCCCAAAGAGTATTTGGATTATGCAAAAGCCCACTTTTCCGAAGCGCGCGATTTTAATGGTGTACAGGCCACAAGCGTGTCCCAATTCTTCAGCCAGTCTATTGCAAATCCATTTTTTGGGTTAATCACCAATCCTAACTCCGCATTGCGCACCGCAACTGTGACGCGCGGGCAACTCCTGAAACAATATCCGCAATACGACAACCCGACGATTTTCAACGGGCATTTCGGCGCCAGCAAATACAATTCGCTGCAGGTGAAGCTGGAAAAACGCTTTAGCAGCGGATTATCAGCCAATGCCAGCTATGTCTGGGGCAAGCTGATTGACATCGGACGCAACGGCAACAACAACAGCAGCACGGCAACCAGCGTCGAAGATGCTTTTGACCTGGCGGGCGAATACGCAATTTCCAGCCTGGACGTTCCGCATCGGTTTGTCGCCAGCTTCAGTTACGAACTTCCATTCGGCAAGGGAAAACATTTTGGCAAAAGCTGGAATGGCCTGGTCAACGCGCTGGGAGGCGGTTGGCAAGTCAGCGGCACGGCGACACGCCAATCCGGCACTCCGCTTTCGATTTCGGCAGCGGGAATCGGTTTGAGCTTCGCCACGCGCCGCCCCGATCGGTTGCCCGGTGATGGCAGTTTGGACGATGCGCGCGACCGCGCACGCGCCGGTCAGACCTGGTTCAACACAGCCGTGTTTGCGCAACCGGCGGATTTCACACTGGGCAACGCCGCGCGGAATTACAGTGATGTTCGCCGCGACGGGTATCGCAACATGGATTTGTCCGTGCTGAAAAACTTCGTTTGGGGCGAAGGCCGCCAGAAGATTCAATTCCGCGGTGAATTCATCAACGCTTTCAACATCGTCGTTTTCGGAACACCCGGAACCGCCGTCAATGACCCGGCGAATTTTGGCATTGTCCGCACACAGGGCAATCAACCGCGCCTGATTCAATTGGTACTGCGGTACACCTTCTAGCGAAATTCATAACTGCCCTGTAGGAGGTAAAACTGAGTTTACCCCCCTACAGGGCACTTCAATGTTTCGTGCTCACTTCTTCCCTTCTCAATCATTCATAACCAGAGAAAATCATGATTCGCAGACTTTTAGCTCTTTTCTGCGTTCTTGCCCTGACGGCAGGCGCGCAATCGGTCAATAAATCAACCGGCAGCTATGATCTGGTCATATACGGCGGCACGGCAGCGGCAGTGACAGCAGCAGTGCAAGCAAAGCAAATGGGCAAAACTGTCATCATTGTTTCGCCCGACAAACACCTGGGCGGATTGTCCAGCGGCGGGCTTGGCTTCACAGACACCGGCAACAAAGCCGTCATCGGCGGTTTGGCGCGCGAGTTTTATCACCGCGTTTTCCAGCATTATGAAAAAGCCGAAGCCTGGCGATGGGAACGCCGTGACCAGTTTGGTAACAAAGGACAAGGCACTGTGGCGCTGGACGGCGAAAACCGCACGATGTGGATTTTCGAGCCCCACGTTGCCGAAGCGGTCTTTGAGGATTTCGTTCGTGAACACCAAATCCCCGTCGTTCGCAATGAATGGCTGAATCGCAAAACCGGGGTGAAAAAATCTGGCGCGAACATCGTTTCGATCAAAACCTTGAGCGGGAAAACGTACACCGGAAAGATGTTCATTGACGCCACGTACGAAGGCGATTTGATGGCTGCTGCTGGCGTCAACTACCACGTGGGCCGCGAATCCAAGGCAACGTACAACGAACAATGGAACGGCGTGCAAACCGGCGTGCTGCATCACCGGCATCATTTCGGCGCGGTCAAAGAAAAGATCAGCCCGTATTGGAAACCGGGCGACCCAACAAGCGGCGTGCTGCCGCGTATTTCAACTGCGCCGCCCGGCGAATACGGCGAAGCCGACAAAAAACTGCAAGCCTATTGCTTCCGCATGTGCTTGACCGACACCGCGGAAAACCGCGTTCCCTTCCCCAAGCCCGCCGGGTACGATGCAAAGCAATACGAATTGTTGCTGCGCGTTTTTCTGGCTGGCTGGCGCGAAACCTTTCAGAAATTCGACCGCATTCCCAACGGTAAAACCGACACCAACAATCACGGCCCATTCAGCACGGACAACATCGGCTACAACTACGATTACCCGGAAGCGACCTACGAACGCCGTAAGGAGATCATCAAAGAGCACATCACCTAT
>CAZMXG010000178.1:0-15501 GCA_964570175.1 uncultured Heliomicrobium sp. | reverse complement strand
AAAAACGCCGATGTTGTCCAGGCCCAGAAAGCCGCCTTCGAAGATGTTTTTGCCTTCGGCGTCTTTGCGATTGACCCACCAATTGAAATTGAGCAGCAATTTGTGAAAGACGCGTTCCAGAAATTGAGTGTCGCCTATGCCGGTGCGCTTTTTGTCTACTTTGTAAACGCGCCAAGCCGCCCAGGCGTGAACCGGCGGATTCACGTCTCCGAAAGCCCATTCGTAAGCCGGAATCTGTCCGTTCGGGTGCATGTACCATTCGCGCAGCATCAGCACTAACTGTTCTTTGGCAAAGTCTGCATCCACCAATGCAAGCGGGATGCAATGAAACGCCAAATCCCAGGCGGCATACCACGGGTATTCCCACTTGTCCGGCATGGATATCACATCAGCGTTATACAAATGGCTCCAGGAACTGTTTCGTCCGTTTAGGCGCTCGCTTGGCGGTTCGGGCTGGGTGTGATCCCCGCGAAGCCAGCGGTTCAGGTCGTAATGGTAAAACTGCTTGCTCCACAGCATCCCGGCAAATGCTTGGCGCTGAACGTTTTTGGCGTCTTCGGAAATGTCCGCCGGTGTCAGCTTGTTATAGAACTCATCGGCTTCGTGGAGACGTTCGGCAAAGAGCTTGTCGAATTCTTTCCCGAAGGGGTTCGATGGGGAAGTGTTGTCCGTTAGTCGTAGCTTGATGGTCTTGGATTCGCCGGGCTCAAGCGTCAGCCGGTAATGCGCTGCGGCTTTCGTCCCGAATTTTGCAGGATTGACCGCTTCGATTCGCCCGTGGACGATGAAATCATTGATGCCATCTTTGACATACGGCGAAGCGTTTTCTCCGCCGTAAAGCCGTTGTTTGTTTGTTTCGTTTTCCGTGAACAGCAATTCCGGCGCGCCATCGCAGAAAAGCCATCGCGGTGTTGAATAATAACTGTGGTTCAGTTCGACGACATTGGAACCATTGACCGGTTGAGCTTGTTTCAGTTGAGGCTTGCTCGCTTCGCCATCCCAGGACCAGGTGTTGCGAAACCAGATGGTCGGAAGGAGGTCAAGCTCTGCTGTTTCCGGGCCGCGATTGGCGATGGTGATTTTGATCAGAATGTCTTCGGCGTCGGCTTTGGCGTATTCGGCGAACACGTCAAAGTAACGGTTATCATCAAAAAGGCCCGTGTCCAGAAGCTCAAATTCGAGGTCCCGCTTGCCGCGTCGCTGGTTTTCTTCAACTAGTTGCTGGTATGGATATTCGTGTTGCGAATACTTGTACAAGAACTTCATGTACGAATGTGTCGGCGTCGAATCCAGATAGAAATAATACTCTTTGACGTCTTCACCGTGATTGCCTTGGGAGCCGGTCAGACCGAACAATCGTTCTTTCAAAAACGGATCGCGGCCATTCCACAATGCCAGCGCGAAGCAGATGTTTTGCTGGCGATCGCTGATGCCGCCAAGCCCGTCTTCACCCCAGCGATATGCTTTTGATCGGGCATGATCGTGCGGAAAGTAATCCCAGGCTGATCCGTACGGCGAATAATCTTCGCGCACGGTTCCCCAGGCGCGTTCACTCAGATAAGGCCCCCAGCGTTTCCAGTGTTTGGTGCGGGCGCGCGATTCGGCCAGCCGCTTTTCTTCAGCCGTTGGGCGGGGTTTCAGTTTTTGATTGGGTTCATCAGATTGGTGTTTCAAGACACAGTCCTCCCTTGTCAGTTGCTCCATGAATTTTCATAGGCAATATCCCGGCGGCTGAGCAAAAAATTCCAGAGGGAAGGCAAGGGCCGGAAAAAGATCATCAGGCACACTTTCTGCTCATTTTCCATTTCTCGTTTTCCATTTTTCATTTGTCACCGTAGGCGAGTAACTCGAAAACAATGACAAATGAGAAATCGAATATGGAAAATGAAATTGCCAGATCGTGTGTCGGTTATGCAAAAAGGATCAACCTTTCACGACACCGATGTAAGGCAAGTTTCGGTAGCGTTCGGCGTAATCCAATCCGTACCCAACGACGAATTCATCCGGAATATCAAAACCGACGTAATCGGCATGGACTTCCACCTTGCGCCGTTCGGGTTTGTTGAGTAAGGTTGCGATCTTGATGGAAGTCGCCCCGCGCGCCTTGAAACTATTGATCAAAAAGTTGAGCGTCAGGCCAGTATCCAAAATGTCTTCGACCAGAATTATGTCGCGTCCCTGCAAGGGTTCGTCCAGGTCTTTGACGATTTTGACTTCGCCGGACGAATTCTTCTCTTTGCCGTAGCTGGACACAGCGATGTAATCAATTGTCAGGCTCAGATCAATCGCGCGCATCAAATCGCTCAGAAAAACCATTGCGCCTTTCAGAACACAAATCAGTTCCGGACGGCGACCGGCATAATCTTTGGAGATTTGCTCGCCAATTTGGCGAATTCGCGTTTGAAGCTTATCTGTGGGGATGAGAACGCTCAGGTTTGGATTGGTAAACTCCGACGTGGATTCAGGCATTGGGCCAAACTCCTTTGAAAACGGTTAGGATTACTGGGTTTTAGCTGGAACGGGTTTGATGACCAAGCCCATCCGTCTAAAGTTGGTTATCTAAACATTGAATGAAGTATTGTGGGAGGCTGCAATATATTGACCGGCTTGCCGGGTGTCAATTTGGCGATTTCGCATCAAAGCGGAAAGCTCAACAATCAAATTCTAAATCAAAAATTACGAAGTATGGACTACCGATTTCCTCTTATTGAAAAACTTCCGCCTTATGTTTTTGCCGTCACCAATCAATTGAAGATGGATGCCCGCCATCGTGGTGAAGACATCATTGATCTGGGGATGGGCAACCCTGACCTGGCAACGCCGGAGCCGATCGTCGAAAAGATGGTTGAAGCAACGCGAAATCCGCGCAATCATCGTTACTCAACGTCAAGAGGCCTGCCGAATTTGCGGCTGGAAATTTCGCGCTGGTACGCTCGCCGCTACAATGTGGACATTGACCCCGAAACTGAAGCCATTGCTACTATCGGAGCCAAAGAAGGCTTTTCGCATTTGGTGCTGGCGCTGGTTGAACCGGGCGACAAAGTCATTGTTCCCGATCCCAGCTATCCGATTCACTCCTTTGCCGCAACCATTGCCGGTTGCCAGTTGATCAAGCTGCCAATTAATGACGGGCCGGAAGAAACCTTGGAAGCATTGCGCCGGTTGGAATACCGGCGTTCAGAGCAGCCGAAGCTGCTGGTGCTGTCTTTCCCGCACAATCCGACAACGGCAACCGTCGAGCTGCCTTTCTTTGAAGAAGTAATCGCGATTGCACGCGAGCGCGGCTATTTGGTGATTCACGATCTGGCTTACGCGGATCTGGGATTTGATGGTCACAAACCGCCCAGCATTTTGCAGGTCAAAGGCGCAAAAGACGTGGCGGTCGAGATGTTTTCGATGTCGAAAAGCTATTCGATGGCCGGCTGGCGCATGGGATTTTGCGTAGGAAACAAGCAGGCGGTTTATGCGCTGACCCGGCTGAAAAGCTATCTTGATTATGGAATGTTCCAGCCGATTCAAATCGCCGGAATCATTGCCTTGCGGGATTGTGATGAATACGTTCCACAAATTGCCGAAGTCTATCGCAAACGCCGTGACGTGTTGATCAAAGGGTTGAATTCCACCGGATGGAGTGTGCCATCACCAAAAGGAACGATGTTCGTTTGGGCAAAAATTCCGCATCATTTTGCCAAGCTTGGTTCGCTGGAATTTGCCAAGCAGTTAATTACTCGCGCTGGCGTAGCCGTTTCGCCCGGCAACGGCTTTGGAGAAAGCGGCGAAGGCTACGTTCGTTTCGCGCTGGTGGAAAACGAACAGCGAATCGCGCAGGCGGTTCGTGGAATCAAATCGTTTCTCAACGACTAGGGGAAGGAGGCGTTTGAGCAGTTACCGCTTGTGTTTGATCGCAGCCGTTTTGTTCCTGGGAATGGCAATTTTGTTGGGCTTGCAGGCCAAAGGGGCTGGACCATTGCCGGGTGATTTGGGATTCAGTCGCCTGGCCCAATCTGCGCTGCCCTACAATGAAAGAGTTCGCATGTTGTGGGCGGTAATGGGTGAAGTGCTTCATTACTCGCCCTACCTGGTTTTTGCCATTACGCTGGGCTTGCGCAGATGGGATTGGGCGATTCTGGTTGCTGTCGTTTGTTTGCCAATTGCCTTGTTTGGCGAGTCGCAGCTCAAACCATTGTTTAACCGTCCCCGTCCGACCGATGATTTCATTACGATTTACCAGGCGTCGAAAGGGTTGAGTTTTCCCAGCGGAACAGCCTTGAATTCAATGGCGACGGTGGGAATCGTGCTTTATCTGGTTCGACTTTCCGAAACGTCAAAAATTGCCCTTGCCCGATTGATTATTGCGCTGTGTATGGCGTTTTTGTTATTGGCGAATGTCGCGCGAATTCACGTCGGCGCGCACTGGTGGACGGATATTCTTGGTGGATGGCTGTTTGCCAGCGCTTGGGCGGCGTTGTGGATGGCCGCGCATCAATGGTGGTTACACCGGAATCCGGAGAAGGCGGAATGAGTCAGGAGCAATCACGAGAAAAAGTCCGCGAGCTTGTTCGCGAAGCCTTAACTTCGCAGATTGGCGGCGCAGCACGTAACAAACCGGATACTGAAACTTTGTCGGAGCCGCTTGATGAGTCCGCTAAAAGCGTTATTACAGAAGCGGATATTCGCGGAATTGATCAGGGTGTAGCGTTGCTGATTCGGGAAGACGCGATTGTGACTCCCGCGGCAAAAGATTTGATTGCCGAACGTGGTATTGAATTGCGGTACAGAACGCGGCGCTCTGCTTCCGGCCAACAGCGTGTGGTTGCCCTGGGCGCAGATCATGGTGGATTTCCAACCAAAGAACGATTGAAAAAGCTGCTGGATGAGCTGGGATATAAGCACCGCGATTTTGGCACGTTTTCGGAAGATGCGGTGGATTATCCGGATTTCGCACATGCCGTTGCGCGCGCGGTCGCGGATGGAGGTTGCGAACTGGGAATTATTATTGATGGCGCAGGAATTGGTTCGTGCATGACGGCGAACAAGGTTCCAGGCGTCAGAGCGGCGATGTGTTACGACGCGGCGACGGCGCGCAACAGCCGTGAACATAATTATGCCAACGTGTTGACGCTTGGCGGAAAGATGCTTTCCCCTGACCAGATCAGCGAAGTGGTCAAAACCTGGCTAGCCACCCCGGAAGGCGAAGCCCGTCATGGCAAGCGCGTGGCGAAAATAATGGCCGTTGAAAAGCAATACTTGCGTTAAACTGTAACAGCCCCAGACAGTTCTTCAGCAGTTTATCTCCAACGAAAAAGCACATTCTCTCAACCGACTCTGCGTGGGCAGAGAATCAATTACGAAGCGAGGTTTAACCGTAATGGCGAACAAAATTTCTTTCGCAAGGGGATTTTGGAAATTGGCGCTGCCTCTCTTGGCGCTCGTGGCAATTATTTTAACGTGGCAATTACCCGGCAATGGTTCGGTTAAAGCTGCCCAGGGACGCGAAGTCCGTGTAGTCAATGCCGGTGGCATTAGCGGGCAGAACGTGAATTTCTCTATCGAACTGGTAGCACAGGGAAATGAAAATGCGCTCGGTTTCAGTTTGAATTTCAATCCGGCAGTTTTCAGCAATCCCACAGCCCAGTTGGGCAGTGGTGGCGCGGGAGCTTCTCTCAACGTTAATCCTCAGACAGCAAACGGACGCATCGGAATTGCGCTGGCAATGCCCACTGGACAAACTTTTGTTGCCGGAACCCGGCAGATTGTTGTTGTGACGTTTACGATTGCTGGAGGCGCGCCAACGGGACAATCCGCAATTACATTTGGCGACCTGCCAATTGCCCGCGAAGTTTCCGACGCCAACGCCAATGTGCTGACGACGGTTTTTACGCCCGGAACCATCACCGTTCAGCAACCCAATCCGGTTCCGGCAATTACCAGTTTAAATCCCAACTCGACGACGGCAGGTGGCGCAGCGTTCACGCTGACCGTTAACGGAACCGGCTTTGTCGGTGCTTCTACTGTGTGGTGGAACGGCAGTTTGCGAACGACGCAGTTTGTCAGCGCCACGCAGGTGACAGCTTCAATTCCGGCCAGCGATATTGCCGCTGCGGGAACCGCCAGCGTCGTTGTGCAGAATCCTGCACCGGGCGGAGGCTCTTCGCCAGCGGCGACCTTCACCATTAACAATCCAGCCCCGGCCATCACCAGTTTAAGCCCAAGTTCGACCACGACGGGCGGCGCGGCGTTTACGCTGACAATCAACGGAACCGGCTTTGTCGGCGCTTCCAGTGTTTGGTGGAATGGCAGCCCGCGAACTTCGCAATTTATCAGTGCGACACAACTAACCGCTTCGATTCCGGCAAGCGATATTGCCTCGGCGGGAACCGCCAGTGTCGTGATTCAAAACCCGGCGCCGGGCGGTGGGTCTTCGCCAGCGGCAACATTCACGATTAACAATCCAACGCCAGCGATTACCTCGCTTTCGCCGAATGCCATTCAATCGGGAAGCGCGGCTTTCTCGCTGACCGTCAACGGGACTGGCTTCGTTGGCGCTTCTACGGTGTGGTGGAACGGCAGCCTGCGAACGACGCAGTTTGTCAGTGCGACGCAATTGACGGCTTCGATTCCATCCGCTGACGTCGCTTCCGCAGGGACTGCCAGCGTTGTCGTGCAAAATCCAGCGCCCGGTGGAGGTTCTTCGCCAGCGGCAACCTTTACCATCACCGCCAATACACCTGCGCCAACGACAAGCTCAATCAGTCCGAATGCTGCAATCGCCGGAGGCGCAGCATTTACCCTGACCGTCAACGGAAACAATTTCACTGCAAATTCGACAGTGAACTGGAACGGCAATGCGCGAACGACTACCTTTGTCAACGCAACGCAACTTACGGCAGCCATTCCCGCAACGGACATTGCTACAGCAGGAGCGGCTTCGGTGACAGTGGTGACGCCCGCGCCCGGCGGAGGGACGTCCAACGCGCAAACCTTCACGATCAACAATCCGACGCCGGCCATCACCAGTTTAAGCCCCAATTCGGCGACGGCGGGCGGCGCAGCCTTCACGCTGACCGTCAACGGAACTGGATTCATCAGTGCTTCGACCGTGTGGTGGAACGGCGCGCTAAGAACGACGCAATTTGTCAGCGCGACGCAATTGACGGCTTCGATTTCGGCCAGTGACATTGCATCGGCGGGAACGGCCAGCGTTGTTGTACAAAATCCAGCGCCCGGCGGAGGGTCTTCGCCAGCGGCAACGTTCACCATCAATCCAAACATTCCTGCGCCGACAACAAGTTCGATTAGCCCGAACATTGCCGCGGCCGGTGGCGCAGCATTCACCTTGACCGTCAATGGAACCAATTTCACTGCAAACTCAACGGTGAACTGGAACGGCAGCGCGCGAACGACAACGTTTGTCAGTGCGACGCAGCTTACGGCAGCGATTCTGGCTGCGGACATTGCCACGGCTGGGACGGCTGCGGTGACGGTCGTTACGCCAGCACCCGGCGGAGGAACTTCCAATCCGCAAACTTTTACGATTGCGCCGCGAGTTGCCAGCGTTTCCGCCGCCAGCTTTTTGGGTGGGGAACTGGCTCCGGAATCCATTGTTGCGGCGTTCGGCGTGAATCTGGCAACCGCGATTGTGGTTGCTGACTCTACGCCATTACCAACGACACTGGCCGGGACCAAAGTTTCGGTCAAAGACAGCGCAGGCGTTGAGCGTCTAGCGCCGCTGTTTTTCGTCGCGCCGGGACAGGTGAATTACCAGATGCCGCCAGGCACGGCTGCCGGCACGGCTTCAATTACAATCACCAGTGGAGACAGCAAAATCTCTCTGGGTAGCCAACAGATCGCCTCGGTCGCGCCGGGATTGTTTACCGCCAACGTCAGCGGCGAAGGCGTCCCAGCGGCAAACGTTTTCAGGTTGAAAGCCAATGGCGAACAAAGCACCGAACTGCTTTCCAGATTCGACACGACGCTGGCGCGTTTTGTGCCGATTCCGATTGATTTGGGGCCTGTAGGGGAACAGGCATTTGGCATCTTTTACGGGACAGGGGTTCGTAATGCGACATTGGCCAACGTCAGCGCCAAAATTGGCGGCGTAACCTGCGAAGTATTGTATGCCGGTGTCACGCCGGGTTTTATCGGCCTGGATCAATTCAACATCCGCTTGGACCGTTCCTTGATCGGGCGCGGTGACGTTGATGTGGTGATCACTGTGAACGGCAAAATCGCCAATACAGTTCGTATTAACATCAAGTAAGCAAGGGGTTTACAAAAGCAAAAAAGGCGGTGCGATTGACTCTTTCGCGCTGCCTTTTGCTTTTTCTGACGGCTTTTCAAAAAAAGTCGCTTTCGTGTGAGGGAATCCATTCCCCGATTACGGTTGTATAAGTGAGCGAAAGAAACAGGCGTTTTTGGGAACGGCGCAAGATGAAGGGAGAGGTTACCACTTCTTTGCGAGAAGTCTCTCATCAGCGACGCTCGCCAAGTGAGTTGGACAGAAGCGCCTGTCTATTATTTGAGTTTTACGCTTGCCTTTCTCAATTTACCCCATAGTTTCCGGCAACAGCCGAACCAGAGCTTATTGATAAGGCATAAGTTTTGGATTGACCGCGCTGGCTGCTGCCGGAAACTCCATTTCCCCTGATTTCGTCCACAGCCAATGGAACGAATCGGCCAGCCACTTTGCGCAACAACGACCGACAACCTTGAACACGCAAGTGGTAGGCCTCAGCCTGCTTACTTGTGGGCGATTACCACCAACCCAGAATTTTCCACCAGACCATTCCAATTGTCGTCCAGACCAGGATATTGGGAACGGTTGCGATCAACCCAAGCTGCCACCATTTTTGCTGCGTAACATAGCCCGTTCCGAAAAAGATCGGTCCCGGAGTGGTGCCGTAATGAGTTAAGCCAGCCGATAAATTTGAAAAGTACGCCAGCACAACAACAGACAAAATGGGTGGCGCTCCGGCGGCAATGACTACAATCAAAAAAGGCAGATACATTGCCAATGCATGCGCCGTGATACTGGCAAACGCGTAATGCGCGTAGAAATAGATCAGCACCAGCACCGCCAGCGCCGCCCACCATTTCCATCCGGCGGTCATTTGAGCGGCAAACTCGGCAAACTTTTTAGTGATGCCGGTTTCGCCCAGCGCTTCAGCCATGCGCACCATCCCGCCATACCAGATGAAGACGTCCCAGGCGGCGACTTCGTTCATCAAGTCTTTCCAGTCCAACACATTGAAGATCAGCAAAATGCAGATTCCGAGCAAGGCCACGACCGAATAATCAATCGTATGCAGGCGGTTGGTTGTCGCCCACAGAACGCCAACCATTGCAAATACCACCAGCATCATTTTTTCGTGAAAAGAAGTTGCACCCATCTTTCCCAATTCGCGGTTGGCAAATTCGGCGGCGGCTGGCGTATGCGTGATTTCAGGCGTGAAGATTCGGTAGAGCAGCAACCCAGTTACAATGATTCCAGCGATTCCTGGAACGATGCCGCCCAACATCCAGGTCGTGTAATTCAAATCAAAACCGGTTTGCTGTTTGGCCAGTCGCTGAATCACCAGATTGCCCGCCTGGCCAGTCAGAAACGTTGCACAGATAATGACTTCGCATTGGTAAACGAAAGTCATCAGGAACGCTCCCAGCTTGTTGGCTGTCGGCCCGGGATAAGAATCGTATTCTTCGGCCAAACTTTTTGTGATTGGAAAGGTGATGCCTCCGCACCGAGCGCCATTCGAGGGAATGACCGTCGCCAGCAGAAAGTCTGTTCCCACCAGCGCATATCCCAACCCCAGAGATCGTTTGCCGAATTTGCGAATGAACAAGAGAGCAATGCGTCGGCCGAGACCGGTTTTGATCATTCCGCGCGAAATGAAAAACGCTGCCAGCACCAGCCAGACAACCGGATCAGCATACCCGGCAAGCGCCGATTTCAATCGCAACGCTTCCAGGGCTTTCGGGTCGGTCACCGTTTTGGCCAGCGCTTCGCTGACCGGCATGGCCCTGGTGATCATCAAGGCCGCAATACCAATTAGCACCATTGCTCCGCCGGGTACAGGGCGCACAATTGAACCGACAATCGTCGCGGCGAAAATGGCCAATAGCTTCCAGGATTGCGGTGTGACCCCTTCAGGGATCGGAGCCAGATAAATGGCCACGCCTGACAAAATCGTGATTGCCCAGCGAAGGATCAAGCTGCGGATTTCGGCCTGACGATTGGGCTTGGCGGCAGCAGTGCCAGCGGGGGAGTTTGTCTCCATTTTTGTGTTCAGCCTTAGTTGATGGAATTGGAATCGAATGAAATTTCAGATGTTCAAAAGCGGCGCGGATACTAGCATTGGCTTCCCGACGGCTCAAGATTCGCTTGCAAACCTTTGCCAGCAATCCGTTCCAATGAAGGCGATTTAACGGAAGTTTTACCAACTGAACCCCTTGCTTTGGCGTCAAACGCACCGCTGTTGGTCTATAATTCGTTCGCCACGACAGAGTACAACAACATAGCAGGAAAAAAGGGAAGAGATAATGAAGAAGTATTTTCACAAAGCCACCGCGCTCGCTCTCACTGCGATGCTCGTGGCCACGCCAGTTCTGGCTCAAGACAAATCAAAATCGAAACCATTGGATGACAAGAACGATCCGGCGTTGATTGGTAAACGTGACATCAACAAAGGAAGTATTTCGTTTTATTCCATTGACCGTGAAGTCGCGATTGGCCGGCAGTTGTCATCTGAAATTGATCGTAGCACCAAGCTGATAACCGACCCAATCGTTACCGAATACATCAATCGCGTAGCGCAAAACCTGGTGCTTCATTCTGATGCCAAGGTTCCCTTCACAATCAAGGTGATTGACGCTAATGAAGTGAACGCTTTCGCATTGCCGGGCGGGTTTTTGTACGTCAATCGGGGTTTGCTGGAAGCCGCCGACAATGAAGCCGAAGTTGCTGGCGTAATGGCGCACGAAATCGCGCACGTGGCTGCGCGTCACGGCATTGAACAGGCATCGAAAGGCCAGTTGCTGCAATGGGGTTCATTGCCGCTGATCTTTTTTGGCGGTCTTGGCGGGTATGTCATCCAGCAAGTAGCGGGGATTGCCTTGCCGCTGACGTTTCTGAAGTTTTCTCGCGGCGCAGAAAAAGAGGCTGACCGACTGGGGGCGCAGTATATGTGGGCTTCGGGGTATGACCCGAACGCGTTGATTACGTTTTTTGAAAAGCTCCAGGCGCAGGAAAAGCGCAAACCCGGCACGTTGGAAAAGGTCTTCAGCACGCATCCGATGACGGGCGACCGCATCACAGAAGTTCGCGACCTGATCGTTCGTTTTCCGGATCGCGCTGATTACCAGCTTAGCAGTTCTGAATTCCGAGAAGTAAAGTCGCGTTTGACGACCTATAGCGCGGCGAATCGTTCGTCTGGTTCACGTGATGACAAACGCCCGACGCTCAAACGCCGTCCGCGAACCGATACGGACAGCACGGATGATCGTGTGGGCGACCGCGATGATTCTGACCAGTCCAATCGCCCGGTTCTCAAACGCCGTGATTCTTCGACGGACGGCAATTCAACTTCAACCGGACAAGCTTCTTCAGGCGACAATGATCCTCCGGTGCTGAAGCGGCGTGATTCTTCGGCTGGTAGTGATTCAACTTCCGCTGGACAAGCTTCTTCGGACGACAATGGCCGTCCGGTGCTGAAGCGCCGCGAAGGTTCCGCTGAACCAGAAGCTACAAAAAGCGAATCGGAAACCGGTCGTCCAGTGTTGAAACGTCGCGAAGGTGCGGAAGCCGCGGAGCAGATACCAGCCGCGAAATCGGAAGCGCCAGCTTCATCAACAGAGGAAGCCCCTGGGCGTCCCAAGCTGAAAAAGAATACGGAATCCAGCGAAGGCAAACCGAGCCAGGACTCTTCCAGCTCGTCCGGAAGTTCATCTAGTTCGTCAACGAAACCGCAAACCAAGCCCTAATCAGGGGTTGAGTGCTAAAACAAAAGCGGCTGATTTCCATAACTGGGAAATCAGCCGCATTTGTTTTGAGAGCAAATTATTCGGCTTACTTGCCTGCTTTCAACCACGCCAGCCGCGCCGCGCCAATCAGTGCAGCGTTTTCGCCAACCGTAGCCGCAAGGATTCTGCATTGTTTGGATCCATCAGGCGCAGCCCAGCGGCGAGTTTCTTCGCGAATTTCATCCAGGTAAGGTTTTAGTGCCAATCCTAGTTCGCCGCCAATCAAGACAGCTTCAGGGTTGAGGATGGAAATCAGATTGGCAATGCCGCGTCCAATCCATCGGCAAGTGTCTGCGATGACTTTGACGGCCAATTTGTCACCGCCGCGAGCCGCGCGAATGACCGTAGCAGCATCAAGTTCCGCTCCGGTTTGAATCAGCCCGCCGAGCATCGAGCCGTCGTAACCGCCGCTGGCTTCAACTGCGCGACGTGCCAATGAGTTCAACGCCGCTTCCGCTGACAAACAACCGTCCGTTTCGTATTCGTGTTTGAATTCCTGGCCGACCGCCAGCCATCCGGCCGCGCCAGCTAGCCCGCTTGCTCCGCCAAGCACGCGCCCATCGGCCAAAATCCCGGCTTCGATTTTTGCGCCAATGGAAAGGAACACCACATTGGTTTTCCCGCGTGCGGCACCATGCCAGCTTTCAGCCGCCGCAATAGCCGCCAGGCTCGACGCCAAGGTCATAACAGGATGCGAGGTCGCTGAATGGCCTGCGCGCGCGCGGCGTTCCGTTATGGAAGTGCGAATGTCGTGACCGGATTCATCCAGGATTTCATCCAGCGTTTCAATCACCGGAACCCGCGTCCAGCTTCGGAAACCGTTCACGCTCGCAAACGAAACGCGTGCAGTTTCAGGATCAATCGTGCCCGGAACCGCCAGTCCAATCGCCGCGATGGGACTGGCGCCGCGCTCTTTGGCAGCAGCCAATCCAAGAATCAATTCGGCAATTGCCGCAATCGCCGCGCGAGTTGTGCGTTGCGGAGTTTCGGCCTGGAGTGCGGCGACAATACGCGCTTGATCATCAATCAGGGCAGCAGTAATTGTTGCCTGGTTGAATTCAACGCCAATAACCTGGGATTTGAGTTCAGGCTTTTGAGTGCGAAGAGATGGGACTTTCAGCGGCACAATGTTGACTCCTTTAAGCAGTGATTTTTGACCACGACGAAAGCGATGGCTATTATACAGACCGCCCGCCCAAAGGCGATTTCAATTCATCATCACGGGAGAAAAATTCCTCATGCGGCAATTTCGCTTTGTGTCTTCATTTGTCATTTTAATCGGTTTGTTCGCTCTGACTGCTTGTCAGTCGCCGTCAGAAGTCGCCACCACAAAACCAAGCCCGACGCCGGAGCCTGCGGCGACCCCGGTGGCAACTCCGGCAGCTTCGCCGGTTCCGGGCGAGATGAAAACGACTCCGTCGGGTTTGCAATATCAAGACCTGGAAATCGGTGTTGGGCCGCGGCCGCTGTATGGGCAAAGCGTCAAAATGGCATATGTCGGCAAATTCCCGGATGGTCATAAATTTGATGGCGGCCTGACGGATTTCACCATCGGCGAAACCGGCATTATCAAAGGCTGGAATTTGGGCGTTGGTGGCAATTCCAAAGAAGGCGTTGACGCCATGCGCGTTGGCGGCAAACGCAAGATCATCATTCCGCCACAACTCGGCTACGGCGACAAACCGCACAGCACCATTCCTGCCAATTCGACATTGGTGTTTGAGTTGGAACTGATCCGAATCAATAGCAAGGCATTTTAATCGTAGACAGGATTTACACGATTTTTCAGGATTCAAACAAAATGATGAAAAGGTCTGAACGCAACGGACTCTTTTACGAGATGGAGCCGTCATCCCAGCCTATTCAATCCTGAAAAATCCTGTTAATCCTGTCAAAAAACTCATGAACATTCTTTCGCTCGAAAATGTCAGCAAATCCTTCGGCATCAAGCCGTTGTTTTCATCGGTTTCGTTCGGGTTGGACGAAGCCGACAAGATCGGCGTCATTGGCGCAAATGGCTCCGGCAAAACCACGTTGCTGAAAGTCGTTGGTGGGGAAGAAGAAGCCGATTCCGGCAAAGTCGTCATTGCCAACGGCAAAGTCGTCGCCTATCTGTCGCAAAACCCGCCCTTCGATCCTGAGCAGACTGTGATCGAAGCCGTCTTTGCCGGAAGCAATGACGCTTTGCATCAAAAGCTGGACTTGCTTCGGAAATACGAAGTGGCCTGTGATCAACTGGCCGAGCAGGGCGGAAGCGATGAAAAGTCGCTCAAATTGGTTTCCGATCTGGCGGAGCAACTGGAAATCAGCGGCGCTTGGCAGCTAGAAGTTGAACTCAAAGCGATGCTGAACGAGCTTGGCATCACGCAGCTCAGCGCAAAAATGTCTTCGCTTTCCGGTGGTCAACGCAAACGAGTCGCCCTGGCTCACAGCCTGTTCATCAAACCCGACCTGCTGATTTTGGACGAGCCCACCAATCACCTGGATGCTGAAACTGTTGAATGGCTGGAACATTGGCTGGCCGATTTTAGCGGCGCGTTGTTGCTGGTCACACACGACCGATACTTTCTGGATCGCGTAACCAACCGGATCATCGAAATTGATCGTGGCCGGGTTCAATCCTTCACAGGCAATTACGCGAAGTATCTGGAAAAACGGCAGGAGCAGGAAGAACGCCAGGCCGTCGAAGCGCAGAAGCTGAAACAAATGGCTAGGCGCGAACTGGAATGGCTTCGCCGAGGCCCGAAGGCTCGCACGTCCAAAGCCAAAGCCCGGATTGATCGAGCCAACGAAGTGATCCAGCAATCCCGCCAAGCCGCCAGCGAAATCGCCGAAAAACGTTCTCTAGACATTGCCTTTGAATCGAACCGGCTGGGCAAAAAGATTTTGGGGGTGACCGACGTTACCAAGCGCTATGGCGATAAAACCGTCGTCAATCAGTTCAGCTACCAGTTCAAACGCGGCGACAAGATCGGAATCATCGGCGCAAACGGTGCAGGGAAGACGACACTGCTGGAAATCATCAGCGGACGTTTACAGCCCGATTCCGGCCAAGTGGAAAAAGGCGAGACGGTCGTCATCGGGTATTACGATCAGGAAAACCGCGAATTTGACGAAGCGCAGCGGCTGATTGATTACATCAAGGAAGTCGCCGAACGCATTCAAACCGTTGATGGCGATTGGATCACCGCCAGCCAGATGCTGGACCGGTTTTTGTTTCCGCCAGCGATGCAATATCAGCCAATCGGAACGCTGTCGGGCGGAGAGCGGCGCAGGCTTTACCTGCTCCGAATCCTGATGGGCGCGCCGAACCTGTTGCTGCTGGACGAAATCACCAACGACCTGGACATCCCAACGCTGGTTGCGCTGGAAGAATACCTTGAAACCTTTCCCGGCTGTCTGATCGTCGTCAGCCACGACCGCTATTTCCTAGACCGCACGATTGAATACATTTTCCGGTTTGAAGAAGACGGGAAGATTCGAGAA
>CAZMXG010000177.1:0-15625 GCA_964570175.1 uncultured Heliomicrobium sp. | reverse complement strand
ACAAGTGTCACAACTTTTCCCTTGACGCCGTCACCTACTTCATAGATGGAAAATAAGAAAGAAGAATTATTCCTTGGAAACCAAGCCGACCGTTCAGTTTTCTGGCGGGTGGTTTTTGCCGATGAACCAGTCGTAAACCAGCGCGCCCAGCGGGCCGCCAATCAACGGACCAACAATCGGAACCCAGAAGTAATAGTTGTTGGCTGTGAAAACCTGACCGCCCCAGCCCGCCAGTGCCGTGAACAAGCGCGGCCCCAGATCGCGTGCCGGGTTGATTGCGTAGCCAGCGTTTAACCCAAACGCCATGCCAATTGCCATCACCAAAAAGCCGACAGCCAGCGGAGCGATATTTCCCGGAACACTGTTACGAGCATCGCCAATGGCAGAAATCACCAGCATCAACATTGCCGTGCCGACGATTTGATCTAAGAGAGCGCCTGAAGTTGAAAGATACGCTTGCGGATACGTTGCAAAGATCCCCGCCGTGTCCATTTGCCGCACGCCGCCGTCGAAGGCAAAAAAAGCTTCGCGGTAGACAAAGAATGCCGTTGCCGCGCCGCAAAACGCCCCGGCAATTTGGGCTAGGAAATAGGGCAGAACCTTTGCCCAGGCCAGTTGACGGCGGATCGCCACTGCCAACGTCACAGCCGGATTCAGGTGAGCGCCGGAAACTCCTCCCGCAACGTAAATTCCCATCGTCACGGCAAAGCCCCAGGCCAGATTAATTGAAAGGTAGTCTCCATTCTGCTTCTTGCCGAGCACGACTTGGGCTACGACGGCAGCGCCAATGGCGATCAAAACAAAGGTGCCTAGAAATTCAGCAAGCAATTCACGCTTTAGATTGTTTGAGTTCATAGTTTTGTTTTTCATCCACGAAACCACACGAAGAAAACACGAAGGATTTTTGTCTTCGTGAAACTTCGTGTGACTTTGTGGGAAGGAATAGATTATTTGGTGCTGCCGCTGCTGGCAGCTTTCACTTCGACGGCTTTTTCGCGTTTGATGCCCAGGTGCGAACCGAACCATTCCAACTGGCGCTGTGTAAGATCAATGATGTGGTTCGGTTCCTGAATGCCGTGGCCTTCACGCGGGAAGCGGTAAAAGACGGTTTCGACGCCGCGTTTTTTCAGCGAGCGATAATACTGTTCGCCCTGTTGAATGTTGACGCGAAAGTCGCGTTCGCCGTGCGTGATCATCAGTGGCGTTTTGACTTTCGACACATACGTCATCGGCGACCAGCGGCGATAATTTTCGGGCACATCCCACGGTTTGCCTTTGAATCCGTATTCCATCAAACCGGGAATATCGCTTTGGCCGTGGAAACTGTACCAATCGCTGATGGCTGCATGACCGATGGCGGCTTTGAACCGGTCGGTTTGCGACACCGTCCAGAACGTCATAAAGCCGCCGTAACTGCCGCCCATCACCACGCACTTGTCGGCATCTGCAATACCTTTGGCAATCACGGCGTCAACGCCAGCCATAATGTCCTGAAAGTCTTTGCCGCCCCAATCGCCGATGTTGGTTTGCGTGAATTTCTCGCCGTAGCCGGTGGAACCGCGCGGATTCGGCATCAACACAGCGTATCCGTTCGCTGTCCAGATTTGATTGCGTGCATTGAAGCTATCGCTGAATTTTCCATACGGGCCGCCGTGGATTTGCAGAATCAGCGGATATTTCTTTCCAGCTTCGTAGCCCAGCGGTTTCAACAGCACGCCTTCGATGTCGAAATTGTCCGGGCCTTTCCATTTGATGACTTCGGCTTCGGCGATCGCGAAGTCCTTGATTTGAGGATTGGCGGCCGTCAGTTGCCGGGCGGCTTCAGCGTTCGACCCTGCAATCCAAATGTCTTCAGAAGTGCGGCTGTCGTTGACCGTGTAAGCCATCAACTTTCCATCAGCGGAAAGATCGAATTGTCCGTAGTTGCGATTTCCTTTGGTGACTTGCGCGATTTTGCCACCAGCGACAGGAACGCTGTAAACGTGCGAATACATTCCAACGCCGCTGCTGAAATAAATGGTTTTGCCGTCGGGCGACCAGTTAATTCCCTGGGCGGATTCAATGAACTCTGTTGTTAGGTTTTTCGGCTCCCCGGCTTCAGCGGAAACAATCATCACGTTGGATTTTGCCGCCCAGTTGGACGTGCTGGATGTGAACGCGATCCATTTTCCATCCGGCGACCATTGCGGATTGGAATCCGGGCCGGGATTGGTGGTCAGCTTGCGGGCGATTCCGCCATTTGAGGGCACAACATACACTTCGCTGTTGCTGAATTCGGAAATGTCTGTCCAGGCGCTTTCCTGTGTCGAAGCCTTTGACCACGTGTAGGCAATGTATTTGCCATCAGGCGACCATTGCGGCGCTGAAGCAGAAAACTCGCCTTCGGTCAGGCGTTTCTTTTCCTTGGATTCGATGCCGATTGTCCACAGGTGCGAATACAGCAAGTCGGCGTCCACGGTGATGGTGTCGAATTTGTCTTTCTTCTTTTTCTCGCGTTCGGCTTTGTCTTTGGGAGTGTCGCGCGTGACGAACGCCATCGCTTTTCCATCCGGCGACCAGCGAAACGCCGAAACGCCGTTTTCTTCATCGGTCAGCTTCATTGCCTCGCCGCCGTTGGCCTGAATAATCCAGACCTGATTGCCCTTATCACGGTCCGCCAGAAAGGCGATACGCGAACCGTCCGGCGACCATTGCGGCGCGGTTTCCCCCTTTTCGCCGTTGGTCAGTTTGGTTGGCTGGCCGCCTTCCGTCGAAATCAAATAGATGTGGCTGACGCGGCGATTTTCTTTTTTATCCCACTCGCTGATGGTGTAGGCAAGGTGTTTGCCACTAGGAGAAATCTGCGGTGCGCCGACGTTTTTCATTGCCAGCGCGTCTTCGATGGTCATTCGCTTCTGCGCAGCGGTGGGTAACGCCAGCGCGGAAACAAACAAGATTGCCAGAAGAGAGGTCGAAAACTTCTTCATCACTGCCTCCGCTTGGTTGATTGGACTGATTTTGTGGAACGTGTTGAAAGACTTGCTTACGTGCGAACGCGCGGCATCATAGCTTCAGAAGAACGAAAAATCCACGAAACACAGGAGCTTACGCAATGGAACAATTCTTCATAAGGCTTCGTGGATGATTGCCCTGCGCGATGGTAAGCTTCGCGGCGTTACGCCACTTCACTCTGCTTTTGAGAAAAACCTATGACCAGAAAATTTCTTTTGCTTTTCGTACTGATTGCGATTTCTTCAACAGCTTTCTTTCTTCAAGCAGCAAGCTCATCTCAATCGGATTTTGACCTGATCCTTGCCGGAGGCCGCATTGTGGATGGAACCGGCAATCCGTGGTTTGTCGCTGATGTGGCGATCAAAAACGGGCGCATTGTCGAAATTGGCAAATTCGACGCCAAGCGAGCGGCTCGTGTTGTTGATGCTAAAGGCTTGGTCGTCGCGCCGGGATTCATTGACGTTCACACGCACATCGAAGGCGGCATCACAGAATTTCCGGCGTCGGAAAACTTTCTGCGGATGGGCGTGACATCGGTGGTGACGGGTAATTGCGGCAGCTCAACGTTGAATCTGAACGAATGGTTTTCGCGGCTGGAAAAGCTAGGAGTTTCGATCAATGTCGCTTCGCTGGTTGGCCACAACACGGTTCGCCGGGCAGGGATGAATGGAGATTTTGACCGTGCGCCTACGGCTGAAGAATTGCAAAAGATGCGCGATTTGGTTTCGCAGGCAATGCGCGATGGAGCCGTCGGTTTTTCAACCGGTCTGGAATACATTCCCGGCACTTACGGCAAAACCGATGAGATTGTCGAAATGGCGAAAACTTCGGCAGAGTTTGGCGGCCTGTACGCTACGCACATGCCTGACGAAGGCGAGTTTGTCGAAAAATCTGTTCGAGAATCCATTGAGATCGGCGAAAAAGCCAATTGCCCGGTCGAAATTTCTCACTTCAAAGTTTCGAGCAAGAAACGCTGGGGAGCGAGCGTTCAAACGATCAAACTGGTTGAAGATGCCCGATTAAGGGGGCGGCAGGTGACCGTGGATCAGTATATGTACCCGGCCAGCAGCACGGGCATTGGCATCCTGTTTCCCTCCTGGGTGTTTGAAGGAGGAGCAGACAAATCCAAAGAGCGGCTGACTGATCCGACGACTCGCGCCCGCGTTCGTCGCGAACTGATTGAAAAAGCTGAACAGCGTGGGGTAACAGATTTTGCGTTTGCCGTGGTCGCCAGCCACCAGGCTAATCAGGCGTTTAATGGCAAAAACATTGCCGAAATTACCCAACTGACAAAACAGAAAAGCGACCCTGATTCCCAAGCTGAGCAAGTCATTGAAATTCAGCTGGCCGGAGGCGCTCAAATGGTTTTGCACAGCATGTCCGATGCAGACGTTGACCGCATTTTTCGCCAGCCATTCACGATGATTGCTTCCGATTCGGGCATTCACAATCCGGAAAGCCCCAGCATTCCGCATCCACGCGGTTACGGCAATAATGCGCGCGTTTTGGGCTTATACACTCGCGAAAAGAAATTGGTCGGCGTGGAAGAAGCCATTCGCAAAATGACTTCGCTGCCCGCCGCGACGTTCAAATTGTGGGATCGCGGATTGCTCAGACCGGGAATGGCGGCAGATATGGTGATTTTTGATGAAAAGACGGTTGCAGATCGCGCGACCTTTCAGCAGCCAAAACAATATCCGACTGGCATCAACTTCGTCATCGTCAACGGGCAAATCGTGATTGAAAACGACAAGCACACAGGCGCAAAAGCCGGTCAGATTCTTCGTGGACGCGGAGCGGGGAAGTGATGCTTGAAGCGGGAGCTTGGGCTACAATCAGCGCAGGCATTTCAGGCAAAAGGAGTTAAGCAATGAGCGCGTTAGCTCAACAAAAAAAGATGTCGGTTGAAGAATACATCGAGTTACTGAAGAACTCGGATGAACGATTCGAGTATTTCGATGGCGAGATTGTTTCAATGGCCGCAGGCAAAATTGCTCATGGCGGTATTGCTGCAAACTTGATTTTCAGTTTAAGAGGAAAGCTTGAAGATCGTTCGTGCCAGGTTTTCGGCGGAGACACTGCCGTCAAGACGGCGAAGGCTCACCCATTTCGTTTGCCTGATGTTACGGTAGTATGTGGCGATCTGGTGATTGAAGAACTGCAAGGCATTGAAATGTTGGTGAATCCCGTGTTGATCGTCGAAGTCTTGTCGAAAAGAACCAGAGCCTATGATTTGAATGAAAAGTTCCTTGCCTACCAAGCTGTCGAGAGTTTGAAAGAATACCTTTTGATAGACCAAAACCGTCCGCATGTCATTCGCCACATTCGCCAACCGGACAGCCAATGGCTGCGCGGAGATTTCATTGGAATGGAAAACTCCGTGCGATTGGAATCGCTGGACGTAGTTTTGCCGTTCACGGAAATTTACCGGATGATTACGTTCCCGCCGGAAGAGGCGGCAAACTTATTTCCGGAGTTGTAAGCAGCTTGTTTTGAAACCTGAGAGGTCGCTATGTCAGTTCAGACGTCAGCACAACCAGCACGAAAGCTTTTCACCACAGCCGAATACCATCAAATGCTCGAAGCAGGAATCCTGGACGAGGATGACCGGATCGAGCTGATCGAAGGGGAGCTTTACGAAATGAGTCCCATCGGTTCTCGCCATGCCGCCGCCGTTAACCGGCTAACCGAAATTCTGGGCGAACAACTCAGAGGGGTTGCCATTATCAGTGTTCAAAATCCGATTGGGTTGAGTGAATATTCTGAGCCTCAACCTGATCTGACTTTGCTCAGGCGCCGAGAAGATTTCTATTCGCAATCGCATCCAACACCCGCAGACATTCTCGTTGCTATCGAAGTTTCCGACACGACTCACGAAAGAGATCGCAGCTTGAAATTGCCGACGTATGCTCGCGCGGGGGTAGCAGAAGCCTGGCTGGTTGATCTGTTCAACGACCATATCGAAGTTCATTCCCAACCGGCCAGTGGGATTTATCAAGAAATCAGGATTGTTTTACGCGATCAGCCGCTTGTCTCGAAAACTATTCCACAGCTTCAATTGAAGGCCGCAGACATTCTAGGATGATCCCAAAAAAGAAAAATGCCGCGCGTTCAATTTGAACACGCGGCAAGAAGAAGCCGGAAAAACGCGCAGGGCTGACGAATCACCTGCGCGTTTATGTTTACCGGCAAGGAGGAGGAAAAACCGGGATCACGAAGTTATTCGTGGTGTCCAATGTCAGTTTGTGCAGATTGCGGCCAGACGTATACGCCGTCGCCGCAGTCGCGGCATTCGGGTTGAAGTTGAGAACCGCGCCGGATATACCCTGATTGCCATTGCCGCCGAAACCGTACACCTTCATCCAGCCGCTTTTGCCCGCCGGAATGAACTGATCTAAGCGTGGAACCGTGCGCGGGAAGTTGGACGATAGTGAACCGCGAAGCTGGCAGCCGCCGGTCAAGTTGAAACTGGAACTGTTTTCAGTGTCGTTGTACACGATGCCAAACAGTGTGCCCAGTGTCGAAGTGCCCAGACCCAGATTGCCGCCGATTCGGTTGACGATCAGCATTGTGTCGTTGCCATCGGCCCGGCTGGGAATGTCGTCCAGCGCCAACACACGCGGCAAACGACCGTAACTGATGCCGTCAAAATTCAGCGTGGCGACTGGCGAAGTTTCATCGCAGAGCATCGCTCCGCTGGAAATGGCAGAAATCGCCTCTGCCGTCAGGTTGGCCGAATGGCCGGAAGCAAACTTCACATATTCATCGCCAATCAGGTAATTGAAGTTCGTCGGACAGCCCGTGATGGAATTCACTGCAACCGCGATGACAAAACCGGTTGTGCCAGGGTCGAAATCCGCTGTGTTGAAACTGGTTGTCTGATTTCGCGTTAGGCACAGGAAGCTATCTGCCACTGAACAGCTATCGCCATCCACAAAAAACAGATGCACGGCGATATCCTGACCAGGATTGACGTTGGTGATGTTGATTCGCGTGTTTTGAATTGCAGGCACAGTCGGATTTGAGGTGTAGATGTTGTAAATCAACACCGAGCCGGCTTTTGAATCGCTGATTTCGGATTCCGTCAGCAGTGGAATGCCAGGGCCAACCGGTGGGCCGCAAGCGTTGACGGTCAGAACAACGTCGTCAGTTGCCGTGCCGCAGGAAGGCTGGCCATTGCTGGTAACCGTCAATCGCAATGTCACAGTTCCGGCTCCGTTGACGTTGACCGCAGTCGTTGCGCTGGCCGGACTGATAATGCTGGCAGAGGCCGTGCCGGTGGAACCGACGACGCTCCATTGCGGCGTGCCTCCGGAAGCAGAGCCTGTGACGCTGACAACCGTCGGATCATTCACACGACAGGCGGTTTTGTCGGCACCGGCGTTTGCCAGTGGAGCGTCATTGAGCGTGACTGTCTTTGTGTTGCTGGCGTTGCATCCGCCAGGCGCGCTGACAGAAACCGACAAGGTGGCGGTTCCTGTGTTGCCTGCAGTCCAGGTGACCGTGCGCGTGTTTTGCCCAGCCGTAATCGTTCCGTTGGTGATCGTCCAGTTGTATCCCGCGCCGGTTCCGGCATCAGGAACAGACGCTGTGTTGCCGGTAGAGTTCGCGCAAGCGTTTGCCGATGCAGTGATGGTTGCTGAAATGGCATTGTTGACTGACAGAACTATGTCATCCGCAGCCGTGCCACAACCAGCGTTGCTGTTTGCTGTCAGGCGCAAGGTGACAGTACCGGTTCCGCTGACATTGACGGCAGTGTTGCCGCTGGTTGGGTTGACAATCGCAGCCGAAGCCGAGCCTGTCGAACCGACAATTGTCCAGGCCGGTGACGCCAATGCGCCATTCGCAACTGAACCACTGACGTTAAAAGCTGTTGTGCCGCCAGAAGCGCAAAGCGTTTGATCCGTGCCAGCGTTAGCCGTTGGCAGCGCGTTTGTTGTCAAAACGACATCATCCGAAGCCGACCCGCAGCCGTTTGTTCCGGTGACGGTCAATCGCAAGGTGACGGTTCCCGCGCCGGTCACATTAACAGCGGTGTTGGCGCTGTTTGGAGTGGCGATTCCCGCCGCAGCGGTTCCTGTGGAGCTGATGACGCTCCAGCCTGGCGTGCCGCCAGAAACGGTGCCGGTCAGGTTGAAGGCAACGATTCCTTGCGGTGACTGGCAAAGGGTCAAGTCCGTTCCAGCGGCGGCGCTTGCCGAAGTTGTAATTGCAGCCTGTTTTGAAGCTGTAGCAGCGCATCCGGCGCCACCAGTTACGCTGACGCCCAGCGTAACGTTGCCGGAACCTCCGGCAGTCCAGACAATCGTGTTTGTGCCTTGGCCGCTGACCAATGTTCCGTTGGTTACTGTCCAGTTGTATGTTGCACCGGTTCCAGCACTGGCCACGGAAGCGTTGTTGCCAGTTGAGTTGGCGCAAACAGCGGCCGGCGCCGTTATGGTCGTCGTTGGCGCGGAAGAGAAGCTGATTTTGACTTGATCGCTGGCCGTTCCGCAGATTCCAGCCGGATCGTTTGTCGTCAGCGTCAACGTTACCGAACCAAGCAGGACTTCGGCCGCTGATGGCGCATAAGTGGCATTCAGCGTATTTCGATTTGGTGTAAAGGTTCCGGTGCCGCCAACCCAGCTTGCGCTGGTGGCCGATCCGCCAAATGAACCATCCAGTTTAACGGTTGGATTGCCTGAGCAGGCATTTTGATCCGCCCCAGCGTTTGCGGTTGCTGCCGGATTGATGGCGATAACCATCTGGTCGCTGGCCGTACCGCACGGACCCGCCGGATCATTCGTTACTAAAGTCAGTGTTACAGAACCAGCGGCGATTTCCGCTGCCGAAGGAGTGTACGTTGCGTTCAGCGAATTTCGGTTTGGCAGAAACGAACCTGTGCCGCCAACCCACGCTCCGCTCGAAGCGCCATTGCCCACCGCGCCTGTTAGACCGACGCTGGGGCTGCTGGCGCAAACTGTGCGGTCAACGCCCGCATTGGAGCTTGGCGGAGCCAGGAAGTTGATTTTGACCTGGTCGGCCGCCGCTCCACAGGCGCCGTCCGGATCATTGGTGGTCAGCGTCAGCGTCACTGCGCCCGCGGAAATTTCGCCCGCAGTGGGCGTATACGTAGCGTTCAGCGAATTGGCGCTGGGCGAGAATGTTCCAGCACCGCCGCTCCAAGCCGCGTTTGAGGCTGAGCCGGAAATCGTGCCCGCCAGGGAAACCGCAGAAGTGGTTCCGCAAACAGTTTGATCCGTTCCCGCATTGGCGCGCGCAGCCGGAGTGATGGCAATCACCAGTTGATCGCTGATTGCTCCGCAGGGGCCAGCCGGATTGTTGGTTGTCAGAGTCAAGGTCACCGTTCCGGCAGCAATTTCCGCCGCTGTCGGCGTGTACGTTGCGGTTAATGTGTTCGCATTGGGTGTGAACGTTCCCGCGCCGCCGCTCCACGTTCCCAGTGTCGCGCTACCGCCAATTTGTCCGGTTAATGCAATTGCCGGACTGGACGCGCAGACCGCTCGATCGGCTCCGGCATTGACCGTGGCTGCCGCATTTACCGTGATTTTCATCTGGTCACTGCCAGTGCCGCAGCTTCCGCCAGTCGTCGTCAGGGTCAAGGTCAGGTCTTTGGCGGTTAGATCAGCCGGCGATGGGATATACGTGGCGTTCAGTGTCGTTGCGTTTGGCGAAAACGTCCCCGTTCCATTGGTTGACCATACGCCGCCTGTGGCTCCGCCGATTGCGCCGGTCAATTCTACAACCGGGTTATTGGCGCAAACGGTTTGATCCGCTCCCGCGCGAGCAGAAGCAGTCGTGCCAATGATAATGTTCAGCGAATCGCTGACTGCTGCGCACGGGCCCGTCGCTGTCAATTTCAATACCACGGAACCCGCAGCGATTTCAGCGGCTGTCGGCGTGTACGTCGCGTTTAGCGTGTTGGCATCCGGTGTAAAAGTTCCTTTGCCTCCGGTCCAAATTCCGCCGGTTGCGCCTCCGCCAATCGAACCGCCAAGAAGAACCGAAGGCGTCGCCGCGCAAGTCGTAATGTCCGCTCCGGCACTAACTGTCGCCGCAGAAGTGATATTTACAGTTCCAAGCGCTGACAGCGACAAACATCCAGTCGCATCCTGCACCGTGACTGTGTACGTGCCCGGAGTAGAAACGTTGATGGATTCCGTCTTTGCTAAAAAACTATTCGGTCCGCTCCAAATGTAGGTGTAAGGGGTTTTGCCGCCGATTGCGGTCGCTGTCAACGTAGCCGTTCCGCCCGAGCAGATGGTTTCAGAATTGACTGCCACTGTCGGCGCAGTTCCGAAATTCACCTGAAGCGGTTCCATGAAATCCAGCACGGTCGCGTCCGCAGCCTGCGAATTTCTGGATTTGATAAAGACGGTTTTGAAAGAAAGACAAGCAGAAGATTTTTCCAGCAGCTCTGTTACGTTCAGCGCGGCTTCACCGAATTGATTGGCTGAATAGTTTGGACCGCCAAAGGCGGTAAACGGCGCAGGCGTGGTGCCGCTGTTGGTCGCCATAAAAAGTAAATCCGACACGGATGCAGAGTTCAACGGCACAGAAACCCAATTGAACCCTCTGCCTTCGCTTTGCCAACGTTGAACGAAAAATTCCGTCTTACTGCCGTTGGCTCCCAGTTTGATTGTCAGAAGCAAATCGCCGATGGTTCGCCCGCCATTCTGGCCGCTGGAAACAAAGGTGCCATTGCCGTTGACCGTTAATGTGTTTTGCAGAAATTCAAAATCCAGGTAGCTGTCTGCGCTTGCGCTCAACCGGTCAACGCCCAAAACCACCCACAAATTTTCGGCTTTATCAGTTGAAGTGTGGATGAAAGCGTTGTTGATGTCGTCGGAGGCGGAAGCTTTTTGCGCCGCCCAGGTCCAGGCGTTGGGATTGTCATTGGCCTTCAATCCGCTTTTGAAAATATTGTCATTGACGTTATTAAACGCGTCCGTCCGGCGAAACGTCCGGCTGGAATTCAGGGTCGCGCCTGAGGATGAAAAGGATGCCTCGCCTTTGCCGGGCGACCCGGGAACCCAGTCCGTTGTGTCTGCGTTCGGAGAATTGGCTTCCAGGTTGCCTTCAATATCAAATCCCTGGCCGGGATCGCCTGTTGGCGCAACCGTGGTTGCAGCGATTGAACCTGGATGAAGCGTTGAATTCTTTCCGCGAAACTTGGCTGGAAGTGCGACAGTGGGTTTATCTGAAGCGCGAAGACCCGAAACATTGATCAAGGAAGCCAGAAAGCCTCCATCATTCATTTTGGCTTTGCTAGAAGTGATGACAATCAGCCCGGCGAAAAGGAATAAGGACACAGTGAACGCAAATATCGCTTTTGAACGCAAGCGCAGCATTAGCTACCTCCTCTGAGATTGTTTTGCGTCGGTGTCAGCCGCCTGGCGGAAATAGACCTATCGGCTGGCACAGACACCAATCCGCGTACGATTATGGAAACAGGGGAATCAATTGGTAATGAATTTTCAGGGGCTTGGGAGTTTGTGGCTGGAATCTTCCGGGCTGAAAATCCAGTGAGGCTGCCAAGCCAACTATTGAACTGCTTCGATTATGGCACGGGCAATTAGGATGGCCTACGATTATAATTTTTTCGGTTTTAATCAGGACCACCAGCATTAGTTTGCCGGCCTTTACTTCATGGTTTTTTGTTGAATACTTCCAAAAGATTCACAGACAGGAGAAGCCTTTATGAAATCGCCCGCCAAGATCGCTCTCTTATTTGCTTTGTTTGCCTCAAGCCTCAGTGGGATGGCGCAAAATCCGCAAAAAGCGCCGGGATCAATCTCAGGTCGAATTACGGCAGGCTCTGACCCGATAGCAGGTGTTGAAGTCATCTTGAAGCAGGCAGGAAATTCGCCCGTCTCGGAGATTTTGCAATCCGGGCCTTCAGCCACTGCAACGTCGGATTCGAATGGCTGGTATCGTTTGACGGGAGTCGCGCCGGGCAGTTACCGAATTGTTGCATACGCGCCGGCGTTTGTGATCGAAGGCGATAGCAATCCGTTTCAACCGGGAAAAACGGTTAATCTGGCCGAAGCTGAGAACCTGGAAAACGTCAATTTTTCATTGACGCGTGGCGGCGTGCTGACGGGCAAAGTAACTGACCCGGATGATCGTCCTGTCATCGCCGAAGCCGTGCGGGCATACAAGCTGGAGGCGGACGGCAAACGCAGTTCATACGGCATTCCTGACCTTGGCCTTTGGCAGACAGATGATCGAGGCGTGTATCGAATTTTCGGATTGGATCCGGGCCGGTACATCGTTGCGGCTGGGGCTTCGTCTGAAGACGCCGTGTTGCGTATGGGAACGGCTGGTGGCGGCACTTATTACCGCCGCACTTTTTATCCGCAAGCTGTTGAAGAAGCCCAAGCCAGGATCGTGGAAGTTCGAGCGGGCGGGGAAGTGGAAAATGTGGACATCAGGCTTGCGCCGACTTCCAAAAACAAAACCTTTGCCGCGACTGGCCGCGTCGTCGAAGCCGACACCGGCAAACCCGTCGGGGGAGTGATGATTGCGTACGGCGTGACCAAAGAAGGCTCCGCCAGTTTCGGATATGGTAGTTCAGCTACGAATTCCGCAGGCGAGTTTCGGCTGGAAGGGCTGACGCCGAACGCATACAACGCTTACGTCATCGGCCTCGAAGCCAGCGAAAATTACGGCGAATCCATCAACTTTGAAATCAGCGACAGCGATATTTCCGGCCTGGAAATCAAAATGCGCCAAGGGGCCAGTATCAGCGGCGTTGCTGTGATCGAAGGCGCGCCAGACCCCAAGCTTCGCGAAAAACTGACGAAGGTTTCAATTCTTGCGTATCCGGTTGCCGGTGGCGGAACGTTTGTCGCGTCGAACCTGTTTGGGGGCACAGGGCAAATTTCCGCCGATGGCAGTTTCAAAATTGGCGGCATTCGGCCCGGTAAAGTGCAACTGGTTGCAAACACCTTCATGGCCGAAAAGGGATTTTCGCTGTCGCGAGTGGAGCACAACGGCGGCATTGTCAAAGAATTGGACCTGAATGCAGGTGATCGGTTGACCGGCGTTCGGTTGGTGTTTGCGTACGGCACCGCCAGCATCGCAGGCAGAATCGAGGTGCAAGGAGGCACGCTGTCGCCAGGCGTCAAGCTGATGGTTCGTGCTCAACGCGAAGGCGCCAGCGATAACATTTTTGGCGCAGGCAATGCTGAAGTGGACGCTCGCAATCAGTTTTTGCTTGAAGGGCTGTCGCCTGGAACTTACCGGTTAACACTCAGCGATGTGTATTTCGATCCGAAAAGCCCACGGCCCAAATTGCCAAAGTTGGAACAAGTCGTTTCTGTGGCTGGCAACGGACGCCAGGAAGTTGTGCTGGTGATGGATTTGTCAAAGGAGGAGAAATGAAAAGACAGAGAGAAAACTTGCTGGCATTTGTAGTGATGTGTTGTTTGCTTGCAGTCAATGCGATTGCGCAACGTGCGTCGGGAAGCATTTCCGGGCGCGTCATTACCGAAGACGGCCAGCCCATTCCGCATGCCAAAGTCAGGGTCGTTGGGGTGGGCGGAGTCAAAAAAGCGTTGTCAGGCTTGATGGAAGTCGTCACCGATGCCAACGGCAATTTTCAGGCGGATAGGCTCGATCCTGCGCCGTATTCCATCACAGCCAGCGCGCCCGGATATGTCCTGACTTCCACGAACGGTCAAACGAACACTGCTCCCAAATATGCTCATGTCGGCGAAACAGTGACGATTCGCATGCTGCGCGGAGGGGTCATTACGGGACGCGTCACGAATTCCAATGGTGATCCCGTGATTGGAATTCCCGTGGAAACAATTCGATTGCGAGACGAAAACGGTCGCCCTGTCAGCGATTCGTTGAACTCCATGGATTCGATTTTTGGCAGGCAAACGGATGATCGCGGCGTTTATCGTGTTTACGGCTTGGCTCCGGGGACGTATGTCGTCAGCGTGGGGGCAAACACGCTCGGATTTTCGATCAAGCCCACGCCCTTTAGCGGTCGCGCCAAAATTTATTACCCATCTGCAACGCGCGATACAGCGGTTGAAGTAACAGTCCGCAGCGGCGACGAAACCAGTGGCATTGATATTCGCTATCGCGCGGAAACCGGATTGGCGATTACCGGCAAAGTGACAGGGACTCCGACAGGAGGCGAAGGTTTGGCAGCGATGACCACCAGTTTCGTCACTTTGACCAAAGCCGGCACCGACATCCTGATTGGCACGTCCATCGTTTCGCCCGTAGGAAACAATACCGGGTATTCGTTTTACGGTTTGCCAAATGGCGAATATGAAGTGATCGCGTTTCGCCCGGCTTTGAACAATGGCGACATTATGGCGTCTGCGCCTCGCCGCGTCATCGTCAACGGACGTGATGTCACCGGAATGGATTTGAAACTGGAAGCGATGGCTTCCATCAGCGGCACGGTTGCGCTGGAAAAACTGGCCGCATCGCCCGCCGGATTAAAATGCGAAACCGGGCGAGAATCTTTCCTGGATGAAATCAGCTTGCAGGCAAAACCGGTTGACTCACCTGTCCAATCGCTGAACGCACTTTCAATGTTTGGATTTTCGACCGTGGCCACGCCCGATGATAAAGGCGCATTCACGCTAAATGGATTGAAATCTGGTCGGCATTTCCTGGAATTACAACTGCCGGATGAACACTGGTTTGTGAAATCCGCACAGCTTCCAACAGCGTCGGCGACCAACCCAGGCGCGCGCGAAGCCGGTCGTAACGGCATCACGCTCAAAGGTGGAGAAAAAGTGACTGGTCTTGCTGTCACATTGGCGGAAGGCGCAGCCGGGTTGAAAGGCAGAGTCACTGCCACCGGAAAGCTGCCATCGCGCTTGCGAGTGCATTTGTTGCCCGCCGAATCCGAAGCCAAAGACGACGTGCTGCGCTTTGCCGAAGTCCGCGCCGATGAAGACGGTTCGTTCGCCTTTGCCAACGTTGCACCGGGAAAATATTTGCTCATGGCGCGCGCTATCGAATCCGAACCAACCGACAAACCGGCGAAACCTGTCGCATGGGATCTTGCCGAACGCGCCAAGCTTCGCAAAGAAGCCGAAACCGCCAATGCGACGGTTGAATTGAAAACCTGCCAGCGCGTGACGGATTTTTCTCTTCGGTGGATAAAGTAGAACTGTTGCCGGGAGCGCAGGCGTCTCGCTTGTTCGTTTGCAAAACGCAGGCAAGACGCCTGCGTTTCCAGCGAGGGGAGGCAAATTACGTCGCGGCAGTTTTTTCCTAAGCCGTTCGCTCGCTTATTCCGTTCTTGCCAGTTGTTTCGTATGCTTTGTCTGTCCTTTTAATTCCACAACATCAGGAGACACTCTATGAAACCGACTCTGCTGGTTCGCAGTTTGTGTTTGATTGCTGCGATGGCGTTCATCGCGCTTGCGCAAAACGCCGTCAACCTCAAACCCGGTCGCGACCCGAAACAGCCGATTGATGAAGAGTACACGCGCAAGATTCGTGAATACACGACGCAGCCGTTTTTCAATTCTCCATTGACCGATTACCTGCCTGCGTCAACCAAAGTGCCCACGCCAAAAGCCGTGCTCGGCGACGTAGCCGGAGCGCCCGGCAAGCTGCCCTATTCGCACGAAGTTTATAAGTACATGCGAATGCT
>CAZMXG010000176.1:0-15781 GCA_964570175.1 uncultured Heliomicrobium sp. | reverse complement strand
ACGGCTGATAGCCAAGCAGCGGCAATAAATTGGCGCTGACCTTCCCGCCCCAAACCGCTTCCGGTTCGCTTTCACCGGTGAGAAGAGATTTCATCGGTTGAAACACCGCAACGCCCGCGAATGATTGCGCCCGCTCGCGCCAGACCTGCACATTGCCGCCCGAAATGATCATATTGGTCATGCCGATTTTCGGCTTGCTATGCCAAATTCGCACCAACTGTTCCGGCTGTTGATAAGGCAACGGGCGCAGGACAACTCCGTTGACGACGCTGAAAATCGCGCTGGTTGCGCCAATGCCTATCGCCAGCGACAGCACGGCAGCCAACGTGAATGCCGGGCTTTTCAATAACATTCGCACGCCAAACCGCAGGTCTTGAAACATTTCATCCTCCAGTCGTCGAGGTTGCAGCAGCAGCGCATCCCAAAACGCTCCCAGGCTGCGCCGCAGTAAATCCAATTTGTTTCGCCAGCCAAGCCGGTCCCACTCGGCAAAAAGAAATTCCCGGTGTCTCAGCTCGGCTTCCCACTCTTGCCGCCAATCCGCGCGAAGCTTTCGCGGCACGATCACGCCGACTGAGCGAATCAGCCAGAGCCAGAATCGAACGCGGGTTGTGCGTGTTGCACGGGGCATCCGCTTCATTCGTTTCGTAACGCTACCATTGGATCTACGCGTGCGGCTCTGCGGGCAGGCAAGTACCCTGCCAGCGCCGCAACCGCGGTTAACAGCAATGCAGCAGATACCAGGGTCAGCGGATCGGTTGGCTTCAGATTGAACAGCAAGCTTTCCGCCATCTTTGTGGCAAAGATGGCGGCGATCAGTCCAATCAGCACACCGCCGAAAACCAGCGCCAGCGCTTCGCGCATAACCAGCCACAGCACATTGCCGCTTTGCGCGCCGAGCGCCATGCGAATGCCGATTTCATTCGTCCGCCGCGCGACGCCATACGACAGAACGCCGTACAGCCCGATGCAGGCCAGCAGCAACGCGAGCACGCCGAAGAACGAGGCGAGCCGAGCCACCAGTTTCTGCTGTGTCAGCGAGCGACCGATGTGATCCGACAAACTCAGAACTTCATTGACCGGCAAATTCCGGTTTACTTCCTGGATTACTCGCCGGACTTGCGGGACAACGTTGGCGGCTGACGCGCCGGAAAAACGCACAACAAAATTGCCAAGCGGCTGAGGGCGTTGCGCGTGCGCGTAATAAGCCATCGGCCATAATCGCTCTGTCAGGGAGCCGTATTTGGCATCCTTCACAACACCGATGATTTCGTTTTGTTTGCTGGATTCCGGACCGGATGTGCCGAATCGTTTGCCTAGCGGAGAGCCGTTCGGAAAGAAACGCTTTGCCATTGCTTCACTAATGACGGCGACTTTTTGAGATTGCGCTGTGTCCTGGGCTGTAAAGGCGCGACCCATCACCAGCGGAATTCCCATGGTGGAAAAATAGTCCGTGCCAACCACGTTTTGTCTGGTCAGCCGCCGACCCTGATCCTCTGCTGGAACGGGCTCGCGGGTGACTACATTCCCGGTCCATTGGCCCTGATCGAAAATGATGAAGGAAAAAGAAGCAGCTTGTACGCTCGGCACGGCCTTCACTTTCTCTTCCACTTCTTTCAACAGCGTGCCCATCTGGGCGTCTTTGTAGCCCGTCGTCGCCGGATCAACCTGAAACAGCATGACGTTCTGTGGATTGAAACCCGTGGGCACGTTTTGCAGATTGATCAGCGTGCGCAAAAACAATCCAGCGCCAACCAGCAACAGAAGTGACAGCGCAACCTGCGCAACTACCAGCGCCTTGCCAAACGGACTTTGTGAAGCTTTCACTGAACCTTTCCCGCCTTTGAGCGTGGAGTTCGGCTCAATCTTGATTGCGCGCAAGGCGGGCGCAGTTCCAAAGATGATGGCGGAAAGCAGGGACGCAAGCAGCGTAAAACTCAGGATGCGCGCATTGGGCGTTACATCCAGCGGCAATGGTGCGGAGCCGCTGGAGGCCATCAGCAACAGCAGGCGGCTGCCCCACCAAGCCAGCACAACTCCGGCGATGCCGCCAATGCCGGCCAGCAGCATGCTTTCGGTGAGCAATTGGCGGATCAATCGTGCGCGGCCTGCTCCGACTGCCAGACGCACTGCAAACTCTTTTTGCCGCGTTGAAGCGCGCGCCAGCAGCAAATTCGCAATGTTGGCACAGGCAATCAACAGCACCATTCCGACAACTCCCATCAGGATTTTTAGCGAAGGCGCGTATTCCTGGCTAAGCCCGGACAGCCCTTTGCCCGCAGGCGTCAATTCAATCCTGGCTTGCTGGATTTCCTGCAACCGTTCCGGCGAAGCCTGCGCTCCCGCTTGTTCTTGCAGGGATTGTTTGAAAAGCAGATTTACCGCAGCATTGGCTTGCTCAGTGCTCACGCCGTTTTTCATTCGGCCAATCAGGTAAAGCGATTGCTCCGATTTGTTTGTCCGTCCATTCCAGTGCGCGGGAGGCAATTGCGGCTCCATTGCCAATGGCACCCAGACGTCCGGCGCTTGCAAAACTGTCGTGCCCAGAAACTGTTTGGGCGCGATGCCGATGATGGTATAGGCGATCTGGTCAATTGTAACGGTTTTGCCAATTGCGGCTGGGTCGCCGCCAAGGTTGCGCTCCCACCAGGCATAGCTGACAACTGCGACGGGATGTCCGCCGGGCGTTACATCATCGGCTTCCGTGAAAGTGCGCCCCAGGCTGGCGTTTATGCCCAGGACCGAAAAGTAAGTGCCCGAAACCAGCAGCACATCCATCTTTTGCATTTCACCACTTGTTCCGCTGCCCGAAACTGTTCCGTGGACACTCCAGGGCATGCTCAAGCAGGCTCCCACATCGGAAAACACTTCATTGCGTTGACGTACTTCCTGGTAAAACGGGTAAGAGAAAAGGTCCCAACTTCGGTTGGGAAACCTGTTGGTCAATCCCACGTCTCCGCCTTTGCCGAACAGCACCAGTTTTTCCGGCTCCGCCACTGGCAAGGATTTCAGCAGCATGGCGTCCAGCAAAGTGAAGATGGCCGTATTGGCTCCGATGCCCAGCGCCAGCGAAAGCGCCGCTACCAAAGTAAAGCCAGGTTGTTTGAGCAACATTCGCGCGCCGTAGCGCAGGTCTTGAAACATTTCGTCCTCCAGTCTCCGTGGTTGCAGTAGCAGCGCATCCCAAAACGCTCCCAGGGAGCGCCGCAATAAATCGAGTTTGTTTTGCCAGTCGAGCTTGTCCCAATCGGACAACAAGGTTTCGCGGTACCGCAGTTCCGCCTCCCACTCCTGCCGCCAGTCGGCACGCAAGCTGTGCGGCACAATCACGCCGATCAAGCGAATCAGAGATAAATGCAGTCTGGGAAGGGATGTTTGACGGTTGTGCATTCCGGCATCTCACGCGCGCGAAGTTTTTGGTTTGTCTGTTTTGGGAGCCTGGGTTTGTTCCAGCAGGCGGAACCGGCTGCGCGCATCAGCCAGCGCCTCACGACCTTCGCGGGTTAGTTCGTAGTATTTGCGTGGTGGACGCGCTTCTTCTTGCGCAATGGCGTGTTTTTCCCATTTTGAATGCACGTAGCCGTTTTCTTCCAGCCGCCGCAGCGCCGGGTACACAGTCCCGCTCGGCAAGCCAGTCACGTCCATGATGTCGAACCCGTACTGATAACCGTTATCCAGCGCCTGCAAAATGACAGCCGCCGCAAACGAAAGAAAACTTTTGCCCATGGATGAACTCCAAATTTTGAATTGCTATTTCGTTTTCGGCTTATATCGTTTGCTACATAGTGCTGTCAACGGAGAATTCAGGAATCGGATGGGGAATCAGCATAAATTTGGGCGGGCCTGAGAAAAAGAAAAAGCCAGATCATCAATCTGGCTTTTTCTGGTAAAAATTTGGATGCGGGCTTGTGGGGTTATTTGGTTTCCTGTTTTTCAAGCACAACGTTGTCAGTGGCTGTGCCGCCGTCCGGAGAAGTTTGTGTCACGACCATCGTCAGGGTTTTGCCATCAGCAGAGAGCGTCAGTTTGCGAACAAAGCTTCTGCCTTCAGCTTTCCATTCGATCAGCCAGCCGCCATTGTCCCATTTGACTGCTGTTTGTGCAGACTGTCCCATCAGATCCTGAGACGTGTCTTTGCCGTCAGTCGTGTATTTCAGGTCGAGCGTGCGATCGCTTCCGTCATTGGTGAGCGTCAGGGTTTCGGCTAGGGAATTGTCTTTGTGGTCAAATTTAACGGTGATTGCGGACGGGCCACCGCGTTCAAATTTGCTCTTTTCAGCGTTCATTTTCCAGGTTCCGGTCAAGTTTGATTGCTTGGTCTGGGCTGAGGCAAAAGCTGTCAGAAGACAAAGAGCCAAAGCGGTGAAAATGGTTGTGCTGATTCTTGATTTCATTGGTTTACTCCTGGTTAAAAGGTTGTTGGGTTGTCATGTGCTTTTGTCATAACGACAGGGCCAGGTGTTTTGTTAGCATTTTTTTCAGGAAGGTGAAGTTTTTCTAGATGTATTTTTCACATTTCCGCCAAACCGGCTGAAGGTTGTTCATTCCTGGCCTGATCCTGATGCTCCTGGTGAGCCAGATCGTGTGCTCCGCCGCGCGGAATCAGCAGGCCAATGATGGTTGCGGCAATCACTGCCACCAGAACAAAGAGAAACGCTAATCGTAGTGATCCAGCCAGCGCATTTCTTAAAAATTCTGCCGCACTGGCCGACAACGATGCGCGCGTTTCCGGGCGAATAATGGAAGCGATCTGATGGCTTTCGGCAAAATGCGCTAATTCGCCTGTTGCCTTGGATAAGGAATGCCTCAAGCTCCAATTCATTAGCGCACCCATGACTCCCGCGCCGAACGCCGCCCCGATATTGCGTGCGAACTGGACCGCAGCGGTCGCTACGCCGATTTGTGTGCGCGACACGCTATGTTGCGCGCCGATCATCAATGTCGCCACTGTCAATCCGCCACCACTTCCCATAAAAATCACAGCTAGCGATAACCCTGTCCGAGTCGTTTCGACTGAAACCATCGCAAGCAGAATCGCGCCGATCAGCAGCATGACCATTCCGGCCATCACCGGCAGCCGATAGCCGAATCGCAAAACCAATCTGCCGCCGATTGCCGCCGTAATGACCCACGGCAAAATAAACGGCGTCAGAATTTTTCCCGCCTCAGCGGCGTTGGTTCCAATGACGGCCTGGACGAACAGCGGCAAAAACGACATCGTGCCGATTAGCGCCATCATCACGAAAACTCCGTGCAAGATGGTGATGAGCACAAATCGCTGGCGGAAAAGGTCAAGTGGTAAAAGCGGTTCTTGATGCTTTTGCTCAATGCGGATAAACGCAAATGTGGAAAGAGCGACTACGGCAGATAAGCTTGCGGTCAATGCCCACGAAAATTCTGCGCCGCGTTCGACAATGACCAGCAATAAGATCAGCGCCACCGTCAACGTTGCCGTGCCCGCATAATCAAAGGAGATGTTTTGGCGTCGCTCGTATTTTTCACTGTACGCCCATCGAATCATCAGTAACGACAACAAGCCAAAAGGCAGAACGACGTAAAAACACGACCGCCAGGACCAGCGGGTATATTCAGTCAAATAACCGCCGATGGTTGGCCCGATCAAGCTGGCGATTCCCCACATGCTGCTGAACAAGGGAATCATTTTCATGCGCTGTTCCATTGTCAGCAGGTCGGAAACAATCGTCATTCCAATTGGGAAAAGCGCCGCCGCGCCAAGCCCCTGAATGATGCGAAAAGCGATCAGTTGCGGCATGGACTGCGCCGCGCCGGACAGAACGGAGCCGATCATAAACAGCGCCAAGCCCCCGAACATGGCCGGGCGCCGGCCAATCAGGTCCGCCATTTTGCCCCAAATCGGCGTCATCACCGTTGAAGCCAGAATATACGCGGCGAAAACCCAGCTATAAATTTCGATTCCGCCCAGGCTGGCGATTACAGTCGGCATGGCTGTGCCGACGACTGTGCCTTCCAGCGAAGCGGCGAGCAGGGCCATCGCTACGCCCACAAGCACGATTTTGGTTTTGAAAGTGTAAATTTCGGATTTTGCAGTTACAGTCGGTGTAAAACTCATGTTTAGGTCTTGCTCAAAAACTTTCGAACAGCGGCCTGGCAATCCGGCGTCATCCGGGCAATGACGTTTACGTCAACACCTGCACGGACGGCTTGCTCGAAGCTCATGGTATCAATTTGGTAAAGAAGATATTTGGTTAGCATCAATGCCGATTGGCTCAACGCAGCGACTTCAGCAGCGAACTTTTCGACTTCCGCTTCAAAGTCTGCGTCGTCGGCAACTCGATTAATAAAACCGATTGCGGCGGCTTCTTCAGCCGAAAACAATTTGGCTGTCGCCAGAATTTCGAACGCTCGCTTTTCGCCGAGGTTGCGCCGTGCGATGGACATCACGATGGCGGGTACGAAGCCGATTTTGGTTTCAGTGTAACAAAACTGCGCCGACCGGGCCGCGATCACCATGTCGCAAGCCGAAGCCAACCCGGCTCCACCCGCCAATGCACGGCCATGTACTGCGGCAAGAATCGGCTTTTTCAGCTTCCTCATGGCGATAAACAAATCGGCCATTTCGGTTGCGCCTTCAATGTTTTCGATGATTGAAGCTTGCGCAGACTTTTCCAATTGCGACAAGTCGGCTCCGGCACAGAAATCTTTGCCCGCGCCGCGCAGCACAATCACCCGGATTTGTTGATCAGTCTCGGCTTCCGCGATTGCCTGGCCCAAATCTGCAATCAATTGATCGTTCAGCGCATTTCGTTTGGCCGGGCGATTCAGCGTAATAAAAACTGCGCCGTTTCTGGTTTCGTAAATGATCTCTTTGAATTCGGGCATTGACGACCTCGATGTTTCAATGTGTTCACGTTCTGTTTTGATGGAACACATATTGTTGCTTTGGTAGTGGAGTTTGTCCAATCTGAGCCTGGCAGACGGTGGCGATAATGCTTTGACCAGCTTTGGTGATTTCGGGTACCGTGAACTTTCGGGACTTCTACCGAATACTCAACAACATCGGAGGCATTTTATGAAGCTGAAGCTGGTTTTGGTTTTACCCGTCGTCGTGTTTGTGGCGGTCGGGTGTTTGGTTGCGTTTAGGTGGGAAGTGTCTGCTGCTGACAGCCGGGAGCAGGAAATAGCTCGTGCGGCTGAAAGCCTGCGCCCGAAACTGGTCGAACAACGGCGGGATTTTCATGTAAACCCGGAACTTTCAAACCGCGAAGAGCGAACCGCACAAGTGATTGCTGAAAAGCTGCGCGCTCTTGGTTTGGACGAAGTCAAAACCGGCGTGGGGAAAAATGGCATCGTTGCTTTGTTAAAAGGAAAGCTGCCAGGCGGTGTGGTGGCTGTCCGAACCGATATGGATGCGCTGCCGATTCAGGAAACGATCAATGTTCCTTACAAATCGAAAAACGACGGCGTCAAACATGCCTGCGGCCACGACGCGCACATGACTATAGAGCTTGGTGTCGCCGAGGTGCTGAGCAAAATGCGCGATCAGATTCGAGGCACCGTTAAATTCATTTTTCAGCCTGCGGAAGAAGGTGCACCTCCGGGGGAAAAAGGCGGCGCTCCCTTCATGATCGAAGAAGGCTGTCTGGAAAATCCGCGCCCTTCCGCAATTTTTGGGCTGCATGTCATGCCGAACATCGAAGTCGGCCAAATTGGAGTAAATTCCGGACCGGCAATGGCCTCCTCGGATCGTTTTTCGATCACAATTCGCGGCAAAAAAGTTCACGGAGCTTATCCGCACGATGGAATTGACACGGTAGTCGTTGCTGCCGAATGCATTTCAGCGCTGCAAACCATTCGCAGCCGCCGCATCAATACGCAAGAGCCTCTGGTCATTACCCTTGGCAGCATTCACGGCGGCAATCGGTTTAACATTATTGCTGACGAGGTAAAACTTGAAGGCACAATGCGCACCCTCAACGAAGAAGTGCGCACTAACGCCATCCAGATGATGAAACAGACCTTGGCCGGAATAACCTCAGCTTACGGCGCAAGTTATGACATAGAGTTTGGAAGTAACAATTCGGTTACTTACAACGATCCTGCGCTAGTGCAAGCTACGCTACCGGTATTGAAAAACGTTTTAGGAGAGAAAGGGATTACGTACCCGAAACCTCAAATGGGAGCTGAGGATTTTTCAGCCTACCAGAAAGTTATTCCCGGATTCTTTTATTTTCTGGGAGTCGGGAATAAAGCAAAAGGAATTACAGCTATGATCCACACGCCTGAATTCGACATTGATGAAGATAGTTTGGTAATTGGTGTTAAGGTGATGGCTAATGTGCTGGTGGATTATCTGGATCGGCAGGCCGGTAAATAACTAAAAAAAGCGGATGAGGTTTGCTCCCCTGCTAGCTAACCTCATCCGTAATCGCCGCCACGCCACCCCACACTACCCTGCTGGCGCGACGGTGGGGAAAATTCCATAAAAGAAGAACGAATTGCATAACCCCAGTTTGTTTCTGAATAATGCGTACGAGGCCGTTAGATGGGGTCAGGAAGCAATGTGCTGGGACAAGCGAACATTGCCAGGAATGAAAATGAGCATAGAGTGAGCAGTCGGAACGCTGGTAGCTTAAACAAGGTGTGACCTGAGGAAAGGTAATGTGTGAGGAACGTGTTTGTACAGTTGCTTGGTGATCAGCGACCTCGCACGCAAATCGGCAAAAAATAGCCGAAAAATCCTGGGATGCAATCGAGACTAGGGTAGAAGTCTCTGTTTTCAAGGACCTTGCAGAAATAGCACGGTAACCAAAGCACCATAATGTTGTAGCTTCATTTCAGAAACCTAAGCTATCGCTCAGCAGTAAATGAAAACTACTCAGTACCGTGAATTCATCTCAGCAATGCTGCTTAAAATTTTATTGGTAATACGTTTGAAGACTTGTCGGTAGAAGTTCAATGCCGACGCGTTGGAGTGTATGCACGTTATTGTTAACCGTCAATATCTATTTCTAATTTTAAGGGGCAGTAGAGTACATTTAATTGTATGCTGAGAAAGAGGCTCGCATTATGGTAGGTATGGGCTGACAGCGTTGTAGGAAGTGGCTGATTGTAAGGCGTTTATCGGAAATCGAAGTGGCCTAAGCTGCTGTCGTTAGTGGCGATCCTCAAAACAAACGCGTCGCTGATGAATGTAGTGATAATTAAATAGTAGTGCGGTTTCAGTGGGATATTGGCGTTTCAATTGAGAGAAAACTCGCGGCTATTGTTGCATTGCCGAAGCAAACGTATAACTTTTGGCCTTATTTTCAATTGCCTTGGACAGATCAATGATCGCCAGTAAATCAGTTTGCGCCTGTTGAGCCTGATCCGTGTTAAAGACTTTGTTGCTCTGATGAATGGGATTGTGGGCAAAATCGTAGATGTGTTTGGCCAGACGGCGGATTGAGTTATCAAATTGCTGCGGAGTCATGATTTCTTTGTCTATCTTGACCGGTTCTGCCAAGTCTCCCAAAACCATCATAGAACGTAATGCTTTTGCTGCTTTATTGATTATGCGAACACTCTTGCTTAAGCGCGCCGGGGTAAGCTGCTTTTCTTCATGTTCTTTGAGAAGGTTTTGACTCGTCAATTGCAGGTCCCGAAAATTTTTGGTGAATTGTTGGCGTGCATAAAGGCGGTCGCGCTCCTTTTCAAGGGGATTGCCTGACTGAGGTTTACCTGCATGGGGATTGGCAAACGATGAATGCCCAGGAATGACTACTCCCGCTGCCAAAAGGCAGAGAAAAAGTAACACCTTTAGTAACGGAAGTAGCATCTTTTATTAAATCCTGTGTTCAGTTAGTCAGGACAATTCATAGTTGCCTGAACGCCTTTTGAGCGGCATCCATGGTGCGTTCAAGGATTTCTTCGCTATGGGCGATTGAAACGAACCCGGCTTCAAACTGCGAAGGGGCAAGGTAAACTCCTTCAGCCAGCATTCCATGGAAAAACTTTGAAAACGTTTCCCTATTGCTGCGGTTGGCGGTTGTCCAGTCATACACGGGTTCTGACGCAAAGAAGGACGTGAACATTGATCCCACGCGATTGCTGGTTGTTGGCACACCGGCTTTGGCCGCGGCCTTCGCCAGTCCGTCAACCAGTTTTGCCGTTGCTTGTTCAAGCTGCGGATACGGGTTAAGCGATTTGAGCAGCCGCAACGTCGTTAACCCGGCTGTGACAGCCAGCGGATTGCCAGATAACGTTCCCGCCTGATAAACGGGTCCGACGGGAGCGACGAAATCCATAATTTCCCGCTTCCCGCCAAATGCTCCGACGGGCAAGCCTCCGCCAATGATTTTGCCCAGAGTGGTCATGTCCGGTTTGATTCTATAAAGCTGCTGCGCTCCGCCGTAGCTGACGCGGAAACCGGTCATAACTTCGTCGAAGATCAAAACCGAGCCATGTTTTTCAGTGATATTGCGAACCGACTGAAGGTAATTTTCTGCCGGAGGAACGCAGCCCATGTTTCCAACGACAGGTTCAATAATGACGGCGGCAATTTGATCGCCAGCCTGGTCGAAAACCGCTTCCAGCGCCGCGACGTCATTGAACGGCACCGTGATGGTGTTTTGCGCGACTTCTGCCAGCACGCCCGGGGAATCCGGCAGGCCGAGCGTTGCGACTCCGGACCCGGCTCGAACCAGCAAGCTGTCACCGTGTCCATGGTAACAGCCTTCAAACTTGACGATCTTTGGGCGGCCGGTAAATCCTCGCGCAACGCGAAGCGCAGACATGGTGGCTTCGGTTCCGCTGGAAGTCAGTCGCAGTTTTTCGATTGAGGGAAACGCTTCAATGACTGCTTCAGCCAGTTCGATTTCAAGTTCGGTTGGCGCGCCGTAGCTGGTGCCGCGTGTCGCGGCCTGCTGAATAGCGGCTATGACTTCGTCGTGAGCGTGGCCCAGAATCATGGGCCCCCACGAACCAACGTAATCAATGTATGCCCGGCCGTCGGCGTCTGTAATCATTGCGCCTTTGGCGGATTTGATGAAAAGTGGTGTGCCACCCACGCCACGAAATGCGCGAACAGGGCTGTTAACACCGCCGGGAATCACCTGCTGTGCCCGCTCAAAAAGAGTTTCTGAATTTGGATAGTTGTTCATAATTTCGTTATCTTGCGCCAAAGCGCGAGCTTATGGGATGATGCGCCCGCTTTTCATACCATTCATCACAAAATTTTTGCAAAGAGGTTTTCAAGGAGGCCCATTTGAACCCGGAACTGAGTCAACTCATTTCGCTCCAGGATGTGGATGTCGAAATCAAACGGATAAAAGCGGAGACAGAATCGCTGCCCGCCAAACGCGAAGCCCTGGAAAGTCAGTTCGCGGCTGAAAATAAAGAGTTTCTCGATTTGAAACAGCAACTGGACGAAGCGCTTTCGCAGAAAAGCAGTTTGGAAGCAGAGATCGAAACCGAGCAGCAGAAGTTGGAAAAATTCAAAAACGACCAGATGAAAGCCACCAATGAGCGAGAATACGCCACCTCTGTCCGCGAAATTGATTCGGCCAAAAAAACAGTCAGCACGCTTGAAACTGAATTGCTGAAAGTGATGGAACAGGTTGAAAAACTGGATGTTCAGGTCAAAGAGCGCTCTCCGGAAATTGAAACCAAACGTACGGAGATGGAGCGGCAGGTCGCCGAATACGAAACCCTGGCCAAAACTGACGCAGAAAAACTGGAAAAACTATTGGCCGAACGCACGCCATTGGTTGCGACACTGAGTTCTGAAACCCGCTCAACTTATGAACGAATGTCGAAAATCAAATCCGGGCTGGCGCTTTCTGAAGCAGTTGATTACAAATGCCTGGCTTGCCGCATGACCATCCGCCCACAGGTTTACAACGACATACGAAGAGGCGAAGCGATTTTCACATGCGAGAATTGCGGCAGAATTCTGTTCTTCCGTGGTTGAGAGCCTACGCTTTCCTTTGCCGCAAAATTTCAAACAACACGACGCCTGTGGCTACGCTGACATTCAACGAATTCAGTTGGCCCAGCATTGGAATTGATACAATCGCGTCACAGTTCTCGCGCACTAGCCGCCTGATACCTTTGCCTTCGCTGCCCATCACCAAAGCCAGCGGGACGTTAAAGTCAAAATTTGTGTAGCTGGTTTCCGTTCCACCCTCAACACCGACAATCCATACGCTGCGTTCTTTCAGGTCTTCAATCAAGCGAACCAGATTGGTGACACGCGCAATGCGGACGTATTCAACTGCGCCCGCGGAAGTTTTGGCCACAGTTTCATTCAAGCCAGCAGCGCGATGTTCGGGAATGAACACGCCATCCACTCCCGCGCCTTCGCAGGTTCGCAAAATCGCGCCAAGGTTGTGGGGATCTTCAATTCCGTCCAGCAACACAAGCAAGGGGCACTCTCCCAAACTTTCCAGAATCGCATCAGGTTCGACGTATCCGGCATTCCGCTTTTGCTTGTTGTCGGGCGCTGCCGCCAACGCCACAACGCCTTGATGATTGGCGTTGCGTGTCAGTTCATCCAACTCGCGGCGATCGCGGATTTCAATGCTGACGCCTGCGCGCCGTGCGGTTTCCGTAAGCTCTTTCAGACGCGATGGATTGGCACCGCCAGCGATCAGGATTTTTCGGATCGGGCGCCGCCGCGCTCGCAAAGCTTCCAGCACAGGCGACAAGCCGTAAATGTGATTCATCGGTATGGAAACCCTCTATCAGAAGTGGGATTGAAATCGCGGCGGATTATAGCGCAGGCTGGTTCGTGCTGACGTGCGGGCAGAAATAAAAAAGCGGCAACCCAAAGTTGTGGCTTCAGGTTGCCGGAAGAGAGACTCAACGTTTCAGTGGGAAAATTCGATCAAACTTGTATCGGCCGTTCAGGCTTTACTGAGCCAGAGCAACGGTCACGATTTCCGGCTGTACCTTGTTATTGGCCAGATGGCGTCCGCTCAATTCTTTGATCAGGTTGCGCTCGGCTTTTGTCGCTAGCAATTCCATCGCGCCTGTTTGGCGATTTACCTGCATTTGCGCCAGGAAGTATTGATTGCCGTAGCGGCGGAAAACCAGTTGTGTCGCATTGGCAGGTTTCTTGGCTTCAACGTTCTGGAAAATCGCTACTGCCGCCGAAAGCTGCTGGCCGCCACGAATTGTGATGGTTCCACGCGGGGAAGTCGGTTCTGCGATTACGTATTCGCCCGCGGTCATCGTTTTGCCGTTGACCTGAAAATCAAACGGGATGTTCGCTTTGAAAGTCGGGGACTGTGCAAAAGCGGAAATGGTGGACAACACAAACAGGAAACTGATAGCGGCGACGTAGTTCAAAATTTGCTTTTTCATCTGATTTCTCCTTTGGATTACAGAGGCTGATTTTTCGCCTCGGACACTTTTTCAATTTCAATCTTGTTTCGACGATTACTCACTTTTCTTTCTCAACTGTCATCTGTGTGACGATTCCTTCAATCGCTTGTGCCATAACTACTTCAACCGTTGTGCCAAAGGTTTTGAAGCTGGCTGGCCGATAAATTTTTTTCAGGGAAAAACGAGGAACCCATTGATTGGCTTGGAGTTGGAGTTTAGAGTCGTTTCAACCGAGCCAGATCGGCTGGTAGTTGCTGAGCAGAATTTCTATCCAGAAAGATAGATTGAACAGATTGACCCTATCTGACCGGATAGCAGGTTTGAGGTGGATACGATGTCAAACCCAAGATTGATTGTTTTAGCTGGCCCTTTGAAGGGCAAAATCTTCAATTTGGCCGACGAAGAAGTGCTGTTTGGCCGCGAATCTTCAAGCCGCATTTCCCTGGCTGATCTTTCCACTTCACGGCGGCATTGCCGGATTCAGCGCGAAGCGGATGATTTTGTGCTTACTGACCTGGAAAGTTTCAACGGAACGTTCGTCAACGGATTACCCATCAAAGAGCGACGCTTAGCGCACGGAGACAGGATTACAGTCGGAAGCTCGCATTTTCTGTTTTTGATTCACGAGAAAGAATCGGCAGCGGATTCCGGGCAGGTGCAGTTGGAGGAAGTACAGAGCCTGACTTCGGACACGATCCGAATCCGCCAGGAAGATTTGCTGCTGCTGCAGCCTGAAAAACAAATCTCGGCCATGAAACCGAACGCCCGCTTGGTTGGCCACTTGAATGCGCTGCTGAAAATCAGCCAGACGATCAGTTCCATTCGCAGTCTGGACGAATTGCAGCGGCAATTGTTGGACCTGATTTTTGGAGTTGTGCCTGCTCAGCGCGGAGCGATTCTGCTGATGGACGGCAAATCAACGCTTGACGATTTCTCTTCGACATTTGGCTGGGATCGCCAGACCGGACCGCAAACGACAGTGCGGATCAGCCGGGCCATCATCGGTCAGGTTTTGAGCGCAGGCGAAGCCATCCTGAGCAATAACATTCTGGAAAACGAAGCCTTCGGCGAAAACGAAAGCCTGATGATTTCGCAAACGCGCGCCCTGCTGGCAGTGCCGATTCTGTTGATGAACCGCAAGCTTGGCGTCATTTATCTGAGCACCAGCGACGTGGCTGCGCAGTTTGACGAAGACCATTTGCAATTGGTTTCAGCCATTGCCGGCATTGCCGCCGTTGCGCTGGAAAACGTTCGCCAACTGGAATGGCTGGAAAACGAAAACCAGCGGCTGACGGATGAAATCAACATCGAACGCAGCATGGTTGGCGAAGGCAAACGAATGCGCGACGTTTACCAGTTCATCGCCAAAGTTGCGCCGACCGATTCCACCGTGTTAATTCGCGGCGAAAGCGGAACCGGAAAAGAGCTTGCCGCCAATGCAATTCATAAAAACAGCCCGCGTTCGCGCAAACCGTTTGTGGCAATCAACTGCGCTGCGCTGACCGAAACCTTGCTGGAAAGCGAACTGTTCGGCCACGAAAAAGGCGCTTTCACCGGAGCCATCGCGCAAAAGAAAGGAAAGTTTGAAGTCGCCGACGGCGGGACGATCTTTCTGGACGAACTCGGCGAAATGTCTTTGTTGCTGCAAGCCAAACTGCTGCGCGTGTTGCAGGAGCAGGAATTCGAGCGCGTCGGCGGCACGCGACCGATCAAAGTGGATGTGCGATTGGTCGCCGCAACCAATCGGGATCTGGAATCGGCCATCAAGGATGGATCGTTCCGTCAGGATTTGTATTACAGGCTGAATGTGGTTTCGCTCAAATTGCCGCGATTGCGCGAACGCAGCGAAGATATTCCGCTGCTGGCCAGTTATTTTGCGACGAAGTACGCCGCGAAGTGCAAACGTCAGGTGCGCGGCATTTCGCCCGAAGCGCGCGCTTTGCTGACGGCGTACGACTGGCCGGGCAACGTGCGCGAACTGGAAAATGCCATCGAACGCGCCGTTGTGCTTGGTTCAACCGATTTGATCCGTCCCGAAGATTTGCCGGAAGCCGTGTTGGAAACCGAAGCCGAGCCGACCTTGGCAAACACCCCCATCGCCAGTTATCACGAAACGATCAAAGAGACGAAAAAGCAGCTCATTCTGAAAGCCATTGCCCAGGCCGACGGCAACATCACCGAAGCCGCACGGCTGCTCGGCGTTCAGGCGAATTACCTGCATAGGTTGATTAGCAATTTGAACTTAAGGCCGATGCTGAAGAAGTGAGTTCAAGTGCCCAGAGAATCCAGCCGTAATTTTTATTTTCCATTTGCCGTTTTCTATTTTTCATTTGTCATTGCTGGCGAGTAGTTCGGAAGACAATGGCAAAAGAGAAATCAAATATGATGAGATGAAGTAGGTGACTCCCTTCGCCGCGAATTGTTATGCTCGCGGTTG
>CAZMXG010000175.1:0-15984 GCA_964570175.1 uncultured Heliomicrobium sp. | reverse complement strand
CTATCATCTCGATCTTTCCCGTAAGTGCAACTGAAAACCGATCTAAATCAGAACAAGCAACATTCAGGCGGTACGTCAAACCACGGATGGACACAGATTCACTCAGATAAACACAGATCATCCTCCCAAATCCGATCTGTATTTATCCGTGCTGATCCGTGTCCATCCGTGATCCGTTTTCTGCACCATTCTTTGTCGTTCCGAAGCTACTTGGCCAAAAACGTTCCCGTGAAGCTGCCGTTGGTCGTATTGCCTTCGATGGTGTTGTTGCCGCGTGAGAGAATTTGCCCGCCTGTCGCGCCTGCAACGCCGGTTGTGTTGCCAACGATGGTCGAGTTCGATACGCGCACGACAGCGCCGGAAGAAACGCTTATCACTCCAGTCGCACCGTTGGTGAGTTCACAATTTTCCACATCAATTTGAATCGAACCCCCGGTGTTGGCAAGGGCTCTGATGCCAACACCAGCGCGGTTAAAGAGCGAGGCGCGAATCACTGCTTTCAACGTGTTCTGACCGATCGGGCCAGTGGAGACATCAACGCCTCCAGAAGTCAGCACTGAAAATCTGCAATCTTCCACCACGGTCAGAGTTTGGGAACGAACTGCTGCGCCATCCGTATTCGGGGCCACATTGATTCCTTTTTCCATAAACTGGAAAACACAGTTTTTGAACTGGTATGTGCCACCGCCATTTACAAACACGCCAAACTTAAAGCGTGTGAACGTGCAATCTTCCGCCAGCAGCTTGATTCCGGCGGCGCGCACAGCGTCCTGGGTAACGCCTTGTCCGTCGAAAATCAGATTTCGCAACGTGAGAATGTGGCACTCACCCGCTGAGCTACAGAACGATGGACCGTAGTTAAAATTGAAGATTGTGCCGAACGTGACGGCGGAGCTGAACACGGCAGCCACACCCGGCGCGGCAGCGATGGTCACATCTTTGGTGATGTTGACCGAACTGTCGTAATCGCCCGAATCAACAATCAAAACCTGTCCTGCGACTTGCACCTGTGTCATCGCGAAGTTGACGGTGCGGCACGGTTGGGATGAAGTGCAGCTTCCGCCATCAGCTCCGCTGCGCGCTGAGACGAAAACCTGAGGCGATTGCGCGAATGCATTGATGGATGCGCAGCCGGCAAACACTACAAAAAACAAATAAGCTAATGACGACACGATATGACGCGATTTGACCATTACGTTACGACCTCCTGCATTGAGTTGGTAGACGTGGGATTTTGGGGGAGTAAAAGAGCAAAATTGGATAGTGACCCCGATGGATCAAGCAGCGGGGCATACCATGGCTCTGATCTCATCGGGCTCCGTCGTCAGTGATTGAAGACGGTGTGTTGGAGGGATCAATCGCAGGAAGGAATCAATCTGTTCCTTCAGCTTTTCCAGGAGCAGGGGTTTGACCTTTTGTTCGATCCTGTTTTCAATGGTTCCGTCAATGAATTCGGTAATCCCTAGCGTTATTCCCGTCACCCACCATGGCCAGTGCAGGTTGTTTGAGTAGCTGCGGAAGGTTACCGCAGGCAAGTGATTTACCGCGCTGACGCCGATCACCATATCCACATCCAGATCGGGATCGAAGAAGTTGGGAACGGCCACTTTCAAACGCAGCTTCACGGCAATGCCATTCCGGTCAATTTCGACATTTGCGGGCGAACGCTGGCTCAGAGGGCTGCCAGCCAAATTGGCTTCGATCAGGCTGCGCATCATTTGCCGTACAGTCTCTTCGTCCACTGATTGGATAAAGCATTGACTGGTGTCTACCCCTACAGTGACTGTGGCGATTGTTCGTTGAACGGTGAGCATTTTACCGATCAGGTGATAGGTAGTAGAGGTTGCAGGTTCAACGCTTCTCGTCCCGGTTTTTTGAACCGGCGAGTTGTTGAGAAATAACTTCACCGAACAGCCACCCGGCGAGGTGACTTTCCAGTTCAGCGTGGATGCATGGCCAGGACGAACAGTCGTTGGTGACGCGGTAAAAGTGGCAGTTGTATCGCCCAAGCATTCGACGGCCTTTTCAATCATTTCTTTGGTTGGCGGCATGAGAATTCTCCTTTTCATTTAGAAGTGGGGGAAGTTTTAATGAGTGTGCTGACGCACCGACATTCGTTGAGCAACAGTTTGCTCAGCTTTTTGCCTTCATTCATAGAAGCGAGAAACAGGGTCAAAACCACTAACAGGAAAGTTTATTTTTTGGCGAAGGGTTATCCGGCAAGATAGGCGAGGTGAAATGCTAAACCGCGCCAGTGAATTGCTGGCGCGGTTTAGTCTGAAGAGGAAATTATTGCCGTTGAGTTCGCGACTTACGGCGCAAAATATCCCGAAACGTCAATAATCAAATCGGTTGTTGCCGACGAGAAGATTTTGAACCTTCCATCCGAAACTCCCAATCCAACGGTGAAGTGCCGGTTGAAGACCTGCCCCAGGCGATAGTTTGACGCCGCAGCCAGTGGTCGCGCGGCAGCATCGCTAGGCCAGAAGGTCAGGAATCCGTTGCTGACCTGGTTGATGACCGTCGCGTTTCCAACGATAGCAAGCGCAGTATTGGCGATGGTTACGCCATCGCAGGTTCCTCGTACCGGCTGCAAATTCTCCGTGCCGCCGGTCATTGGCAGACTGCTGTGCGTGGTGCAGCCCGTAAAGCCTTGACGCGTTTCCAGTAAACGAACCGGTTTGGGCAACGGATTGAATAACAGCCCTTGTCCGTTCGCGTCATTCAATTGCGTGCTGAAATATCCCAGCACATCAATGACCAGATCCGTTGTTGCGGCGGTAAAGATGTTGAACTCTCCACTTGGTGACAGGCCAACTGTGAACGGAGCATTCATATTGACGCCCGCCTGGAAGTTCGAACTGGCGGCCAGCGGTTGCGCGGCATTTGCTGGAAACAGCGTCAAAAAGCCGTTGCCCAGCGAATTGACCGTCGTCGCATTGCCCACCAAAGCCTGGGCTCCGGCTGGAATTGTCACGCCGTCGCACGCTGTCTGGCCAAGCTGTGAAGTCGTGGAGTTTGCTTGAAGCTGCGCGCCCGGATTGAAACATGCAGGTTGCCCTGCTCGCGTATCCATTAACCGAACGGGTTTCGGCAACGGATGGAAGTACAACCCGCCTGTTGCCGGAGGCGCGTAATATCCCGTGATGTCTACGACCACGTTGGTGTTGGTGGTGACGAAGATTTTGAACGCTCCATCGCCCGCGCCAAGTCCAACCGTGAAGACGTTGTTCAGCACTTGATTGGCCGCGTAGTTGGAATTGGCGACGTTCGGTTGCGCTGCGTCGCTGGGGTATAGCGTCAAGAAGCCGCCACCGGATTGAACCGTGGTGATGTTTCCGGTCAGAGCTTTTGCGTTGGCCGGAATCGTCAACCCGTCGCACGTTCTGCCCGCCGCTGTCTGCGTCCTTGAAGTTCCGCCCGGAATTTGTGCGCCCGGATTGTCACATCCGGGCTGGCCGGCTCTGGTGTCCAGCATACGAATCGGATGCGCCAGCGGATAGAACTGCAACGGTCCTCCGCCAATGCTGACGGTATAGTTTCGCAATCCGGGGCAACCGTTAAACGCCGTCACCACAATCGCAAAGTCGAAAATTCCTGGTGTTGTTGGCGTTCCGGAAAGCAAACCGGTGCTTGGGTTTAGCGTCAATCCCGGAGGCAATGTGCCTGTGCTGCTCCAGGTCGGCGAAGCGCCTGCGCCTGATTGCGAAAACGCCTGTGAATACGGAGTTCCAACAGTGCCATTCGCAGCAGTCGTCGGATTCACGGTGATTGGGCTGCAAACGATCAGCGTGTAAGTTTTTGTTCCCGTGCAGCCATTCGAATCCGTAGATCGAACAGTGAAATTGGCCGGAGTCGTTGTGGTTGGCGTGCCGGATAACAGGCCGGTAGACGAAAGCGTGATACCCGATGGCGGTGAACCGCCAATCAGACTGTAGGTATAAGGCGGTGTTCCTCCTGTGGTTGTTAATTGCTGGCTGTAAAGCGTATTCACCAGCGCGCGTGGCAATGGCTCCGGTCCCAAGGTGAAAGGTTGGCAGACAATGACCGAAAAGAAATATCGCTTCTCGCCCAAACAACCATTGCTGGCCGTAAACCGCGCTGAGAAATTGTAATTGCCGGCAGCCGTGGACGTTCCGGAAAGCACCCCTGTTGTTGGATTGAGTGACAAGCCAGCCGGCAGAGCACCGTCAACCACGCTCCAAGTGCCTGATGCTGCGCCGCCGGTTCGCGTCAGTTGCTGACTGTATGCGACTCCGGACAAGGCATTGGGAATGTCATCTGGTGTGATTGCAATGACCGGGCAGCCCGTACACCCTGTCAGACCTGTGACGCTGAAAAAATAATCCAGTGAAGTCGGACTGCCAGCGGTGTTGACGCGGCTTTGCACCACGACAAACGACCGGCGTCCGGGAACGATGAAGGAAAAGCTCCGGCTCTGGTTGCTGTTGCCCGCATCGCCCAAATAGTTCTGTTGCACGTCAAAAGGATTGAACCGATCAAGATAGGCGGCAGTGAGGATTTGATTGGCCGCGCCCGCCGTGGTGTTGACTGTCACGCAAACCGCCGAAAGAGACGGATTGAGAAACGTATAGGCGTCGTATTGGAACTGTGTGCCAGCATCCTCCACGCTGGGAACGGGTTTCGCCGGATCGCAGACCGAAGCAACCGCATTGCGGAACAACCGTCCGGTCATTGTATCAATAGACGCTGGCCACTGATTGCTGCCCGTGCCAATCGTCCCGCTGATGATCGAGGGCGGGCAGGAATTGCAGCTCGGGAGGCCCAAGACTCGAAAGCTGTAGCCAAGCGAAGGCGGATTGGCAGCGTTATTGACGCGGCTTTGCACTACGACGAAGGAATGGTTTCCCGGCACGACAAAAGAAAACGCGCGTGTTCGGTCGCTGTTGCCTGCGTCGCCTAAATAGTTGGCCTGGACATTCGCGGGGTTGAAGCTTTGGTCGTAAGCAGCGGTCAGAATCTGGTTGTTCGCGCCAGCTTCGGTAATTACCGTGACGCAGATTGCGAAAATGGAAGTATTCGAGAAGGAGAAGGCATCGTATTTGAACTGAATTCCGGCATCGGTCAGATTCGGCGTTGCTTTCTGCGTTCCACACGTAGATTCAACGGAATCCCGAAACAGCCGCGAAGTCTGGTTGCCGGTGACGAATGGGTGATCCGTGCTGCCGCTGCCAATGGTGCCGTCAATGACTGCCGCAGGACAGGCTTGAGGAGCGGCAACCGATTCTGGCTGCGGTGGGGTAGCAGCCTTGACGGGGGAAAATAAGGCAAAGATAGATGGGTTCTGTTTCAAGCTTATTGCGCTTCCGATGAGGCATACAAAAAGTGAGGTGAACAACATTCGTTGAAGCATTCCAGTCAGTTTCATGAGAAGTCCTCCTTACGACTTAAAGGCAAGTTTTCTACAGGGGGATTGCGGAGATAACTCTGGGTGACGCGGAGGACGATACTCGTCATCACGGATTCAGGTATTTAGCTGGCTTTGAATTTTTCTTGAAAAAGATGTGAAAGCGGAAGGGAAGGAAAATTCGCCGGAACGCTGGTCTACTCAGGTAAACGTTCCGGCGATAAGAGATAGAAGAAATTGGCACGCCTAAAATGGCGCGGCGAAATAGCCTTCGCGGACGCGAATCACCACCGGAGGCATTTCCGTCGGGCGATTGATGCGGACTTTTATTTTTCGCCATTGGCCGTCGCGTTGTTGGTTGGTGGGCGTGTATCCAAGACTGTACTGGTGGCGCAATTCCAGTGCGACGCGCGAAGTCGCCTGCTCTAATTCGGCTTCCGTCGAAATAAAAAATGCCTGCCCGCCGGTCAACTGCGCCAGATCTTGCAGGATCATCTGCCCACGCTGTTCTTCGCGTAACTCAGCCTTGTCGCTCGACCCTGGGCGGATAATGCCTATGGCGTAAAGCTGCACGTCGGCTTCTTTTAACCGCTGCCGCACCTGCCCCAGCGAATATCGTGAAGCATTGTCCTGCCCATCGGAAATCAGCAACAGTGCGCGCCGCCGATGCCGGCCCTGCAATGCTTTTTCAATTCCCAGATAAATTGCGTCGTACAGCGCGGTTTCTCCCTGCGCTTTTACAAAACTCAAACGCCGGCTGGCGCTTTCGCCATCGCCGGATTCTGCCACCAGATTGGCTTGCCGGTTGAACCCGATGACGAAAAAATCGTCGTCGTTGTGACTGGCTTCAACAAACCGTGCCAGCGATTGCCGGGCGGAATCCAGTTTTGGCTGCATGCTGCCTGATAAATCGAACACCACGCCGATGCTGACGGGCGAATCTGCCGAAGTGTAATGTTCAATGGTTTGTTTGACCTTGTCCTCGAAAATCTCAATATCTTGTGGCAAAAGTCCTTCGATGGCCCGCCCCTGTCGGTCCGTGACCGTCAATGTGAATGAAACAAGCTCTGTTCGTTCGCGGATAGTGAATTTTTTGTCTTCGAGGAAAGAATTACGTTGCGAGCTATTAGGTGAGTTCGTTTGTTCTCTATGCTGCCCGGAAGCCGAGACACTGCTTCCGAACAGCAAGCTACATATGGCCAGCGTGCTGACGCAAAAGGTGCTCTTGTTCATGTATGGACTCCAGTGGACTCTTTTCGAGTCTCTTGTACTTCTATTTGGTGCTTAGTTTTTATCTACTCTGCTTAACTGCAAGACCAGCATAACTCCGAATACTGCTCCGGGATACCACCGGGTTACACTTTAATCTTCGGATGGAATCGAAGTGCAGCAAGGACACTGCATTTTCTGTGCCGAGCTTGGCGCGATGCTAGCGATGAATCCAACGCGGTCAATTGCAAACTGATCGAGTATAATTCGCGCTCACTCCGTCACACAGATTTCAATTCAAAAGCGAGTTTTAGGATGCAAGTTGCAATTGTCGGAGCCGGTCCCGCCGGTTCTCATCTGGCTTATCAACTGAAGCAACATGGCGCAGAGGTTTTGGTGTTCGACGCGCGTCCGGCTTGGGAAAAACCTTGCGGCGGAGGCGTCACGTCAAAGGCGTTGCGGGAATTTGAGTTTCTGCGGGATGGCAGTTCGCCAAAACAGATGATTTCCAGCCTGCGATTGATTTCAGCGCAAGGCCGCAACCTGACCGTCGCTCCCAGCCATGAATTTGCCATCTACTCGCGCAGGGAATTGGCCGAAATGATGCGGCAACGAGCCATTGACGCAGGCGCGCAGCTTCAGGTGGCGCGCGTCGAAAAGACCAATTTCAGTCATGGCCATTGGCAACTGGAAACTTCGGCGGGCGAATTCACCGCGGATTTTCTGGTTGGAGCTGATGGCGCCAGCAGCGTCATTCGGCGACGCGTCGGGGTAAAGTTCGAAGCGAAGGATTTCGCCTACGCGCTGGGCTGGAATGTGAAAAATGCTCAGCCGCCAACGCGCGTTGACGTGAAGTATCTGGATGATGCCAGCGGCTATTTGTGGCTTTTCCCGCGCCACGATCATATCTCTTACGGCATTGCCAGCGGCTACCAGGAAGTGACGCCCGCCTGGCTGAAAGAAAAATTGCTGGCTTACATCGAAACGGAAGACCCGGCGGCTGCACGGGAAATCCGATCCGCCAATGGCAGCAAGACAACAGCCAACACCAGTTTTTACGCGGCGATTTTGCCTGCCTTGGACGTCCCGACCTGGGACGGGTTGCAGGCGTGCGATGCCGCCAGAGCCTGGGCATTGATTGGCGATGCGGCGGGGTTTGTGGATCCCCTGACCGGCGAAGGCATTTATTACGCAATCAAATCGGCTGATTTGCTTGCCGAGGCGATGAAAACGCGTGTTGCCGATTTCGATCCGATGTGGCGCGCCGAGTTCGGAGCCGAATTGCGCCGCGCTTCGGAACTTTCGGATCGGTTTTATTACGGCAACTTCGCTGGCGCCCGTTTGACCGAGCGTATGGTGCAGTTGGCCAGAAGGCATCGTGGCGTGCGCGAAGTGTTGCGCGATCTGGTGGCTGGCGATCAAGGCTATGTGGGATTGAAGCCGCGGCTCATGCGAAGCATTGTTTCCGTGTTCTGATGCGTCCATCTAAATCAAAGCACACAGCATTGAGATGCTCAATTTAGACAGGACTTACAGGATGTTTCAGGATTGGCCCGAAAAAATATGAATGATATGCGTTTTTCATCCTGAAAAATCTTGTCCATCCTGTCCAAAAGTTTTGTGTTCTGATTTAGTTGGGAAAAATCTGCCGGCAAGTTCCTGTTGGGACATATTGCGACAATCAGGTCCATTGATGCGGCATTGGCCGTCATTTTTCTGAGCTTTTGAGCCTGGTCAACAATTTGCTAGTCTCCAGTCAGCCTGAAAAATGTAAGGAGAGATCCAGATGAAAATCAGTACGCGGTTGATTTTGAATTTAACCGTAGCTGTGAGCCTGGTATTGATTATCGCCAGTTTGTTGCTCTTGCGGCAGCGTGAAAACAGTTTGAAAGCAGCCGCGGAGGATGAAGTGCGCGCGCATGCGGTGACTTTGCAGATTGCCCTGGAGGAAAATTACGCGGCCAATCACCTGCTGGACGCGCAGCAACTGATTAAACGATTGAAGGAGAATGTGGGGATTTATGGCGTCTTGTTGTTTGATGTATCCGGGAACATCACGCTTGCATCCCGCCCGAATACCCTGACAGAAATCAGTTATCTGGAAGAGGCAAAACAGGTCATTGCAACGGGCGAGAAAAGCGAGAGAGAACGACTGTTTAATGGAGAAATCGTTTTTTCTATTATTTTGCCGCTGAGGGTGAATGACCGGCCCGTCGGCGCGCTGGAAATTGCGCAGCCAATTTCTTTTGTGCAGCAGGAAGTTGCCCGGATGCGCGGAGAAATTGTGCTGGTGGCGATGCTACTTTGCGTCACAATTTTTCTGGTGGTCTTGGCGGTGACGAATTACAGTTTGACGCGACCGATTCAGGAATTGCTGGGCGGAGCGGCCGCCGTTGCCAGGGGAGATTTGTTTCACCGCGTGACGGTTCGCAGTTCTGGTGGCGAATTGGCGGAGTTGGCGGAAAATTTTAACCGAATGGCCAACAGCTTATCCCGACAGCGACATCAGGCGGAACGCCAGGCCGATGAGCGTCTGGCGCTGGAACGCAAGTTGCGACACAGTGAGCGGCTGGCCGCCGTCGGGCACCTGGCTGCTGGCGTTGCGCACGAAATGGGAGCGCCGCTTCAGGTGATTGGGGGACGAGCCAAACAGTTGATTAACCATGCGGCAACCCCTGCGGACCCTCACCAACGGAACCTGACCATTATCTGCAACCAGGCTGAACGGATTGCCGGCATTGTTCGCAATCTGCTAAATCTGGCGCGGACGTACGAGCTTCAACGCCGTTCTGTCAATTTGCCCAAGCTGTTGGCGGAAACCGTGGAATTGGTTCAGCCCAACGCTGATCGTGCCGGGATTTCGATCGAAACGCACTGCGAGGCAGTCAGCCAGATTGAAGCGGACCCGAATTTGATACAGCAGATAATCCTGAACATTTTGACGAATGCGATTCAGGCCATGTCCAAGGGCGGGTACCTGAGAATTCAGTGTCAGGACACCACACACGACGGGAAACGGTTTGTTGCCTTGCGGTTTGCCGATACGGGCGAAGGAATACTGCCAGAGCATTTGAAAAACGTCTTTGACCCGTTTTTTACCACCAAGGAAGTTGGCCACGGAACCGGCTTGGGCCTAGCGGTTTCCGCTCGCATGGCGGAAGAACACGGCGGATGGATTGAAGCCGAAAACAACCCGGAAGGCGGCGCAACTTTTTCTGTTTTTCTGCCGGGGCAAGATTCACAAAAAAGCTAAGGAGATACATTGAAGGCGCGAATTCTGATTGCGGATGATGAAGCGGATCTGCGGGATCTGCTGCAAGACGACCTGGAAGCCAATGGTTACGAAACGACTGTTGCCATTGATGGGCGGGCGGCATTGGCTCATTTGGAACGAGGGCAAGAAATCATTGACCTGTTACTGACCGATGTGCGCATGCCGGGGCTGACCGGCGACCAGTTATTGGCCAAAATGCGCGAACTGCGTCCCGAAGCGCCCGTTGTGGTGATGACGGCGTTTGGTTCTGTTGAACAGGCTGTGGAAATGGTCAAGGCCGGGGCTTATCAATACCTGACAAAGCCCTTTCAGACAGAAGAACTGTTGCGGGTGGTGGAAGCCGCGTTGGCCGGCAGCGCGCCGCAACGAGAGCAGGCAAAATTACGCCGCCAATTGCCGACGGCTCCGGCGCGAATTATTGGCGCTTCCAAGCCCATGCAGGAACTATTCAAGCTGATTGCCCGCGCCGCGCGCAGTGCCAGTACGGTTCTGATTACCGGTGAATCGGGAACAGGCAAAGAACTGGTCGCACGCTCGATTCATGAAATGTCATTGCGAAAAGGCAGTTTCGTGCCGGTCAATTGCGCCGCAATTCCCGCTGACCTGATCGAATCGGAGCTTTTCGGACACACGGGACAGGCATTCACAGGGGCCAAGCAAGCCCGCGCCGGATTGTTCGAAGCCGCCGAGGGAGGAACCATCTTTCTGGATGAAGTCGGGGAATTGCCGCTGGTGATGCAGCCCAAACTGTTGCGGGTATTGCAGGAAGGGACCGTTCGAAGGGTTGGTGCGGATCAGGAAAAGAACCTCAACGTCCGGGTTGTTGCGGCAACCAATCGCGATCTGGAAGCGGAAATTCGCGCCGGGCGGTTTCGTGAAGATTTGTATTGGCGGTTGAATGTGATTCATTTGCACATTCCGCCACTGCGCGAACGGCCGTTTGATATTCCGTTGCTGGTTGAACACTTTCTCAACAAAGCTGCTGAAGCCGCGGGCAGAGTTTCCTTGACTGTGACGCCGGAAGCATTGGCGACGTTGACGGCTTACTCATGGCCGGGCAATGCGCGCGAGCTTGAAAATGCACTTGAACGCGCCGTCGCATTGGCCGAAGGCACAAGCTTGACGCCGGAAGATTTGCCCGAACGCATTCACAACAACGGCCAGACGGCTCAATTGCTGACTCAGGCCAGGCAACAGCGGATGACCCTGCATGAATTAGAGCGTGAATTTATTGTGGAAACCTTGCGATTGACCGGTGGCAATAAATCCCGCGCAGCGGAATTGCTGGGGTGCGACCGGCGCACGCTTCATCGCAAGCTGGATGAATACCGCGCCGAAGATCCCAAGTTCGAATTGTAATCAATAAAAAAATGCTCCGGCGAATTTCGCCGGAGCCAGATTATTTCCTCAGTCTTGTTCTTGCCTTGTGACTATTCATCTGCCGATGTGGTTTGAAGCTCGGTCACATGAAGCACTCGTTTGTCACCCCCAAAAGTTATCGCGGTCAGCATTTTTCCCCGCTCCGTCGTCGTAAAAGCCAGCGAATTGTGAGGGGCTTTCCTTTCATTTTCTTTGATGTTGACTTTGACGGTCGCCACCACATTGTTTTCATCAAGAATGGAAACAACAGTGTCAGCGGCGACGAATTTGAATTGATAGGTTCCTTTTTTGATCACCTTATCATTGACCAGAATGTCCTGGTCCAGCGTGATGGTCTTTTTCAGATTCTTTCCGTTTGCCAGAGCGGTTCCCATTAGTCCCGCGCAAAGCGCTAGTACTGCCAACAGATTAATGCCAAATCTTTTCATTGTCCTCGATTCCTCCTTTGGAAAAATGTTCAACCTACCTTCGTATCTCAAACTTTTTTTCTAGTTGCCGCGCTTGCGGCTGTTGACGCAAACCCATTTGGCAAGGAGTGTGCCATGTCGCCGAAGCTGACCTTTCAAGAAGTTAGCGATTTGGTGGGCGAAAACCGTGAGACAAAGTTAGACATCACTGGGACGAAATACGCCGACACCTTTGGGGCGCAGCGTCCCGGAGAGCGATGCCGAGGTCAACGCAGTTTTTGCCCAACGTTTCCGATTCCATCAAAGCCGTTCAATCGAAAAATGAAAGAAGAAAACCACCCTGGAAAACTGGAGTTGGTACGGCTGTCGTTTTATTGCTTGGAGATTCGATTGCCGCAATCCTGGCGACAGCGCAAGCGACGCCGTAGGGTGACCGTCAGATTTGGAGCAGGGGCCGCTTATCAAGCTTCAGCAACCGGCGGGCGCAGATTGGTAATTGACGCAGGAAACCAATTTCCGGCGGCCGGGGATTTCAAAATCCCGACTTTGCCAGAATCTGCAAACAGTTCATCCGGCGTCAGAGTCTGATTGGGATCAGCCGTTTCAGAGCCAAAAAAAGAAGCTTGTTCCACCTTGCCTCAGCTATGGGACAACTTGCCCCTGTCGAAAACCGCAATCTCAAGGCTGAGTGTCTCCGAATTCAGCAAAACCAACCTTTTAGCCTCCTGGCATAACCCTTGCAGAATTCTCATCCGGCTGCAGGTCAAGGCGATCGAGTAGTCAATTCCTGATCAATTACAGCACTTTCACAGGAGGCAAGATGGAAAAACTGATACGCGGTATTCATCAATTTCAAACGACGCATTTCACGGAACATCAGGACCTGTTTGCACAATTATCCAAAGGCCAGCAGCCGGAAACGCTGTTGATCACCTGTTCTGATTCGCGCATCGTGCCCGATTTGCTGACCCAAACTCAGCCGGGCGAACTGTTCGTCATTCGCAATGCGGGCAATATCGTCCCGCCTTATGGCGCTGCCAATGGCGGAGAAGGCGCGACGATTGAATTTGCCGTGAGCGCGCTGAAAGTCAGTCATATTGTGATTATGGGACATTCTCACTGCGGCGCGATGAAGGGGCTGTTAAAGCCGGAAGACCTGGCTTCCTTGCCGCTGGTTGCCAACTGGCTGAAATACGCAGAAGCAACGCGGCACGTGGTAATGGAAAATTATCAGGACTTGGAAGGGGAAGATTTGCTCAACGCGGCGATTAAGGAAAACGTGTTAATGCAGTTGGAAAATATCTGCACGTATCCGGCTGTCGCTGCCGGTTTGGCCAAGGGCAGTCTGACCTTGCATGCCTGGGTTTATCACATCGAAAGCGGGCAGATTCTGGCTTACGACCCGCAGTTGATGCGATTTGCCCCCGTAACTGTCAATTCGGTGAAACCCGCTGTGACGAGAAAGCTGACAGCCGTTGCCTCGGCAGGAACGGCGCGCGGCACAGCCGCCTAAGCCAAATTACTTCGCTTATTTCAAAAGGAGCTAGGAGCCATGAGCCAATCAACTTCTGGGGTCAAAATAGGATTCGGCGAGAATTTTGCCAAAGACTTTCTCGCTTCGGTTGTTGTGTTTCTTGTCGCGCTGCCGCTGTGTATGGGCATCGCCATTGCTTCAGGCGTGCCGCCCGCGCTGGGATTGATCACCGGCATCATTGGCGGAATCGTGGTCGGATTTTTGGCCGGCAGTCCATTGCAGGTTAGCGGCCCGGCGGCGGGGTTGACCGTTCTGGTGTGGGAAATGGTTCAGCAGCATGGCATAGGCATGCTGGGAACAGTGGTGTTAATGGCCGGAGTGCTGCAATTGCTGATGGGCGCACTCAGAATGGGACAATGGTTCCGCGCCATTTCTCCGGCGGTGATTCAGGGAATGCTGGCTGGTATCGGCGTGCTGATCATCGCTTCGCAGATTCACGTGATGGTGGATGACGGTCCGAAAGGCAGCGGGTTGACTAATCTGCTTTCGATTCCAGAGGCAATTTACAAAGGCGTTATGCCGCTGGATGGTTCTTCGCATCACATCGCCGCCGCAATCGGATTGATCACGATGGCACTGATTTTTGCATGGGGGTATGCGCCGAAAAAGTTGCAGATCGTCCCGGCTCCGTTGGTTGCTATTGTGATTGTGACAATTGGCGTGATGATCGTGGGCGCACCGGTCAAATACGTTAATGTGCCGGGCAATCTGGCCAGCGTCGTCAGTTTTCCAACGCTGGAATCTCTGGGGAACGTGTTGAATCTGTCTGTCATCGGTTCCGCGGTCGCACTGTGCTTCATCGCCAGCGCCGAAACTCTGCTGTGCGCGACGGCGGTTGACCGCATGCACAATGGCGAACGGACGCAATACAACAAGGAACTGTTTGCCCAAGGCGTTGGAAACTCGATCTGCGGTTTGCTGGGCGCACTGCCTATGACGGGCGTGATTGTGCGCAGTTCGGCCAATGTCGGCGCGGGCGGCAAAACGCGCACCTCTGCGATTTTGCACGGCGTGTGGATTTTAGGGCTGGTCACACTGGCTCCGTTCATTCTGAACAAGATCCCGACCACAGCACTGGCGGCGATTCTGGTGTACACCGGTTTCAAACTCTTATCGCCCAAGGCAGTACGCGAATTGAAACCGTTTGGCTGGCAGGAGGTCGGAATTTATCTGGCGACCTTGGTCGGTATTGTGGCGACCAACTTGCTGGTTGGCGTGTTGATTGGACTGGGGCTGGCGTTGCTCAAACTGCTTTACACCTTTTCACATCTGGAGGTGCGAATGCACACGGAGCCGGACACCAATCAAACGACCATTACGCTCACGGGTGCGGCGACGTTTGTGCGATTGCCCAAATTGGCGGCGGCGCTGGAATCAGTTCCGGCAGGCACATCGGTCAGGCTGGACATCGAACGGCTGCATTATATTGATCACGCCTGTCTTGATCTGGTTTCAAACTGGCGCAAACAGCATATCGCCCGCGAAGGACAGGCAATTGTTCCTTGGGAAGATCTGCAGCAACGCAATCAGGATCGTGAGGTTGCCTTATCCGTTCCTACTGGGTCGGCTCTGGTCGCGACTAACGCATCCGGAGATTGAAGCAGCGAGTCTTACAATCACTAACACGATGAAAATTGCTGAAGCAAGCGCCTCTGTAGCTCAGTAATCTTTGTCGAATGGAGATGAGGAATTCTTTTGCGGAGAGAATTTCTCGTCTCTCCAGAAGGAGGGAGATTATGAAACTATTGATCGGAGTTGATGACTCTAAATTTTCCCAGGCGGCAGTCGAATCGGTTGCCAATCGCATTTGGGAACCGGGAACCGAAGTGAAGGTGATTTCCGCTGTGGAACCGCCCTTTGTTCCAGGCGCAGAAGGAATCAGCCTGGAAGGGAACCATTATGAAATCGCCCGCAAGAGCATTGATCGGGCAATTGCCACATTGCGCGCCAGCAACAATCGCTTTGAGCTGATGGGCGACATCGTTGAAGGCTCCGCAAAACATGTCATTCTGGATGAAGCGGATCGCTGGAACGCCGATCTGATTGTTGTTGGATCGCACGGCCGGCGTGGGCTAAATCGCTTTCTGCTCGGATCGGTTTCGCAAGCGGTGGCCTTGCACGCCAACTGTTCGGTGGAAATCGTTCGTGCTCCTCAAACAAAGCCGCTCGACGACAAGGCGGTTTGAAATTGGATGGTATTTGAATGATTTCGCCGCACGTTCGTTGGGGGTGTGCGGCGGATCCCAGGCGGGAATGATGAGTCGTTTACCCATGTTGGCAGAAAGGACGACTGCCAGACTTGTTTTCCTGACCTGAAATGAAAAGGGAGCCTTTGGGCTCCCTTTTCATTTTCCCATCTGGCGGGTTTTAGAATCCGCCGTCCATTCCGCCACCCGGAGGCATTGCCGGAGCTTTCTTCTCTTCGGGAATTTCCGAGATCAGAGCTTCGGTCGTCAGCATCAGGGCTGCGATCGAGGACGCATTTTGCAACGCGGTGCGCGAAACTTTCGCCGGATCAATGACGCCCGCTTTGACCAGGTCTTCAAAGACTTCGGTCGCAGCGTTAAAGCCAAAGTTCACGCCTTTTTCGCTCTTGATGCGCTCGACAATCACCGCGCCCTCGCGACCGGCGTTTTCGGCGATCTTGCGAAGCGGCTCTTCCAGAGCGCGTTTGACGATGTTGACGCCAATCTGCTCGTCTTCATCTTCAAGTTTCAAGCTGTCCAGGGCCTTCGCCGCGCGAACCAAGGTCACGCCGCCGCCCGGAACGATGCCTTCTTCCACTGCCGCGCGAGTCGCGTGCATGGCGTCT
>CAZMXG010000174.1:0-16074 GCA_964570175.1 uncultured Heliomicrobium sp. | reverse complement strand
ATCTTCGGGCGTTGGGATTCCATTAAACGTAGGCATAAAAGCAAAACTCCTTCAGTCAGGGATTGGATGCGGATTTGATTGCTGTTCCAGCAGACAAAAGCGTTGAAATCGGTCTGGAAGGCGCGGAGTCTAACAACCGACCTATGGGCTGTCAATGCGCCCAACAGGACGGAAATGCTATAGTTGCGCCGATGACTTCGATTGAAGAAATTCAGAACAAATTGACTGAGTTTGAATCCTTGAAAGAGCAGGGAAAGCTGACTGCCGATGTTACTGGGGAACTGGCTCGCTGTGCCGTCGAACTGGTGTTTAAGCATTTTCAAGCGGGCGCTGACTGTTTGCGCGAAGCCGTTCATCTGATCTGCCAAATCGCTACTGACGGCGCTCCGGAAATTGCTCGCCTGGGGATCAATGCGTTGTTTCCGCAACTTGTCGAACGACTCAATGATTCGTTCGATCCGGCCGCCTGCCAGCTTTACGATCAACTGTTTGTTCAAGTGATCGAATTCTGCCGGCGATTGCCAGAAGGCGAACAGCTTGATGAAGGCTTGAACCGGTTTGGTTTGCTGTCCGAATCCGACCTTCTGTCTCGCAAATCCAAAATCCAAAATTCAAAACCAGGAATTTCAACGTCTCACTCCCAATTCCCGGCTCCTCAAAAGATTTTGCTGCTGTCTCGTGTCACCATCGGCGCAGACGTCGCTGTCACCAGTTCCATCATTGCCAAGTTGCGCCAGGCCTTTTCCAAAACCGAGTTTGTCATTTTGGGTTCACGCAAATTGCGTGAATTGTATGGCGGAGATGATCGAATTCGGATAAGCGAAATCGCTTACGAACGTGGCGGCAGTCTGATTGCCCGCCTGACAAGCTGGCTGGATGTGGTTGCGGCGATAAACAAAGAGCGCCAAGGTTGTGGGAAAGATGCTGTTTGGGTGATTGATCCGGATTCCAGGCTGACGCAGCTTGGGTTATTGCCGCTGGTGGAACACGATGACAACTATTTTTTCTTTGAAAGCCGCAGTTACCAACCAAATGGCAATTCAAAATCTATTGGCCAGCTCGCTGCCAGTTGGACTGGGGAACTGATCGGCAGTCACGAACCCGCTTACCCGTTCGTCGCTTTGCCAGAGGAGCATCAAATATTCGGTCAGTCAATTGCTTCTGGAATCCAAAATCCAAAATCCAAAATCCAAGATCGAATTGTTGCTGTTAGTTTTGGCGTCGGCGGCAATCAGAGCAAACGCATTTCTGCCGAGTTCGAACAACAACAAATCGAACAGTTATTGGCCGATTCCAAAATCATTCTGGATAAAGGGGCCACACCTGATGAACGCGAACAAGTCAATCGCATTGTGGCCAACGTCCGCACGCAGGGAAAAACGGTTGTCGAACTCTGCGAAGCAAATCAAAGCCAAGCTGTTTCCAGGGAATTGCAGATCGCTGACATTGTTACCTGGGATGGCAGCATAGGTGCTTTTGCCGGATTGATTGCTGCCTGTGATCAATACATCGGATACGATTCTGCCGGGCAACACATTGCCGCTGCGCTTGGGGTTCCTGCACTAACGTTTTTTGTGAATTCGAATAACGCGACTTTTGCTGAGCGGTGGCGCCCCTTCGGGAAAGGAAAATTGCAGGTTGTGCAGATTGAGGGCATTCCCTCGCAATCGCCTATGGTGAGTTAATGGTGCCGTAACAATTGTAACGGCACCATTAACTTCTACCCTCCGGAAGTTCCGGAGGCTGAGTCTTGCTATTGGGTCATCCCAATGGCCAAGGGTGGCACGAAACTTTTTAGTTTCGCTGAGGGGAAACCACCTACTCGGTTTATTAATGTTTTTCCGATCTCAGATGTCGAAGAGAAAAAATGTTCTTCATTTGTATATGGCGTCAATTCCGCAAAAATCACGCCATTAGAGAGAAAAATTTTTTGCCTGAGATAAATGCTCGACATTGATAGGGGCAATCGGTGTAAAGTATGTTAGCTGGGCCTACAAAAAGAGAGAAAGTTTCCTAAGTAACTGCAGAAAATTTAAGGCAATCCTATGATAACGACTTCCTTCCCCCATGAAGTCACAGAATTACTCATCGCCTGGAGCAATGGCGATGAAAATGCCTTTGACCGCTTAATTCCTTTGATTGAGAAGGAGTTAGAGAATCTTGCCAAAGCTCGCTTGCGATGGGAGCGTCCAAATCACACATTAGAGCCAGCCGCCCTTGTCAACGAAGCTTATCTGCGTCTCGTGAATGAGAGAGCTGTGGAATGGAAAAATCGCGCGCACTTTTTCGCCATTGCCTCTGAGCGAATGCGTCAAATTCTGGTGGACTATGCCCGTCGCCGAAGCAGAAGAAAACGCGATGTCATTCTAATTTCTCTTTCAGCAGCCCATCATCAGGCAGTGGAACTTTCATCGGAAATCATTGCAATAGACGAAGCAATTGAAATTTTGGCGGAAGTCGCACCCCGCCAGAGCCAAATTGTCGTTTTCCGATATTTTGGCGGATTGGACATAGAGGAAATAGCAGGGATTCTGAAAATTTCGCCACGCACGATTGAGCGGGAATGGAAAACCGCGCGTGCCTGGCTGTACAGTCAGCTCAAGAAAAAAGACAACAATGACGCCTGAAGAATGGCAACAAATTGATCGGATTTTTAATCAGGCACTATCGCTCTCCCCGAATCAACGGCCGGCGTTTCTGAGTCAGGCTTGCGGTAGTAATGCCGAGCTTCGCCGTCAAATCGAATTGATGATCGAGTCCGATGAAGACACAGGCTTTTTGAATCCCCCTGCAGCGGCAAATGCCGACAGCCTCATCAAGGACGACATCCATCAAGCTCGGCCCGGGGAAATTCTCAGTCATTACAAAATCATAGAGCAAATTGGCGTAGGCGGAATGGGAGAGGTTTATCTTGCCGAAGACCTGCGGCTTAACAGGAAAGTGGCGCTGAAAATTCTGCCGGCAAAATACACGCAGGATCAGGATTGGCTTCAGCGGTTTCGTCGTGAGGCAATGGCCACAGCCAAGATCAATCACCAAAATATCATCACGGTGTTTGAAGTGGCGGAAGTGAATGGAATTCATTTCATCGCCACGGAATACATCGAGGGAATCACGCTTCGCGAGTTGTTAAAACGCGGCCGCTTGGACCTGAACAAATCTCTGGAAATCGCACTGCAGATTGCCAGGGCAATCGAAGCCGCACATGCCGCCGGGATTGTGCATCGCGATATCAAGCCGGAAAACATCATGGTACGACCGGACGGCCTGGTGAAAACGCTTGATTTTGGCCTGGCTAAACTGACCGAAAACCCAATTGCCACTGTCTCCGCAGAGATTACACAAAATGAAAACCAGTCGCCGAATCTGACACAAAAAGGCGCTCTGATGGGGACTCCGCGATATATGTCTCCGGAGCAGGTGCGGTCTCAAAATGTGGATGAACGGGCTGACATTTTTTGTCTTGGCGGAGTCCTTTACGAGATGCTGGCTGGCCAACCTCCCTTCGTTGGTGAAACGACGCAGGATCTATTCGCCGCAATTCTTGAACGGGAACCCAAACCGCTTACCGCTCTGGTTCCCAAGCTACCTGCGGGTTTGGAGCGGGTTGTGATGAAAGCTTTGGCCAAAGATTCTGGCAAACGGCATCAAAATGTCAGCGCGCTTTTATCCGATTTACAGAACTGCAAACTGGCGCTTGAAAAGAAAACAACGCCTACGCTAAAGACGCTAACTTGGGGCGCTGTTGCCGTGGGATGTTTGGCCGTCATCGTGTTTTTTGGCAAAGACTGGTTTCGCTTTCGACAGCCCTGGATTATCAAGTCCGACCCGACAATAGAGCGGATTGTGGATAAAGGGATTAGCTCCGGTGCGGGAATCGAGCGCGCGTCATTTTCTCCTGATGGCAAATGGATTGCGTATAGCTTCAATAGCGATGGCGGAACCTCCATCTGGGTTCGTGAAGTGGACGGAAGGGCGGAATGGCGGCTGACAGATGGCAAATGGCGAGATCAGGTTCCCATCTGGTCCCACGATGGCAAAAAATTACTTTTCACTTCAGATCGCGACGGGAAACAGGGAATCTGGTTTGTGCGTTTTGATCCCCAGAATCGGATTTCCACAGCTTCAGCACAGACGGAATTGGTCAGCGCGCCAGAATTCCTCAAGGAATTAAGCCTGGTTGAAGCCATACTTGTTTCCAGTGATCAGGACGAAAAGACTGTTTATTACGAAGGCAGGGGGAATCTCTACGAATTTGATCTGCAATCGGGCAAACAGCTTCAGCTTACAGATTTCGCCCTGGAAAAACCTTATGTCATAAACATTGTAATTTCCCCTGATAAAAGCCTGATTGCTTATTCCAGGCAGAATTCAACAGACCATAAACAACATATTTTTGTGAAAGCTCTGAAGGGCGGTGGAGCAGCCCGGCAAGTCACATATGGTGATGGCGGGGATCGGTATCCGGCCTGGTTTCCTGACAGCAAATCGCTGGCTTACAGTTCCAGCCGATCTGGGCGATATCAAATCTACGTGACCACAATCAGCGGAAGCGAACCCAGCCGGGTAACCTTTAGCGAAAGCCAGCACGATTTTGTTGCTGTCTCTCCAAAAGGCGACAGAATCCTTTATATCCTTACCAAAGAAGCCGGGAGAATCGTTTCCTGCGAAACGCAGACGGGCAGAGAAATCGGAATCACCACGGACAGTAAGCTCAATCGCTGGCCGGACAGTTCTTTTAATGGCGAGTCGGTTCTGTTTGGGTCGCTGGACGCAAACATACTCTCTTCAAACGATCTGATTTCCATTCAGGCGTCAGGCGCAGGAAAGGAACGAACAAAAATCTGGGAAACTTCCGGGTTTGATGCGAAATGGTCTCCCACGACAGGGCAAATAGCTTTTTTGCGAACCGTTCCCGGTGAAAACAGACTGGAATTGCGAATCGCGGATCCGAAAGCTGGCAGCGAGCAATTATTGATGACAGGCGTTGAGTATGGAGGATATACACGCCTGCCCTACAATCGCCTGACGGTAAATTACAACTGGTCGCCAGACGGGCGGCAAATTGCCTATCGTTCCTCACGATCTGGCCACTCCAATATTTTCACCATCTCCACTGACGGAACGGCAACGATAGGAGAAGCCGTTTCCAATAATACAAACGCCAATTTGAGGGCGACTTCACCTTTTTTTTCCCCGCTGGGAAACGCCATTGCTTACTTGCTGGAACCGAGGTCCGTGCCTGGAAACAGTAACCTGTGGAGTGTTTACATCAGCGGAAATCCAACGCCTGTTTTTACAAATCCCGGCAGGCTGCGTCTGATGGGATGGTCCGATTCGGGCAAAGAGATTTATCTGGCTGCGGGAGAAAATCAGCTTCGTCCGCTGACCGTAGAAGACGTCAGGTTTTTCAAAGTTGCCGTCGGCTCAGGGAAACAGACTCCCATTGTGAAATTCCCGCTTGTTTATTTGCATAGCGTGAAGTTATCCCGCGACGGGAAACGCTTGGCTTTCGTTTCCCGGAAAGATGGAAAAGATAACGTGTACGAAGTAACAAACAGTGGCCAGGCCAGACAAATCACCCACAATAACGACAGCGAAATTTACCTGTCCGGCCTGAACTGGTCATTTGACGGCAAACACCTTCTCTTCAGCAAACAAACCGGAAGATCGGAAATTTGGCAGATTCAGCACTTCCGATAAAGCCACCTGCAAAAAAATCTCTGTATGCGTGGCAGATTCCTCAACCATTCGGCGCTTTAATAAGCAGGTGGGGTGACGGCTGACGATTTGTGACCTGTCAGCTACCACAGTCAACCATCACCACAATAATTGGAGAGTGCCATGACGCAAAGCGAAGAATTTGATTCCATCGCCACGTTTGCTCGCGCCTGTTTCGACGCGTCCACAGCCAAAGACGCCAGTTTGGGAACGGGGAACACGAACGCAACAATCTGTTTGGAGTTATACAAAAACCACCATCGAGACTTCACTCGAGCCTGGCGAGCCGCAACAGACTTGCCCTGTCCAGACGGCCAAAAGCCCTGCCCGGACGGCTCCTGCATCCCGATCAGTGAAGACTGCATGGGTTGGGGAACCGAGAATGGGCCATCTTGAATGGCAGGATTGTTTCAGATTGGCAAGAGTTTCGGCTGAAATAGAAAATGCCCTATGGTCAGTGCTAACTTTCCATAGGGCTTTCTGGCTGTCGGCAACCCAAGCTGAGAACGTTCGAAAAAAGTCGCTGAGTGTGGAGTTCTTAAATTTTTCCTTGCTGCTTCCAAAGCCGGATCAGTTCATCAGAGGCTTCAAAATGCATTCCATCTTCACGGCTGAAGCCCGCTCCCCAAAAACAGAATTCGCCGGTGGCCGCGCCGTCTTGGTCAAAGAATTTACTCAATTCCAGGCAGCCGATCTGAACCACGCCGTTGCTTAGCGGCAAATCCAATTCGAACCGCCCGGTGTTTGAGTTTTTCATGCTGATGTCAATCGCGGTTCCCCAGCCGTGGTTTGAAGGCGAAGTCGTCGAACCACGTACGTTGCGAACGCACAGCGCACCCGCCGTGCCCATTGCGCTGAAAAGTTCAGGATTGCCTGCTTGTACCTTGGCGAACACACGCGCCAGCAAATCCGCAAACGGTTTGATACCTGTGACTGAAAATGGCCCAACATTGCGTGTTATCAGCAAGGTTTTCACCCTGGCGCTGGCCTTGCTGTTTTGGCAGTCCTGGCCGAGCGGCATTTGCGGACTGCCCAGCATTTCCATCATTGTGGAGATCCGTGCGGCATGTCGTCCGACATTGATGGAGCCGGGTAAAGGCGTTGGGATCGGTTGAGCGAAATTTGGCATATTTCCTCCATTCGGAAAGTAGAATTGATAGGAGTTTTGCAGTAGCAATTTTCCTGGCGGCCATTCGGTCAGGACCTTTGTTGACCCGCGCCAGACTCCTGCTCAGTGTTTTTGGTGTCGCTCTTTTTACGCAGCAAATTCTTGATGCCAAAGAGCGATTGCAATGCGTCATTCCAGAACGGTGCGCCGACGCTGAGCAATATGGCCATCAGCAGCCAGCCTAGGCCCATGTATAGAGGCCTTCCCCAAGTCGTCCACCCTTTTTTACCTAATGCTTCCCATTCGGCCTTATGTGACTTAAATCCAAATCCTTCATACAAGGCAACGCTTTGATCAATTTCTTTTTTAGTTTCTGTAAGAATTTTTTGGATTTCATTTCTAGCATCGCCCAGTTTTTTCTTGATCGCTTCTTTTTCCCCGTCCAGTTTTTTCTTGATCGCTTCTTTTTCCGCATCGCCCAACCCTTCCTTTTTCATTTCTTTTTCCGCATCGGCTTCAGCTATTTTTATTTCTTTTTCCGCAGCGTCAGCGATGGTGATTTGCTCTTTTAGTTTCCCATCCTGATTCGTGAGAAAAGCATCGCTTACTTTTAGAATTGCCTGTCGCTTTCCAGGGTCTTGAGAAACATCTCCATAGATGCTGAAGATATTGGCATTCAGGGTGACTGCCACGACAACGCTGATAAAGAGCGCAGTCGCTTGCATTCCTCGGTTGTACCGTTCCTCGAAGCTTTGCATGACCGTGTCATACCACTTCTCTACTTCAGCGAGCTTCACCCGTAACGGAGCCAGCGTGTCATCAAGCTGTTGATTCAAATTCGTCAGATGCGAAGTAATTTTTCCCAAGCCTTGCTTGGCCTCATCCAGTTTTTTCTTCCGAGCGTCATCAGAAGCTGGCGTAGCAGCCAATTCGTCATCCACGCTCTTTTGCGCCGCGCCAAGCAGGTTTAATAAGTCGCCGAACTGAACGTTTCGCAGGGCCAGGACATCGGATAGCAGTGGGCCATCGGAATTGCCTTCTTTGAAAAAAGCCTGTAAGTCGTTGAGCAAGGGGGCGGACGCTTCGCGCAATTTTGCGAAATTGATTCCTGCTTGCCCATCTAGCAGGTCCGCAACGGTTTTAAGTGCCAACGTTAGTTCTTTTACTTCATCGAAAGCTTTGGTCAGTTGGTTTGTAAAATCACCGATAAGCTTGTCTGGCCCAATGCGCCCCAGCACTTTCATCAAATCTTCTTTCGAGATTGAGTTCAGCATTTCCTTTCGATTGGAAAAGAAAGGGAAGTTGGACACAATTTTCCTGAAACGGCCAAGCTCGCCAAATTCCTTCATCACCATTTCAAACACATCTTGGGCAGTGCCTGATGCTGGATTGGAGGAAGGAGCGATCTTCTGCATGATTTGTGAACGGCTTCGTTGAAGAAATTTTTCCTTTTCTTCATTTTCCTTGCTGTCCTTGCTAAACACCTTTTCGAATAAATCCTTGAGCGACTCTTCGATCTGTTTCGACTTCAGCTTGAGCAGTTTTTTAATTGCTTCCTGAATGGACTGAACGATCAAGCTCAGAATGAGCAAGACTGTGACGACGGCAATTAGGGTATCAAGCGTATCCAGGTTAGGCATAAGAATCTCCTTGAACAAAATAGGAACTGCTGGGTGTCAACTCGCCGCCGGTTTCAGTGAAAACCTGCCACTTTTTTCAGGACTCCTCCAACAAACACGTCGTTGAAGAACACTAGGCTTCTGCCTTGCCCGGCCTGTCTGATCTTTTCTGCCGCCAAGTCGTCCGGGATGACTAGAAACAACTCTCTTACAAAGTCCACATCACGAATTTCTTCAATGGTCACGAAGTTGGGGTGTTGCGGTACGGTCATTGTTACGCCATCAGCGGGATTGATGCTTATACCTTTGGCATAAACCTTCACCTCGGCGTGGAAGGCGTTCTGCGCGGCGTTTAGAGAAAGTGTTTGTTGTTGCAACGTTGCGTCGCCATCGGCCACGAAATGATTTTCTTCCATTTTGTCTCCTTATTCTTACGTTAATTGACATCCAAGGCTCTGGCGATGATCGGGAGTTTTTCCTGTAGTCCCCCTGGCGATAGGAGCGAATCCTTTACTTCATCACGGAGCAGTTTGAATAACTTACTGCCATCATTATCAGGAAGGGCTCCCGTGAACTTGTGCTTCCCAGCGGCCTCAAGTGCTTTAAGCGCCTTCAGCACCGGTTCCAGCGCCTTTTTGCGATCGTTTTCTGAAAGTGTTCCGTCGCTAAAGCGCCTAGTCAGCCTGACAATTTCATCGTCTATTTTCTTCAATAAATTGGCCTCAGTTTGAGTTACTTGCGGCAGTAAACCGCGTACTCGCGCTTCAGTCTGGTTTCTTTGTTGAGTTGCTGTGGCCGCGTCGTTGCCGGCGGAAAGCGCCAATTCAAGAAAGCCCCCCTGGAGCGTCCCCGCCCAAAACAATTCGCGCAAATCACGTTCAGCGTCACTGAAGATGTATTGCAGAGCGTCCAACTGTGCAGTCTTACTCACAATTACTGTTTCGACCTTGGCGCGACTCGCCCGCATTTTCTGAATGATTACGTCGGTCGTTCGTTCACGAAAGATATTCTGGTCAATCTTGCCGTGTGCTCCCTGGACGAAAGCTACCATCGTAGAAATCACTGTCTTGGCGCGTGCACCATTTGTGATCGTTGCTGCCGCCACACCGGCCAGCGAGGCTACGTCAATGGTGGTGCCGAAACGCCGCCGGCTATCAGCCAAGTTGGTTTCGTATTCGCGGTAATACGATTCAACGTCACGCCGGATTAAGCCGATCATTGTGTCGCGCCAAAACCGCGCCATTTCGGGGTCTTTCATTTTGGTAATGGTGTGCGTCTTACAGTCCAAGCCTGTTACCGCTTCCTCAAATAAACACCTGTGCTTTTCCAGTTCGTCGGTTGTATAAAGGACTGTAGGATGCTTGATTGTTGGGGGGATCGCAGGGCGTCCCACTCCACACCCGACTAGCAGACCGAAAAGAGTTAGGAGCGTTATACTTGCCATTATTCGTATCATCTGAATTCCTCTCATTATGGTTCATACCGTTCGGATTGGGGCAAAGAAGCGAAAGTCATATTTATTGAGTGGCTGGCTGAGCCTGCAAACTAAGCTTTTGCTGCCCATTCTTGTTGTAAGAAAAGACCGCGCCTTTGTTATCTTTCTACTTCGATCTGAAAGCCTATGTCTTCCGTAGCGGCATTCACCGGAATTGAAATGTCCCAGCTGATTTTTCCATCGCTGGACGGCTGATTGATTCGGGGCTGCCCTTGTGCATCAATTATCTGAATTTGTGGCGTTGTGGCTCCGATGAGTGTGACGGTTACTCCTGAAAGCGCCACGTCTTTTTCGTCCACGACTGTACCCAGAAGATTTCCTGTTTGTGCCATTGCGTTATCTCCTTAAGTTCTGTTCTGGTCAGACTGATCTGCTTGCGCTCACCTTGTTGTGTTTTGAGCGAGGCGGAAATTTCACGACGCGGAAATTTATTTTTGGGAGTTCGAAACTTTTCCCGGCAAGAAGCTCTGGTTTTTTGCCGCTCAACTTGCCAATGAAGAGGCGCTCTTTATAATGCGGGCGGGCTGTTCCACTTGGCTAAACTCAATCTGCAAAATTCGGCCACGCTGACTCGGCAAAAGGCATTACCGCTAGGCGCTTCACCCGAATGGTTCTTTGCATGGTGAGTTCTGCAAACTGTTTTCCCTATAAACGATAAAAAAGCGGACCCATGACTGAAGAAGAGTTTGAGCAGTTTCTTAAATGGCTGGATGCGGATCGAGATGCAGCGGCGCTGAAATACCTGAAACTGCGTCGAAGCTTGGTCGTCTATTTCATCAGACGCCAATGCGCCGCTGCCGAAGACCTGGCCGACAAAGTTCTCGATGTCGCCATGAGACATCTACTCAACCAAAACTCCTTGTTGCTCAGCAAACCTCTTCCCTACATTTACGGAATTGCTCGTAACGTTTACCGGCAATACTTCCAGGGCCAGATTTCAACGGGAGGCGAAATAGACTGGGATCGGTTGTCGCAGCCCGGGTTCGACAACGAAGCAGCGCATAAAGAACAGCGCAGCAAGTGCTTGCATGGATGTTTGCAAGCTTTGAAAGTGCAAGACCGAAAGTTAATTCTGCTGTATTACCTGAAAAAGACGAATTCCTTGGACGAATATCGCATGTGGCTGGCGGCGCAGTTCGGCCTGACGATCAACGGATTGAGACTGAAAATGATGCGGCTGCGCGACCGATTGCGGTTTTGTATTTGTTCCTGTCAGCAAAATGCAGGCGGTTGAAAAAACTTTTGAAATTTCCGGCCTGCCTTTGGAATAGCTAATTGGAGGCTCGCCGGCATGTACAAACCATGAATTGGTATTCTGAAGAAGACAAACTGCTCCGACGCTATTTGCTGGACGATGTGACGGCAGAAGAACGGCGGCTGGTGGAAAGCCGGTTGCTCAGCAGCGATGAATCAACCGCGTCCATTGATGAAGACGAACCGGATTTCGTGGATCGGCTGCTTTTGGCTGAAGATGAATTGATTGACGATTATGCCAGCGAAGTTTTGTCAGTGCGCGAGCGGGAATTATTCGACTCAAATTTTCAACTCACTCCCGAGCGAAAGCAAAAGCTTCTCTTTGCTGAGCAAATAGCTAGCTACGCTGCCGACACAAAGTCTGGTGGCGAAAAAGATTATCAGGAGTTAGCCGAAAAGCGGGCCATTGGATCGAGAATTAACTGGTTTCGCAGGCTTTTGTTTCCGGGCTGGAAGGTTTTTGTTTACGCTTCCGTAGGGATCGTTCTTGGAATGGGAATTTGGAGAATGTTGTCTGGATCGTCTGAACTGGCGAAGGGCGAGATGGCTTTGCAGCGAGCCTACAAAGAACAGCGACCATTGGAATCGCGGATTTCCAGTTTTGACTATGCGTTCTTTCCAAATGTTCGTGGTACACCAGTTGGGGGAGCGGCGAAGGAAAGCTTTGATCCGGTCGCACGAAACCTGGCAGAGAGAATTTTTCTGGATGAAGTTGCTAATCATCCAAGTTCACAAGCGCATTATTCGCTTGGGCGACTTTACCTCGCAAAGAAAGCATTCGCTGATGCCGTTGCAGAATTTGAGCTTGCACTCAAGGATGCCCCGAATAATGCCGACCTGTGCAATGATCTCGGAGTTGCTTATTTAGAGTTGGGGAGGAAGAGGAGGCTGAGCAACGAGCCAAGTGGAGGAATGTTGGAATTCGGCAAAGCCGTTGAAAAATTCAATCTAGCATTGCGCCTAGACAATCAGCTTAACACAGCGCTTTTCAATCGCGCCCTTTGTCAGGAGCAGATGGAATTAACGTTCCAAGCGGAAGAAGATTGGAAAGAATTCCTGAAGAAAGACTCGTCCTCTAAATGGGCAGATGAGGCGAGAGAGCGTTTGAGGTTGTTAGAGGAACGGAAAAAACGGGCAGAGAAATTTCAAGAAACTCTCTGGCAAAACTTTGTCATAGCGTTTGAGCAAAAAGATTCAGAACAAGTCTGGGACAGTTTTGCCAAAGCGCGAGGGCGAACAGGAAATTCGATTACGGAACGACTTCTGGAGAATTATTTTGACAGCATTGAAACGCGGGCGGTGAGCGCTGCCAATGACCAGATAAAGAAATTGGCTTTTCTTGGTGGTATTGAATCACAAAAAACAGGCGACAGGTACACTTTGGACCTGGCCAATTATTATCGCCGTTTATCATCTGAGGACGACTGGGAAATTCTCAGGCAGGCAAGGCGATTGATGGGCGAAGCCGCTGATTTTTACAATCAGTCTGAGATTGAAAGTTCGATTGCTTCTTATGCCAGGGCAAAATCATTGTTTGAGAAAGTCGGCAATCAGTGTGAAGCAGAAATGGCTGAAAGCTGGATGGGTTATGGATATGCTAGACTTCCAAATTGGGCCGAGTGTCTAAGGGTGTTCAACAGCCTGAATCGCCGCTTCGTTCAAAACAGGCACAAGGGACTGCAGGCTTATGGGCTGAATGCGGTAGCGGATGCATACACTAGCAAGGATGAGTTTTCCCGGGTAATTGAGTACGCGAAGCAATCCATGCATATTGCACGGGAATTGGAAGACGTCAGCGTTATCCTGAGAAATTTCAATGCGCTTCAATCAATGAGTTGGCATTTAGGCAAGTACGAAGAATGTTTGCAATTGGGCAGTGAAGCGTTGAGGCTGACAAAGCCTGAAACGATGGAACCGAAACAGTTATGGCCATTCTATAACCTCATCTCCTTGAGCTTTTTGGCCCTTGGAAAACCGGAGGCAGCGCTGGTCACGCAAAAAGAAGCTTTGCAAATCAGCGAAAAGGCTCGATGGCCGATGATCAGGGCACTTTCTCATGCGCATCTGGGACTCATTTATGCGAAATTGCATGCTGGCCGCGAAGCGGTTCAGCATGGCCAAATGTCAATTCAGGAAGGGCAGCATATTACCGGCGAAGCGACACGTCAGAACCTTCTCGCAGCTTCGCAAATGTATTTGGGCTGGCTGAATCTTGCTGCGGGAAATTATGCTGACGCTATCATCAACTACAATCAGGCGATCCCTCTTTGTGAAAAGGTTGATGCGCAGTTTTACCTGTTCAGCGCTCATAGAGGGAAATTCGAAACTTGTTTGGTAACCGGAAATATTGATTGCGCAGATCAAGAGTTAAAAGCTGCGCTGAATCTGATTCGGCAGTACAGACCAAAGATTGTCGAAGAAAGTAACCGGAACAGATTTTTTGACTTGGGGCAAGATGTTTATGACGACGCAATAGGCTTCGAATTTGCAAAGAGGCGAAATAGCGCAATTGCTTTTCAATATTCCGAAGAGTCAAAAGCTCGTTCGCTCCTAGATGCTAGGCAAACTGGTGCGAAAATTGTAAAAGCCGAAAAAGAAGTCGAGTTGAAATTGCCGCAGGCGATCAATCAGTTGGATTTTGCGTCAATTCAAAGTCGGTTGCCAGAAATGACGGCGATTGTTCAATACGCGGTCTTGCCTGACAAGCTGATTATCTGGGTTGTTTCCGCAAATGGCTTAACTGAGGCTGAAAAAGCAATTAAAGCCATTGATCTGGAAACGAAAGTTACGACTTATTTACGCTTGCTTTTAAATCAGGACGACACACAAGAAGCAGTGGCGAACAAAACGGCGAATGAATTGTATGAACTCTTGATTTCACCTGTGTTATCCCACCTACGCGGCATGAATTTGGTTTGCGTTGTTCCCGATAAGTCACTTCATCAATTACCGTTTTCTTCCTTAAAGTCGTCAGATTCCGGACGTTATTTAGTAGAAGACCTGACAACCGTCATCGCGCCAAGTTCGACGACCTTTATTTTATGTTCCGAGGCTGCGCGGCAAAAAAACAGCAACACGACTGAAAGCCTGCTTAGCATAGGGGATCCGGTGATAGATTACAGCCGTTATCCCGAACTGAGTGCGATCGACACATCAAAAGATGAAGCTGAGCGAATTGCGACTTTTTATGCCTCTCACCGTGTTCTTGTTAAAGCGGACGCTGGTGAAGAAAAAGTTTCCCGGTTGTTAAATACTGCGGATGTGATTCATCTGGCAGGCCACTCTGTCACCAATGAAACTATTCCGCTGTTATCGGGATTTCCAATGGCACACTCGATTCAAGGACAAAATGCTGTTAAGGACGGGGACAGTTTTTTACATGCTTACGAATTGTACCAACTCCACCTGACACGGCCTCGACTGGTTGTTCTTTCAGCTTGCCGAACTGGAAGCGGGCAAATTTACAAAGGCGAAGGCCCCATTAGCTTAACGCGGCCATTTCTTGCTGCCAGAATCCCCGTTGTTGTTTCCAGTCTGTGGAATGTTGAATCTGCCACGACAACGGAGTTGATGGTTAATTTTCATCAGCAACGGAAAGTAATGAAGTTGCCGACGGCTCTGGCGCTGAGATCAGCTCAGCTTGAAATGCTGCATAGCACGCAAACACTTCATCGCAAGCCTGCTGCCTGGGCGGCATTTGTCGCTGTTGGTGGGCAAACCCAATATTGAATTGAAATCTACCTGGAAGGGGAATTACTTAATGACTGACGATCCTGAAACGAATAATTTAGCTAACAATATTACAGATATCCGGCCCAAGAATCCTTGGATTAAAGTTCTGTTCCATGGATTGATGACTGGATGTTTCAGAGATGACAATAAAAGCTATGAAGTAGGGATGCTAAGGGATGTTGACCACACAATTCAACTGAACGTGTGGGACGTTGGAAAAAAAAATCCTCAACCGTTTACCAATACGAGCAGGGCTGTTCTTAGAATCAATCATCAGGATAGCAATAACAATCTAGTTCAACGCTTTCAGCTTGGTCAGGAGTTTGACAGGTCATTTGATTCTGCAACATTGGGAGAACTAAGACACGATTTTAGATGGTTACTTGATTTTGAAGCCCCTGATATGCACGGTGACAAGCTTTCCAAGGTTTCCGGCTCACTTCACCCGCGGTTTAGTCTTGAGAATAGCGGGGTCATATTTACTTTGGTGAGGTCTGTCCCGATTCTGAAAAACAGGCGCGAAGCGGGAGTACCTAGAACTAGGTTGCTTGGAAGAATTGGGCAAATTGTAGCTGCTTACATTTTTCTCCCTGTATTTCCAGCGGGGCAATATCCTGCCGAATTGATCATTGATAACGTGGTCAGGTATCGCTTCGAGCCGATTAAGAACTATGAAATCGTTCTGAGAAATGATTGTCCTGATGATTCACCTGCTTGCTTTGATGAAAGCGATGTTCTTGATACAACCACTTTGAATAGAGCCTTCCGTTCCCCAAGTAGCAAGGAGCATTTTACGCTCTTGCTTGGTTTAGATAGAGGCGCGGCAAGAAGAATGATGATGGATGAACTGGCCAATGGCATCAAAGAAGAATGTGGATTCGAACTAGGAGCGCAATTCGATTTTTTAAAGTTACGCGATGACCAAATCGAGGCTTCTCGATACAACCCATGTGGCAAAGCATTTTATGGCCAAAGCACAAGCTTGGATTAACCGAGTTCCGCTCTGAATGGGCGGATGAGCACAGAAGAGGAAAAGATTGGCGGAGGAAATTCGGCTTTCCTTCGCCAATCTTTTTTCAATAGCCAGGAGTTAGATCGGTTTTCAGTTGCACTTACGGGAAAGATCGAGATGATAGAGCGTATGT
>CAZMXG010000173.1:0-16101 GCA_964570175.1 uncultured Heliomicrobium sp. | reverse complement strand
TGTATTCCGCTGGCGCTGGTTGATCCTGATTTTGCCAAGGACCAACTACTGCTGATGCTGCGCGAATGGTACATGCACCCCAACGGCCAAATTCCGGCTTACGAATGGGCTTTCGGCGACGTAAACCCGCCAGTGCATGCCTGGGCAGCCTGGCGAGTTTACAAGATGGAACAGCGTCACCGGGGCCGGTGCGACCGCGTATTTCTGGAAAAAGTCTTCCACAAACTGCTTCTGAATTTCACCTGGTGGGTCAACCGTAAAGACGCCGAAGGCAACAACATCTTCCAGGGCGGTTTTCTCGGCCTTGACAACATAGGCGTCTTTGATCGCAGCGCTCAACTGCCGACTGGCGGCAGCATTGAACAATCCGACGCAACCAGTTGGATGGGGATGTATTGCTTGAATTTGATGGTGATTGCCCTGGAGCTAGCAAAAGAGAATCCTGCTTACGAAGACGTGGCGTCGAAATTCCTGGAGCACTTTGTTTATATCGCGCGGGCAATGAACGACATTGCGGGCAAGGGCTTGGAGCTGTGGGACCGTACGGACGGGTTCTTTTACGACGTACTGAATCTGCCCAATGGTCAGCATCTGCGAATGCGTATTCGCTCGATGGTTGGTTTGATTCCTTTATTCGCGGTGGAAACTTTGGATTCCGAAGTGATTGATCATCTGCCGGGTTTCAAGCGCCGCTTGCAATGGTTCATTACCAACCTGCCGGAATTTGGCAACCACATTGAAACGATGACGACGTCTACGGGCGTGCAGCGATTCCTGTCGCTGGTGAATCGTTATCGGCTGAAATCCGTCTTGAAAGTCCTGCTTGATGAAAACGAATTTCTGTCAGCTTATGGGATTCGCTCTTTATCCAGGTTCCACAGGGAAAATCCCTATCGAATCATCGTAGACGGCGACGAGCATCGCGTTGATTACGAGCCTGGCGAATCGCAAATCGGCTTGTTCGGCGGCAACTCGAACTGGCGAGGGCCGATCTGGTTTCCTGTCAACTTTCTGATCATCGAATCACTGCAACGGTTCCACCACTTTTTCACCAACGATCTTGACCACGATAACTTTCTGGTCGAATGCCCAACTGCCTCTGGCCGCAAAATGAATCTTTGGGAAGTCAGTCTGGAACTGTCGCGCCGGCTGATCGCCATCTTCCAAAAACATGCGAATGGGTATCGGCCAGTTTATGGCGAATCAGCGCAATTTCAGCAGGATGAACATTGGCGCGACCTGGTGCTGTTTTATGAATACTTCCATGGAGACAACGGCGCCGGGTTGGGTGCAAGCCATCAAACCGGTTGGACTGGACTGGTAGCGAAGCTGATCCAGCAGGTTTACGCCGAACAGCGCTCTCGTCCCACTGGGCTTCTTGATCCGAAGGAATTAGAAAAATTGGCGAGTTAGTGCGACTGCTTGCAAACAACGTGCGTTAGTCGTTATTGGCTGCAGCGAGCCGGATAGTATTGCAAAGTCAATTCCGCGTTACGGCAGCCTTCAATGCGTCACTCTTGAGCGCCAAATGAGAATCATGCCAAATTGCCTGCCCCTTACGGACAAGGATGGCTTGTGGCGACTCGTGCTCCACGCCCAAAAGCCGGGCGATTTCGTTACTCGCTTCGCGCGCAGTCTGAACAATAATCACGCAATTATGGACCGATGAACTTTCAGGCGATTCCAGGTATTGCTCAAATTCCGCAAAAGCGCGCGAACTGATTCCACAAGAGTTGCTATGCTTAAAAAATAAGACCGGCCGCTGCTCACTTAATTTGAGCGCAGCCGCCAAGGCACTTGATGAAGATACTGCTTGAAACTTCGTCATGATTTGAAGATTGCTCCAATTTGGTTGGTAAATCGAAAACCAGAAATATCATTCTGAAGAAGCTACCGCAACTGTCTAATCCTAGCGGGAAAAACAGAAAAAAGGCTGCCAGTCTCGAAAGACCGACAGCCTTAGAGTGCAGCGATTTTCTGTAAAATTGCGCGCTTTCTGCTTCATCAGCGCGCAAACTTGCTGCATCACGGGTCTGCAAATGGGCAGATGATCCCTCGCGTCGCCGTAATGTTGTTGAACAACTCTATGTATACGGCAAGCTGATCAACTTCAAAATCCGTCCCCGTACTAAAGATCATGCGAGCTTTCGCCAGCAATTCAAGCAGGCGTGGGTCATCCGGAATTCTGACAATCACATTCGGGCCGTTATAGAAACACGAACCTCGATTGAAGATTGTTTTTGGAAAACTCAGCGCATTGAGCTGCGCGGCAACAAACTGAGCGTTCAGCCTGTCTTTCGGAGTGTCCATTCCCATCAATGCCATCAACACTTCGTCGTCATTCGCGGCTGCGCGATTGAGCGAGAGAATGAAGATCGCTCCGACTCCGCCGTTTGCGTCATACACTGCCCTGCGCGCACCATCAAACAGCATCCACATATCCACGCTGTTAAAACACCCTGGTGTGCATTCATCTGTTGGCGGCAAAGCATCAAGGAAGTGGTTTTCAATACTATCCTCACCTGCTTCAAGCACGGCACTGATATTGTTCAGGTCAATTGCTGTGTTTCCGACACCTGGCAGAACGCCCGTGTCCAAATAATTTGGCAAATTGACCTCTGTCACCTGATAAATTCCAGGATCCAATCTGCTGAACTTATAGTCACCGGTGGCATTGGTGGTCGTAGTCTGATCAGGCCTGTTGTTGCCACTGATTTTTACAGTAACACCGGGGATTGGTTGTTCACCTGGATCAATCTTTCCGTTGGCATTGGCATCATTGACGACGCGGCCTGCCACTGAAGCGAACGGCTCAACAATCACTTCCTTAAAACCTACGGCATCAATTTCCGCTTCGTTACTTTGAGCGATGTTTCCAGGAACCTTACCAGTCGAATCGGCGCGATAAAATTTCTCGTCACGCGTGCGATTGGCATAAACCGCAACATATTTGACGGCTGCGGGATTTCCGCTGGCATCGCGGAATTGCCATTTCGAAGCAAAATCATCCCCTTCCTGCGGAGAAGGATCTGACCCTGCCGGACGAGCAGTGAACGGGCTTGTACCGTTGTAATCCTTGAAGCCGTCGGCAAAAACCTGTGTCAAGGTAGCGCGAAACCATTTGTTATTCGGTGCTGTCCCTGTGCCACCTCGCCCAAAATATCCCTGCGTTTGAGCCGCAAGAAGAGCTTCGTCACGATCGTTTGTTCCCCAAACAGTGAATTCTGCCGCTTCAAGCAGGACATTGCCTATGCCACCAGCGGGAGGATTGGCCGCTTTTGGCCCGTATCCAGGAATTTCCGGGTCGAAGAGGTGGTCAATCGAAGGAAAGACCGTGACTTCGCGCGTGGCAACCATGTCATTCTGTTCACCGACTTGCCAAATAAAAGGCAGCATTCCAATGTGAACAAAACGATGACCGGGATTAATTCTGCGTCCGCCGACGACCACTTCATTGCGCGGATCCAGACTGTCCAAATCGCCGACGTTATTGGCTGCTTGCCCAATGCTGAATACGTTCAAGTTTTCAAAATCGTACCGGTCACTAAACCCGTTGCCAGTGTCACCTGCCAAGTCGCCCACCTGCGGCACATTCGAAGCGAAACCGAATGCCAGCCGGGCTAATTTGTAATCAGTACCCAGGCTCCCCGCTGTCCCTTCAGAAGTTGGAAGAGTGATCTGACCTGCGGGGCTGTCATACGTTCGATTGGGCGCCGCCTGACCAAATGTCAGAAGGTTGGCACGCCAAGCGAACGCTGTCAGTCCAACAGCGATCAATCCTATAATTATTAGTACTCTTGATTTCAATTTTTCCTCCTATGGCTAAGCCCTTCGAGAATGTGAGGCGAAAGAGCCATAACGCCTATATGCGCCAACTGGCGCGGTACTCTGAGCCACATAACGGCCGCACCCAGCCATTCAAAATTTGATACTTCAAAATTTGAGATATGGTGATTTACCAACAGTTATAAAAACACCAACTGCCACAATGCAGCGGGGCCTGCAGGAGGGTCAGATTCGCGGCAGTAGCTGTGAACTGTCAGAGTTGTTGTTGCAAGTTACGGGGTTGGGAAGCAACAAGACAGCATACGAGTTCAATAGTGATAGTACGTAACCTTTGTTATGACAGCCATCACAACAAAGCCAACATACAGCCTTTATGTACGAATGCTCTGTCTCCACAGAGGCTCGAACAAATGTTCAAACTATTTCGGCAACGAGAGTGATCGAAAGCCTTAGGTCACTTGAAATGTGGAAAAGTGTGAGAATTTCAGGTAAACCAGATTTCGATCCAGTGAATATCAATATTGAGCTTTATCAGGATGCTAGGCGCGGTACCCATTGTGAAATGGTGAGGCATAAACCACGCTTAAGAATTTCAAGCAGGCAGAGTATACACGCCAACTTATAGTCGTTCAACCGATTTATCCTTCGATTCCAGCCGATGAAAATTAAATTTCAGGTTTGCTTTTCCGCGAAGCGGCTGTTTATGACTCTCATTCAGCTTCGTTTTAGGTTTTTAGGCCCGAAGACGTTTATACATCAGATTTGTTTTCATGGGCGCTTGTCTGAAAACCCGTCAGGTCTTTACAATGCGCTTTAACAATTTGTCACTCTGTTGAAACACAGCTCAATGGTCCTTCGTACTGGTTGACTGTCGAAGGATTACACACAACAAAAAATTTGGCGTCAAAGCTTTATCACCAAAGAGCGGACACGAATCATTAACCTTTGGAGGGGTCTAGACTCATGGCAGTCTCTAGAAACAAAAAAATCCTTATTGGAGTGGGAGTTCTTTTAGTTATTGGGGTGATCATCGGAGTCACCGTTTTTGGAAGGCGAGGAGATGCGCCCGAAGTCCAGGTAGCGAAAGTTGAGACTCGGGCCGTTTTGGAATCAAAAGTCACTGCAAATGGCGAGGTCCGTCCGGTTCAGTTCATTAACCTTACCGCTGAAGTTGCCGGCCGTGTTACTGATGTATTTGTTAAAGAAGGCGACTTGGTCAAAAAGGGCCAACCATTGTTGCGCGTTGATCCTACGCAGTTGGCAAATTCCACCTCTGTCCAGGAAGCAGCTTTAAGAGCAGTACAGGCTGACGTCCAAAATCAAACCGCGGCGATCAATGTTTCAGAAAATGCTATCAACACCGCACGCGCAGCATTAGTCACGGCTCAAGCGGATTTGGAGCGCGCCCAAGTCGAAAAAAGTAACGCGCAGATCGAACTGAAACGCCAGACAGACCTGCTCGAATCTGGCATTGCGTCCCGATCGAATTACGATACTGCAAAAATGCGATTTGATTCGGCGGCTGCGTCGGTCAATGCCGCTAAAGCGCGTGTTGACCAGTCTCAAGTTCAAATCACGGATGCCGAAATCCGTGTCAGACAAGCCAAAGCCTCGCTTGAAGCGGCGAATGCTCGTGTTGCTCAGCAGAGAGCCAGCCTGGCGCAGCAATCTGATCAGTTAAGCAAAACGACCCAGTACGCCACAATTGACGGGGTCGTTGGCGGCCCAATCATTCAAGTTGGCACATTTGCGGTTTCAAGCTTTTCTTCAACCGGCTTGATGTTGATTGCTGATATGTCCACCATTAACGTTGATGTCAAAGTTGATGAAACTGACATCACCAACGTGAAACATGGACAAAAGGCCAAGGTAAAAGTTGATGCGCTAGGAGAGCGGGAAATCGAAGGTGAAGTGGTTGAAATCGCTCAAACCGCACTTACACGAAGTGGTCAGAGCATTGCTCAAACGGCAACCAGTGGTTCCCAGGAAGCAAAAGACTTCAAAGTCGTCGTTCGTCTTGGGAATTTAACCGAAGAAGCTCGAGATCGTTTGCGTCCGGGAATGTCTGCAACAGCGGTTATCACTACGGATCGCCGGGAAAATATTGTCGCGATTCCATTACAAGCACTGGTTGAACGCGACCCGGAACAAATCAAACCTGCTGGCGCTCCTGCAGCAAACCAAAGCCAGAATCCCAAAGACAAGAAACCTGTAAAAGGTGTCTTCGCTGTTGAAAACAATAAAACCGTCTTCAAGGCTGTTGAAACAGGCATCACTGGCGAAAACGATATCGAAATCAAAAGCGGCTTGAGCGCCGGTCAGGAGATTGTCACTGGTCCTTACCGCCAGCTTCGCACTCTGAAACCTGATCAAGCGATCAAGCGCGAAGACAAGAACAAAAAACCTGTCGGTGACAAAGATACTAAGTAAGCAACGTCCCAGGTCGGTAGAGAATGGGTCTTCCCCGTCTCTACCGCCTTTTGATTCCCCAAGCAGGAGAAGAGGAACTCTATGCCAATGGTAGCAACAATGATTCAACCTGAGGTCAAGCCCGTGATTCAGACGCAAGCCCCTACCCCTCAAACGCGCGAAGTAATGATCAAGACGAATGATTTATGGAAAACGTACGTGATGGGTGATGAAGAGATTCATGCGTTGCGCGGGGTTTCTTTTGATATTCGACGAGGAGAGTATGTCGCCATTATTGGGCCATCGGGGTCTGGCAAATCAACCTTGATGAATATGATCGGCTGTCTGGACACTCCGACCAAAGGGGAATATTGGCTGAACGGAAAGCTGGTTTCCCAGATGGATGATGACGAACTGGCTTATATCCGTAACAAAGAAATCGGCTTTGTTTTCCAAACCTTCAACTTGTTGCCAAGAGCTACGGCGCTGCACAATGTCGAACTGCCGCTGATTTATAATGGCACCCCTTCGGGAAAACGGATTGAGATGGCCAAGAAGGCTTTGGAATCTGTTGAACTCGGCCACCGTATGACCCATAAACCGAATGAACTCTCCGGTGGCCAGCGGCAGCGCGTAGCCATTGCCCGCGCTTTGGTGAATAACCCGTCCATCATCCTGGCGGACGAACCGACGGGCAATCTGGATTCGAAAACGTCAGAAGAAATCATGCAGGTATTGGAACGCTTGCACGATCAAGGCAACACGATCATCCTGGTTACGCACGAACCGGATGTCGCTGCCCATGCCCATCGCGTCTTAACGATTCTGGATGGCCAGATTTACAAAGACGAGCGTCGAAAGTAAATTTGCGGACGTAAATGCCTCCTACAAAAAGCCGCAGACTCTGCCAGAAGCATTGTCTGCGGCTTTTTTTTCGTCAAACGTTGTCGCCTGACGAATGGCTGCTTGGTTGGTAATCCCTAGCTGAGGGGACGCAAATCAAAAATTCTTGCCCACGACTACTCCACGCGATCGAAATACCCTGCCCGATACCGCACAATAGGGTATTTCAATTCGCGCGGAGCGCTTGGGGGGAGCTTGATCTCAACCTTTATTGGGTGCCATTTATTGCTGACAGATTCCAGGACCTGCACACCAATGACATACTGATTCCGCAACAACAGTCCAAGCACTTCAAACGAAGCATCAAGATCGAATGGACCTCGTGGAAAAAGAGCTAAGCCTCCAGTCTGTGTCGCCAGATCTTCCAACACATCCTGTCCTTGCCTGTCCACCTTAAAACTAGCGCCAGACGAAACAATCGAAATCCCGAAAAGAAGCACATCCTCTGCGCGAACCTGCTCTTTCAATTTTCCAAATCGCTCATCCTTTGAAACATTTTCCTGCCCATCGCTCAGTAAGATGATGACTCGTTTGCGATGCTTACCGCTTTTGATTAAGTCCATACCTTGGCGGCATGCGTCAAAAAGCGCTGTCAGTCCTTTTGCAGGCTGCATGGCGACGTTGTTCAACGACTGCTCCATCCTTCGCTTGTCCTGCGTCCAACTCTGCGCTAAATGAACTTCCTTGTTGAAGCTCAAAACCGCATACTCATTGGCGTCGTTTCCCTGCTCCAAAAAATTCAGGATGCTACGAGTATAAAGACGAAGGTTGTTACCCTGACTAGCTCCACCAGACATAGATCCGGAAATATCTACAAGAAAAAGAATGCTGGCTGGCTCTTCCTGTTCCCTAAAGCTCGAGATCTTCAGCAACTTCTTGTCGGCCCAAATATCGAAATGGTCAGGCCGCAAGCCTTTAATCGGCATTCCCTGCTGATTGGTAACCGTCAGGGTCAGCAGAATTTCCTGCTCTTTTCTAGCAGACGGTTCCGCTATCTGGGCCAAGCCTGCTTCGGCAACGACCACAACAGCGAAACAACAGCAAAAACAGAGTTTGATCAGATGCTTAAAGCGTCCCATGGGCGTGGTGTCCTCGTTTTCTTGCCTGGAAAAACAACCTCATTCACATAAGCGAGAAAATCGGTTGCGGGGTGTCAAGTTTCAGAAACTTTTTTAAGACTTTTTCAAAGCTGTAAAAATCTTAGCCAACGCTGACCTGTGGCGTTGAATCTGACAGACGCAACAAGCGCGGAAATTTGCGGTCTCCTTTACAAAAGGCGGCCTATCTGAACCTCAATACTTATCAAAACCTGATTTTCCCGACCGTCAAAGGCGAGTTTCAGCAGAGGTGTGCCAGCTTCTCTAAATTCGCGATGGCAATTCAACAACCGGAGGTATCGTGATGGCGGTATCAGCCTATGACAGGATGGCGCATTTGTGGCGGCGCGCAGCATTCGGCGCGCGCCCGGATGAAATCAACAACTACGTAAAGCTGGGATTTGAAACGGTCGTAGACCAATTGATCAATTTTGAAAATGTTGCCGAATCGCCCGATGTGCCTGCACAGCCGACGACTACGGGCGGAGGATTCGACATTCAGATTCTGGATATTGACAACATTACTTCTTGGTGGCTAACCCGAATGATTTACACCAAGCGTCCGCTGCAGGAGCGAATGACCATTTTCTGGCACGACCACTTTGCAACCGCAGTCAGCAAAGTCAACCTGCCGAATGGTTTGAAATATATGTACTGGCAAAATCTGGCCTTCCGGCAATACGCCACGGGCGATTTCCGCGCTTTGTGCAAAGCCATGAACCGAGACCCGGCGATGCTGTGGTGGCTGGACAATTACCTGAACATCAAAGGCAGCCCCAATGAAAATTATGCGCGCGAATTGATGGAAATTTTTATGCTTGGACTGGATGCGTTTTTTGCCGGAGGCTATACAGAACCGGACGTTCAGCAAGCTGCGCGCGCTTTTACCGGCTGGACGATTCGCAGAGGTGCGGATGCTCCGGTCAATAACAATCCCAATGGTCCACTGACCGATCCGGCGCAAGCCGTCCTTATTCCTCCCAGCGTTAACGACAACTCTCCGGCAACGCGCAACCACGATTACGGTGATAAAACCGTTTTTGGTGTGATGCAGAATTTCAATGGCGACGACATTGTTGACCTGATCCTGAACAAAGAGCCCCAGCGGACGCACGCGGCGAGAATGCTCGGCAAAAAACTCTTTGAGCATTTTGCCTATGAAAATCCGGAACCGCCTGTACTCGACCACATGACTGCCGCCGTGTTGCGCCACAACTTCAACATCAAGCTGGTCCTGCGTGATCTTTTTTTGAACACAAAAGAGTTTTACTCTGACAGAGCGATTCATTCGCTGGTCAAATGGCCCGTGCATTACATCATCAGTGGCGTGCGGCTGTTGCAGGCAACAGTGCTGACAAGAGGGCTGAACGGCGGAGGCCGCGGGCAGGTGCAGCAAACTACGCTGGACGCCATGGGGATGGCGCTGCTAAATCCCCCGGATGTTTTCGGCTGGCCAGGCAAGGAAGAATGGATCACGACTTCACAATTGCTGGCGCGCGACAATTGGGCAAACGCATTGGCCACAAATCGCAGCACAACCGCTGGCAACACAGGAATCCCCATAGACACAGTCCTTTCCACGGGCGGACTTGGCCCAACCGCCACGGCTGAACAAGTCGTGGATTACTTCACTCTTCTACTGGTTCAACGGCAATTGCCTGCCAATGTCCGCCAGGCGCTGGTGGATTACCTGAAAATGAATGACAACGGATCAATCGGCAATTTCACGCTTGATGCCACGACCAAAGACAAAAAGATTCGCGGCTTGATTCATCTGTTGTTGTCACGGCCAGAATGCCAGACTTTTTGATGGAGGGTTTTATGTCGAACAGAACACGAAGAGATTTCATCAAAACCGGCGCAGGCGCAGTTGGCGCAGGCCTCGCATTGCCGGTGATCAACAAACAGGCAATGGGAACAACCGTCGTCCAAATGCTCCGGGACGAACTGGCCGCCGATGGCAGAATTCTGGTCGTGGTGGAACTTGCCGGAGGCAATGACCCGCTGAACACCATTGTGCCGCTCGGCCAGTACAGCACCTATTCCAGCTTCCGCAGCCGAATCGCCATTCCAAAGGAGCAAGTTTTGCCGCTATTTGGCACAACGACGATGGGGTTGTCGCCAAACTTGAGTGCAATCAAACCACTTGCCGACGCAGGCAAAATGGCTGTCATTCAGATGTGCCATTACCCGAATCCAAATCTATCACATGATGGTTCGCGCTCGATTTACCGGCAAGGAGATGCGTCCGGCAGTGTCGCCAACGGCGGCACCGGATGGATTGGGCGACATTCAGTGCTGTTCGGCAATAGAACCAACTCGCTGGACACTGTGGGCATCGGCGGAGTCAATTCAACGCTGTACGCGCCGGGAGCAAAAATTTCTGGAATTTTGAATGACGCACAAGGCAATGCCTCCGGCTACCTGTTCCGCACTGACGACCGCTATCCGGGCGACCGGAATAACCAGTTGGCAGCCGCCCGCGTCAACGACAATGCGCCCAGCACGAAACCCTACCTGGATCTGAGCGAATCTACACAGGTTGATGCGTTGAACAGCGCCGACCTCGTCGCCCAGGCCACAGCCGCTTATCAAAGCACAGTGGCGTATCCGGCAAACAATGGTTTTGCCGCAGGATTGAAGCTGATCGCCAAACTGGCAACTTCGACAACACCGCTGCTTGGAACCCGAGTTTTTTACATCACGCAGGGCGGTTACGACACGCACGCTGACCAAATCAATGACCAGCCGACGTTGCATAGAGCGTTGGCTGAAGGGCTGAAAGCATTTTACGACGATATGACAGCTCACAACCTGGCTGACAAAACTCTGATTATGGTGTGGTCAGAATTTGGCCGCCGCGTCGCCGATAACGCCAGCGAGGGAACAGATCACGGCCAGGCCAACAATATTTACTGCATCGGCAATCGAGTCATCGGTGGAGCTTACGGCGCTGATCCGAAACTGAACGACCTGCAAAACGGGAATCTAAAGAATAATTTCGACTTCCGCGATGTGTATTCGACGATTATCCAGAACTGGTTCGGCAATACCGCCAGCGATGCTCAGCAAATTTTGAACGGCTCATTCGCGAATCTAGGATTTTTGATGTAAGGGCGCAGGGCGCGAATCTCACCGATTCGCTTCGAAAAGGAGTTTCAGCATGAAATTTCGTACAAATTTTATCTCAACGACTCAAAAAAAATGGCGATTCGTAGCGAGCTTCGCTATTATCTGCCTCGTTGTAGCCCTTGTGGCTACACAACCAGCGCAACCGGCCCAAGCTAGTCCCACAACAGCGGCTCCGATTGCGCTGGTAAATGCAGCCAGCTACGAGGCAAGTGTCGCGCCGGGTTCGATTGCAGCCCTTTTCGGAGTCGGCCTTTCCACACAAACAATCAGTGCTTCATCAGTTCCCTTGCCCAAAACGCTTGGCGGAGTCACCGTCAAAATCGGCGGAATTGATGCGCCACTGTTTTTCGTTTCACCCAATCAGATCAATCTGCAAGTCCCCAGCGGAGTCGCCGCAGGCACAGCAAACATTCAGGTATTCAATTCCGGCATCGCCGCCGCAGTCGGGGACGGAACGATAACCGTCGCTGACGCTTCGCCCGGCGTATTCACGTTGGATTTGTCTGGCAAGAATCAAGCCATTGCTCAGAATACAGACCTGTCACGGAATGCCGATTTCGACAAAGTCCCTGGCTCGCGCCCAGAAGCCAGCGGCAATGTCCTGGTCATTTATGCCACCGGTATCGGCAACACGAATCCGCTGGTTGCAGACGGCCAAGCCGCACCCGCCAGCCCGCTAGCTCAAGCCACTGCCGCAACCACCGTCACGATTGGCGGAACGCCCGCCGAAGTTTTGTTTAGCGGACTGACTCCGGGTTTCGTCGGTCTGTGGCAAATCAACGTGACTCTGCCTGCGAATCTGCCGACAAACCTAGCCACGCCGATGACTGTTTCGCTCAAAAGCAAACAAAGCCTGGTCACGACTTTGGCCATCGTCAATAAAAACGAATTCGGAACCATCAGCGGAACAGTGCTGAACGCCGCAACCGGTTCAGCGCTGGCCAATTCCAGCATTACGCTGCAACCCACCGGCAGCGGCCAAACGCGCACGACGACCACTGATGCCGCTGGTAAATTCGGCATCTACATCATCAATCCGGGCAGCTACAATTTGTCTGTCGCAGCCAGCGGATTCATCACCGTCACGCAAAGCTCAACCGTCGCCGGAGGCCAATCACAAACCGCCAACTTCGCATTGACACCTCCGCTCGCCGCGGGACAAATGCGAATCATCGTCACATGGGCCAACGCGCTTGACCTGGACGCGCACATCACAGGCCCGGCTTCGGCAAATTCTCGCTTTCACGTCTGGTGGTTGGAGCCGACCGATTTGCTGAATCCCGTGACGACCATGCTGGACGTTGACGGCACAAGCCCAGGTCCTGAGACCATCACCTTCACGCCCGCCGCTAACGCAACCTATCGCTTCTCAATTCACAACTACACCAACCGGGACTTAAACGGCAGCAACGGCATCGCCCAATCCGGAATTGTTGTCAGGGTTTACAGCGGAAACCAATTGACCCGAACTATCGTGGCTCCCACAGGCGGAGGGACGTTGTGGAAAGTCTTTGAATTCACCGGCGGGCAATTGAGTGTCGTTAATTCGATGACCGATGAGCCGGATTCCTTCAACATCAAGAATTCATTCTGAAACTCCTCCTTCTTTCAAGCAAACTCACCAGAAAGGGAAACGGGCAGAGCATAATCTCTACCCGTTTTCGTCAATCAGTTGCAAGGCGCTGCAAAATTTTCTGAGTATTCATTCACTTTTGACCGAAAACAAAAAATCACTACGTTGTACCAATAGTCATAAAGATTCAATTCTGGCTTTTCATGGAATGCAAAGCAGTCGGAGGAATTTCATGCCCACTCAATATGACAGAATGGCTCATTTGCTTCGCCGAGGGGGGTTTGGCGCGCGGCCTGATGAGATCGAAAACTACCTGAAGATCGGCTTTGAAGCGACAGTTGAACAACTGGTTAATTACGAGACAGTTACCGAAGCTACAATCCCAGCCACGCCGATTACGCGTGACGGTTCCTTTAACATTCGGTTGCTGACGCCGGAAGATACCGCTGCATGGTGGATCGAAATCATGACCAAAACGCGCCGCCCCTTGCAGGAGCGCATGGTGTTGTTTTGGCACGATCATTTTTCGACAGCCGTGCTGAAAGTCGGCGCTCCGAATGGCTACAAATATCTGTACTGGCAAAACTTGCTGTTCCGTCAGCATGCGACCGGCAATTTCCGAAGTTTGGTCAAGGCCATCAACCGCGATCCGGCAATGCTTTGGTGGCTGGACAATTACCTGAACGTCAAAGGTTCGCCGAACGAAAACTATGCCCGCGAGCTGTTCGAGATTTTTACTTTAGGTCTGGATGCGTACTTCGCGGGTGTGTACACCGAACCGGATGTGCAGCAGGCAGCGCGCGCTTTTACGGGCTGGGGATTGTTGTGCGGTGACAACCTGATGCGATGCGAAGCCGATATGGATCGGTTCAACGAACAAAACGGCCCGCTGGCGACACCTGCCGAAGTCATTCAAATTCCACCGAACACGCCGGACAATTCCATTGCCGCCCAGCGTCACGATTACACGGACAAAACCGTCTTTGGCAGCACGGGCAATTTCAACGGCGACGACATTGTGGATTTGATTTTTGACCAGGAACCGCAGCGGACTTATGCCGCGCGAATGATTTGCAAGAAACTGTTTGAGTATTTCGCCTATGAAAATCCGGAAGCGGCTGTTGTCGAACATTTGGCCGCTGTCGCCATTCGAACAAACTTCGACCTGAAAGCCATTCTGCGAAACCTGTTTTTGAATACTAAAGAGTTCTATTCCGACAACGCGATACAGGCGCTGGTCAAATGGCCGGCATATTACGCCGTCAGCGCCACGCGATTGACGCAGGCAAGCATCAATTCCCGCCAAGTGTACGGCGGAGGATTTGGCGGCGTGAACATCGCTCCGGCCAGCATCGCTTCGATGGGACAAGTGCTGTTGAACCCGCCGGACGTTTTTGGATGGCCAGGTAAAGCCGATTGGATCACGACATCGCAATTGTTCGCGCGCGCCAATTTTGCAAACAATCTGGTGACGGCGCGCGGATTTCAAAACGCTCCGCCAGGAATCCCGATTGATTCGGTGCTGGCAACGGCTGGGTTGAATCCGAACTCGACTGTTGAACAAGTGGTGGATTACTTCATCAAGTTACTGGTGCAGGCACCGCTGCATGCGCAACTCCGGCAATTGCTGATTGAATACATGAAAAAAGACGACAACGGCAACATCGGCACGTTTCTGTTGGACGAAACGACGAAGGATAAAAAAGTGCGCGGCTTGATTCACTTGTTGCTTTCGCGGCCAGAAGCGCAAACCTTCTAATAGTGGTTGATTGTTGGTGGCTGGTGATTGGCAGGAAACATGGCCAACTACCAATTACGCTCACGGAGAATTTATGAAACCCAGTCGCAGAGATTTCATCAAAACTAGCGCAGGCGCGCTTGGCGCAGGTGCGCTTCTTCCTTCAATTACTCGCCAAGCCAAAGGCGTCACCGTCGTCGAATCACTCCGGCACAATCTGATTGCCGAAGACAGGATTCTGGTTGTCGTTGAACTGGCTGGCGGAAACGATCCGTTGAATACCGTCGTGCCGCTGGCTCAGTACAGCACTTACGCCAGCTTCCGGTCACGGCTGGCGATTCCGCGAAACCAGGTTTTGGCGCTAAATGGTTCAACAACGATGGGATTGACGCCGCACCTTTCGGCAATCAAGCCAATCGCTGACGCGGGCAAGCTGGCCATCATTCAAAGTGTCCATTATCCGAATCCGAATTTATCACACGACGGTTCGCGCAACATTTATCGAATCGGAGATCCGCAACCGGCGGTGACAGCACAAAGCGGCTGGCTGGGCCGTCATTCCTTGCTGTTCGGCAGCAAAACCAACCCGCTGGATACGGTCGGCATCGGTGGCGTCAACACGACGCTATACGCTCCCAGCGTGAAAATTTCTGGCATCGGCGCGGATAATCAAGGCAATCCATCCGGCTATTCCTTTAACACCGATCAACGATACAACGGCGACCGCAACAATCAATTGGCCATTGCTCGCTGGGTGAATCCGGATGCGCCTGTTTTGCCTTACGACGACCTGACGGAAAACGTCTGGCTGGATGCGCTGAACAGTTCTGATTCCGTCACGCAAGCCGTCAGCGGTTACACCAGCACGATAACGTACCCAACAACAAATTTTGCCGGAGGCTTGAAGCTGGTCGCCAAGATGGCCAGTTCAAGCGTGCCAAAACTGGGCACGCGCGTTTTTTATGTCACGCTCGGCGGGTTCGACACGCACGCCAATCAGGACAAAGATTTGCCGACGCTGCATAAAACTCTTGGCGAAGGCTTGAAGGCGTTTTATGACGACCTGACGGCAAAAGGTTTCGCGGACAAAACCTTGATTATGATCTGGTCGGAATTTGGGCGGCGAATTGCGGACAACGCCAGCAACGGAACTGATCACGGCACCGCCAACAACATTTACTTCCTTGGCGGAAAGGTCAAAGGCGGTTTTTACGGCTCCGATCCAAACCTGACCGACTTGCTGCAGGGCAATCTGAAGCACCAAATAGATTTTCGGGATGTATATTCGACGATAATTCAGGGCTGGTTCGGCAATTCCGCCACAGAGTCGGCGCAAGTGCTTGGCGGGACGTTTAATAATCTGAACACATTTCTTTGATTCGCAGGACAAATCGGTTGAGTCTGGATAAAGCAGGGCAATCGCATTATAAGTTGATCGGTCTATCCAGATTTGTTGCATGGAG
>CAZMXG010000172.1:0-16144 GCA_964570175.1 uncultured Heliomicrobium sp. | reverse complement strand
TCAATTCTTCAGCGGCATCGCGCGGTTCATCAATCCTGTAATCGCGTTTGATTTTGCCGTCGCGGAAGACAACCACACGTTGCGTATATTCGGCGATGTCCTGTTCGTGCGTCACCAAAACGATCGTGATGCCCTTCTCTCGATTCAACCGCTGAAAGATTTCCATCACTTCGATAGAAGTCCGGGTGTCCAGATTGCCTGTGGGTTCATCGGCCAGAATCAAACTGGGATTGTTCACCAGAGAACGCGCGATCGCCACGCGTTGTTGCTGCCCACCAGAAAGCTGATTTGGATGATTATATTCGCGTCCCGCCAAACCGACCGAAACCAGAGCTTCGTGCGCACGCTTGTGTCGTACTTCTGTCGGAACGTTGGCATACAACATCGGGAGTTCAACATTTTCCAAAGCTGAGGTTCGAGACAACAAGTTGAAGCCCTGAAAAACAAATCCGATCTTGGTGTTACGAATGTCCGCTCGCTGATCTTTTGAAAGCTGCGAAACGTCATTTCCATCCAGAATGTACTTGCCTCGTGTCGGACGATCCAAACAGCCCAGGATATTCATCATCGTGGATTTGCCTGAGCCGGACGTTCCCATAATGGCAACAAACTCACCTTCGCGAATTGTCAGGGAGACCCCGCGCAGGGCGTGAACTTCGACGTCACCTGTTTTGTACACTTTATGCAGATGATCTATCTCTAGGATTGGGCGACCTATGGTTTCAGACATCCGGGTTTCCGTCTCTACTCCAGTCGTTTTTATTTTTTCAGTTACTGTTGCCAATTGCATTTCTTGTCTTCAAGTTTCGTTGGGAAAGATGATAGAGAACATAAGCGATAAGGCAATATGCGGACTGACCGCTTATGTTCTCTCAAATTTATTGAGCCAGACGTGATGCTGAATTACCGACGACCGCCACCTGCACCACCTGGCCCGCCCCCACCTGGGCCGCCGCCAAACGGGGCACCACCAAAACCGGGAGCACGTGTACCGCTCGTTGTTGCGCCACTACCAGAAATCTTCTGTCCAACAATGACAGTGTCACCTTCTTGCAGATTACTCCCTTCAAGGATTTCTGTCGCGGTGCCGTCTGTGATTCCCAGTTTAACTCTGCGGGGTTGTGGCTTGTTATCTGCGCCCAAAACCCAAACTAAACGCCATTGTCCCTCGCCTGGAACTCCGGAACCACTGCGTCGGCCACCACCATCACCACCCGCCTGCGCTTGTTGTCCTTGTTGCCCCTGCTGTCCACCCTGGCCAGCTTGCTGTCCCTGTTGCCCCTGGCCTTGTTGGCCACGTCGGCCTTGCCTTGCCTCGCCCCCACCCGCTTGACCGGTTTGGGCGTTTTGACCCGCTTCTTGTGAAGGAGACGGCTGTTCCCCTCCCTGACCGCCACGCTGACTTCGCATGATTTCTCGAATCTTTTCAGGAGTCATATCCTTCGGCGAAAAGCGGAGCGCGGCATTGGGCACTTTAATTACTGCTTTACGTTCAGCAACGGCAAACGTCAGATTGGCCGTCATTCCAGGCAACAGCTTTTGATCGGGATTCTGAACATTGATGACAACGTTATACGTGACAACATTCTGCACGTTCTGCGGACTCAGGCGAATTTCCTTGATCGTTCCTTCAAACCTGCGCCCCGTATAAGCGTCCACGGTGAATGTGACTTTGTTGTCCTGGTTGATCGAACCGATGTCGGCCTGGTCAATGTTGGCAATGACCTGCATCTGCGTCAGGTCGTTGGCGATCGTGAAAAGCGTGGGAGCCGAAAGACTGGCGGCAACTGTTTGGCCGACATCTACGGTCCTGGAAACGACCACGCCATCAATGGGTGAAGTGATTGTTGTATGGCTCAGGTTCACTTCAGCCAGCTTCAACGATGCTTCGGCTTGTTTGACCTGTGCCTGAGCTTGTTTGATCTGAGCTTCCGCTTGAGCGATCCCGGAAGTTGCGGAAGATTGCTCACTGGAACGCGCCTGATCCAACTGCGCTGAAGCTTGTTTGTATCTGGCTTCAGCGGCATTGAACGCTGTTCGCGCGGACTCCAGATCGCGCTCGGCGATCAGGCCCGCATCAGACAAAGCCTTCTGACGTTTCAATAAACTCGCCGCATCATCAAGCTGCGCTTTGAGCGCTGCCAGATTTGACCCTGCGCTTGATACGCCTGATTGCAAGTTTTGAACATTTGATCTGGCAGCCAGCAATTTGGCTTGGGCATCAGCAGCGCTGGCGCGCGCCTGCTCCAGATTGGCGCGTTGCGAAGCGACTTGCGCCTGCAAAATCGAAGGATCAAGCTGCGCAACAACCTGCCCTTTGCGCACTTTGGTATTGAAATCTGCCGACAGTGAAGAAATGGTTCCCGAAACCTGGCTGCCGACCTGCACGGTCGTTACCGCTTGCAGCGTGCCCGTGGCAAAAACACTATTACGAAGGTCGCCGCGCTCGATTTTAGCGGTTAAATATTCCTCGGCGCTGGCTTCCCGCTTGCCCCAAAAGTACCAACCTGCCGTTCCCAACACAGCCAGTGAAATTACGGTTACAATAATTTTCTTTCCAGAGAATTTAAGTTTCATTGTTGTCTCCCTGACAGATAGACTTGGATTTTCTCTAACCGGTTTCGAGGAGTTTTTCAGTTCTTTCTCAGCTTAGCCAGCCAGTCAGGTTTTCAGCGACAAAGTCATTGTCATTTAAGTGAGGATAATTGGCACAAATCCGGTCTATTTCCTCCAGTTGCCCAGAAGATAATTCTTCATTCGGATCAAGACACCAGCGCCCTTGTAGCAATCGTTGTCGGCGCAAGATTTCATGTAATCCGGCAATGCAGCCAGCAAAGTTATTCCTGACGTCAAACAGCGCGGCATTCGCCTCAGTCACTTCAGCCGAGCGCGCCAGCAAGTCAAAAGCGCCCTCTCCCCCGTTGAGTTTGCAAGTTTTTGTAGCTTTAACCAACTCGACCGCTCGCTGCGTCCAGACTGCCCAATGACCCAACAAGCCGCCTGCGAAGTGAAGCTTCTTGCCCTCCTCCAGACGAAATTCTGTCAACAAGTCGGCAACAATGTTGTCATCGTTGCCTGTGTATAACGCGATTTCGTTTTGCCGGCCGCTATCCGCCAAAGCGCGAACAACGTCCAATGTTTGATACCGATTGAAAGGCGCGATCTTTACAGCCAAGACCTTATCAATTTCAAAAAAAGCTCGCCAGAATTCGTACCCCAGCAAACGTCCGCCAACTGCCGGTTGCAGGTAAAAGCCAAACAGCGGAATCGCTTCGGAAACTTGCTTGCAATGTTCGATCAACTCTTCGGTCGTCGCTTCGCGCAAAGCTGCCAGGCTCAGCAAGCCAATGTGGTAACCGATTTCGGCAGCAAAAGCAGCTTCCCCGACAGCCTGTTCAGTTGCACCGCAAACGCCAGCGATTTTGATGATTTGCCGCCCGCTTCTCTGTTCCCATTCGCACGCCGTTCCCATCGCCAGTTTCAATACAGGCTGGAACAAACCAATTTTTGGATCGCGAATGGCAAACTGAGTGGTGTGAACTCCAACGGCAATTCCGCCTGCGCCAGCGTCGCAGTAATATCGCGTCAAAGCGCGCTGATGCTTTTCGTCCAGTTTCCGCGCTTCGGTCAACGCCAGCGGATGCGCCGGAATGACAACGCCTTCGCGCAGCTTGCGGCCAATTTCAGGATCAACTTTTGAAAATGCCATTGCTTAAAATTTCCCATCAACGACTTCAAACTTGGTCGGTTTGTTCAAACTTTTGCCGCCGACTTCAACCCAATGCGCGACCAATTCCATCAACTCTTCCAGCTTCACGTCAGGCTCACCCAGCAATTCGCGGCAAAGCGCGGAATTATTGAGCAGCGCCAGGCCAGAGGCTTCACCTTTGAAGCTCACTACACGCCGAAACCGTTGCGCAAAAAACTCAGATGCTTGCTGCACCGAAACGATTTCGCGGCCGGTGACATTCAACACCCGCGGCGGCGAATCGCAGAGTTCCAGACTTCGCAAAGCATACGAATTGGCATCGCCTTGCCAGATCACGTTGAACCGCGAAACCGACAGGTCAACGGGCTGACCAGCAAACACCTTTCGCGCGATATCCACAAGCACGCCGTATCGCAAATCAACTGCGTAATTTAACCGGAACATCAAACACCGAGTCCCCTCTTCGCGCGAAAAGTATTCAAAGACTCGTTCGCGTCCCAAACAGGATTGCGCGTATTCGCCGCGCGGATCGAGAGCGTCGCTTTCGACCGAACCGGCGCTCTCTAAGCCAACAAAGGGATACACATTGCCCGTTGAAAACACCACAATCCGCGAAGCCCGGTACCGATGCGCAACATACGCTGGAACCACTGTATTGCTTGCCCAAGTCAAATCGCTTCGATCCGCCGAGCCGAACTTTCTGCCCGCCAGGTACAACACGTTTTCGCAATCCGGCAACCGATCCACTTCGTCTCGGTTCAGCAAATCGCAAGAGACGGTTTCAACGCCCGACGCTTCCAGTTCGTTTCTGGCCTCAGCGGAACTGAATCGCGAAACGGCAATTACGCGCTTCGACACGCCAGCGGCTTCAATTGCGCGTTTGCATCGTTTGGCGAGCGAAGGTCCCATCTTGCCGCCTGCGCCCAACACCATGACATCGCCAATCAAGCGGCACATGAAAGCCCCGTCTTGCTCGCTTGGCGCTGAAAGCTTCTCTTCCAGTTGTTCTTCAGTTTCGATCATAACTTCCTGATTCATCCAAATTCCGGCCCTGGAATGGCAAATTGATTTTCGGTCAGGCCAAAGCGCTTAGCCTGGCCACGAAACATACGAATGAAAGGGCGCTGCTCTTTGAAGCCGACTGATTCCAGCCACCGCAACCATTCAAGGTCATGATGTGTGGCGTCCAGGATGAACGCTTTGCCTGTTTGCTCCTCCAGACAAGCCGTCATCAACTGCCTGGCTGTTTGAACATCTTCAGCAATGACCGGCCCCAGTTGTTCAAAGTTGAATCCGTGACGGCCAAACGTATAGCCAGCAATTTGCCCTTCGTGTTCAACCACCCAGGCATATTCGGCGGCGCCGGAAAACAACCATTCCAGCAGCAAGTGACGATCTGCCCCAAACACCTTTTGATCCATTTCGACCACGCGTGGAAAATCCGCTTTGGTCATCCGTCTTGCCAGACTGATTTTGTCAGCCGCAAAACCGACAACAACAGTTTCCATGCGGCTTAAGCCGTAATCGTCCACAAAGCCGAGTTTCAAATAGACTTCACGACCGGCAGGCGTCGCATCCAAACCAACCAAGGGCCGATCTTTCAAAATGTTCAGGGCTTCGTGCAACAACTTTGTGCCGATTCCTTGCCGTTGCTCAGCCGGATCAACCAGCACCATCCCAATCCAGCTTACGCGATCCTGATAACTGAATGTCGTCACGGTGCCGACAACTCGCTCATGTTTGACAGCCACACGGCAACCCGTCGGAGAGAGTTTCAAAAACAATTCCCAATCCTTCGGTAACTGATTCCAATGCGCGGTTCGGCACAGCGCTTCGCCAACTGGAATATCGGCAGCGGTCATTGCGCGAAATTGAAGTAGGTCGTCAGGCATCTGCGTGTTTTGCTTTTCTGGGAAGGAAAGAGATTGCCACTGCTCCAAGCAGAGCCAGTCCAATCATCACCAAAAAACCTTTGGTGTAATTCAGATTTTGATCGCGTAACCTGCCGACCAGCTTGGGAACCCAGGCCTCGGCCAGACCATCCACGACAATGATCAATCCCATCACTCGTCCCATGACGCGAACGCCAAACAAATCCGCCGCCATTAATGGGATAATCATGTAATCGCCGCCCATGCCGATGCCGAACACGATGGCAAACAGATAAATCATTCCCGGTTCTTGAATGAAAAACAGAATCGGAATGCCGCAGGCGACCAGCATGTAAATCAAAATCATGACGAACTTTTTCGGAAAGCGATCCGCCAGCCAGCCCATCAAAATTCTGCCGACGTTGCTGGTAAACAGCACCAATGCAATGACGTTTGCCGCCTTGTCCTGAGAAAATCCGCTGTCGCGTGCTAGATAAAGTTTCAGATGCTGATTGGTTGCACCGACGGCTCCAATCGAACAAAGGCTGCCAATCACCAGCAGGTAAAACGACGGGCTTCGCATAATCTCACTCAGCGGAGCAGTCGGAATATCGTTCTTCTGCTGAAACTCTTCGGACTTGTCATTGACCATCAGCGTCAGCGGCAAAGCCACGGCAGCCATTAACACGCCCAGACACAGCAGCGCCGTTTGCCAACCAAACCTGCCGGTTAACCACGAAGCCATTTTGACGGTGATCGCTCCGCCCAGGCCAATTCCCAAATAAGCAAAGCCCATCGCCTTGCCACGCGATTCTTTGAACCAGCGCGATAGCAATACTTGATTTGGCAGCGGCCCCGCGCAAACGTAACCGAGCGCATTGAAAATGAAGCATGTATAAAAAAGCGGCAGCGTATTGACCTGGCCCAGCCCGATAATCGAAATCGCCCCGAACAAAATCCCCACGATCATCAATCGCTTCAAGCCGAACCGGTCAATGACCCACCCAGCGGCAAACCCGAAAAGCGGCAACACCAAAGTTTTGCCAAAGGTATTGCCCGACGTCACCTGTTCGCGCGACCAGTTAAATTCTTTGACCAGAAAGTCGTAAAAGAATGGCGGGCCATAAAAGGCAATGCCAACCAGCGCGTAAAGGTTCAAAAACGAAGTCAACGCGACAATGCGTTGCTTGCCTTGTGTGAGTTCAGCCATTGAGGTGATTGCTCCTGATGGTTGCTGGGTCAGTACCGCGCGTGTAGCAAGCGGTTGACAATGAAGCCCGCTTCCTACCGGTCGCGGTACTGACTCGTATTTATTGCAACTTGCCCGCCGGGCGAATGTTTTTGCTTTCGCGTTTGGTTAGCGAATCGCCCAAATCTTCGCGCGCGCGTTCGACAAAAACCATCAATTGTTTAACGATTTCCGGATGCTTGTTGGCCAGGTTGGTCGTTTCGCCGATGTCGGCTTCCAGATCGTAAAGCGATAATTCCAGCATCGGGTACGTGTCTTTGCCGGGCTTGCCTTCGCCGCCAGGGGTTTGAATGAAGCGATAGGTATGCGGCAAATGCAGTTTCCATTTGCCAGCGCGCACGGCTTGCAGTTCCTTGCCCCAGTAAAAATACAGCGCGTCATGTGGGCTTTTGGCTTTCTTGCCGGACAGAATCGGCCAGATGTCCAAGCCATCAATAATGCGATCTTTGGGAGTTTCCGCGCCGATCAGCTTTGCCAGCGTCGGCAGCAAATCAATCGTCATTACCGGTTCGCGACTGCTGACTCCGGCGGGAATCTTTCCCGGCCACCAAGCAATAAACGACACACGCACGCCGCCTTCCATCTCTGTACCTTTGCCTTCGCGCAAAGGCTTGGCCGATCCTGCATGGTTGCCGTAGCTCAGCCAGGGGCCATTGTCTGAGGTGAAAATGACCAGCGTGTTGTCGTCGAGCTTTAATCGTTTCAGCGTTACCAGCACCTGTCCGACAGACCAGTCAATTTCTTCGATCACATCGCCAAACAGACCGCGCTTGGTTTTGCCTTTGAACTTGTCGGAAACAAACAGCGGCACGTGCGGCATTGTGTGCGGGACATACAGAAAGAATGGTTTCGCCTGGTTGCGTTCAATGAACTTGACGGCGCGCTCTGTGTACTGCGTCGTCAGTTGCGATTGATCCGGCATCAACTGAATGACTTTGTCGTTTTCAATCAGCGGCAATTCGGGATAAGTTCCGGTCGGATGTTTTGGCCACATGTCGTTGGAATACGGCAAGCCAAAGTATTCATCAAAGCCATGCCGCGTCGGCAAAAACTGCGAGTGATGGCCTAAATGCCATTTGCCGTAAATCGCCGTCGCATAACCACGTGATTTGAAAACTTCGCCGAGCGTTGTTTCGTTCGCGTTGATGCCGTAATTTGCTCTGTGGTCGAGCGCGCCTTGAATGCCGACGCGATTGGAGTAACAACCAGTCATCAGCGCCGCGCGCGAAGCCGAACAAACGGCTTGCGGAACATAAAAGCTGGTCAGCCGAATTCCTTCCTTTGCCATTCGATCCAGGTTCGGCGTCGAATATCCCATCAAGGCTTTGTCCTGATTGAAGCTGCCAATGTCCGCGTAACCAAGATCATCAATGAAGAACAGCACGACATTCGGCTGGCGCGCCTTGCTTGTTTGAACAGCCTGCACTGTCTTACCAACAACCAACGGCATCGAAGACAAAGCTACAAAAAGCACCAAAACGATTTTTCCCATCACTCTTCTTGTTGTCATCCCACTCAACGTCATTAGCATCTCCCATCTCCCATCTCCCGATTATCGCATCGGAAACGGTTCCATCAGTTCAGCCCTGCTGCCGTCTGGATCAAACAGATTCAGTTGCCAACGGCGATTGCGGCCCACCTGCGGCGAGCGGATTTTCGACGGGTCGTCCACTCGCTGGCGCAACGTCTCCAACGCTTTTTGCATGTCGGGAACCAGCAATGCCACGTGATGGCTGGAACCCAGCTGTTGCCGCGTAGGTTTGCCGGTCGTCAGCATATATTCGATGTAATCGGTTCCGTCCGGAACGCGCATGTTGATCCAATTGAGTGTTTGATCGTCACGGCCTCCACGCCAGATTTCCGAAAATCCCATTACGTCCTTGTAAAACTTGTCGGCAGCGGCTTGGTCGGCGATGGTGATGCCAACGTGCAATATGCGGTCGGAAATTCGCTGCGAAGACATGTATTTGCCCCGCGCTTTGGTGTGCAGCGAGCCTGGACGGTACTGGACAAATTCAACCGTGTGGCCGTCGGGATCGGTTACGGTGAAGTTGAAATTTCCATCGCGGCCTTGCCCATGTTTATCGGGAACTTTGATGTCTTTCGATTTCAGGTACAACCGCAAAGCTTCAATATCAGTGGTTTCAAATGCGATATGCTTCAGCCGTTCGTCCTGATTCGGCGGCAGGCCTGGAAAGATTTCTATGTACTGGCGGTCGTTCACCTTGAAATAGGTCAGCGCCAAGGAGTTATCCGAATTGCGAATCTGAAACGGTTCTTCGTATCCCAACAACCCGGTGTAAAACTCGCGCGCCTGCGCCATATCGCTGACCTGAAAAGCGATGTGCGCGACGCCAATGATCAAAGGTCGCACCGGAGCTTGGGCCTGCGGCGAGACGTTGAAGCTGACCGCTACCAGCAAAGCGGCGATCAAAGCAGCCGTGATTTTCATTTTTTCAGCTCTTGAATGCGGATGTTACGGAACCGCGCGCGGCTGTTTTCACCCCAGGCGCCTGCGCCGCCGTGAACCTGCAAGCCGATGTAGCCTTCGCGCGGGTAACGATCTTTGTTGTCCGTGAAATCAGTCGTCTTCACGCCATTCAGCCAGGCAACGACGTGCGCGGGTTGGCCTTCGATGCGAGCGCGCAGTTTGTTCCAGTCGCCTTTCTTGAAGTACTTCGGCCAATCCCTGTTTTGCTGAATGAAGCCGCCTTCCGCCGGAGCGTACAGGCTGCCGATGAAGCCGTCTTTGCGATAATCAATCGTCACCTGATAGCCCATTCCGTCATCGCGCACGCGCAGAAACAAGCCTGTGTCTACGGGATCGTCCACTTTGAATTCCAGTTCGATTTCGTAATCGGAGTATTTCTTGTCCGTCCCGATCAAACCGCCTTTGTGGTCTTTTTCCTGGTTTGCCACCAGCGCGCCGTTTTCGACCGCCCAGACGCCTCCGTTGCCATCGTGAACCGCCATCAAATGCCAGCCGTTCATCGTCTTGCCATCAAACAACTTCTGCCAGCCCTGAGCCGACAGACCGGAAGCCAGAAACGCAAAACACCCTAAAGCCATTGCCACAGCAAACGCTCTTTTTGACATAACAACTCCTCAACAGGAACTGGCCCATCGGAATGCGCCGGATTCCTTGAAAAATCAGAAAGTTTTTTCTTGATAACGAAAGTAAGGGAACTACAAATGCCGAGGGATTATGCAACGTCGCTTGGCCAGCGTCCATAGCCGTACAAGGCTAATTCATTTTCAGCCACAGAGATCACGGAGCTCACAGAGGAAGGATGTTTAGCTGATTTTCCTTGGTATTCTCGGTGTGCTCTTTGGCTAAATTCAAAGAATGAATAGACCCTGCATAGCAGCAGCGACCAGCACATTACTTGATGTTTACAGTCAGCGGATTGGCCGTCTTGAACCCAGCCGTCAGAACAATATCCAGATTGCCGCGTCCGGCAAGACTTTGCGGCAAAGGCCCAATGTTGCATTGATCCAGACCGGCAAACCCGTCTACTCCGGCATAGCCCAGAACAGGAACAGGCGTTCCGCCGACTGTCACGCTCATCGCAGAGGGCGGCACGAATCCGCGAAAGCCCGACCCGTAAAGCAGCAAATAAACCTGGTCAGTTTCAGCGCCTAGATCAATTGGAATGGCAACGTGGTTGTTTCCTTCAAGGCGGGAAACCGGTTCGAAAGTTTGCTGGCCGTTTCGAACTCTGAGCACGACTGCGGCTGCGACGCCTTGTCCATTTGAATTTGCCGCAAACAAAGCCGGGGCTGATGTTTCGATCGTGATCGCGCCTTGCGCCACATCTTGGTTATTGCGACGAACGATAACCGCAGCGTTTCCAGGAAAGATGCCTTGCGGAATCAGATAATTGATCTGGCCGGGCGAAACAAAAAACAGCGGTGCAGGCCGTTCGATGTTGAAAGCATCCCGAATCACAACTTGTGTGCCGTCCAAGTTAGTCGGCAGCGGCACCGCCGAAGCCAATGCTACGTTCTGGGCAAAGCCCGACCCAAACGCTGCCGCAATTGTCTCTGGCGCCAGTGTGCCTGCAATAAAGCTCGCCGCGGATACGCTGGCAACATTTGGCAAAGCGGCTCCCGCCTGCACACTGGCGCTGGCAACGTAAATGAAATCACCGGTTTGCGCTCCATTGCCATTGGCGGCATTGCCGGAAGCGTGAAAAGTCACTCGCCCGACGGTTTGCGCCGGAGCTTTCCATTTCACAGTCCAACTTCCCGGATTGGTGCCGGTTGGAACGGTTCCGGCGACCGTATGGAACACATAATCGCGCGGGCCGTTGGTGACAAAGGTCGTAATTTTCTGTGTGCGGATGGTGTCGGCAAGAATCAGATCGCCCGCCTTGCGGCCTCTGTCATCAACCACTGTCAGTTGAAACCCGAAGCGCGATCGTCCCGCCTGGCTGAGCATGACGGTCAGATTGATTTCCTGATCTGGACGGTAAACGGTCGGCAATCCGCTAATCGTCAGCGTGCCAAGACTGCTGTTCAGGTCATTTCCGGTGTGGCAACCGCTGGACGCACAATCGGATTCTCCAGGAGCGCCAGTTAGTCCTGGCGCAGGACCGCTCTGGCTGGCGCGAACTTGTCTGCCCTGCCAGCCATATCCCAGAAACAGTCCCGACAAAAGAAGGATGGAAAGAAGTTTGAAGGCGGCAATTTTCATCTTGCTGTTGATCCTGCCAGAAGTCCGAAATTTCGAAGCGGCATTATCAATCAGCCTGGGCAAACCGCCAACGTTGCCAGCCTGGCAATCTCCGATTGCTCCGTCAGCTTTCACCACTGGCAACCGCAATTGCCTCACGAATTGCATTCAGCAACTGGTCTTCTTTGAAGGGTTTAAAAAGATAGTCATTCGCACCCGCCGCCAGCGCCTGCACTCTGGAGCGTTCGTCGGATTGTGCCGTGATGAAAATAATTGGGAGGTGAACGTTTTGACTCAGCAACCGCCGCTGCAATTCCAAACCATTGATGCCCGGCATCTGAAGATCCAGAATCAAGCAATCGCATTTTTCGAGGCGGGAATCCAGGAACGCTTCAGCGGAGCAAAACGCTTCCACGCGATAACCAGAAGCGCCAATCACGCGTTTTAGCGATCTGCAGACCAGTTCGTCATCATCAACAATTGAAAGAGTGAGGGATTCAGTCACAAAGGTATACGTCAATTCGCCTCGGTGTAGGTTTGACAATGGCTGTTAAGGTCGCGCCATTGTTCGCTGAAGTGATCGCGCTCCGGAAAAAGCAGCGAACCAGTTGCATTCATCCACAGACTCGAGTCGGCAATCCAGCAAGTGGGAGGCACCCACGCTGCAAAACCCGGAACGCGATAGGGGAGCACTTCGGTGATTTCTCACTGTCCAAATTGTGAATTAGAGGGTCAAAACTGGCTATTGGACTTTGGTCCAATGCAAATCTAGCGGTTGTTTTGGAGGGGATTCGGCATCGGTAATTGAAGCTTTTCGGCCATTCGAATCAAATCGGCGAACGATTCGGCCTGCATCTTTCGCATTACCAGCGCGCGGTGAACTTTGATTGTCTTTTCGGTCACGTTCAAATCAAATGCGATTTGTTTGTTCAATTTTCCGGTTACGACATAAGCGAAAACTTCCCGCTCTCTGGGCGTCAGGGATTCGTAGCGGCGACGCAAATCAAACACATCGGCGCGTTTTTGACTGGCGATAAAATCTTGTTCGATTGCTTCTCGAATTGAGCTCAACAAATCGCGCTCGCTGAATGGTTTGGTCAGAAATCCCACAGCTCCGGCCTTCATGGCGCGTACACTCATCGGAATATCTCCATGGCCCGTGATGAAGATGATCGGGATTTGAATGCCTGCTTTGGCAAGTTCAGTTTGAAAATCCAGCCCGTTCAAATCCGGCAACCTGACATCCAAAACCAGACATGCGGGCACTAAATTTTCCGGCTCATCCAGTTTTACTCCTTCCAAAAATTCTTTGGCAGAGCCAAAGGTTTCGACCCGCCACCCTTCCAGCCGGATCAACCGTTTCAGGGAAGTCCGGACCAAACCGTCGTCATCCACAATGAATATGATCGGTTCGTTATTGTCCATTCTGCGCATCCTCAAAAATCGGCAAGCTAAATTGAAACGTTGCCCCGGATCCTGGGTCATTGCCAGCCCACAATCGCCCTCCGTGCGCTCCGATAATTGTCTGGCAAATTGACAACCCCATCCCCAGACCATGCGGCTTGGTGGTGTAAAACGCTTCGAAGATTTTTTGTGAATTGATCTGGTCAATTCCGGTGCCTGTGTCGCTGACTTCAACCAGCAGGGCGCTGCATTCGGACAAGCTGGAACAGATTCGCAATTCTCTTTTTTCCGGCTCGACATCGTTCATTGCATCAAACCCGTTAAGAATCAAATTCAGAATCACTTGTTGTAATTGAACGCGATCGCCGAACACTGGCGGCAAGTCCGAAGCCAGATTTATTTTCAGACTGACATTTCTTTTCAACGCTTCGTTGCGCATCAGGCCGACCACCTGGTGGATGATTTCATTGACATCCAATTTGGCGCGAACCGCTTCGCCTTTTCGAAGCATCGTCCTGATGCGCGCGATGACATCGCTTGCCCTTCTTCCACTTTCGGTGATGTCGCTCACGGCTTCGCGCATTTCTTCCAGATCGGGCAGGTCTTGGGCAGGTTTTTCCAGCCAGCGATTGCAATAAGCGGCGTTGTTGATGATGGCGCAAAGCGGCTGATTGACTTCGTGCGCAATGGAAGCGGCAAGTTCTCCCATCGTCGCCACACGCGCAACATGGTTCAGTTCGTTAAACAGTGTTCGATTTCGCTCTTCGCTGCTTCGCAGTTCAGCCGTCCGCTCTGTGACGCGATGCTCCAATTGCTCGTTCAGCAAGCGGACTTCTTCTTCGCGCAACCGGACTGCCAGCAGAAGCACCTCAAGCATGTCTTTGCGGGCTTGATCTCTCATCCGAAGAATTTCCAGATTCCGCAAGGCGCGAACCCGAACCAAGTGAATGGTCACAGCCATCACAGCGGCGACAAAAAGCGTGAACCCAAAATGTACCCAATGCGGCGAAGAAGGCGCATCCCAGATCAGAATGGCCCAACTCAGACAAGTAGCAACAATGAATGTAATCAACCATTGCGTGGAAAGCACCAAAGCGCCAGCCGCGACAATCAGCAACATAAAATTGGTCGTTTGCCGGGGCTCCGGGCTGTTATGCATCGTCAAAACACAAGTGAACAACCCCAATGCCGCGCAAATGGCGGTCAGCAAATTTACCCATTCCAGAGGGATGGGTAACTTCCGAAATCCCAGGAAAATTCCAAAGAAGACTGCGGACATGATCGGCAGAAAAATGCCCAGCCGGTCAGGATCGGCCGGTGATAAGGAAACAGTGACAAAGGCAAACAGGTAAATGATTCCCGCACAAAGGGCGATTGGCTTCAGGCTGTCACGCATGGCGCGGTTCAGGGCGGCGCGCAATTCGGCTTCGGTTACTTCGGCGTCAGTTTCGACAGTCGCTCGACCAAGCTTTAAGCTGATAGCGCGCTCGTCACTTTGTGCGTTTTTCGCTGTCACGATTGACTCTCTTGTAAGAATTCAATGGCTGCCCGACACCTGCCACACTCTTCGCTGAGCCAGAAAACTGGCACTACCGAATCTTTGTCAAACAATAGTGCGGCCTGAGTTTCAGGAATGCCACAGGTGAAACTACGTGGTTTCCTGCCAGTTTTTTCTTCGCGGGGCTGCAAACAGGCATTGGACTAAAGTCCAATGGTGCTTCTGGGCAGAGCGAAATATATTGCGCATGCTGCCGAAACTGACAGATCGGCAATTACTAGATCGCTCAATTGGTTATCAAGGGTAGATTGCGGCCTTGGCTTTCCGCAATATCGCAGGAGGAATGAGACACCGTCATTTCTCAATTGCGAAAGCAAAAGCATGCAAATGTGGCCACTTGAGCGCTCAAGTGGATTGTTTGAAAAGCCAGCCGGGTTTTCCAACTGGCTAAGGTTGAGGCATCTCCCCTCGCCGCCACGAGTCAAGCTTCCTGGGTCACACAGTCACTGGCGTTAGCCCAGGGAGAGCAATGTGGGGTTGCTACTCTGGCAGTGAGGGGCCCCTTCTTCGTTTGCTCCGACGCGATTGCTGCTCAACGAGATTTAGCCGCACGGCTTTTCAAGATTTGGTCCGCCATTACGCCCAGCAAAATCACTGCTCCCATCACAGCAAAATTCAAAGATGGATCAATCCCTAGCAGATTGACCAGATTCTGCAAAACCTGCAACAACACTGTCCCCAGAATAATGCCGATCACTGAGCCTTCCCCACCGCGTAAACTGCATCCGCCCAGCACTGCTGCCGCAATTCCGTAAAGTTCGTAAAAGTTTCCATGCGAAGATGGCGAAATCGAATTTGTGTAAAAAGCAATCAGGATTGCCGATACACCCGTCAGCAAACCGCAAATCACGTACGCCGCTGTGATGACGGCTTTTGTATTAATGCCAGAATACCGCGCGGCGTCTTCGTTGCGGCCAACGGCAAACAGGTAGCGGCCAAACACCGACCGATGCAACACCAGCCACATCACCAAGCTGACAGCAATCAAAACAATAAAGGGAGAAGGAACCCCCAACAGCCTTCCGGTAGCAAGCCCTTGCAACCATTCAAAGCCCGCCGAGTTGCCGAATCCTTTGGTTTCATCATGGGCGATGTAACGCGCCAGGCCGCGATAAAACAATAATCCGCATAGCGTGACGATGAACGGCTGAATCTTCATTCGGGTGATCAGCGTTCCATGGAGCAACCCCAGCGCCATCGCGACTCCAAGAGTCACAACCACTGCCAACGCGCCCGGCCAGTGGCCGCCCATCAACATCATCGAAAGCAATACGCCCAGCAGCGCCATCTTCGAACCAATGGAAAGATCAATGCCGCCCGTAATGATGACCACACCGACGCCGATGCTGAAAATACCGTACGCGCCAATCAGCCGTGCAGTGTTTTGCAAATTGGTTGCAGAAAGAAACAGCGGCTCCTTGATCGAAACCACCACACACAAAACAACCAGCAGGAGGAATATGCCAAGTTCTTTTTTCATCAGTTATGAACGAGTTTTTTATTTGTCAGTTGGATGTTCGCCGCCAACGGCCAGGCGCATAACGTTTTCTTCAGTGCAATTTTGGCGATCAAGAATTCCTGTGATCCGGCCTTCGTGCATAACGGCCAGCCGGTCGCTCAACCCCAGAACCTCTTCCATATCGCTGCTGATGACGATGACGCCAACCCCATTTTTGGC
>CAZMXG010000171.1:0-16341 GCA_964570175.1 uncultured Heliomicrobium sp. | reverse complement strand
GGCTTGATTTCGCTGGCCGTATCAGCCCAGACAAAAGGAAAAGCGCCCGCCAAGAAAGCTCCGGCTGGCAAACCCGCTGCGGGTAAGGGCGTGGATGCCGGGCCGCTTTGGACGCAGCATTGCAAAAAATGTCACGCCGCCGATGGCAAAGGCATTGAAAGCCTGGAGCCGCCCGATATGACGACCGAAAAATGGCAGACCGCCAATGATGACAAAGCGATCACCGCAGCCATCAACGAAGGCAAAGGCATTATGCCCGGTTTCAAAGACACGCTGAAACCAGCTCAGGTGGCGGCATTGGTCAAACACATTCGCACACTCAAAAAGTAGGCGAAAACTCAACGCGTTATAAAGAGCGCCGCAATATTGAACAGAAAGTTTCTGTTCAATATTGCGGCGCTCTTTATTGTGACTTTATCTGTGGCGATCTGACGAGCAGGTTCTGGTTGGCTCTTCGCCCAGGTTAAATGATCTTCGCACTCTGGTCGTGCAAAGCCCTTTGACTGGAATCAATCCACTAACCGCACAGACTTCAATATTGAATTGTTTTTTGGTTACCGCGACAGGCACAGGAACTGGCGGCGGCGGTTGCTCTTTTTTCACCACAGGCTTTGGCGTTGGCTTCACTTTGGCAACCTGGTTTGCCGAAGGCTTTGTGGGTTTTGCCGCTTTTTGAGGCGCTGGCGTTGGCGTTACAACCACGCGCGGTCTGGTTCGTCCATCGGCAGCCAACTTGTTTGTCGCGCTTACGCTGGGCTTATTAGGTGTTGGCCCTTTTGCCGGAGCCGACTGCGTTTGCCTGGAAACTGGCGTAGGCCAAGGCGTAGGCCCAACTGTTCCATTGGAATATCTGAGCGACGGCTGCTGTGCGGGCGGTTTTGTTGCCGTGGATTTGGTGCCGGTCTGTGCTGTTTGCGCAGCTCCAGTTTGTTGCGGGTTTGTGAGCGGAGCATGCCAGGGTGTTGGGCGCGGAATCGCTGTCGAAGGTGTGCCTTTCGAGCCTGTAGATGTAGAAGTTTTCTGCGGCGCTGACTGTGTATTAGCCGGAACAGGAATTGGCGCAGGCGTAGTCGGCTTTGTTGAAACAGCAGCCATAATCGCATCGCCTGCGCGGCGAAAGATCGAACGATTGTCCGGAGTTGGCGTCGGCTGGCTCAGCGAAACTTTTCCCTTTGCCTCCGGAGCAGTAGGAATCATCCGGTCCGCAGGGTTTTGCCCGTAAATTGAAGCTCCACTCCCGGTGGTGCCTGTTGCAGGAGGATAGGGCGTCGGCTGACCCGTAGGCGTTTCAATTGATGCCGTTTGTCCGTAAACCTGGGCATAAGCAGGTTGTGGAATCGCGGGTGTGGCTGAAACAGGCGGCGGAACCAAGGCTTCTGCTTCGCCATTTTGCGTGCCGCTCAGAAAAATTTCCTGTCTGGCCCCCGGAGTATCAAGTTTTGCTGGTTCCCCAAGCGGACTGACGTATTGCGTGACCAAGCCGGTTGATGGCACTTCAAATTCTCCGCCGAGTTCCGGGCGCAGTGCCAAAGCCCGCGCCATAAAATCGCCCCAGACCAACGCGGCGGTTGTTCCGCCCGTCACCCCAAAATCCGAATTGTCATCAAACCCAATCCAAACCACGCAAACCAGATTTGGCGAATACCCGGCAAACCATCCATCGCGCGAAGTGCCGGTTTTGCCTGCCACAGGACTGGGGATTCCGAATTGTTTGACACGTGTTCCGGTTCCATAAGCCAGCACGTCCTGCATCAGCGAAGTCATGATGTAGGAAACTTGCGGAGTCATCGCATCACTCACTTCCGATTGCTTTTCAAAAATGACAGAACCTTCTTTGGTCGTCAGACGCCGGATTGCAATTGGCGCAGCGCGTTTCCCCTGATTGGCAAATGCCGTATATGCTGAAGCCATTTGCAGTGGTGTGGCTTCGGATGCCCCAAGCGCGGATGCGGGAACCGGCTGAACCTTTGGCAATCCGGCGCGTTCCGCAAAGCTGGCAACTTGCGTAAAGCCCACACGCTCTGCCACCGAAACGGCAATGACGTTTTTGGATTTGGCCAGGGCTTCGCGCGCGCTCATGGTGCGAAGTTCGTAACTGTCGCGAAAATTGTCCGGCGCATAAAATCTGCCATCGTACTCAAAGCTGCGCGGTTCATCGCGGAATAGTGATGCTGCCGTAATTCGTCGGCTGGAGTCGCTTTCGCTTAATCCAGCGGCGTAGACAAAAGGTTTGAAAACCGATCCCGGCTGGCGTCTGGCATCCGTTGCGCGATTAAGCTGGCTGTTAGCGTAATCCCTGCCTCCGACCATCGCCAAAATGTCACCGTTTTTCGCGTTCAGTGCCACCAGCGCAATTTGCAATCCGGCTGTTGTGCCGCGTTTGGCCATCACCTGACGGTCAATTTCGGGCAAATTCTTTTGCACTGCCGCATAAGCCGCTCGCTGCAATTCCAGGTCAATCGAAGTGTAAATCCGCATTGAGCGCATTGACTGGCTATCATCCCCGTATTGAGCGTCCAACTGCCGCAGCACGTAATCCACAAAATACGGCGCATCAGTGGCGTCTGTGCCGCCCTTGCCGATCACGCCAAGTTGCTGTGCTTTTGCGTTGGCGGCTTCTTCAGGTTTGATCTTTCCCTGTTCTACCATCAAATCCAAAACAGTGGCTCGACGGTCACGCGCGCGGGTTTCGTGCGAATAAGGCGAATAAAAATTGGGGCTGCGAATAATCCCCGCCAGCAACGCCGATTCCGACAACGTTAAGTATGAAACGTCCTTGCCAAAATAAGCCCGGGCCGCTTCCCCAAATCCGTTGATGGAAAATCCTCCGCGTTGTCCCAGGTAAATCTGGTTGCAGTACATGGCCAAAATCTGCTGTTTGTTCAGCTTCCGTTCCAGAATGAGAGCCATGTAGGCTTCTGAAAATTTGCGTTTCCAGGTGCGATCCGGCGTCAGGAAGAAGCTTTTGACCAATTGCTGCGTGATGGTGCTGCCGCCTTCGGTGATTTCACCCGCCTGATAATTTCGGCTGAAGGCACGCAGGATGCCACGCAAGCTTATGCCGGAATGATCAAAGAAAGTTCGATCTTCGGTGGCGACAATGGCATCAACCAACGGTTTGGGAAGGTCCTTGAATTCAATGTTTTTTCGCTTTTCTCGTTCCTGATTAATGGTGGAGGAGATTTTTTCCGGTTCCACCTGAGCCTCTGGCAAGCTCTGTCGCTTATCCAGATCCGTAATGGATCGAATTCCGCTCGCTCCAAAATCCACGCGTAGCGATGGAAACATCTTGGTGTTATTGATCGTCGCTTCCGAGCTGGGCGTAATTTCAATAGCGTTCCCTGACACAATGTACCGACCGCGCAGATCATTGGCAGATGCAGCCTGTTGAACGTAACCGGCGTTCTGCAGGTATCGGATTAGATCAGCCTGGCGTAGGGCGCTATTGAGGTGCAAAGTCAGTGGCGCGGCATAAATGCCGGATGAGCGTTCGAAGATTTTCCCTTCAAGGCCTTTATCAATTATCGCTGAGTATTTCTGGTAATAGTACGCAAGGATCGGCCCTACAATCAGCCCGATTAGGACCAGGAAAGCAAGGTACAACTTCAATCTACCCCGCCTGGAACGTCTGGACGCATCTTGGATCATCACAGGACGATGTTTGCTTACAACCTGAATGTCCTCTTCTTCTTCGTAATCAACTTTTCGCTTTTTAGCCATTTTGTAACAAATCTAGGCAGTGAAAAGGAGGCGCACTAACCACCGCAATTATGCCGATTCTACCAGGTGAGTCAATTCGATCGGCGATTTGGCAATAAGGCATGCATGAACGCGAAACCGATTTCTAAAAAGAAAAGCGCTGCCTGATTTGAGTTAGTAGTTGTCCCCAAAAGATCTAACTCAAATTTTGGCAGCGCTAACCGATGAATTGTCGCGGTTCACCGGGAAAAACAATTTTAGGGCTGCAACCGCTGTTCCATGATGCGTTTCTTGCTAACAAAGGACTTATCTTGAGAGGTGGGGGCCAGGCTGACGCTGTTAGATGCAAGCGGCGTGTCAGTTAGCCACTCAATGTGCCAGCACGCAAATTTCGCCAGATTGTCTTTGGCAAAATTCGCATTGCAAAGACGCGCATTTCAGCTTCGAACTGTCACGGAAAGTTGCTCGGACTCGACAGCTATGGCACATTCAGTTTCAATAGATATGTCTGATTGATTTTGCGAATTGGCAGCCTTGGGAAGGGCTGAGGGAAGAAACTTAATAAAAGCAAGAGTTTGCGGATGATCTGCCATCTCTGTAGATATTGTTTGCTGAACAAAAGGTCTGGATGGGGAGTTGCAGCAAATTTATAAATTTATCGAAGCGTAGGAGCCTTTCTGAATGAGAGTACAGGGGAAAGTTTTGATCGTTGACGACGATCCGGAATTCGGACTTGTCGCTCAAAATCTGATTGAAGTGCAGGGATTTTCAGCCCAGTTGGTAACAAGCGGCGAACAGGCGTTGGCTGTCTGCGAGGCCCAGGATTGCGATGTCGTTTTGCTGGATTTGATGCTTGGTGACGTTTCGGGCCTGGATGTATTGCGCCAGATTCGGCGCAGAGCAGAATCTTTGCCTGTGATCGTCGTTACTGCTCACGGGTCTATGGAATCCGCCGCCGAAGCCGTCAAGGCCGAAGCATTCGATTACATCGGCAAACCCTTCCGCGCGGACGACCTGATGGTTGCCGTGCGACGCGCCAATGATTGGCGAAAACAGCAGCATAAAAACTCCGTAGAAAATCCCCTAAAAACGCAAGACTCTCCCGCAATCGTTGGACGCAGCCCAGCCATGGTTGCCGTGTATAGGGCCATTGCCAGAGTCGCCGCCACTGATTCCACAGTGCTGATCAGCGGCGAAAGCGGCACGGGTAAGGAATTGGTTGCGCGCGCGTTGCACGACAACAGCCCGCGAAAAAAGCTTCCCTTTATTCCTGTCAACTGTGGAGCCTTCACCGAGACACTGTTGGAATCTGAACTGTTTGGTCACGTTCGGGGTTCGTTTACAGGTGCAATGGCAAATCATCGCGGAATTTTTGAAACTGCCACAGGCGGAACCATTTTTCTGGACGAGATTTCTGAAACGTCGCCGGCGTTTCAGGTCAAACTGTTACGCGTTTTGCAGGAACAGGAAGTGCGTCCGGTTGGCGCGCCGGAATCGCGCAGGGTGGATGTCCGCATCGTCGCTGCCACAAATCATCGTGTGCAGGATTTGTTCAGCTCCAGTGAATTTCGCCGCGATCTGCTTTACCGGTTGAGCGTCATTAACATCCAACTGCCGCCTTTGCGCGAGCGCAAAGAAGACATTCCATTATTGGTTGAACACTTTCTTAACCGGCTGAATTCCAAATTCAACAAAAACATCTCCGTTCCGCAGGAAACCATGGATTGGCTTTGCCAATTTGACTGGATGGGCAATGTCCGCGAATTGGAAAATGCCGTCGAGCGCGCCGTGACCCTGAATGTTGGCGGCAGATTGTCGCCAGAAGATTTTTTGCAATTTACGCCAATCCCTCTATCTCAGACCGCGATGGAGCCGTTTTCCGGCGCAGGCGTCTCAGAAGTAGTCCCAACCATAAACTCGGCTTTTTGGGTCTGCGAACTGCCCCAAACACTGGAAGAAGTTGAGCGCCAGCATATTCTGGCGATGCTGCGATTTATGAAAGGCAACAAACTGCGAACGTCGGAATTGCTGGGCATCGGGCGCTATTCGCTGTACAGAAAAGCCGAACGGCTGGGAATTGATTTGAATCAGGAAGGTGGACGATGAGCAGAGCGGCGGTCTGGATTCTTGTTGTCGTCATTTTTTGGCCGGTGAGCAGTTTGGCCAGCAGAACTGCCGCGACAGTCAAAGGCCGGATTGAGCTGGCGAATTCAAGGCTTAAATCGCGCGATGCGGGCAGCGTCGTGATCTGGTTGAAACCGGTGGATGGTTCCGTTCCACGCAGTCCATCGAAGCAGAAAAAAATCATCAATCAGCGCGACAAACGATTTTTGCCGCACGTTGTGGCCGTTGAAGCCGGATCGGAAGTGGATTTCCCAAATGACGATCCGTTTTTTCACAACGTGTTTTCGATCTTCAACGGGCGGAGGTTCGATCTTGGGCTGTATGCCAGCGGAGAAACCCGCCCGGTTAATTTCAACCGTCCGGGGATTTCATACATTTTCTGTAACATTCATCCGAAGATGAGCGCTGTTGTTGTTGCGCTTGATACACCCTATTTCACCGTCAGCGATAAAGCAGGAGGTTTTTCGATTAACAACGTTCCGGCAGGTGATTACCGCATGAACGTCTGGCACGAACGCGCCAAACCGGAAACCCTTTCCGCTTTGGAGCGCACCGTGCAGGTTGCAGCAACCGGCGCTGATCTGGGCACGATCATCGTCAGCGAGGAAGGTTACATGCCAAGACCGCATCCCAACAAACACGGTCAGGAATATGACAGCCACAGTGACAGACCGGGCTATCGCAAACCGTAGCACGGGCAAACTCCGAACCCAGCTTTTTATCAGCTCCGCGCTGCTGGCCAGCGCGCTGTTGGGGATTGCTGCGTGGGTAATCAATTCCCAGGTGATTGGACAAGTGCGTCAACAAGTGCAGGCCGAAGTCGAAACTTTGCTGCCGTTGTACGACGCAATGTGGGAAGAACACGCTCGCCGATTGGAAGCGATGGGGGCAGCGATCACGGACTCTTCCATCGTGAAGTACGTTTTTGGCGATGTGGCGGCTTCGCGCAACGTGCGAACTTTGCACGAGATGGTGGGCGATGTCAGCAGCGGCAATATCAAAGTCGGTGATTTGGTTTTGGCCGCCGATGGGGCAGGCCAGGTGTTTTATGCTGAACAATGGACTGGCAAATATGACGAAGCCAGCCAGTTGCCGGAACTGAAACAATTGGACGTTGCGCGCGTTGCGGTCGAAAGCCAGCAGCAAAGTCATGGCTTCACCATGATTGGCGAGCGGGTTTTTCAGTTGGCGTTGACGCCATTGGTTACACATTCGGGAAACGCCGACGTCAACAACACGATGGTGATCATCGGCACGGGTGAAGAAGTGAGCCGCGCCATGGCGGGTGAAATTAAGCTTCGCATGCATAGCGAAGTCGTTTTTTTGGTGAACGGCAAACTGCATGTTTCATCGCTACCTTCGGAACGCGAGCAGGCTGCGCTGAAGGCGATTCAAGCAGAAGATTTCAGCAAGTCCTCTTCGGAGCGGCCAGCCGAAATCAATTTAGGCGGAGAGCTATATCTGGTTTTTGCCAGACAGTTGACGGATTTCGACGGTAAGCAAATTGGCCAGGTTTATGTGCTGCGTTCGCTGGCAGAAGCGGGAAAGCTGTTTCGCGCGATTTCCAACCGTCTGCTGGTTTTGTGGACATTGGCGATTCTTGCGGCGCTGGCGCTGAGCTATTTGATTGCCGGACGCATCACGCGCCCGCTGGAAAAACTGGTTGTCACGGCAAAAGAACTGGGGCAAGGAAATTACGATGCTGTCGTACCGTCGGGCGCGCAAGGCGAAGTTGCACAGCTTTCAACCGCTTTTGATCAAATGCGGCATTCCCTGCGAGAAACACAGGCAGCATTGTTGAAAAATGAACGGCTGGCGACCATTGGCCAAATGGCCAGTTCGATCATTCACGATTTGCGAAACCCTCTGGCGACAATTTCAACCGCGGCCGAAGTGATGCAGAACGACGGACTGTCTGCCAACCGGCGCCAGACAATGCTTGAAACGCAGCTTCGGGCTTCCACTCGAATGAATTCCATGCTGGCAGAGCTTCTGGAATTTTCACGCGGCAGTTACAAACTCAATCCGTGCCGTTTGTCGCTGGCTTCTGTCGTCCAGCGTTCCTTGCAGGAATTGAATGTGCAGTTTTCGCAATTGGGCATTCAGATTCACACACAGGTTCCGGAAGAAATTCTGTTCGATGCCGATGACGAAAAACTTGGCCGGGTGCTGGAAAACCTGCTGATCAATTGCTTGCAGGCATTTCAGCAAGCAGGCCAAAAAGCCGGAACCATTCAAATTTTGGCCAAACTTGATTCCGGCGGAATTAAACTGGAATTGCTGGACGATGGCCCCGGCATTCCCGCTTCCATTCGCGAACGATTGTTTGAACCTTTTATCAGCGTGGGAAAAATTGGTGGGACAGGATTGGGATTAGCCATAGCGCGCGGCATCGTTGAAGCACACGGCGGAAAAATCAGCCTTGCCAATTCCGCAGCCGGCGCGCATTTTGTGATTCAGTTGCCTCTCGAATTACCGCAGGGAGACGTCAATGACACGTAAAGTTTTGCTGGTTGATGATGATAAAGAATTTCGCACCGTAGCGGCACTGGTATTGGAAAACGCAGGGTATCTGGTAATCGAAGCTGTAGACGGGCTGGCCGCCATGGAAGCGCTGCAAACGATTACGCCGGATGTGATCATTTCCGACCTTCATATGCCCTTGATGGATGGCCGCATTTTCTGCAGACGGGTGCGGGAAGAAGAAGAATGGGCCAGAATTCCTTTTGTCATCCTTTCTGCTTATATCGAATCCGACGGTTCGAACACACTATCAGACACTCCCGCCGATTATTGTTTCAGCAAGCAGAGTTCTTTTGCCGCTTTGCTGCCGGAATTGGAAAACATTATCGCTGGAGCGCAGAAATAGCCCGCTATTTTTTTAGCCTCGCTACAAAATCCGAATGCTGCGTTACGTTTTGACAAGCCGCGTCTGTCGGAATTTTTCCGGTCAGCAGCGCCACCGTCACACAGGCCGAAGCCGGAGCCAAAGTTGAACTTGCAGAATTGGTTTCGTGGTAGTGATTCGGCACGCCGTTTTGTTTGCACGGGTCAACGGACTTGTTGATCTGCATCTTTTTCAAATCCACCGGCTCTCGCCGCCAGTCGTATTTCGGGACAATGTACCCAAATTCATCCGGACAAAGCCCAAACATAAACCTGTACTTTGCCGTCATCGCGTCACGGATCGAAGGTTCGGCTGGCGCTCCTGTGTCGGCAGCGGGGCAATCAGATCGTTTGTATTTGGCGACGCCGTAAAACACTTCGGGGAAGAGTTCGCCGGGTGTTGTGACGATCTGTGCATCGCCGAGCGTCAAGGCATAAATCCAGGTTTTGATTTGCTGTTCTGAACCTTCTTGCACGGGCGCAATTGTATCCAGCACGCCAAGCCTGCCCAGAAACTGGTAGCCCTGATTGTCCATCGGCCCTTTCAGATCGGCCTTTTTCATTTCAGTTTGGTGGACTTGCTCCATTCGCCGCGGTCTAAGGCTTCGATGGCGGCTTTGCCGACGTCGCGTCCGATGGCTTCGGTTCGGTCGAACGTGAAAACCGGTCGGTTATTGTTTTCTTTCAATGGGAAGTCTTTGCCGTCGAATCGAATTCGGTCGTTGTTTTTGTTGTTCGTGTCGCCAATGATTTCCACTGCGCCGATGGCTCCGTTGATGTAAACCGCCGTGCCGCCATATTTCTTCTCAATGGTCTCTCGAATTGCGTGTGGAAAGTCGGAAGTCAGCACGGTATTTTTATCTTCCATGGATTCCGGATGCGTGTTCCAGTTGATCAGCGTTGCAATTGTTTTGTTGTCTTTGACGCTGACAAACTGCATCACCCGCAACTCTTCATCGAAAAAGCGCGGCGGTCGTCCGCTTGTGCGAGTCTGCAACCCAACCAGCGAAGGCGACTTTATTGGGTCCGTCTGGCCGAGTTTGATTTTCGAGATTTGTAAATTGGCGGTAGCTGCAGAAATGCTTTTGGCAACCTGACGGTCTACAAAACGCAAATATTTAGGATATTTGCCGTCTTTCAGCGCGCCATCGCCCCAGGCTCCAATTGTGTCTGGGCCTTCATGACTGTGCGTGCTGGCGAGCAAGATTTCCTGAATGCCGAGTTTCGGGTCGAGCTGTTTTTGAATGTGGCTGACGCCGTAGAATCCGGCATCGGAGTAGTAGCCAATGAAATCCACTGAAACGATAGCAATGCGCGTGGTTCCGTAATCCAGCACAATCGTTCGCGCCCACAAATCATCGTGTTTGCCATTCGCCAGCCGTTTGTCGCCAAAGCCAGCCAGGTAAATTCCGTCGTATTTGTTTTTCGAACTGGCATCCAGTTCCGTGTTGCCCGGATCGTCTTCCCAGGTTTCGCCGCCGTCCCAGGTTCCGTTGCCGTTTTGGTCGGTGAACTTTTCGCCCCAGACCCCAGTCGAAGTGACGCCTCCATCCCAATCCTGATTCTGGCCAAAGGGGGTAATGGCAATCGCCGCCGTTCCTACTTTCAACTCTGTTTTTGCCGCAAGTGCTTCGGGCTGAAAGCCAGTAGCGATAGACGATCTATCCAGTAGCACAAATGTTCCCGCTGCAATCAACGCGCACAATGCGGCGACAAGAAATGATCTCATTTACGTCTCTCCTGAAATTTCGATTTTTAGCTTGGTTCCGACAGATTGCGAAGCGAGCGGATTTTCAGATGTGCGGCTGAGTTCGTCAACGTCTGGCGGTGATCGTTGAAAACGAAAAGAGCACGAAGGTGATTTACCCCTCGCGCTCAAATTTATTCCATGAATGTAACGGAAGTTTCAGCGGCTTTTGCCAGTGCTTGCTTTAGTACGCTTTGGCGCTGCCGTTCGCGTGGTTGTCGCTGATTGCGTTGATGCCTTGCCGTTGGCTTTCCCGCGTGCTGAAGCCGTTTTAGTCGCTGCGCTGCTGCGTGCAGTGGCTTCCGCCTTACTCTTGCGCGCAGTAACTTGTTTTCCACTGCTAGCGGTGGCGGCTTTCTTGGTGCTTTTTGTGCTTCGTGTGGGCGCGGCTTTTTTGGCGGACTGACGCTTTGCTGTGGTGGCAGTCTGCTTCTCGCTCTTGCGTGACGCGGATGGTTTATCCTCTTTTTTATCGCTTGCGCTTTTGGCGGTGCTGTTTCTGGCTTTAGAAGCTTTCTGGGATTGAACGCGCACTTTCGGTTTATCGGGGTGTCGCGCTGGTGTTTCAGCATTTTCCATCAGGTCATTGTCATTCGCGATTTCAACTTCTCTGCCAGCTTGCTCTCTATTTCGTTTTTCAACGGGATTTTCTTCCGTAGAAGCTCCGTCAGCTTGCGGCACAGATTCCCCGTGTTTTGCCAGCAACTGGCGAATGCGCTCGGCCTTGGCTTTATCTGGTGGCAAGTCTGATAACTCCTCCGGCCCACCTGCCCAACTGCCATGCTCATGCTGTTGCTCCGAAACAGCGCCTTGATTTCGGTGAAATTCGAAAGGGTTCATTTGTCCGCCACGAATCTTGTAACGGTCTATGTTTCTGGTCGGATCTTTTGACATGGATTCTCCTTGGTTGATGGTTGACGTTGGGGATAGAGAGCACCTAGCCCATTGCTGACGATAAGTAGAGCAATTCCAATGCCATGTGAGTAATAAATGATGTTCGTCGTACTTGTTTATTCCATCTTCAAATGGCCGTAACTTTATGCGAAGAAAGAGTAAACCCGGAGCGACTAATGAGCAGGCGGGAAGCAGGCGTGTGTGATGAAACCATACGTCTGAAGCGGAGCCATACAATTACGATTCGTCGAGATGTACCAATCGGAACGCATTTTTTTGATGAACGAAACGGCTGAGATGTTCTTAAATGTTTGAGTCACCCTAGCTTGTAAATACGCTCAGCATTTTCTTTGAACAGCTTTCTGCGGTTCTCTTCGCTGACGTCCTTCACCAGAAAATTCAACGCTTCGAACCATTGGCGATAGCTTGCCGCCAGTGTGCAAACGGGCCAGTCACTGCCAAACATGACGCGGTTCCAGCCGAAACTGTTGATGATGTGTTCAACTGCCGGACGCAAATCTTCCACGGTCCAGTTTTCGGTGTCTGTGTTAACGACAATGCCCGAAACTTTGCAGACAACATTTGGCAAATCGGCGAGTTCTGAAATTCGTTTGCGCCAGAGGTCGTAGTTCTGATTCTTGATGTCCGGGTTACCGCAATGGTCGAGAATGAAGCTGACATTCGGACATTCCCTGACCAGGCGAATTGCCAATGGCAGTTGGTGGTCGCGAACGCAGATGTCGAATGACAGGTTGAACTCTTCCAGCGAGCGAATGTTTTCTGTAAACGTCGTTGTTGTTGAAAGTTCGTCCGGTTCCGATTGCAGCAATCGCCGTATGCCTTTCAGGTTGGGATGACTGGCAAATTGCTGGATGTATTCGCGGAAATTGTCGTATTCAGGTCTGGCTCCAGCAACAACGCCGGAAAGCGGGTTATCGTCGCGTTCGCTCAATTCCAGAATGTAGCGAGTTTCATCGGGGATGGATGCTTCGTCAATGTCGGCTTCGACGTGAATAGATTTTACGATTTCGATTCCTGCTGTGGCTTCCAGATAATCGCGCATGCGAAAACTGCGATTGAGCTTTGGCTGATTTACCGTCCAGGAATACGGCAATTTGTCCAGATCCCACAGGTGTTGATGGGTGTCAACGATTTGCATTAGGGATGGCCTCCAAAGAACTTGGGCGGCTGAAGATTCTCCAGCCGCCCAATTGAGTTGAAAGTTAGTCTACGGTTTCCTTAAAGCTTACTTGCCGCCCGGCCGCGAAGTCGCAGAGTTGCGCTTCCAGGCGCGCTGGGCCAGATCAGCCGCATTCGGCATTTCGCTGACGCCTTTTTGTAGAATCGTATCCCAGTCGCCAACGCCTTGCTGAGCGCGGTCAGAGCCGTAAGCGGCGGTCAGCACTTCATAACGAAGCTGACGATGCAGCCATTTTGCATTTTCTTCAATGTTGGCAGTTGTCAATCCATATTCCGGATTGTCGCGATAAAACTTAATCAAGAATTCTTTCTGCGCTTTCAGAATGTCGTCGGTGATCACGAATTCCGTCGGTTTCAATTTGTGATCGTACTCCAAACCGTTGACCTTGAAATTTGGCGCGATGGAAATTTGTCCCGCGACCAGGTCTCTGGCAAAGAGGAAGATTCCATGGCTCAGCCGAACCTGTGCCGGCGTCATGTATTCGGAACTCTCAAGCTTTACATCGGGTTCGATGCCGCCTCCGCCATAAACCGTACGGCCAAGATCAGTCTGACGCTCATCGGACCGTTTGGGTGGAGTCGCAGTATCGCCACCGGCATTGCGGCGCGTGTAGTATTCAAACATGGAACCGTTTGAATAATCGCGTTGAATCAATCGCCCGCTTGGCGTGTAGTAATGTGCGATGGTCAAAATCAGACCTCCGCTGTTTACAAGCGGGAAAATTCGCTGCACTAACCCTTTTCCAAAACTCTGTTCGCCGATGACCAAGCCTCGGTCGTGATCCTGAATCGCGCCTGCGACGATTTCCGAAGCTGATGCCGTTTGCCGGTCAACCAGTACAACCAGCGGGAAATTTTCCGAAGCCCCGATTCGGACGAAGTATTCTTCATCGAACCCAAGAGAGGGGCGGCCTTTTTGCGTAACGATCTTTTGACCGCGTTGCAGCAATTGGTCACAAACACGGACCCCTTGATCCAGGTAACCGCCTCCGTTGCCGCGCAGATCCAGAATAAAACTTTCAGCGCCCTGTTCGCGCAAAGTGGCCATAGCCATCGTCAGCTCGCGACTGGTTGTGGATTGGAATCCGGCAGTCATACCGATGTAGCCAATGCCTGGGCGAACCATGTAGATGACCGGAATTGACGGGCGGGGAATGCCATCGCGAGTTATGGTCATCTTGATTGGATCGGCTACGCCTAAGCGCTTGACCGCAACAGTAATTTGCGTGCCACGGTCGCCAAGCAGCATTTGCCGGACTTTATCGGAGCTCCAGGTTGAGGTGTCCTTGTCATCCACTCCGACGATCTGGTCGCCGTAACGCAAGCCAGCTTTGGACGCCGGGCTGCCCTTGAATGGTTCCAACACATAAGTCACTTTGTGACGGGTTCCAATCAATGCGCCAATGCCAAAATATTGATTGTGCTGTTTCTCGTTGAACTCTTTGAAGGATTTGGGATCTAGATAGTCTGAATGCGGGTCAAGGGTTTTCAACATTCCGCTGATCGCGTACTTGCTCAGGGTTTCTTCGTCGGCATCGGCAAAATGGTATTTGCCAATAATCTCAGCGGCTTTCTTATAATCATCGGAAATCCGGCGCGCCATGGAGCCTTCTTGGGCTTTGACCCAACTGGGCACAATCAGGGCCGCGCCTATTACCAGCGCCAGCAAACCGGAGAGCGAAATTTTCTTGAGTACCTTTTTCACCGATAACTCCTTTGAATTTGTGTCCGACATTCCATTAATCTCAAATCCAGATTGAGACGGATAACCCATAGTAACCACAGAAAATTGATAGTCAAGCAGGGTGCTGGCCAACAAGCCGTTTTCTGCCGCTCCAGCCTCAAGCTTTGTCCACAATCTTCGTTCATTGTTGAGTGGCATCCACGAAAGGCGAAAAAGTTCCAAAGGAAAACGTGGATAAAAATGTTTGATGCTTTCCAAACTCCGTTTCGTAAGGGGGTGGCACGATTCGCAACTGCCGTTCAACCAAGGTAGAATGCCTGCCTTCGGACATGAACAATTCCAATAACACACAACCAATTCGACGCGCGGTTTTTCTGGATCGCGACGGCACGCTTAACGAAGAAGTAGGTTACGTTTACGATTCCGCGCAATTCCGTTTGTATGATCATGCAGCGCAAGCAGTACGCCTGATCAACGAAGCAGGTTGGCTTGCCATCGTGGTCACCAGCCAGGCTGGAATTGCCCGTGGAATTTATACAGAGCGTTTTTTGGCAGAGCTTCACGAACAAATGACAACAGAATTATCGCTGGCAGGCGCGACGATTGACGCAATTTACTATTGTCCGCACCATCCGACCGATGGCGAAGCGCCTTACCGGCAAGAATGCGATTGCCGAAAGCCAAAACCGGGAATGCTCAGACGCGCAGCGGAGGAGTTGAATGTGGATTTGTCAGCCAGCGTGGTCATTGGCGACAGATTCCGCGATTGGAGCATGGCGCAAGCTGTGGGCGCGCGAGGCGTTCTTGTCCTTACCGGTTATGGGCAGGGAGAATGGGAGCGAGATAAAGACGAGTGGCCGCAACAACCGGATCACGTTGCGGAAAATGTGCTGGAAGCAGTTCGATGGGTAATACAACAGTCCCCAACAAAATCCTGATCGTTCGGCTTGGGGCGATTGGCGATGTCGTTCACACCTTGCCGGCATTGGCGGCGTTGCGTCACGCCGTGCCTGGAGCCTATCTGGCCTGGGCAGTGGAACGCGGCGGAGCGGCTAAACTACTTCAAGACAATCCTTATCTGGACGAATTGATCGAACTGGATCTGCGGGGTTGGCGAAAGACCTGGAAAGAAGCGGAAACACGCGCCGCAATGCGTGCCAGTTTTGCGAATTTGCGCGCTGCCAAATTTGATCTGGCGTTGGACTTTCAAGGTTTACTGAAATCATCGGCGGTTGCCTGGCTGGCGCGAATACCGCGCCGCATCGGGTTTGACAAAGAATCTTTACGCGAACCGGCCAGCCGCTGGTTGATGACCGACCGCGTCGCGGCTGATGACAACAACCACGTCATCAAAAAGAATTTGCAGTTGGTCGCCGCGCTCGGCTGCGATGTTCCAATGGATTTTGAATTTCCGCTCAATCTTGATGCGGCAGATGAGCAATTTGCCAATGAGCAAATCGAACGTAACAACGGCGCGCTGGCGATCTTGAATCCTGGAGGCGGCTGGCCGACGAAACTCTGGCATACATCGGAATTTGCCGCGATTGCCGACCGGCTGTGGCAAGCTTTTGGAATTCGTTCGGCTGTAACATACGGCCCCGGCGAATTGACGCTGGCGCAATTGGTCGTCGGGCAAACGAAAACCGGCGCGGCATTTCCGCTGGCTTCAACGCTGAAACAGTTTTTGGCTTTGGCTCGAAAAGCCAAACTTTTTTTGGGCAGCGATACTGGCCCCATGCATTTGGCGGCGGCAGCGCGAACTCCGATTGTGGCGTTGTTCGGACCGACTTCGGCGCGGCGTAATGGCCCGTTTGCCAAAGAGGATTTGATAGTTGAACGCTTTGATCTGGATTGCCGCACGGACTGTTACCGCAGATATTGCAGCCACACATCGTGCATGAAAATTCCGGTCGAGCAGGTTTGGCAGGCAGTCGTAAAACGACTTCAGGCTGGAGGCCGCGAGCTTCCGGTTTTGTCAGCGAGTTTATGAACGAGAATCAGCAAACTATGGATTTCAACTGGCGGGCGTCGCTGCAACGATTGCGCGTTCCCATCGGATTTGTGACGGCGATTTTATTTGCCGTCTTTTCACGCCCAAGCTGGCAAT
>CAZMXG010000170.1:0-16591 GCA_964570175.1 uncultured Heliomicrobium sp. | reverse complement strand
CGAAACCATTGAAGGCAAAGACCTGACGGCGCTGCTGGAAAGACTGGTGGAATTCAACGGCTATTACGTCAAGTTGGAACGCCGGTTGAAAGAACGCAAGATCGTGGACGCTATGCTGGAAGCATTCAGCGGCAAAAAAGGCCTGCTCCAAAAAGAAGGCCGCAAGCTGCACGACATTTTTGCCGACGAAAGCCTGCTCGGTAAAGTTGAAGCCGCGATTGCCGAAGGGGAATACAAAACCGAGCTGATTTCAGACGAAGAACACGGGCTGTCGGAAGTTGAAATCAAGCTGGCCAATGGTTCCAGCGTGTTGATTGATTGGGAACTGGCGACGCACGTCGAATTTCAACGGGCGGTCGAGCTGTACAAAACCTTTGCGCAGCTCAGCCAGCCGCCGTTCGTCATCAAAGACGGCACGGTCGAAACCGAAGTCGAATCACGTGAAGATTTGCTGAACCACATTCTGACGGCAGCGAAAAAAGACCTGCACATTCAGCGTTACAAAGGGTTGGGTGAAATGAATCCGGAACAGTTATGGGAAACCACGATGGACCCCGAAAAGCGCACCCTGTTGCAGGTCAAAATTGATGACGCGGTCGAAACCGATCAGGTTTTCACTGTGCTGATGGGCGACCAGGTCGAACCGCGCCGCAAATTTATCGAAGACAACGCGCTGGACGTTAAGAATCTGGACGTTTAATTTCAATCGCGATTGGATGTTTGGTAAGCAAAAGAACGGCGTCACGCTGGAATGAGACAAGTGTGACGCCGATTTGTTTATGGCGTCCTCCACAGGATTCTGCTGTAGGGGTTTCAAGACGGATTGTCGGTGAAAGGTTGCGTCTGATCGGAGCGTGAAAGACAATTCTGCTTCGTCAAAGCAACAGATATAAGTTGGAAACCAGGATGCTAGCCCCCGGCGATTCATTCCAGTAGCACTGCGCGAAAGTGGTCGTGCCAGAGCCTGAAGCCACATTCATCGCAGACTGCTTTTTTCTATTCTCGATTCAAGAAAATGAGCGTTGACCCTCGACCACCGCTAGACAATGCCGAACTGCGACAATATCGCGCGCTGTTTGAAGTTGCGGAATCCATTTCCGCGCATCGTGACCTGAAATCCCTGTTGCGCGATTTGACCAGCCGCCTGCAACTCGTCGTCAAATTCGATGGGGTGAACATTGTTCTGTATGACGCGGAAAGCAACATGATGCGGATGAACGTCCTGGAGACGACTACATTCGATGGCTCCCAAATTCCGACCGAACTTCCCGTCGAAGAAGCGCCTGCCGGATTCGTGTGGCAAACCCAGCAGCCGATGTTGATTACCGATCTCGGCGCATATGAAAAACGCTATTCGCGTGTAATTCCCGGTCTAAAACAACGCGGCATCAAAACCGCCTATGTTCTTCCGCTGACTTCGGCCGGGCGGCGATTAGGTGCAATCGGTTTTGGAAGCTTGCAGGAAAATGCCTGGAGCGAAAACGACCAGGAGCTTTTCCAACAGGTGGCAAAGCTGGTGGCGGTTGCGGTGGATAACACCTTGAATTTTGAAAATGCGAGCGCCGCTGAAGCCGCCCTTGCGCGCGAACGCGACCGATTACGCCTACTGCTGGAAATCAACAACGCCGTGGTTTCGCAACTGGATTTGAAAGAGCTGTTGAATGTGATTTCCTCCTGCCTTCAACAGGTGATTCCGCACGACGCCGCGCTTCTATCTCTGTACGATCCTGAAAATTCCCAACTGCAACTTCAGGCTCTGGACATGCAAATGTTCGGCAACGTCCCTTTTAAAGAGGGCATACGAATCTCGCCGGAAAATACTCCCGAAGGTGAGGCAATCGCGTCCGGCCAGCCTGTTCTGGTGGGCCCGGTGCTTGATCTTGCCAGATTCTCTTCCCCTTGGGTGCGCAAAGCGGCAGACAATGGCGTCAAATCCGGATGTGCTGTGCCGCTTATTTCCCACGATCGAACGCTCGGCGCTTTGAGCGTGGTGAGTTTGCAGGAAAACGCTTTCAATGAAGCGGATGTCGCGTTGCTGGTGCAGTGCGCAAATCAGATTGCCATCGCCGTTGAAAATTCCCTGAATTTCGAGCGCGCGCGCGACACGGAACAGCAAGCCGCGCGGGAACGCGACCGCATCCAGTTGCTGCTGGAAATCAACAACGCCGTTGTTTCGCATCTGGATCTGAGCGAATTGGTAAAGACTGTTTCCGCAAGTTTGCGCGACATTATGCCGCACGATGCGGCGGGGATTGCGCTGTACGAACCGGAGTTAAACCAGTTGCGCGAATACAAGAACGTCTCCTACAAGGATCTGGAAACGTTTCGAGAAGGAGATGTGATTCCGCTGGAAGGAACGCCCGCTGGCAAAGTATTTGTTACCAGCCAGCCACTTTTGATTCGACGGCCTGATCCGACGGAATATCCTGCCGACCTGTATTCTCAGCGGCCAGTCGAAGGCAGTCCCAAGTCTGCTTGCCTGGCTTTGCTCAGTGCGCACGGGCGAAAGCTGGGCATCGTGGGCATCAGCAGCACGCAGGAAGAGCGGTTTTCAGAACAGGACCTCGAACTATTTAGCAATCTTGCCGGGCAAATTGCCATTGCGCTCGAAAATTCACTCAACTTCGAACGGGCAAGAGATGCCGAACAGGAAGTGAAGCGTCAATTGGAACGATTGCGGCTGATGCTGAAAATCACCAATGCCGTGGTGGCGCAGCTGGATTTGCAGGAATTGTTGCATGTCGTTTCCGCCAGCATTTGCGAAGCGATGGGAAATGACAGCGTCGGCGTCGGATTGTTTGACCACGAAAGCGGCCAACTGCGCGTGTTTGCGGCGGATTATCCCGCGGGACATCCGCTGCGGGAAGAAGGCGTTCTGATCCCACTCGAAGGCAGTCCAAGCGGCCTGGCGTTCACTACGGGGCAACCCGTTTTCATGGACAAACACGATCCGGTTCGATTCCATTCCGAGCTTGTCAAACGCATTTATGAATCGGGCTATCAGTCGGGTGGAAGCATTCCGCTAATCGCGCAGGGGCGCAAGCTGGGAGTTCTGGGGATTGCCAGCAAACGCGAAAATGCGTTTTCCGATGACGATAAAGAATTACTGGTGCAGGTCGCCAACCAGGTGGCGATTGCCGTGGACAACGCGTTGAATTTCGAACGCGCGCGTACGGCTGAGCAGGAAGTGAAGCGTCAGTACGAGCGGTTGCGGCTGATGCTGGAAATCAATAATGCCGTGGTTTCAAAGCTGGATCTGCGCGATCTGATGAAAGCGATCTCGTCGTGTCTGCGGGAATTCCTGGGATATGACGTTGTGGGCCTGGCACTGTATGACGCTGAAATCGCGCAGTTGCGCGCCTATGCTTTTGATTTTCCAGACGGGCGTCCTTTTATCGAGGAAGGCCAGCCGGTTCCGTTTGAAGGTTCTGTCAGCGGGCAGGCATTCACCTCCGGAAAACCTGTCTTTTTACGCCGTGGTGATCTGAAAACATTTCAATCGGATTTTGCCAGACGGTTTCTGGATGCCGGAATTCAGTCGGGCGGCGCTGTTCCGGTTATCGCGCGCGGCGTCAAGTTAGGCGCGCTGGGTGTGGCGAATTTCAGTGAGGGTAGTTTCACGGAAGATGACCTGGAACTGCTCAGCCAAATTGCCAATCAAATTGCAGTCGCTGTGGAAAATGCGCTGAACTTCGAACGCGCGCTGAAAGCTGAGCAGGAGGTGAAGCGTCAGTTCGAACGTCTGCGCCTGATGCTGGAAGTCAACAACGCCACGGTTTCGCATCTTGACCTCAGCGAACTGGTGCGTGTCACCGCTGCCTGTTTGCGCGAAGTGCTGCGCCACGAAATTGTGGGTCTTTCGCTATATAACGAAGAAACGAATCAATTGCGGGCTTATGCCTACGACTTTCCTGACAAACGGCTTTTTATTGAGCCAGGAACAGTGATTCCAATTGAAGGCAGCGTCGGCGGGATGGCTTTGACTTCCGGCCAGGCAGTTTTTTTCAACCAGATTGATCTGACAGCCAATATCTCCGATTTCAATAAACGCCTGTTTGACGCCGGCATGCGTTCAGGTGGGTGCGTTCCCTTGATTGTGCATGGCCGCAAGCTCGGCGTGCTTGGTGTGGCCAGTTTTCGCGAAAACGCTTTTCCCGAAGAGCATCAGCAGTTGCTTGGACAAATCGCCGGCCAGATTGCCATTGCCGTGGACAACGCGCTGAATTTCGAGCGCGCGCGTGAAGCCGAGCATGAAGCCACGCGCCAATCTGACCGTTTGAGCACTGTGCTGCAAATCAATAACGCCGTGGTTTCGCAACTTGATTTGCGTGAACTGCTGCAAGTCGTTTCGCGCTCTCTGCGGAAAACAGTGCATAACGACACCACTGGCGTTGCGCTTTACGATCCTGAAAGCAACAAGCTGCGCGTGGTCATGACAGATTTCCCGGAGCAAATGAATCTTGTTGAAGAGAGTTATTTGATCGAGCTGGAAGGGAGCGCAATGGGGGTGGCTTATACTTCGGGAGAGCCTGTGTTTCTGGATCAATTCGATCTGGAACGGTTTCCTTCCGATTTCACCCGGCGTTCATACGATGCAGGTTTGCGGTCGGCCTGCAACATTCCGCTGATTGCGCACGGTCACAAGCTGGGCGCCTTGGGGGTCGCCAGCAAACGCCCCTTTGCGTTTTCCGCCGAAGATCGGGAACTGCTTTGTCAGAGCGCGAAACAGATTGCCATCGCGGTGGAAAACGCGCTCAACTTTGAACGCACGCGCGCCGCCGAAGAAGAAGCCAAACGCCAATCCGAACGATTGCAGTTAATGCTGGAAATCAACAATGCTGTCGTTTCGCAGCTCGACCTGCGGGAACTTTTGCGAGTGACGACCAACCGTTTGCGCGAAGTTCTGCCGCATAACGTCACAGGCATTTCGCTTTACGATCCTGAAACAAATCAATTTCGCGCTTACAGATTTGACCTGCCGGACAGCCTGCCTCCCATCGAAGAAGGAACACCGATGCCATTGGAAGGCACCGTCGGAGGGCTGGCATTCTTGACCGGCAAGCCCATCTTTTTGGACCGGTATGATCCTGAATTTCTGGTTTCCGAATTTGACAAGCGGCTGATGGAGGCGGGCATCCGGTCAGGCGGTGTTGTGCCCTTGATTGCGCACGACAAGAAACTCGGTTTTCTTGGAGTCGGCAGCTTTCGCGAGAACGCGTTTTCGGAAGCCGACCAGGAATTGCTTTGCCACATTGCCAACCAAATCGCCATTGCGGTGGAAAACGCGCTGAATTTTGAACGAGCGCGCGCTGCTGAAGAGCAAGCGAAACGCCAATCGGACCGAAGGCAACTGTTGCTGGAAATCAATAACGCCATGGTGGCGCAACTTGATTTGCGCAGCCTGATCCAGATTATTTCGGGTTCTTTGCGACGAATCTCTCGTCACGACGTGGTGGGCCTGGCGCTTTACGATCCTGACACCAATCAATTACGCGCTTATGCTTATGAATCCCAGGACAAACAGTTTGCCATTGAAGAGGGAACGCCCATTCCGCTGGAAAGCTCGCTTAGCGGTTCGGCCTTTATGTCCGGGCAACCGGTCTTTCACGACCGGATTGATGAGCAGCGGTTTCAGTCTGGTTTTAGCGACCGATTTCGTTCCGCAGGTCTCAAATCTGGCGGTGTGGTTCCGCTGATCGCGCACGGCCGGAAGCTGGGCACGCTGGCGGTGGCCAGCTATCGCGAAGCCAACCTCAATGAAGATGAGAAAGAATTGCTTTGCCAGGTTGCCAATCAAGTTGCGCTTGCTGTTGAAAACGCGCTGGCGTTCCGCGAAATCGAAGCGCTGAAAAACAAACTGACCAGTGAAAAGCTTTACCTGGAAGACGAAATCCGCACCCAGCACAATTTCGAAGAACTGATCGGCGAAAGCCAGGCCTTCAAACGAATTTTGAAACAGGTGGAAACCGTCGCGCCGACTGGCTCCACGGTGCTGATATGCGGCGAAACTGGAACCGGCAAAGAATTGATCGCCCGCGCGATTCACGATTTAAGCGATCGCCGCGAACGCACGCTGGTCAAAATCAATTGCGCGGCGATTCCCACCGGATTGCTGGAAAGCGAATTGTTCGGCCACGAAAAAGGCGCGTTCACCGGAGCGATTTCGCAGCGCGTCGGCCGCTTCGAACTGGCCAATCGCGGGTCGCTGTTTCTGGATGAAGTCGGTGACATTCCGCTGGATTTGCAGCCGAAGCTCTTGCGCGTTTTGCAGGAACAGGAATTTGAACGGTTGGGCAGCACGCGCACACAGAAAGTGGATGTTCGTCTGATTGCCGCCACCAACTGCGATCTGGAACAAATGGTTGCCGATAGAAAATATCGCAGCGATTTGTTTTACCGGTTGAATGTGTTTCCCATCACGATTCCACCGCTTCGCCAGCGCCGCGAAGACATTCCCGCCCTGACCCGATTTTTCACACAGCGATACGCACGGCGGCTGAAAAAACAGATCACTTCGATTCCGGCGGAAATTATGAGTGCGCTGACCAATTACCATTGGCCCGGCAACGTCCGCGAACTAGAACATTTCATCGAACGCGCAGTGATTCTGACGCGCGGCGAAAGTCTGGAAGTTTCCCTGGCAGAATTGAAATCCTCAGAACCGGCTCCTGTGACGGAACTCGCCACGCTCCATGATGCCGAACGTGAACACATTTTGCGCGCGCTGGAAGAAACCAACTGGATCGTCGGCGGTCCCCAAGGCGCAGCAGCGCGGCTGGGCATGAAGCGCACCACCCTGCAATCCAAAATGCAGAAGCTTGGCATTGGCCGCCAAAGCTAAATCAAAGCTGAAAACGTGTAGACAGGATGCTCAGGATTTTTCAGGATCAACTTGGAAGGGCTGCATAGTTCTCTCAAAACCAATCCTGCAAATCCTGTCTAAAATTCCGAACTGACTTGCGCCGAAATATCGGCACGCGCCGGAATCTCGGCGCGAAAAGCTTCGGCACTTGGCTTCGGCACCATCTCCACTCGCTGCCTTTCATAAATAAAACTTCCATCTTTTCAGTAATTTAGCTGCATGCCGAAACCTGGCTGCTACTTTGGCAAGAGCCTTGCACTATCTCTGGCCGTCGGAACGAAGTAGTCAGATGAAATGAAGTCAGAATGCTCGAAAGGAGGAGCGACTGTGACACACCCAAGAACGGAAATGACAGAAACCATTGGCTTGAGATTATGTTGCGCCTGCACTGCTGAATTGCGCGACCACGACAAATTCTGCCGCCGTTGCGGCGTCAGTCAAATGAACCGGTACGCTACTTCGACCGACCTGGCACAGAGCTTAAACAACGAAACGAAGCTGCTGCAAGGCTATTCTGAAAGCTACACCACCTACTCTGGCCGGTTGATACGGGTTGTTGCCGAAAGTATGTCTGCCAGAACTTCGGCGCAAAGCGCACAAGGATGGTTAAAGGGCGTGATTTGCACGCTGATCACCATCCCCATCTGGATGTTGATTGTGATGTTGTCGCCTTTGGACGCTTATGCCGCTGCAAAAGCCGCCGCAGGCTGCGTGGACGGGCAATAAAAGAAAAACCAAGTGTCAGGAGATGGAACCGTAGAAAGAGACGAAATGACATGTTGATGATTACCGAACAAGGGGATGAAAGATCACTGACACTCAAATTGGCAGGCAGGCTTGCCGGGGAATGGACGCCGGAGCTGGAACGTTGCTGGCGCGGCGTCACGATGACAAAGCCTTCACTGCCAATCCGAATTGATTTGAGCGAAGTGACGTTCGTTAGCGACACAGGCAAACGATTGCTGGCCGTGATGGCCAGGGCGGGCGTCGAACTGATTGCAGCCGATCTCTTGATGAAGGCTTTGGTCGAGCAAATCGCGCAAGGTCATTCATTTGAGGAAGACGGAAGTTTGGAAAGCGTTGGATAAATTGGAATAGAACGTCTGCGGCTTCGCGCTTCGGCGCGGCCGCCACTGAGTAGGAGGGAGAAGCTATGTTCAAAAAAATAACCGTTATGATTCTGACCGTTGCACTGACGAATGTTTTGGCTGTGTCCGCTTTGGCCAAAACATCGGCTGAAAAAACGGCTCAGCAAACGGCCAGGATCAAAGCTGCAATTCAGAAGCTTGGCACCGGAGAAAAGGCGATCGTGAAGCTGGAACTGACAGACAAGTCCAGATTGGAAGGTTACATCAGTGAAGCCGGGGCGGAATCCTTCACGGTAATCAATCCCAAAAACGATCGAATGTCTACGGTAACGTATCCACAGGTTGGCAAGATCAAAGGTCATAACCTTTCCACAGGGGCCAAGATTGCCATCGGCGTCGGCATCGCAATTGCCATCGCCATCGCTGTTTTATTCGCCACGAACGAAGACGAAATTCAGTTCCCATAAGAAAACAACCCAGGGCGCACGCGGTGAACGTGCGAAATCCCAGACCATAATCTGATCAAAAAACGTCAATCCCGTGGGCGTGCTCGCACACTTCCCCGGGATTGAGAAGGAGGAGGTATGTCTGAAAGAACTACGAGGCAGGAAAAACTGAGAGCGAATTGGTTATCGGGAGCATTCGCTGCGTTGCTGACCATTTCGGCATTGTCATCGGCGCTGGCACAGCAGCCCTCTGCGCCAGCGCCACGCGTCGGCGTCGCCAGCGACAAACAGATCAATCTGACGTTGCGCGACGCCTTGATGAGGGCGCTGGAAAACAATCGCGACATCGAAATCGAACGGATCAACACTCAGTTGAATGAATTTGATTTGCGCGCCGCCAAGGGCGTCTATGATCCGTCGTTGACCAGCACCATGTATTATCAGCGGCAAACAACTCCCGTGGCTTCGATCCTGTTGGGCAGCGAAAACGGTCGGTTGCAGACAACGGAATTCACCGGATCGGCGATCCTCACAAAACGGTTGCCGTGGCAGGGCAGTCAGGTCAGTGTCAGTTACGACCAAAGCCGCGGCACCAGTGACAACCAGTTCAATTCGCTGAATCCGCAATTTACATCGCGATTGTCTGTGGATTTCACGCAGCCGATTTTCCGCAACCGTAAGATTGATGCTGAACGCCGCCAGATTCGTATTGCCAGCAAACGGCTGGACCTTTCTGACAGTCAGTTCCGCCAGCGTGCGATTGAAATCATCGCCAGCGTCGAACGCGCTTACTGGGATTTGGTGTTTGCGCGCCGCGATGCCGACATCAAACGCGAATCGGTTGAACTCGCTCGGACACAACTGGAACACAACGAACGGTTGGTGAAACAGGGAACGCTGGCTCCGGCGGATGTCGTTTCCGCGCGCGTCGAAGTCGAGCGCCGCGTAGACGAAGCCGAAGCGGCCATCGAGGCGATTCAGCGGGCCGAAAACGGGCTGAAAGCATTGATGCTGCCGGTGGGAAGTGGCGAACAGTGGAACTCCGCGCTGGTTCCTGCGGAACAGCCGCAACTGAAATCCGAACCGACTTTGCCGGTGGATGACGCGATCCGAATGGCCTTCAACAATCGCCAGGAGATGGAGCAATACCGCGTGCGCAAAGAAATGAACAAGATTGATGCGGAGTATTTTCGCGATCAGACCAGGCCGGAAATCAATTTGATTGCCAGTTACGGCACAGTTGGCTTGGCGGGCAAAGCGCGGACTGGAACCAATCCAATTGTCGAAAGCAATCAACTGCTGTTTGACCGGATCAACAAGCTTTCCGAATTTGCAGGCCTGCCCGCGCTGCCGCCGATTTCCTTCGGCGCAACGCCAGACAAATTCATCGGCGGTTATGGGCAGAGCCTGGGCAATTTGTTCAGCAACGATTACCGCACATTTCGCGTGGGCGTTTCGATCAACTTTTCGCTGCGCAATCACACGGCGAAGGCGCAATACGGCCGCGCGCTGGCCGAAGGCAGAAAACTGGACACGGAACGTCAGCGAATCGAACAGCAAATCGAAGTCGAAGTCCGAAACGCGCTGCAAGCGGTCGAAACCGCTAAACGCAGAGTCGAAGCCGCGACGAATTCGCGCACGAACGCTGAGAGTCAGTATCAAAGTGAACAGCGGAAATTCGACGCCGGGCAATCCACCAACTATTTCGTGCTGGATCGGCAAAACGCTTTGTCGGCGGCGCGTGGACGTGAGTTGAAAGCGCTGACTGATTACACCAAAGCCGCCGCTGAGCTTCAGCGCGCGATGTCTACCACACTGGTTAGCAACAACGTCGCGCTGGCCAGTTTTAAGTAAAGCCTGAAAGCCCTGAAAGGGCGCAATTTAATCGCCAGGGGCATAAGCCCCTGGTAACGAATTGAAGAATTGCCAAGCCCTGAAAGGGCGAAATTGGCATGGTTATTACGCCCTTTCAGGGCTTGAGGTCCTGCTTCACCAATCCCAGGGCGTTGCCCTGGGCTATTGAATGTCGCCCTTTCAGGGCTTAAGCGGCAAATTGCCAAACGTAAAGATTGTTCAGTACCGGGAGCAGTAGCGACCGGGTGATAGGCAAACATCAGAAGGAGGGAACTTATGACCAAGAGCAACGACGAAAACAATAGCAAAACCAACCATAAGAAAAAGATCGCGCGTGTCATTCTTCTTATTAGTTTATTGAGCGGAGCGGTAGGCTGGTGGTTTTTCCTGCGCAAACCGTCTGAGGCGAAGGAAATCATTGCCGTCAGTGGTCGCATTGAAAGCGACGACGCCGTTGTGGCGGCAAAGACGTCCGGTCGCATCCGCGAGATCAACGTCCGCGAAGGTGATCACGTCAAAGCCGGTCAGGTTGTTGCCGTGTTGGATGACGATCAGGTTGGCGCTCGCGTGAAGCAGGAGCAATCGAACGTCGAACGCAGTGAAGCCAAGTTGCGTTTCTCGCGTCAGCAAATCGCCGTATTGCAAGCGCAACTTGAGCAAAGCCGGTTAGGCGTCAGCCAGGCGCGCATGGACGCCGAAGGCCGCGTCAGCCAGGCGCAGGCGGTTGTTGCGTCTGCTGAAGCTTCGTTGGCAAAAGCCGAAGCGGATTACAGGCAGGCACGCGTTGATGCCGAACGGTTCACGACGCTGGCGGATCAGGGCGATGTTCCCGCGCGCGAAGGCGAACAAGCGCGCACGACTGCCGAAGCGCACAAGGCTGTTGTTGCCGCTGCGCGCAAACAAGTCGAAGCTGCGCGCGGCGCCTTGCAGACCTCGAAAGCAAATCTGGACAATCCGGCGATTCGCGCTGCGCAGGCTGCGTCCGTCGAACAGCAAATTTTGCAGGCGCAATCTGACATTCAATCCGCCGAAGCCGAAGTCGCACGCAGCCGCGCGCAGTTGCAGGAGGCGGAAGCGGATCGAAACGATTTGCAGATCATTGCGCCGTTTGAAGGCACAGTGGCAACGCGTTCCGCCGAACCAGGGGAAATCGTATCGCCGGGAACGGCCATTTTGACCATCCTGAATCCGGGGCAGATTTACCTGCGCGCCTTCATTCCAGAAGGTGAAATTGGCCGGGTTCGCACGGGGCAAATGGCGCGCGTGTTTCTGGATTCCAATCCGAACCAGCCGCTGGAAGCGATGGTTTCGCGCATTGATCCGCAAGCTTCGTTCACGCCGGAAAACACCTACTTTCAGAATGACCGGATCAAGCAGGTCGTCGGCGTGAAGCTGCAACTGACAAATCCACAAGGCTTTGCCAAACCGGGAATGCCCGCTGACGGCGAAGTGCTGGTGCAAGGCAATCAGTGGGTCGCATCTAACCGATAACCGCAGAGTGCTGATTCGGGAACCGTTGGGCGATTAATTTCGATTTCGGATGATCATTTGAGCAAGTGTTTCGCGCATGTCAGATTGGACAAGTATTTTCTGCTGAAGATCGAAATGTGGTTTTCAGTCAAATTGCAAAACACCAAATCATTGATCGGAGGAAATTATGACCATTATCGGTTTGCTTTTAATCGGAGTGCCATTCATCGGTTTATGCGTATTCATTTTAGCGTTGGGAATTGTGGATATTTGGAGCAAGCGGGAACGCGAAAACACCCACGATGCTGCTGTGAATACGTTTGAGCGGACTGGCGATCCGGTAGAGAAGGAGGCTCGCAATGAGCGCGCTACTGGAAGCAACGCAAAACTATTTCGATGGGAATCTGTCGCTCGCTGGTTGGGGCGAAATCGCGATGGCGGACAGCGCCAACACGGCCATCCATATTCGTGGCTTGCGCAAGAGCTACGGTGACCTGGAAGCCGTTCGCGGCGTTGATCTGGAAATCCGGCGCGGCGAAATCTTCGGCCTGATCGGGCCGGATGGCGCAGGCAAAACTTCGATCTTTCAGATTCTAGGCGGAGTGATGGCGGCGACAGCGGGCGATGCGACGGTGTACGGTCAAACGGCGCGCGATGCGCGTTCGCTGATTGGCTACCTGACCCAGACGTTCAGCTTGTATCAGGATTTGAGCGTCGAAGAAAACCTGCGCTACGTCGGGCAATTGCGAAAGCTGCGAAACCGCGAGATCAAAGAACGCGGCCAGCATTACCTGAAGCTGTTCGACATGGATCGCTTCACGGACCGATTGGCGGGCAAGCTCAGCGGCGGCATGAAACAAAAGCTGGCGCTGGCTTGCGCGCTGATCACTGAACCGAAGCTGTTGTTACTGGATGAACCGACAACAGGCGTTGACCCGGTTTCACGTCGCGAATTCTGGGACACACTGGCGCAGTTGTCAGCGGACGGAATGACGATTGTCGTTGCGACGCCGTATCTGGACGAAGCCGAACGCTGCACACGCGTCGCATTGATGCACGATGGCCAGATTCATCAGATCGGCACGCCCGCTGAAATTCGCCAGGACTTAGGCTTGCATCGGTTGGAAGTGCGGGCGTCAAAGCTTAGCGAAGCCGAAGAAGTTTTGAACAAGGTCACGGAGCTTGCCGACGTGCAGCGGTTCGGTGACCGGCTGGATGTGATGGTCAGCGATTTGAATCTGGGAGAAGCGCTGACACGCAATGCGCTAGGTGCAGCGGATATTGAAGTGCGCGAAATCGGCAGCGGATTGCCGACGTTGGAAAACGCCTTTGTTTCCATCCTGCGCGACCTGAACGGCGAAATGAACGCTTCGCCGTTTCAACGGCGGCGCGAATTTCGCCAGCGCCAGCCGGATGCAATCGCCATTGGCGCGCACCATTTGCACAAACGCTTCGGCGCATTTCACGCCGTCAAAGACGTCAACATCGAAGTCAAATACGGCGAAATTTATGGCCTGCTGGGAGCCAACGGCGCGGGCAAAACCACAACCATCAAAATCCTCTGCGGCTTGCTGGCGGCGTCCAGCGGCGAAATGGAATTGGCCGGAGAGCAGGGAAGTCTGCGCTCCAGTTTCGTGCGCCAGCGCATCGGTTATATGTCGCAGAAGTTTTCCCTCTACGATGATCTAACGATCAACGACAACCTGGAATTTTTCGCCGGGGTGTATCAAGTCCCTCTGGAAGAGCGCGAAGAAAAGAAACGCTGGGTGCTGGAATTTTCCGGCTTGGAAGGGCGCGGCCAGATGAAAACCGGCGAATTGCCTGGCGGCTGGAAACAGCGTGTGGCATTTGGCGCGGCAATCATGCACGAACCAAGCGTGCTGTTTCTGGACGAACCGACTTCGGGCGTTGACCCGCTGGCGCGCCGCGCATTTTGGCGAATGATCAACCAACTGGCGGATCGCGGCGTGGCGGTGCTGGTCACGACGCATTACCTGGAAGAAGCCGAACAGTGCAATCGGCTGGGCTTTATGGTCGCGGGCGAACTGGTCGCCGAAGGCACGCCCAGCGGGATCAAAGCTGCGCAAACAGACAACCTGCTGGAACTGATCACCGACCATCCGCAACAAGCGGCGGATTTGCTGAAAGGCGAAATGGATCGTTGGCGCGTTTCATTGTTCGGTGACCGGTTGCACGTCGTGGTGAACGAAGAGCCGCAAGCAGGAATCAGGCGTATCTCGCAACGATTGTATGGGGCTGGAATTCAAGTCGCACAAGCCCGGCAAGAACGTTTCTCGCTTGAAGACGTGTTCATCGCCGTCGTCGAACAAGCGCGGCAAAACGGCAAAGTCGCAACAGGAGATTGATGATGAAACGAATTATTGCTCAAACCCGCAAAGAACTGACACAGGTATTCCGCGACAAACTGACGGTGGCGTTGGCGCTGATCTTGCCGCTGATTTTGCTGGCGCTGCTGGGCACTGCGCTGTCGTTTTCCGTTAAAGGTGTTGCCGTTGTTGTGCAGGATTTCGACCGCACGCCACTGTCGCGCCAATACATTGACGCGCTCGGCGCTTCGCTGACGTTTCAGGTTGTTCCGGCATCAGCGGACAAACGACCCGAAGAAATGATGGCATCAGAGCAGGCCCGTGTGGTGGTTGTGATTCCCGAAAATTTCGAGCGCGATTATTTGCGCGGCCAGCCCAGCGAAGTGCAGTGGTTGATTGATGCAGTTGACGCCAACACCGCCAACAGCATGCGCGGGCAGGCTTCGGCGCTAACCAATGCCTTTGCCGCCAGCCTTTCTGGTGACAAACAAAGCGCGAAACCCGCAATCAAGGCCGACACGCGCATGTGGTACAACCCCGGTGCTTCTTCCAGAAAGTTCATCGGGCCGGGCGCGTTCGCCGTTGTGTTGGCGCTGTTTCCTCCGCTGCTGGCTGCGCTGGCCATGTCGCGCGAAGGCGAGCAGAAAACCATTCTGCAAGTGTATGTGTCCAGCATTTCGGCGCACGAATTTTTGCTGGGAAAAATCGCCGCGTTTTTCATCATCGCGGCTGCGGAATGGGTGTTGGCCTTGCTGGTTTCGTTCCCGCTGTTTGATTTGACAATCGCGGGCGACCCGACTCCGCTGCTGATTGGCACGGTGCTCTACTTTTTCTGCAACGTCTCTTTCGGTGTGATGGTCGGCGTTTCGATTCCCAACCAGGCCGCCGCAATCCAAGCCGTCGCGGGTGTGCAATTTCTGCTTTCGTTTCTGCTGTCGGGATTCATTTTTCCTGTGTCGAACATTCCGGCGGGCATTCGTTGGATTTCTGCCTTTGTTCCCGCGCGCTATTTCATCGAGCTTGTGCGGGATGGATTCGTGCGCGGTGGCGGCTGGCCAGCCGTTTGGCACGCACCGCTGATGCTGGCGCTGATCGGGATGTTCTTCTTTCTGAAAGCGTGGAAGAAGATGCGACATATGCAGGTTGAAGCTTAGTGAAGATGCCGGATGTTAGATGCTAGGGCTAACACCTGGTATCCAACATCTAGCATCTTTTCAGGAGGAACTATGAAAAACCTTATCACCCAAATTCGTCGCTGGCGGTTGTGGCCGTTATTTCTGAAAGAATTGCGGCAGATCAAATCCGACAAGAAGCTAATTGTTTCGTTGATTTTGCCGCCGACGGTGCAATTGATCATTTTCGGTTTTGCGCTGAATCCGGAAGTGACCAACTTGCGGTTGGGCGTGGTGGACGAAAGCCATTCGGCAGCCAGCCGCGAAGTGGTTTCAGCGTTCGTCGAAAGCCGTTCGTTTTTCGTCGCGCAATCCTTTCGTTCCTCTGCGGAACTGGGCGAAGCCTTGAGCGCAGGAAAGCTGGATGCGGGCTTGATCGTTCCTTCGGATTTTGCCGAACGCCGTCAGCGCCGCGAAACTGCGCGCATTCAATTTTTGCTGGACGCAGTCAATTCAAACACGGCGGGAATTGCCAGCGGCTATGCGGCGCGAACGATTTCGGCGCTCAACGAACGGATTGCGCAGGATTCGCCTGCCGTCGCGTTGCAAATGGAAGGTGGTCAGGCCAGCGCGCGCGGCAAGTTTGTGGCCCGTATCGCGCTGCTGTTCAATCCGGGATTGGAAAGCGCCTGGTTTATCGTCACAGGCGTGCTGGGAATTCTGCTGGTGCTCAATGGATCAATCATCGGGTCGGCGACGATGGTCAAAGAAAAAGAAGCCGGAACGATTGAACAATTGCTGATGACGCCGGCGCAGGCTGCGGAGATCGTCACGGCCAAAATCTTCCCGCTGTTCATTTTGCTATCAACGCAGATCGTGTTGGCGTTGGCGGTCGGCTGGTTGGTGTTCGGCTTGCCGATGCGCGGCAGTTTGGTGTTGTTGTTTACTGCCGGAATGCTGTGCGTGCTGGCGGGAATTGGCATCGGAACCTTTTTGGCGACCTTCAGCAAAACGCAGCAACAAGCCCAGTTGATGGCGTTTTTCGTCAACCCGCCGCTTTCGATGTTATCCGGCGCGACCACGCCCATCGAAGCCATGCCGAGCTGGATGCAGCCGTTCACGCAGCTCAATCCGATCAGCCACTTTGGGACGATTGCGCGCGGCATCTTGCTGAAAGGCGCTGGGATTGAAGCCATCTGGATTCACATGTTGGCGCTGGTCGGGTTTGCCGTTGCGCTGGTCGGCATCAGCGCCTGGCGGTTCCGAAACCAGCTAGGGTAAGCCTTTTTGGAGTGCGGTAGCTCTGGTACCGCTTTGGTAGTCATTCTCTTTGGTGCACCTTTTCTGAAAAAGTGGCGTTCACTGGGAAAGGGGGATGCTCGATGCCGGATTGGCATTCTTGAGGAGAGGACTGCCAAAGCGACGCCGGAGC
>CAZMXG010000169.1:0-16734 GCA_964570175.1 uncultured Heliomicrobium sp. | reverse complement strand
TGTTGCCGGGACCGGAACACGCCAGCGGGTCTGTCAGCGAAGCGCCCAAGGTCAAGCGATTGACCGTCACCGTAAAGGCACAGCTTGGACCAGCCGTCGTCGAACAGGTCACCGTCGTTGTGCCAACGTTAAACGTTGACCCGGATGCCGGTGTGCAGGTTACTGTCCCGCAGCTTCCAGTCGTTGTCGGTGCCGGATAGGTCACCGTTGCTGTCGTCCCTGCTGTCCACGCCACCTGATTCGCCGGACACGTAATTGTGCAAGGCGTGACTGTCACCGTGAAGGTGCAAGTCGCATCAGGACTCACCTGGCTGGCGTCGGACGCCGTACAAGTCACCGTCGTCGTTCCCAGCGGGAAAGTAGAACCCGAAGCTGGAACGCACGCCACTGTCACGCCAGGGCAGTTATCACTGGCGGTTGGAGCCGGGTAAGTCACTACTGTCGGGCCGCTGCCATTTGCCGTGACATTCGCTGGACAAGTGATTGTTGGTGCTTGGGTATCCTGCACTGTCACCGTAAAGCTGCAAGCGCCGCCTCCGGATGCGCTTGTGCAGCTTACCGTCGTCGTTCCAACAGCGAAGGTTGAGCCGGAAGCGGGTAAACAGGTCACCGCTCCACAAGTACCGGTTGTCGTTGGAGCCGAATAGGTGACGACTGCCGAGCATTGGCCTGTCGTGTTCGGCACGGTGATGTTCGTTGGACACGTCAGCGAACAGACTGGGACACCGGTGCAGCATACATACGCCGCGCGTGTCATTACGATTGTGAAACAGCCGATGGTGCCAACATCAATGTCCGCAGTGTCCTGTACACGCAGCTTCCAGGTTCCATTGGATGGTTTTCCATTCATTGCCGACAGAACTGATTCCGGACGGAACGTGCTGGCAAACGGAGCCGTGCCAGCAGAAATTGCCGTTGCTGCCGAATCATCGAATATTGTCGGAGTTCCGGAGCAATCATTCGTGCCCGTTCCGAAGTTATCTCCGGAGCCCCCACGATTCGCGGCCAAAGGCACAATCGTGTTGTCCGGCGCGACGAGACTAATAACCAGATCGCTATCGAAAGTGTGGTTCAATCGGACGCGAACATTGATGTCCTGAACGACGCCCGTATCGGGGATCGTAATTGGAACGTCAACCGTACCGCTGTCAATAATTGGAACAGCGATGTTGCCACTGCTGTAATTGGTGGTGGTTGGTGCGCCAAGAGCGCCCAAGTTAAAGGTGTATGTCACCGTTCCCAAGTTTGACGCACCATCCTGCAACTGGAGCGATGCGGTGATTGTACCGCCGCAAGTTCCATTGGCCGTGAAGGTAAAGTTGCGACTTACTGTCGCTCCGCCAGCAACCACGACTCCGTAATTCTGCGGGCCGCTGGGGCTGGTAACGCCGCCTGTGGCTTGAAGTGTGCCAACCAAGTTGGCCGTATCTGCCGTGCCAGTGTTTTTCACTCCAAAACTGACCGTTACGGTTTCGCCCGGATCGATCGCGCCATTGGCCGGTTGGCAGCTTTCAGCGGTGATTGTCGCGCCCATTGCCGCGATGACCGGAACAGGCGTCAGACAGCAATTGACTGTCTGAGTGCCGCCGCCCGCAACTGTAACCGATTGGGTGCAACCTCCACTGTAACCTGCCGGAGGAATGACCATCACGCTGTAAGTTCCTGGAGCCACGGGGAATGAGAATTGGCCCGAAGCGTCGGACTGACGGAAGAAACCGTCCGCCGTCATAATCACAACGTTGGCTAATGGCTGGCCTGTCACACAGTTTGTCACCGTGCCATTGATCGTGCCTTTGGATTGCGCCGGAGCACCGGTGTCAACCTTGAAGCTGCCGATACGAGTGCGCCAGTCGGCGCCAGCGGTAACAGCGTAATATTCCTGTGTGTACCAGAAAGTGGTTTCGTCAACCGGGTCAACCGTCAAGGAACTGTAATCTCCCCAACGATTTGATGTTGATGTTTGGACACCGCCGCCAGTGATGATTGTATTTTCGCCTTGAGCCAGTTGACCGGCTGGGTCGCTGGTCAAACGTCCTGCGTAAAGAATCGAAGTATTCAGCGTCGTGCTGGATGCGCTGAAACCAAGGCCGATGTTACCCAAATAATCCTGGGCGACGCTGGCCATCCAGATGTTGCGCCCAGTTGCGCCGTTTCCTGCGCCCGGAGCGTAAGTGCCTTGGTCGTTGACCGTAACGGTTCCCGCCAACGTGCCTGTGCGGCGTAACTCAGCCCAGCGAACGCCAGACTGATAAGTTGCTGCGCTGGTGGGATTCACACCGCTGACGTTGACGGAGAAATTCAGCACGAAGGATTGAACGCCTCCTGCCAATGTGCGGTATGCCAAACGATGCAACAGACGGTCGGCGATAGAATCCAGGTTGACGCCCCCTGCCGGTTGTTCAATGTCGCCGCGTCCACTGGGATTACGCGCGTCAAATGCTGCAAGCGCCACATCCGGCCTGACTGTAAATGTGGAATTGGCGGGAGTCGCAAAATCCGCATGAAATTCGTAAATGCGAATTGCGTCCAGAGGATCGCCGAATTCATCGGCGCGGAATTCCATAAACAGGTTGGGCATTCCGATTGGCGGAGTCGCTACACCGTCCAGGTCTGTCGGCAACATTCCACCTGCATTCGGGTCTATCGGTTCAACGTCAAAATAGATAAAGCTGGCGGTCGGATCACCTTGCAGCATTTTCTTGCGATCAAAGGCGAAACAACCACCACCCAGAAACGCCGTGCCAGCCTGGTTGAACTGGTTATCCGACATGTAATACCCATCCGGCCAGACGCCGAAATGCGGATAATCGTTGAACTTATTGTTCGGCATCATAAAGTCGTACAAGTAGTACGACCCGGTCGGGTCAGGAGTGGTTGAGATGGCAATCAGTTGATGGTTGTTCGGATTGGCCACCGTACAGAATTGGCTGATCAGCCAACGGTCGGCCAGCGGATCGTACAGCACGATCGGGTCGCCGTCGTTGGCGTTGGCGCAGGCCCCGGGAATGTTGGCCCAGAGGCTGCCCAACGTAAGAACTCCCGTTAGTGCGGTGCCAGTCTTGCTGAAAACTCTCCACTGTGTGTTGACCGATTGAACATAATGATTCGGTCCGACATCACCAACCGTGTCAGGAGGCAAAACGCGTCCGCCAAAGATCGGGATATTGCCGTCGCCATTCAGACCTTCGAAATTCTGAATCGGACCGGGAATGTTCAGAGTGTTTTGTCCCGGCTTGGCCACCGACTGAATCTTGAGGTCAATGTCGCCAGGAGCATTCGGGTTCGACGTTTTCACTGGGAATTCATTCTTTTTGCCGCGGACAATATCTTTTCCACTGGCAAGGTTCTGGCCGGGTTGAATTACCGAGGGAAGGTCTCTGACAGGACCAGAAATACCAAAAGCAACGGCTTTGCTAGAAATCGGAGCGGCGAGCATCGAGGTCGCGCCGATCAATTCGGTTCCGCCCAACGCGCGATAGGCGTTCAAGGCCTGTTGCACTTCTTTGGAATTTTCGGCATTGCGATTGGCTTTCAATTTTGCCATCGCCGCTTGCAAGGTGCTTTGCGCTTTATCCAGCGCGGCGGCACTGGCATCGGCCTGCCTTTGAGTGGTGAAGGCAAAAACAAGGGCGCCGACCAAAACCGTCAGCGTCACTAATTTCAGCCACAATCCTTTTCGTCCGCTGAAACGCGAAAGTTTGTGTGTGTGTTTGTGCAAGGTTGACATACGAATTCCTCCTGACCCAATTCGGGGATTGCAGAGACCAAAGAGATTGCGTGTTACACATAGGGGGGAGGGTAAGCACGCGAGTCTGTTCGAAAGGGGCTGATAACCATGCTGTCAGCCCGAAGACGAAATGTTAGAAAGCAGTGAAAACGATTCGATCATGGCGAAATCGCTTTGACCTGATGATGATTGCTTTAAGTTTGTGAAAACAACAAAGCAGAAATTTTGACCAATGAGTCTCAGGTCAAGGCGAAAAAGAAAGCATCCTGGTACAGCTTAGTTTTTTTGAGTTGTTTTGAGTGATTAGCTAATGGCGCATCGAAACAAGTTACTTTTCGATGTGAGGAGCTTCTACAGAAATCAACTTTCCAAAAAATGAGGTGAAGCTTCCATTAGCGCTTACAGTCTAAAGGGAGCGTCCGATTCCGTCAATGTTTGCAACAAATAAATTACGAGGAATGAGTAGTACTAGGCTGCAAGGACACAAAAAAATCGGACTGATTGACAATATATGGGCAATCAGTCCGATTTTTGGTCTTGCGCTAGTGCCTTAGCAGTTTGGCGGGAATATCGGGAGGATATAGCTCGCCGAACTATTGAGTGTCAGTACGTGCAGGTTATGTCCCTGGCTGAATGCACCAGCCGAAGCAGAAGCATTCGGATTGAAGTTGATTGCAGCTCCAGTGATGCCGACGGCCCCGGTCTGTTCGTAGATTTTCAGCCAGCCCGTTCGGCCGGCCGGAATAAAGCTGTCGAAGCGAGGTGTCGTGCGTGGGAAGTTGTTCGACAGCGAATTGCGCAATTGACAGCTTCCGTTTACTGAAAAACTCACAGCATTTTCGGCATCGTTGTACAGCAGCCCGAATAGCGTGCCCAGCGTCGAAGTGCCAAGGCCCAGATTCCCGCCCACTCGATTGAGGATCAGCAAGGTGTCGTTGCCGTCCGCTCTTGAGCCGATGTTGTCTAATGCCAGCGTTGCCGCAGCACGGTTATAGCTCACACCATCGAAGTTCAATGACGTAATTACCGTATTGCCATCACAAGGCGGCAAGCCTCCAGGGAGAGCTGAAAACGCCTGGGCCGCCAGATTGGCGGCGTGGCCAGTGGAGAACTTCACATACTCATCACCGATCAGATAGTTGAAGTTCACTGGGCAGCCGATGTTATTGGTTGCCACTGCCACGATGTAGCCTGTCGTGCCGGGATCAAGGTCATTGGCTAGAAAACTGGAAGTCTGGTTGGCAGTCAAACAAATGTAGCTGTCAGCCACTCCGCAGTTTTCAGCAATGAAAAACAAATGCACATACGCAGGCAGCGCCATATGTGTGTTCGTGATGTTGATACGCGTGTTTTGCGAGTTGCCCGAAGTCGCGCCAGATGTGTAGATGTTGTAAATCAACACTGAGCCAGCTTTTTGATCACTCGTTTCCGCCCCTGACGGGAAGACTCCGCCGGGGCCTGGCGCGGGACAATTGACTGTCAGGCAGGCTTGTACAGTCGCCGTATTCTGGCCAAACAATGCCGTCGTCGTTGCGCAAAGTTGTGTGCCAGCCGGGACGTTTCCAATTTGCGCCTGATAACTGGCTGAAATCGTTTGCCCAGCCGTCAACGTTCCAGACCAAATCACCGAATTGGCCGAAACCACACAGGAGCCGACGTTTGCTGAACATGTTAGTGGTATGCCTACCAGACCGGCAGGCAGGGCGACTGTAATGGTGCCTGTTTGCGAAATTTGACTGGTGTTGGTCACAGCAAATGAACCGTTTGCTGTGTTACCAGGCCCAGTGCAAATCAACGGGTCAGTTAGCGAGACCGTGGGTACCGGAATGAATTGGTTTATCGTGACCGTTACAGTAAACGAACACGATGTGGTTAGATTGGCGGCATCGGTCGCCGTGCAAGTAACGGTCGTTATGCCAACCGGGAAGCTTGAACCGGATGCCGGTACGCAATTAACCGTCGCTCCTGAACAATTGTCTGAAACAGTTGGCGCAGGGTAGTTGACGGTGACGGGGCCGCTTAAGGTTCCAGCAGTTTGATTGGCAGGGCAGGTGATTGACGGAGCCTGATTGTCGTTAACCGTTACCGTAAAGCTGCACGAGGCAGTATTTTTTGAAGCATCCGTTGCCGTGCAAGTCACGGTTGTAACGCCTTTTTGGAAGGTCGTTCCCGACGCAGGCGAACAGCCAACAGTTGCTCCACTGCAATTATCTGAAGCCGTCGGCGTCGTATAATTCACCACTGCTGTACACTGGCCGGAAGCGGTATTGGTTGTGATATTTGCGGGACAGGTCAATGTCGGATTCTGGTTGTCGTTGACCGTCACAGTAAAGCTGCACGTTGCACTATTGTTTGACGCGTCGGTGGCGGTGCAGGTCACGGTAGTCGTTCCACGCTGGAACGTGGCGCCTGATGCAGGCACACAACTGACCGAAGCGCCGGAGCAATTGTCAGAAGCAGTGGGCGTCGTAAAGCTCACCACCGCTGAACATTGACCCGCAGCCGTGTTCGTCGTGATGTTTGCCGGGCAGGTCAAGGTCGGGTTCTGATTGTCGTTGACCGTCACCGTGAAGCTGCACGACGCCGTGTTGTTTGAAGCGTCGGTAGCCGTGCAGGTCACGGTTGTTGTTCCGCGTTGGAATGCAGAGCCGGATGGCGGAGCGCAATTAACAGTAGCGCCAGCGCAATTATCTGAAGCAGTCGGCGTGGTGTAATTCACTGTCGCTGAACATTGTCCGGCAGCAGCGTTGACAACGGTGTTTGTGGGACAAGCCAGAGTCGGATTCTGGTTGTCGGTAACGGTGACTGTGAACGAACAGCTTGGCGATCCGCCAGATTGCGCGCAGGTTACCGTGGTAACGCCGACGTTGAACGTCGAACCAGCGGGAGGCGAGCAGCTTACAGGCCCACAACTTCCAGTGGTGGTCGGCGCGGCATAATTCACTGTGGCACCGCATTGTCCGGACGAGGCCATAACCGTGACATTGCTTGGGCAGGTCACCGCACAAGATTGCACTTGTAAATAAACTACCAGCGGATCGTGATCAGCCAGCCGTTCCACGCCAACTGTGCCGTTGCGGGCAGTTTCGGGGAAATCGGCGTTGATGCGCGGGTGTTCGACACGGCGAGCAGAGGTTCCTGCGATCAGCGCATTATTGACTATGGCGTGATCCAGCGTTTGTGCATTGCCGTCAAACACAAATGAATATCGTTGCAACAGAGTATCCAGCAACAAAGTCAGGTTTGGATTGACCAAATCAGTGCCATCCCCTGGTACGGCCGTTTCGTTGTCAGGAGCGGGCGTCCCCAAAATTGTGCCCATTGAATGCACGAAGCCGTCGTTGAACTCGAAGAAGTTGAAGTCTCCCACTAAAACCATTCGTTCGTTGGGATTATTGGTTTGCCGGGTTTGAATAAAATTGGCCAGATCAACGGCTTGCGCCAAGCGCTTGGCGCGAACACGAGCACCAGCAGTTGTCCAGCCATTCGAGCCTGCGCCTAGATCATCAACGCCGTTCAGCGAACGCATATGGTTGACGATGACCTGAACCGGGAATGTCCCTCCACTCGCGAAATTGACTGTTGCGTCCAGTCGCAGCGGGGGACGGTCGTGCAGCGTTTCAGTGGAGCTGTCCGCGTTGGTGAAAAGTGAAGCATCCAGTTCCTGGACAACCGCGTTGACCGTTACGCGCGGCGTTGAACCAGTGACAATCGCCGTTTTGACCAGAAAGCCTACGTCAATACCGCCAACGTCATTGCCTTCGACCAAAAAAGCTACATAGTTTGGATTGGGTTGGCTGGCCGCAACCGCGTCGTTATTGATCTGTGTTGCAAGAGCCTGAAGCGTCGAAAGGTTTTCGATTTCGACAATGCCAACGATGTCAGGCGTGCGCAGGTAATTGCGGATTCCGAGCGAAGCTTTCGCCAGACGATTATTGAACGCAGTTGCTGTCAACACCGGTTCGCCAATCGCCGGATCGTTGACTGTGTCGAAGAATCTTTCCAGGTTATAGCTGGCAATCGTGATTTCCGTGCTGAGAGGCGCGGTGACTGCTGTTGCAGTCATTCCGCCGGTAACGCCAATTACAGCTCCTGCATCCGGCAGGATGGTGTAATGCCGGAACGTGTAATCCAATGGTCCAACCAAACCTGTGACAACCGCAGTTGTGCTGACATCAATCGCTGTTGTTCCTGTTTGACCGTCGCTGTCCACACGAATGATCTCCGGGTTGGCATCCCAACGGGGAATTGGCGGAATGGTGCCTGATGGCGCTGGGTCTGGCGCTTGAATGCCTGCTTCGCGGAATGCACGGGCCACACCTGTGACTGTGCCGAAAAATACACCGCTCGATGTCGCTGTTGCATTCGGTTCATTGACAGTGCCCAGCGTTGGCCCGCCAACGGTCAGCGAAGCGACCGAAACCCGCATGCCTTCGGCACGTTCAAGCTGATCGAAAGGCCCCGCCGAACTGGGGAAGGCCGCAGTTAAGGGAATTGGCGCCGGGAGCGTATTGCCTGTTGAAAGTTGGATTACCGTTGGGGAACTCAATTCCGTTAGCGGTGGCTGCAACGGATCGGCTGATGGCACAAACTCAACAACTGTCGCAGTGACTTGAACCAACGCTCCAATAACCGCAGCGGCTGGAGGCGCGCTGGAGGTGAAAACAAAGACGCCTTCAGAAGTCGCCGGATCGGCATCCACGTTGGCATCCGGTTCTTGAATGAAAAATCCGTTGCTCTTTACTCCTGTGACAATGCCGGTCGTAGCGACGGAACTACCAACGATTGGCGAGCTTGCGCCCGGGCCTTGAATGTCGTGAATCGGCGTCAGGGTGACGTCGTCGTTATTGATAGTGCCTTGTCCCTGGGTGTCGCCAGCCGTGGCACCAGTGATATTGGTGACATTCACGAAGAATGTTTCATTTGGCTCTGTGGTTGTGTCTCGATTGACCGTTACGCTGAAGTTGTATGGGCCGGTGGACCCGGCAGAAATACTCTGTCCATTGAGGCTTTGAGCTACATAATCGTTGTCCTCAGTCGCTGGATTGTCATCCTGCGCAGTTCCATCGGCGGTGGCAATGTCGAAGGTCACGCCGCCCGGACCAGCCGGAGCAGTGAGTGTGACTGCGAAGGTGAAAGTTGTTGTGCCGGGAGGGTTTCCTTCTGCCAACGTCACATCGCTGATGTTAAGCGTCGGCGTCGGAATGCCACCCGACGTGATATTAATGTCATCAACGCCCACCCACTCATCATTGCCAACTGCATTGGCTGTGATGATTCGCACCTGAACCAGCGACTGGTTATTTGCGGCTGCCGGCAAGGTGACACTCACAGGAGTCACCAACGTTGCCAAGCTCGGCCCAGTTGTTGCATCCGCCACAAATCCCGCAGGGATATTGGTGAAGTTGCCGCTGTTACCGACACGATACTGGAGAGCTACCGCCTGAACAGCGTTGTCTGTCGTCGCATCCAGATCTCGAAGATTGTAAGAAACATTGATATTGCTTTGGCCAGTCGTGTTTAAGTGAATCAGGAGATAGGGCGCATCGGCGGTTCCTGAACCTTGCAAGGCAATCGTGGGATTGGCAATGCCGTCAAACTCAGCGACGCCCCCATTAGTTATGTTTGGGTTTGACTGATTGGCGATCACATCCAGGTCATTCGCAACCGAACTGACTCCTAACAAGGTTTGTGGGTCGGTTCCTGTCGTAGTCGTAATATCCTGACCAAGAAAACCTTCAATGCCAGCAACCCCCGACCAGTCGTCATTGGCAGTGATCAGTGTGGTAGTCGTCCAATTTTGGGTGAAAGGCAAAGTCTGCGCGGTGTTGTTGGCACTCGCTACCCAGTAAAGAGCTGAACCTGACAACGTGACGAGCAAAGCCGTTAGGCAAAGTAAGCGGATTCTAGTGGGTTGTGAAGAAATGAAGAACTTGCGTATCGTCAAATAATTGCTAAACGGCATAGCTTAACCTCGGTGTAGTTTTGATAGTTGTGCAAACTCTGCCAGGACGCTTTTGAAATTTGGGGATGCGTCATGTCGTGAACGTGCGCTGGAAAAAATTTTGGTCGAATGCGAATTTTCAGTTTTGCCCGGTCAGCCAGTTGTGAGTACACCATTGTGAGGAAAATTCGCAGACGTAGTTTACGGTCTTACCCGTGGCGGCGTCCAGCGATTAAGTGTTATTTTCTTCGCAAATTTCCGGCAATAAAGCGCGCGCAGTGCGTGTATTCGGCATTGCAAACCGCATAGAGGCTGCGTCCTTGCTACGTTGACTTGAGCTTGGATGAGACTGCACGTACAATGCCTGCCTTCACGAACACCACTTCAATCATAATCATCGGAGGAACTTTTCAAATGGGTAGAGGTGATCAACGCACCAAGCGCGGTAAGATCAGCAGAGGCACTTCGGGGAAAACTCGCAAGAATCCAAAGCAATTGGGGAAATCGAGGAAGGCCAAGAAGATCGCTGCCAAAGTGAACGCATAAATTCAGACAGTTGCACAAAAGCTTTGCGCTCCCAGCTTTATCGGCTGGGAGCGCAAAGCTTTTGTGGGCAAAAAAAATCCCGCTGTTGATTTTCAACAGCGGGTTATGACGGTAAGGAGAGAGAAACCTGTTTCAGCCTGTATTCGGCTGCGGAAAGTAATAACCAGGAAAACTATTCCGGTTTTTTCCTTGGTGGATCATTTTTCTTTTCATCTCTTCGATCGTCTCTTCGATCGTCCCGGCGCTCGTCTTTGCCCTTGTCCTTAGGCTGTTCTTTAACTTTTTCCGGTCTCTTATCCTGTCCCTGCCACTGAACGTTGGCAGCGGCAGCGTTAAGCGACAACGCCATAATCACCGAAATTGCAAAAATCATTTTTTTGACTGCTTTCATAACTTCCCCCTTCAGTCCAAGCTCGTTATCCAAATACTGCCTGATGAACGCGGATAAGGGCCAATAAGGGAAATGCTCCTTCCTCCTTCGATGTCGCCACTTGCTTGGACAGTAGCGATCTTAGCAGATTAGTCAATATGCCTTAAACTTCTCTTCGGCTCTCGATAATTGCCGGCTTCAATTGGTTGCTGCCTGCAACGCTATTGTCTTGAGCAACACGTATGCCATCAGTAATCGAAACTACATTGTAGGGCAAAACTGCTTTAGACGGTTCTAGTTAGATCAGCTCGCCACACACATTTCAGTCGCTGTTTGTGTCGCAAAATGCCCGACAAAGTTAGGCAGTTAACCATATGGGATGCTCTATGAAGTTAATCGTTAGGTGCTGACGCAGTCTGAAACGGCCAGCGCTCTGTGGCCCGCGACCAGAGCAGGAAGCTGATTACGCCAACTGCCAAGGCGAGCAGGCTGTAAATTTTGATCCAGAGATCGAGTGTGACGAAAATGAACAGCCATCCAACCAGCGCCATAAGGCTTGGCACAGGATAAAGCCAGATTTTATAGGGACGATGAAGCTCCGGCGCGTTCTTTCGGAGCAAGGTCACAGCGACAATCTGCCCGATGAATTGCACCAGAATGCGCAGCGCAATCAACGCGTCAATCACAGTTCCCAGGGAAAAGAAGCTGCATACAATGGCAATGACTCCGATGAGCAGCAGCGAAACATAAGGAAAGTTGTGGCGCGGATGAAGTTTGCCGAAGACATTGAAAAAGTATCCATCGCGCGCCGCTGCAAAGGGAATGCGCGAATATCCCAGCAACAAGGCGAAGCATGAGCCGAACGCCGTCCACAAAATCATCAGCGTGACTGCGACGGCAACCGGACGCCCGTAAATTCGCTCCATCATGATCGAAACGACAAAGTCCGACAGGGGCTTGGTGGCTTCCGCTGGGACAAACTCTCGCCAGGAAATGACGCCAATGATCGAAAGGTTGATCAGAATGTAAATCAATGCGACGGCAACGACGCTGATGATGATGGAACGCGGGATGGTCCGGCCAGGATTTTTCACTTCATCGCCGATGTAGCAAATGTCGTAATAGCCCAGGTAGTCATAAACACCTATGCGAGCGGCTGCGCCAAGGCCAAATAAAAATCCAGTCGAAAAGTTGAATGCTCCCGGCGGAAAATCAAACGCGATTTTCGGGTCGAAGTGCAGCACGCCGGTAACGATCACCAGGCCCGTCGTCAACAAAGTGCCAATCCACAAACTGACTGTGATTTTTCCGATGTGCGTAATTTGCCGATAAAGCAATGCGATGTTGACAACACCGACAATAATCACGACCAGGTTTTTCGACGCGTCCGGCCAGATGTAATTCAGATATTGTGCAAAGCCGATATACCCGGAAGCGATTTCAAATGGCCCGCTGACAATGAATTGCCAGATGAACAGAAATGTCATCAACCGGCCAAAAGTTTTGCTGCCAAATCCTTCGCGCAAATACAGATAACTTCCGCCCGAACCTGGCATGGATGCGCCAAGCTCGCTCCAAATCATTCCGTCGGGAATAACGATCAGCACGGCGACCAGCCAGCCAAGCATGGCTTGTGGACCGCCCAGTGCTGACATCAACAGCGGAATTGTCAAAAACGGTCCAATGCCGATCATATTCGACATATTCAACGCCGTTGCTTGCAACGTGCCGAAGTGGCGTACCAGGTGCGGAGATTGGTCGTTGGTGGTTGGTGATTGGTTCATTGTTCTTGTTTGTTTGTGGGCAGTGTTGGGAGGTGTCCTTGTCAGCCGTCATTTCAATCCAGTAACTCGAGAAAACTGGTCAAAATGCGTTCCGTGATTCCCCAAATGGGGCCGCGCTGGCTTGGATAAGCTGGCCACTTTTTGACCAGATCGCCAAACCGCATTTCGTAAACATCCGACAATCCTTCGTGTTTGAGCCTGCCAACTGGAAGCCAGAAGAGGTCGTCAACTTCTTCACTTAACTGGAATGAAAGCTGTGCCGGAGCGATGGCCACCAGCGGTGTAATTTCAATCTGCGGAAGCCGTGGGTTGTTTGGTTTGATCAGCGGCAATTGGCCTATGAAACTGCCTTCGCGAAGCAGACCAACGCCAATCTCTTCGTGCGTTTCACGCGCCGCTGTTGCCAGCAAATCCTCGTCCTGCGCCTCGGCGCGCCCGCCGGGCAGCGCCAGATGTCCGGACCATGGATCTCCTTCGCGTTCGGAACGTTTGATGATCAGCAGTTCCGCTTCGCGTTGAGCTTCACGCAACAGCAGAGTCACAGCAGCTTGCCTGATGCGCTCGGCTTCGATTCGAAGGTTGTGCGGCGGCGCAAGCTGTTCGTTCAAGCGGCGACGGATTAACTCGAAATCACTCATCGTCGTGACATTTTTACTGTTTGAGTCTTGGTAAAGTTTGATGTGAAAACCGCGCCAGCATAGTGAGGGTATTCAGCCAAGTCAATCCACAAAACTGCTGAAACACCTTTCAGAATTCGTTCGAAGCCAATGCTTGACACTGTGCGGCGGCTAAGCTTTGAATGATTGTCATAGACTTCGAGAAAATAATTTTTGTTGAGAACGCAGGCTGCTCGCCTGCCGTTTTATTTTAGGTTTGTTGCGACAAGCAGGCCCCAAGCGGGCGTTCCTAACAACAGGATTTTTTGAAATCAAAAGAGAAGGAGAACAATCATCATGAACTTGTGCCCGTCTGAGGGAGGATTCCGGAGAAAAACCTTTTTGTTTGGTTTGGTGTTATTTCTTGGCTTGCTGGCTTCAATAAACGTCATACTAAAAAAGAGCCAGGCAGCCACCATACACAAATTTTCTGCCCCAGCTGCCACTGAGATTTTGCTGGCAGATGATGGAACTGCTGAAACGGCAATTTCCGATAACAACGTCATTATCGTTAACCGGTTGACGCCAACTGTTTACCCGGCAACCTTGCAAGCGATTCGGTTGACGATTCCCAGAGTTGCCGGAGTTCCTACTCCGGTTGGATCGCAAATCAAACTGATTGCCTTTGCGGGAGCAGCGGGCAGTGTGCGGCCAACGGCAAATCCTACGTTTGCGGTCAATCAAACCGTCACCATTCCGGAATCGGCCACGACCGGATTCATTGACTTTCCAATTACAAATGGCCCGACGATCACCTCGGGAGATTTTTATGTCGGATTCCAAACGCCTACGCCATTTGGTGGAGTGATTTATGCGATTGATATAAATGGAACTCCGCGGCAGCGTGCTTATGCCTCACTAAACAACGGCGCTACATTTAGCGGACCGTTGACGCAACAAGGCTCTACGGTGCCTGTCAATGTGTTGATCCGCGCCGTTGTAATGAATGATGTTCCCACAACGGCGCGAATCAACGCTCCGGCATCGTTTGGTTTCAGCAGTTCCAACGTCGGAGTCGCGCAGCAACAGAGCTTGCCAGTATCCAACATCGGTGCCGCGGCGTTAACCATTACCAGCATCACATCCAGCAATCCACAGTTCACCATTGTTTCGCCGTCGTTGCCGGCAACGATTGCCGCAGGAGCGCAGTCGTCCATCGCCGTGCGCTTCACGCCCACTAGCGCCGGAGTTCAAAGCGGGACCTTGACGATTGCCAGTAATGATCCCGCAACTCCTTCCACTAGTATTGCGCTGAGCGGCCTGGGCGGCTCAGCAACGGCGCCAACGACGGTATTCATCAATTCCGGGTCGGCTGTTGCTGGTTCGATTCCAGCTCCGTCCGGCAGTTCGGGAGTTATTTTTGGCACTCAGTATGGAATTTTTGTTCCGCCAGGAGTCACACAACTGAAACTGGATTTGACCGGCACACAGGATGTGGATTTGTTTGCGCGGTTCAACCAACGTGTGACCACTTCAGGCGGCGTTGTGCAAGCAGATCACAGTTCGACCAATGCCAATACTTTGCCGGAAACAATTATCGTTACGCCAGTCGGGTTACCTGCGCTTCAATCCGGTCTGTATTATCTTGCGGTTGGGAATTTTGGGCCTGGCGCGGCAACGTTTACCCTGACGGCCACAATGAGCGGCACGACAGTTCCGGGTGGAGCTGCCGTCGTTTCAGCGGCAAGTTTTCTGGGGCCCGAAGCTTCGGCGGAACAAATTGTCGCTTTGTTCGGCGCGAACCTGGCGACCGGAACACTCGTCGCGGACACTGTGCCTTTGCCCACCACACTGCTCGGAACGACGGTCAAGATTCGGGACAGCGCTGGAACCGAGCGACCTGCGCCGCTGTTTTTCGTTTCAGCCGGGCAAATCAATGCGCAGATTCCGCCGGGAACTGCCAATGGCTCAGCGCAAGTTGTCATCACCAGTGGCGACGGAAAAGTTTCCACGGGCACGATTCAAGTTTCTGGTGTCGCACCAGGCTTGTTTACCGCAAATTCCAGCGGAGCAGGCGTGGCTGCTGCAACGGCGTTACGTGTGAGTGCTAATGGCTCCCAAAGCTTTGAACCGGTTTCGGTATTCGATGCAGCCCAAAGCCGCTTTGTCTCGGTGCCGATAGACCTTGGACCGGAAACCGATCAGGTTTTCCTGGTACTGAATGGCACGGGAATTCGTGGCCGCACTGCGCTAACGGCTGTGACCGCGACCATTGGCGGCACAGCAGCACGAGTGGATTATGCCGGATCACAAAACACTTTTGTGGGCCTTGATCAGGTCAATATCCTGATTCCACGCAGTCTGATTTCTCGTGGCGAAGTGGACGTGGTGTTGACCGTGGATGGAAAACCGGCAAACACCGTCAGAGTAAACATCAAATAGAGAAATGTAGCGCAGGTTTTCCAAGCCCGCGCTACTTCATTCCAATTTCACCCGGAGACAAATCATGAAAAGATCGCGTCGTGAAGTGCTTGGCACAGGCCTGGCGTTGGCAGCCGCTACTGTCGCGCCCGAAATCCTCGTCCCCAAAACGGTCAGCGGATATTCGCATCTTGAACTGGACAAACGCGTAGCAGCGGGAAAGGGCTTCGAAGGGCTGACCAAAGCCGATTTGGTGACACCTGCCTTGTTGCTCGACATGGATTTGTTTGAAGCCAACATTGCCAAAATGGCTGCGCACGCCAAAGCTACCAAGATCAACCTGCGGCCCCACGGCAAAACCCACAAATGTCCCGAAGTCGCGCATCGCCAATTGAAAGCTGGAGCCATCGGATTGTGCGTCGCCACCATTCGGGAAGCTGAAGCGATGAGTGCGGCGGGCGTCAAAGGCTTGCTGATCACTTCTGAACTCGTCGGCAAACCGAAGATCGAGCGCTTGATCAAACTGGTTCGCCGAGCGCCAGACACGATGACGGTGGTTGATAACTTCGAGCACGCACAGCAACTCAGCGATGCCGCGACTGCTGCCAAACTCAAATTGAATGTGATGATGGATGTTGATCCGGCGGGACGCCGCACAGGCGTACCGGCGGGCGAACAGGCAATCAAGCTGGCCGAACAACTGGCGAAATTGCCTGGCTTGAAGCTGCGCGGCATTCACGGCTATTCGGGCGCATCGGCGCACGTGACCGGGTTTGATGCTCGGCGCAGCCATTCCACCAAAGTCATGACGCCAGTGCTGGAAACCTTTGCGCAACTGAAAAAGATTGGCTTGCCGGTTGAAATCATGTCCGGCGGCAGCACCGGAACATACAACATTGACACTGAATTCAATGGAATGACGGAGCTTCAAGTCGGCTCGTACGTGTTTATGGACAAAGAATATCGAATGGTTGGTGGCAAAAGTGGCGCGGTGTACGAAGACTTCGGCTGCGCACTGACGGTGATGGGAACCGTCATCAGCAAAGCCTACGATGATCACGCGACGCTCGATTGCGGCATCAAAGCCTTTGCCAAAGACCGCAAGTTCGATGCCGACGTGAAGGGAATTACCGGCGTCACCTTTTCCGCCGGAAGCGATGAACACGGCACGCTGGCTCTTCAAAATCCCAGCCGCGAAATCAAGCTCGGCGACCGCATCGAATTCATCGTTCCGCACTGCGACCCGAACGTGAACCTGTACGACCGCATGTACTGCGTACGCGGCGAAAACGTTGTTGATGTCTGGAGAACCGTCGGGCGCTATGGAGATTGAGCCAAAACTAAAC
>CAZMXG010000168.1:0-16969 GCA_964570175.1 uncultured Heliomicrobium sp. | reverse complement strand
GCTTCCATTTAATGAAAGTAACAAGCGTGGGCTTGCACTCCATACTCTTGATTTAAGTGACTCTGGGCACAGCGAAAGATGCCCTGAAAGAATTTTCAAAACTGAAGTCGTAATGAGAATTGAATCAGCCGCGGCCCGCCGATGGGGCCGCCGGTCGTGCCGACAGCGTTCGAGACTGCCGCGCCAAGCGTTTGCGTAATCTTGCCGAAGTTCGCGTTGCTCAAATCGCTAATCGGGTTGGCGAAGTTCGTGTGGTTAAACAGATTGAAAAAGTCGGCTCGGAATTGCAGGCGCATCTGTTCAACCAGCGGAAAACTTTTGGCGATGGACAAGTCGTGATTGTGAAGACCGGGGCCGTAATATTGATTGCGGCCTGATGTGCCAACGCGACCAGCAAAAGCCGTCGTGAACCACGAAGGATCGAAGGCGGCATCGGGATTTCGGTTGTCTTGCGGCAGCGGGCCCGGCTTGGCCAGATCAGGACGGTTTCCGCCTGCTGGATTGCCGCCCGCGATTACCTGGTTGAAGCCGCTGGTGTCCTGTCCGCCCGTCGTGACCGTGAATGGATAGCCTGCTTGAATCGTCGCGACTCCCGAAATTTGCCAATCAGCGAATGCCAGTCGCGACACCAGGTTCTTCCAACCAAACAGCCAGTGTCCCGGCCCGACCGGCAGCGAAATGACGTACACCAAATTGAAACGATGGCGGATGTCGAAAGCCGATGGGCCGTGTTCCAGGCGCAGATTTCGACCATCAACAGGCGCTGCCGCTTCTCCCGGCGGATTGTTCGAACCGAAGAAGCCTGAGTTGTAATCCAGCGATTTGCCGAAAGTGTATGCTCCGCGCAGGTACACGCCGCGAAGGTTTTGATACTTCGCCGTCACCACCAATCCGTTGTAGTTTGAATTGCCGATGGATTTGGCCACCTGCACGTTGCCGAAGCTGGGATAGGGAAAAACTTGTTCGTTTGGCGCGACAGGGCCGCGCCGCGCCGGATCGCGCACAATTACGGTTGGCTGATTTACGTCAACGAACATTCCCAGCCGACGGCCTGAACTGCCTTGATAATCGGCTTCGACAGACAATTCATTGGTCAGCCGTCTCTGTATGCCGAAATTGTACTGATAGAGATAAGCGCTGCGCAGATTCGGATCAATACCTTGAAAACTGAGCACGCCTACCGTCGGAGTGCCCGGCCCTTGTCTGCCGAAGTTCGAAACCAATGGCACGTTTTGGTCGAATCCGATGGCCCACGGAAACCTGCCGGGCTGCGTGCCATTGGCAGTTTGTGTAACTTGCAAGTTGTAAGGCGGCCCCAGCGCCATACTCACGGGGACGTTGTTGTAAAGATCATCGTAGGCGATGCGAACGCCGCCGCGAATAACGGTGTCGTTTGTGCCAAAAAGCTTCTTGCCTATTCGCGGCACGTAGGCAAATCCGAACATCGGCGCGAAGTTGTTTTTGTCGGAATACGCGCCGGAGGCGGGAAGTGTGAAGGGCGCTGTTCGGAAGACAAGCGCCGCCGCGCCTTTCAACGCCGGATCAATACCCAGAATCCGATCGCTGCCCACAATCATCGGGCCGACGCCCGGAACGAAATTTGTCGCGTGGCCCTGAAGCTCCTCGACTGCAGAGGGATATTCATAGCGCAGGCCGAAGTTCAGCGTCAGATTTTCGCGGACTTTGAATTCATCCTGCCAATACAAATCCCAGGGATAACGCCGCCAGTAAGACAGCGTGCTGCCTGTGCGGAAGCTGGAAGTGTTTACCTGCCCGCGCGCGAAATCGGTGAAATTGGCGAAGTTGAACGAACCGCGCGAAGCTCGATTCAAATAGCGGCGCAAATCTTCGCGGCGAATGTGGAACCCCCAACGCCAGGAATGCGCAGCCAAGCCCAGCGGCGCATTGAGCGACATATTTTCGAACAATTCAATCGTGCCAGACACGCGGCCTTGAGGCATATTGACGTTTGTTCCCAGCCCCGCATATCCACCTGCAATCGTGATGGTCGGCAAACCGGAACCCAGCGGGTCTTTGGTTGCGTCAACGACGCCCGGCAGCGGCCTGCCGTTGGCGTCCGTGAAGATTGTCGCTGCGTTCAATCCGAAATCCTGCACCTGACGCTCTTGTTCGTTTCGCGAATATCCCAGCCGAAATTCGTTGAGAAAACGGGATGAAAAGACGTGCGTTTCGCTGAGCATCAGGGAACGTTGCCGTGGATCACCTTCGTTGCCGCCGGTCAGCGGCGTCGTTCCGCCGACGAAGCTCGATGCGCGGTATTCCGTCCAACGGGCTGTCAGCTGGTCGTTTGGGCCGATCCGGTGATCCAGGCGCAACGACCCTGTGTCGTCGTTGTCATTGTTTCGCACATTGGCAATGTAGTTGAGTGTTCCAGTGGCGTTGGGCAGCGGCCAGTACTCCAGCAAGCGTTTTGAGATAATGTCGGTCACTGTCGCGCGCTCGGCAGTGGCAGGCACGCGCGTTGAGCGCACGACCGGAGCCACCTGGCGAAAGCCTTCATACGACGCAAAGAAGAACGTGCGGTCACGAAGGATTGGCCCGCCAAGTGTCGCGCCGAATTGATTGCGATTGAGAACGCTTTTTTCGCCGCCGAGTTTGTTGGTAAAAAAGTCAGCGGCGTTCAAGCTGGTATTGCGGAAGTATTCAAACGCAGAGCCGTGAAACTGGTTTGAGCCAGATTTGCTGACAACATTGACCTGCGCGCCGCTGCCTCGTCCGAACTCTGTGGAAGCTACGCTGGTTTGAACGGCAAATTCACGCACGGCGTCGGAGATGCGGAACTGGTTCAGCGCATCGTTCTGCTGTGTGTCCTGATTGCTGATGCCGTCCAGCAAATAAACATTTGATTGCGAACGCGCGCCAGCGACGCTAAAGCCGTTGCCTTGCGCACCGGGCTGCGCTGGAATCACTCCTGGGGTCAGCAGCGCCAGATCCAGAAATTGCCGGCCATTGAGCGGCAAAGCGCCAATTGTCTGATTGTCCACAACAGCATTCAAGGTGGATTTTTCGTGTTCAAGCAACGGAGTGAAGGCGGCGGTAATTTCCACCACCTCGGCCACATTGCCCAACTGCATGCCGAACTTCACCGCAGTGACTTGATCTACTTGCACAAGAACGGGAAGCGTCACGCGTTTACAGCCCACAGCTTCCGCCGCCAGCGACCAATTGCCGGGTTCCAGTTGCATGAACTGAAATCCGCCGTTTCGATCCGTCACTACTGTTCGTTGGGTTGCCGTGGCATCGCTGGTCAATGTCAGCCGGACCCCAGGGAATGGCGCGCCTGCGGGGTCTTTAATCGTGCCGCTGATGCTCCCGGTCGGCGATACGGCGCTGGCGCCAAGCGAAAACAGGATTGCGGCAAGAAAAATCAGGTTGTGGCAAAAACTTATCTTCATGAAAGGTAAAAGTCGGTTCTGGGAGCGACGGCGTTTCCGTGGCGCGTAACCTTGGAAGAACCGCCGCTCCCGTGTGGATCAGTGATGCTTGATGAGCGGTCTGGCATTGGACACGACTTCCACCAACTGCATCATGCCGCGATCCTCGTGTCCGAGAATGTGGCAGTGATTGACGAATTTGCCCGTGTAATCGGCAAAGCGCGTCAGCATTTTGATGTAGCCGTTGACGTAGACTTGATTGCCGTTCTTGTCCACGCGCGGTGTTTTGCCATCCGGCATGGTGTTCGATGCGGGCGGCAGGGCGAAGTTATCCCACCAGATCCAGGGACCCGGAAGCTGAACCGGCCCCACAGTCTGTGTCGGATCAAAGATTTCGATAATCTGGAACGGGTTTTGGTGAATGTGGAACGGATGCCGCACTCCAGCCGAGTTGTTGGTGATCGTCCACATTTCCACTTCGTTCAGATGCATCGTGTTCTTTACTTCGCCGCTGAACTTTTCTCCATCAATTGTGAAAGAGGGAGGCGCGCCGTTTGCCTGGCCTTTCGGAAGACGGCCTGTGCCGGTGCGTCCGTCTTCCCACGCGTATTTGACTGTCCGGGAAACGCGAACATCTTCCGGATCGAGATCGGCCAGAAACGCCGGTTGCGTCGGAAAGTCATTGGCGCTGGCCGGAAGATTCATCGCCGGGCTGACCGCCGCACCCGTGACGTTGATGTAAAACAACACCTGGTTCTTTGCGGGATTTGTGCCGGAGGGAGGAGTAATCAGCACGAACTGATAGCACCCTGTGGTTGATGGCGCTTTGACAAGCAGGTCAACGCGATTGGCAGGGGCCATTGTGATGGTCGCGGTGCCATTCTGTTGTCCGAACTGACTTCCTGCGGAACTGCCATCAACGTTTTTCCAGTGGAATTGAACGCCGTCCTGGGCAATCTGTTTAAGGCTGAATCCGATGCCATCCTGGATGATGTTTTTGAATGGTTGAACCACTGAGCCTGTGACCGCGGCAATCTGCGGCGTGAGCGCCTTGGTGACAGTGGAATTGAGCATGCGCCAGAGCTGAACCTCACCCGGTTTCATGGTAATCGTCGGGGTTTGCTGGCCATTGACCAGCACCACCCTGGTCGCCCCGCCCATCAGACCGATGGAATCCGTGATCTCCTGGAAGACGATAATGTTTTCTTTCAATCGCCCCTGGTAAACCGCCTGCAATTTCCCGTCATATCCATCGGGGCTGGTGTCGCGGATGATGAATGCGCCCGCCAATCCGTTAAACAGATTCAGCGCCGTCGAACCATGTTTGTGCGCGTGATACCAATGCGTACCCGGTGCCTGGCCCATCATCTGGTTGGGAGTGCCGGGCGAGTTGACCGGCAATTTTGGAATCTTGAAACAATTGGGGAACGTGCCGATGAACCAGGGTGGCCATTCGCCGCCAGCAATAGCCTGGTTGTCGGCAGTCGTCAAACGTTGGTCAGGGATTCCCGGCGGATTGGTTCCGTCAGGCAATCCGAATCTGCTTCCCCATTGCGTGGTCTTGTCATACATCGCCAATGCCTCTTGTTGCTTCTTCCACCAAGCTTGCGCCGCTGGCGATTTGATAAAATCGTTCCACGAGTGCCAGGGATTGGCCGGATCATAGGAATTGAAGACGGCACGAAGATCAGCCAGCGCTTGCTGTTCGTTCATTCTGTCGTTAGGACGGACACCAAACAGAATGTTGTCGCCCGTCGCTTCCGGTGTGACGTGGGTTCCATGAAAGTGCAAATTGGCCGTGCTGGAAGCGTGGAAGCAATTCGGAAACGCATCGAAATTTCCCGGATAGATATTCGTTCCGGGGCTGCCAGGGGCTGTCACCTGGTTGGATGAATTGCATCCGGAGGCGTTATTTTGTCCTGTCTCCGCCTGGTCGAGCGTGCCATTGAAATCTTTGACTCTGGTTTGGTTCAGCAGAGCGACCTGCACCACATCGCCCACTTCCGCAACCAGCGTCGGCCCAGGCACCGGTCGGCCTGCTTGCGCAGCTCCAGGCCAAGCTTGCGTTCCATCCTGACGGCTTCCGGCGAAATAACGCAGCATAGGGCCTTTGTGTCCGGCGGGCACGTTAATGCCGGGTACCACGCGTTCCTCATTCCTGACTCTCATAATCGCCTGTAGTCTGCCGCCCTGGCTGGTGATCTGGCCGATCGGCAATAAGTCTGGGGTAGAGCCTGCGGGAGGACAAGCTGGTGCCTGTGCTGCGACTTCCGGCAGCGTGGATGGAAGCAAACCGGATAGCGCGATCCCGGATGCCGCGGCCAGTGTCTGGCCCAGAAAATCACGGCGTGTGCTCATTTCCAGTTGTTCTTGCGCCGGGGATTGCGCGCCTGTTTGTTCCGGTGTGACAGTGACGCCGGTGGGGTCAAGGTTCTGTTTGTCATCTGATTTCGTCATAGATTCCTCCTGGGGGTTAATCAGCCAAAACGGGGGGAGCGGCGGGCGGGGGCGGAGCAGGGTTCCACACCCTGATAATTCCTATCGCCGTAGTGTTTCCGGTTGCATCGCGATACTGGAATACCTGATTGGTGCCTTTCGGAATGCTGCCGACGTTGAAAGAAACAACTGTCTGTGACATCGGCGGGTCAAATCCCGGTGGCCTGCCCGGAATCCGTTCCGGCAACCAGTCAGTATCACGTCCGCCAACCGGCGCGGGCCAGTGCGCTTGCGGATCCGGGTCCGGATTCAGCGGTTGCAGGGATGGGCGCGTATCGTTGTTGCGCCAGGTGATTTGGTCGCCGCTGGAAACATCAATCGGGGATGGGGCAAAGGTCGCTTGGGACGGGCCGGAGCGATTAATATCAATAATTACTTGAGCCATTTGGGAAACTCCTTTCTGGGTTATTGCGCTCGATCCGCTTGCTCCAAGCCAAAACCATCGGCTTGCGGCAAAATGAACGGAAGAGGATGGGTGGTTGATAAACTACTTAACGAAATTCCAGCCGTTGCTGTCGGCAGCTTGTTGGTAAATCGCTGAAAGCCGTTTCCGAAAGCATGAACCTTCGGATTTTGCCTTTCGCTTAACGATTCTAAGGTTGCTCCTGTTTGAGTACTGCTGGAGCGGCTATGGCTACTGCTTCTCTAACATAAAACAGAATATGGAAAACTGGATTTTAGTAGTGACAGGGGTTATCTCAGTTCTGAATCCTGAGAAAATCTATTCATCAACATCCGAAGAAAAGAAAATAAAAAATGCGTCCAATCTATTAACCGCAAAATTATGGGCAACTCCCTCATTGGAAATAAAAATGTTGGCTACGGCAAAAATGATGTGGCGAACTCTGGACTAAATTATGCGATTAGGCAATAGAGGATTTGTAACCTGATTCAATTCGTCGTCGTATGTTCTATTGCGGGCAGTTCTTCCCGCAATGCTTTCCAATAGTTTCCACCTATAACCCGGAGGTTTCGTTATGACCCGAAACGCGCGCAAGTTCACTTTTTTCCTGTTGAGCTTTGTTTTGCTCTTGCCCGGCTTTAACGCCTCGGCGCAAACGCCCTATCAAAAACCGCCAAAAGCAGTAATGGATGTGCTGGACGCCCCGGCATCGCCCATCGTTTCGGTCAGCCCCACGCGAGACCGCATGCTGCTGATGCAAACAACGCGCTATCCATCCATTGCCGAATTATCTGAACCCATGCTGCGGTTGGCCGGTTTGCGCATCAATCCGAAAACCAACGCCGCGCATATGGCAGGACGCATTACCGGCTTGACGCTGAAAACGATTCCCGACGGCAAAGAAACCAAAGTCATCACACCGCCGGGCGCAAAGTTGGGCGGCGCTTCGTGGTCGCCGGACGGTAAACAATTTGCCGTCACTACCATTGCCGCCGGAGGCAGCGAGTTGTGGATTGGAGATATCGCGACAGCAAAATTGCGAAAGATTGTCGGCGTCAAAATCAACGCAGCCTATGGCGAATCGCTGCAATGGATGCCGGACAGCAAAACCTTGCTGGTGCAAACGATTCCCGCTGGACGCGGCGCAGCACCTGTCGCTCCGACCGTGCCGATTGGCCCAACCGTGCAGGAAAATTTCGGCAAAGCCACTCCGGCCATGACCTTTCAGGATTTGCTGAAAACGCCGCACGACGAAAAACTGTTTGAGTATTACGCTACTTCGCAATTGGCAATGATTACCGCCGCCACGGGGAAAGTTTCCCCGATTGGCAAAGCCGCAATTTACGCTGGTGTAGACGTTGCGCCGGACGGCAATCATCTGCTGGTTGTCAGCAATCATCGTCCATTTTCGTATTCTTTTACCGCTGGATCGTTCCCGCGCGAAGTTGAAGTCTGGGATCACAGCGGCAAATTGGTCCATAAATTCGCCAGCCTGCCGTTGCAGGATCAAATCCCGATTGAAGGTGTCGCTTCCGGTCCGCGCAATTACAACTGGCGTCCGACTGAACCCGCAACCCTGGTTTGGGTCGAAGCGCTGGACGGCGGCGACACAAAGAAAAAAGCTTCCGTGCGCGATGTGGTGAAAATGCTGAAAGCTCCGTTCACTGGCCAACCGGTGGAATTAACCAAAACCGAGCATCGTTTTGCCGGATTGACCTGGGGAGAGAAAAACGGGATGGTGATGGTGCGCGATATGGATCGCAACACGCGCCGCAGCCGCACCTTTTTGATGAATGCTGACAACCCGTCGCAAGCTCCCAGATTGATCTGGAATCTTTCGATTCAGGATCGGTATAACAACCCCGGTCAGCCGGAAATGAAACGTTTGCCAAACGGCCAAGCCGTGTTGTTGCAAAACGGCGACAACATATTCCTGACCGGGCAAGGAGCCACGCCTAAAGGTGACCGTCCTTTTCTGGATCGGTTCAACCTGACGACGCTGAAATCCGAACGGCTCTTCCGTTGCGACGACAACAGCTATGAAAGCGTGACCACATTGCTCAGCGACGACGGATCGAAGTTCATCACGCGCCACGAAACCCAAACTTCTCCGCCGAATTACTTCATTCGCTCGGCAAGTGGCAGCGACAAGGTCGCGCTGACAAATTTTCCAGACCCAACGCCGCAACTTCGCAGCATCAAAAAACAGCTTGTCCGCTACAAACGCAAAGACGGCGTTGATCTTTCCTTCACGCTGTACCTGCCGCCGAATTACAAAGAAGGCACACGGCTGCCGACGGTCGTTTGGGCCTACCCTGTCGAATTCGGAGACGCGGATACTGCCGGTCAGGTCAGCGGTTCGACAAATCGCTTCACGACCATCGGCGGCATTTCGCATCTGTTTTTCCTGTTGAATGGCTATGCCGTTTTGGATGACACAGCGATGCCCGTCATCGGCAGCCCGGAAACGATGAACAATACCTACGTCGAACAGATCGTTTCCAGCGCTGAAGCCGCGATTGATAAAGCCGTCGAAATCGGTGTCACGGACCGCAACCGCGTCGGCGTAGGAGGCCACAGCTATGGAGCATTTATGACTGCGAACCTGTTGGCGCATTGCGATTTGTTCAAAGCCGGAATCGCCCGCAGCGGCGCTTATAACCGCACGCTGACTCCATTCGGCTTCCAGAGCGAACGCCGTACTTATTGGGAAGCGCCGGAGATGTATTTGAAAGTGTCGCCGTTTATGAACGCACATAAGATCAAAGAACCGATCTTGTTGATCCACGGCGAAGCCGACAACAACACGGGCACCCACCCGATCCAATCCGACCGCATGTTCCAGGCGCTGAAAGGCAATGGCGGCAACGTCCGTTACGTCACCTTGCCGTTTGAATCGCATGGATATTCGGCGCGCGAATCCACCGAACATACTCTGTGGGAGATGATTACGTGGTTCGATAAATACGTGAAAGGCTCCGGCGAATCTCAAGCCAAGGCTGCTTCCCGATAAGGCATTCGCCAGCATTTTCGTAGACGGAAAAAACCACGGATGGACACAGATACACACGGATGAACAAAGAACAAATTTGTTTTCAGTTCATCTGTGTGCATCAGTGTTTATCTGTGGTTTTAGTTTGTCGTAGTTGCGTTGTTTCAATAAACACTGCCGCTTTACGTAAATCTGTGACCAGAGCAGCATAGATTTGTTCGGCGGCTTGGCTGCGTAAGACTGCCGATGGATGATACGTCGGCAGCAGATTGAGATTGCCTTTCTGCACAAATTCGCCACGCATTGTTCCCAACGTAAAACCAGGATTGATCAGCGCGCGAGCGGCGCTGACTCCAAGGCAAACGGCCACTTTGGGTTGCAGGCAGGATAACTCCGCTTCAAGCCAGGGTTTGCAGGCGTTGATTTCGCGCAAGGTGGGCGTGCTGTGGATGCGGCGGCCATTCGTCAGGCGGAATTTGAAATGCTTGACGGCGTTGGTTAAGTACAGCTTGTTCCGATCCAGTCCCGCTTCTGCCAACGCACGGTTAAGCACTTCGCCTGCGGGACCAACGAAGGGTTTACCGGTTTTGTCTTCTTCGTCGCCAGGTTGTTCGCCGACCAGAACCATGGCTGCTTCCTTTGGCCCTACGCCAAAGACGGTTTGCGTGGCAGTGCGATAAAGTTCACAGCCTTGGCAGGCGGATGCCGCCGCTCGTAACGCTTTCAGCGTGAGCTCTTCGGGCAAGAAATTTGCCGCCGAACAAACCGTTCCGTTGGCAATCATGCGTTCCACGCGTTGCGGAGCTTCACGCAACAAAGAATCAATAAGTGCCGCTTCGGGCAATGTCGGCCAATGACGCACCGGCATTTCCTTCTTCATGGCTTTCAGCTTGATGCGGGCGGGATTGAAAATGGCGCGATAAAACTCTTTCCATAACACTTCCATCGCGTCATCGTCTGGAGCATCCGCAACCGTCGCGCCGGGACCGAAATGTAGTTCCTCGCCATCCCAAAACGCAGATTCGTCCGGCGTCAAAATCGTCCAACGCATAACGGCAAAGCGCCGCTGAAAGAACGGCGCGGAAAGTTTCAGGCTGAAATGATCCGGGCGATGCCAGGCAATGTAATGATCGTTGCCGTCCGCATCCGTTGTTTTGCGAAACCGCACAAAGGCTTTGGTTTTATGCACGTCGCGGCGCACAGCTTTTTCCATCAGTTGCAGCGTGCGCGTCAATGGATCGCTGGCGATGCGTAGCAAATGGGTCTCGCCGTGCGTCAATCGCCAGAGCATTTCATAGAGCAGCGAAAACCGTTCGGTGTCGCGATGGTGACAAACGACTTCGGCGAGTTCCAGGAATTCCTGCGGGACGGTTCTGAGCGGCTGGGCAGAGACAGGCGCAAAAACGGAAGACACAAACAGGGAAGTTTGCGCCGATTCTGAATTCCAGATGACTTCCGGCGGAGCAATGTTCGCTTGCAGCAGCGCACGAGCTTGCTCCCGCCAGCTTGCGTAATCCTGTGCTGTGACTACGTGGGCCATTCGTTCATCCCTTTACAAGGCCGGTTTTCAACTGGAAGTGTGTCTCAACACAAAGGAACAAGGGTCAAAGAATCAAAGAAAATTTTTATAGGTGATGAGAACACCTTTGAACCTTGGTTCCTTTGACCCTTTGTGTTGAGGTTATTGAGTTTCCGAGCGCCTATTTGAAAACAGGCTTAAAAGGCCAACTTCAATTGCGTGGCGGGCGGACGCGAACTGGCAATCAGCTTGGCAACGTCTTCTTTGCTCGACGGAAGGTAATCGCCCGCAATCGTGAAGGCTTTGGCGCGTTTCCACACCACGCCAAGCGCCAGCAAATCCTGCAAAACGATTTTCTTATGGCGGCGAATTTCCAGCAGCTTTTCGACACTGCGAACGCCGACACCGGGAATGCGCAGCAATTGTTCGCGGCTGGCGCGATTTACGTCTACTGGAAAATAGTCCGGGTTCCGAAGCGCCCAGGAAGTTTTCGGATCAATGTCCAAGTCCAACTGCGGATGCCGGTCGGAAACAATTTCGCTGACGTCGTAGCCATAAAACCGCAGCAGCCAATCGGCTTTGTAGAGCCTGTGTTCGCGCACCAGCGGAGGGCTTTGTCCGGGCAATCGGCCGTCGGCGTGCGGAATCGGACTTAAGGCAGAATAGTAGACACGCCGCAATCCATACTTTCCGTACAAATCCGCAGAGGTTTTCAAAATTTCCTGATCGGGCGTTGCCGTAGCGCCAATGATCATTTGCGTGCTTTGTCCGGCGGGGACAAACGTTGGCGCGTTCAATCCATGTTGTTTGTCTTCCTTGATTTCCTGGGCCTTGGTTTGCATCTCGGCCATGTTGCGTTCCAGTTCCGGGCGGTTCTTTTCCGGCGCCAGTTTGGCCAGGTCGGCGACGGTGGGAAGTTCAATGTTGACGCTCAGGCGGTCGGCGTACAGGCCCGCTTCGATCAGCAATTCATTGGAAGCGCCGGGAATGGTTTTCAAGTGAATGTAGCCGCCAAAGCCGTGATCTTGCCGCAATCGTTTGGCGACTTCGACCAGTTGCCCCATTGTGTAATCGGAATCGCGAATGATGCCGGAACTCAGGAACAGGCCTTCGATGTAATTGCGGCGATAAAAATCCAGCGTCAGATTGACGACTTCTTCGACCGTGAAGCGGGCGCGCTCCACATTGCTGGATAGCCGGTTGACGCAATACCGGCAATCAAAAATGCAGTGATTGGTCAGCAGGATTTTCAGAAGCGAAATGCAGCGGCCATCCGGCGTGTAGCTGTGGCAAATTCCATTGCCTTCCGTATTTCCCAAGCCCTTACCGACGCGCTTGGCTTTGGAACCGCTCGAAGCGCAAGAGGCGTCATACTTGGCGGCATCGGCAAGCACAGCCAGTTTTTTTACTACTTCCATACGCCAACTGTACTAAGTTCGAAATGCCGAGTAAAACAGCTTCAAAAATATGCAAATCGTTTATAGTCGAAATTGCTAAGGGTTGGGCAAAATAAAGGCGTACAAGATCTTATCGGAATCCTGTACGCCTTTTTGCTTTTCAGGCTTGGTTAGCTGCAAAGAACTTGAATTGAACGTCAGTCTAGTATCGGCGAATGCTGTTGTAACCGACTTCATAACCACGTTGGAAGAAGGATTCGTTCCGGTTATTAAAACGGTTCACATATCGCCGGTAATTCAGGGAAAAACCCGAGCGCGCATCTTGACGCCCAAGGTTATACCCGTCGTCATAAGCGCGACGCTCATACTGGCTTAAGCGGCTTAAATCAAATTGGTCGTTGTTATTATACTGATCGCGGTTATAACCCGCTTCGTACCCTCGCCGGAAGAATGCTTCCTGACGGGCGTTAAAACGACTGTTATGTCGGCGATAGTTGGAATTGTAGCTCAACCGTGCGTCGCGCTGGCCAAGCTGGAACCCTAGATTGTAGTTGCGACGCTCTATTTGCGTCATTCGATCCAGGTTGTCATCGGTTCTATCGTTATACCTGCCACTTTCGTAACCGGCGCTGTACCCTTGTTGGAACTCGCGTTCTGTGTTGCGGTCATAAAGGTTGCGATGGCGACGGTAGTTATTGATCTGGCTGCCGATTCTGTCATTCACACCAGCCCGATACCCTTCATTGTAAGCCGCGCGGTCGGTGTTATTCGGATCATAAGTGGCACCTGCTAAAGCGCGCACCAGTCTGAATTGCTGATTGGCATTTCGAGCCTGACTCCAGACTTGGATAGGCGCACCGTCATGCGTGGCCCCGTTCGCCAAGTCCAAAGTCATACCAGACCGATGTACGATCATCACACTACCGTTTCTCAAATCCACAAATCGCCAAGTGTCTCCACCCCGGCGGCTATTAGTGGCGATTACACGTCCGCCTTCTCTTGCTGTTTCAACGCCCAAGTAGGCTCCGGTTTCGACTGATTTGATGTAGTAATCGTTCCCACCGGCGCTTTCAATGTCCCATTGTTGATTACTGACATTGCCCCGGTAGTACTGTTGGACGGATCGTTTATCTTCTTGCCTTAAGTCCAACACTTTGCCTGTTGAGACAATTTCAATCTCGTAGCGCCCAGGTTCCACGTACATGGATTGGGCAAAAGCGGAAGAGACAGAAATTGATGTAAAAAATAAGGCAGCAACTATAGTTTTGAGTCTTCTCATAACTTCACCTCCAACCGTTATGTTGCAGCTTGCGTACCTGAGTAGTTTCAAAAAAATGAACTTTTAGGAAAAGGGCTGACTAACATTTTCATTTATCGGTAGATAGAGGAGGGTTTAATTGAAGCCAATGAAGGCAAGGAAAATCTGTGAGAGTAAGAAGCTGTATTGCTTCATTTCACCGAGTGTATGTTCACCCATAACGAACGCTTCTCATAGGTGCAGCCAAGGACGTTCAATCAATTACAGCAATTGCTTCAATCTCAATCAGAAAATCTCTTACCGCCAGTGAAGTGACACCGATCCAGGTGCTGGCAGGAGGAGTATCAGCGGGGAAAAATTCTCGCAGGGCTTCACCGACGGGACCCGTGTCTTCAGGTTTTGGGTTAACGATGTAGATGCGCAGCGAAACGACATCGGTTAACGAACCTCCAGCAGCTTCAACACCCAGCCTGATATTGCGCAACGCTTGCCGAGTTTGTTCGCCCAAATCATCGCCGCCGACAATTTGCTTGTTGGCATCCCAGGCAGTTTGACCCGACAGGTAAACAGTTTTGCCGCCTTGGCTGACGACGACTTGCGAAAAGCCGATGGGCAGGCTGGGGAACAGCGTGTCAGGATTCAGATGTTGTGTGGGCATGGCAAATTATTTCCAGTGTTGATATTCCTGTTCTGCCGCACGCAAGGCAGTCAAATCGGCGTCGGCATCTTTCCAAATAGCAAACAAGGTTTGATAGGCTTGGCTTGTTTTCGCCGTGTCGCCAGTAAGCGCCAGTGCACGCGCCAATCCCAATTGCGCCAGCGAATACGGTGGCGAGACATTGTTGTTAATGACAAAACCCTGATGGTCAATCAGCTTGTGGAATTCGGCTTCTGCTTCGCGCCCGGCGCGGAGTTGCAGATATGCCAAGCCGCGTAAATACGCTGGCCAGAGAAAGCCAAAACTACCCAATTCATACCGGCGAGGTTGTTCAAGCAATTCGATGGCACGGCGCGGATTATTGCGGCTGATTTCAATGGCAGCCAGAACGCCCGGTCGAAACAACATGTTAATTGGTGTGTCTTGCGGGAAGCGTTTCGCCTGTTCATCGGCGATTGTTTGCGCTCGCGTCGCTTCGCCGCACATGGCCAGCGCGACAGCGGCGGCGCTGAGTTGCCAGCGATTCCGCACCAGCGAAACGGATTTCGTCGCGTCTTTTGTTGCCTGCTGGCAATTTCCGTAAGCGGCTTCGTCCAGCGCGGAAATAAACGCCCAGCGCCCTGCGACTTCGTTATCCCTGCCTTCCAGCATTGCGATGGCTTGGCGCGTGAATTCGCGCGATAGCCGCATTTGACCCAACGCCGCTGCCGCCGCTGCCTGTTCTGCCAGCATGTACGGTTCCGCAGGTTTGCTTTTGGCCCATTCGACCTGCCGCTGCATTTCAGGCATGTCTCCGCGAATGAAGGCGAGGGCATGCAGCGTGGCGTGAGCCGTAAATCCGTCCATATTTTGCGCCGCGGATTGCTGCAGAATTTTCAGCGCTTCGTCGAAACGGTTGAGGTTCACCAGGTAAGACGCCTGGTTGTTGAGTGCCACGGCATTCCTGGGATTGAGTTCCAGCGAAGCGCGCGTCTCTTCCAATGCTCTGTCGAATTGCCCGGTGATTTCGTAGCTGTTGGACAACAGCGAGGGCGGCAGAAAATCGCGCGGATACGTTCGCCGCCACAGTTCCAGAACTTCCGTGCGCCTTTCCAAATCGCCGACGACAAAATAAAGATACTGTTGCGTCAGGTAGAAACTTTCGCGTTCGCTGACACGGTCGCGCAGACTGTAAGCCTTTTCCGAAAACTGCGCGGCCTGTTCGTAACTGTCCTGGCTGAAATAGGCCGTCGCCAGATCAGCCCAGGCGCGCGCGAAGTTCGAATCGAGTTCGATAGCGCGTTTCAGAAACGGAACGCCTGCCGACTCCTTGCCACTAAGCTTCAGTTCCACGCCTTGTGAATACGCCTTCAGCGCGTCCAGCGAAGAGGTCGTAACCTGTTCCAGCGGCTTGTCGAATTTTTGAATGGAGCCGAGCGATTCGCCTAGCTTTGCGCGCAATTCGGTCACCGCCTGGCCCAGGGTTTTCAGCACTCGTTCTTTGCTATCGGCTTCGGCCAGTTGCCGGGCAATCACCTCGCCAGTGGCGGCGTTCAACGCTTCCAGCGTGATGACAAAATGGCTGCCAATGGGCGCAATCGTGCCGCCCAGCAGCGCCTTGATGCCATTGCGCTGGCAGATTTCGCGCGCGGTTTCACCCGATAACGGTTCGTCAGGGCGGCGATTCATTAACCGCAACGTTTGCCGCGCCTGTTGTTCCGGAAACAGGCTCAGGTAAGGCGATTGTTCCAACTGCACCGCCAGCGCCTGTTTCAGTGCGCCGTCAAACACCGCATCACCTGTCGTGTTCGTGAAATCCGCCAGCAGCACAGTGTCTTTGTCGGTGAGCGCAGGTTTGCGAGCAGAAACAAAGACCAATGCCGCCACCAGCAAAACCAGCGTGGCCAGTGAACCAATGGCCAGTCGTTTATGCCGTCCGATCGCGTCGGAAAACGAAGTTCCGCTCCATGTTTGCGCTTGCTGGCGGGACATCAATCCTTGCAGTTCCAATTCCTGTTTCAACGAATCCAGATCATCCTGCAATTCCTTTGCGGTTTGATACCGTGCGTCGCGCTCTTTGCGAAGCGTTTGATTGAGAATTTGCGCAAGCCGCACGGGCATTTCCGGCACGGATTCGGTTAACGGCTCCGGCTCTTTGCTCAAAATCGCTGCCATGACGTCCGCCATTGTCGCGCCGGTAAACGGGCGAGTTCCAGTCAGCATTTCATACGCGACCACGCCCAGGCAAAAAATGTCGCTACGCCCATCAGCTTCCAGACCGCGCACTTGTTCCGGCGACATGTAACTGGCAGTGCCCATGACCATTCCCGGCTGTGTGAGAGTGGGCGAATGAGAGACTTGGGGACTGGGAGACAATGTGTTTTCACCGCCCCGTCGCCCTGTCACCTCATCGCCCGGTGGTTCTGTGAGCTTCGCCAATCCAAAATCCAGCACCTTCACCAAGCCATCCGGCCTGAGCATGATGTTTTCCGGCTTAATGTCGCGGTGAATGATTCCTGCGGAATGAGCCGCGTTCAATGCGGAAGCAACTTGCCGGGCGACGTCAATTGCTTCCATTAACTGCATCTGTCCGGTTTTCATCCGTTGACGCAGCGTCTGGCCTTCGATGTATTCGGCGGCGATGAAAAAAGTCGTTTCGGTGTGGCCAATTTCGTAAATGGTCAGGATGTTCGGATGATTCAAGGCTGACGTGGCCAAACCTTCGCGTTCAAAACGAACGATTCGATCCGCATCGGAAGCGAATCGTTCAGGCAACAGTTTGAGCGCGACTTTGCGTTTGAGCAGCATATGTTCCGCCAACCAGACTTCGCCCATGCCGCCCGCGCCAAGCTGCGAAAGGATTTTGTACTGT
>CAZMXG010000167.1:10786-17101 GCA_964570175.1 uncultured Heliomicrobium sp. | reverse complement strand
GCGCGTCTATTTGCAGTTGAAGTCGGGCGATTCGTATCTGGAAACGCGCAAGGACGGGCGCGAGGTCTTCAGGATCAAGAAACCGCGCCACGCCGAGTATTGGACGGCGCAGGAATATCCGGTGATGCTGGTGATTCGTACTTCGGACGGGCAGATTCGCTGGATGAACGTGACCGAGTATCTGAAGAAACAAGGCAAAGCCGTGAAGCAAATTACCTTCGACGGCGAACCGTTCACGGCAGCGAGTTTGTGGCGGATGCGGGACAAGGTTCTGGCTAGCAGTTAATCGGAAAGATTTTTTTTTGACTCGACTGCTGGCGCTGTCTAGAATCAAGCCATTGCTAATTCCAGAGAAAGGAGAGCCTGTAAAATGCCTGTTAAAGCGATCGCCAAAAGGAAAAACACCCCTGTCAGCGTAACTACAGGTTCGCCTGATACTTCCTGGTATGAAGCTGCCAGTGATCCAGGACAGCGGCTTTCCCTCATCAAAAAACTTTGCGAGCGCATTGCCAGCGAGTTCAAGCCGGAAAAGGTCATTTTGTTTGGCTCGCAAGCAGATGGAAGCTCGACCGCAGATTCAGATATTGATCTGATGGTCATCATGTCGTATTCAGGCAGCCCACTCCATCAAGCAGGCGAGATGCTCAAACAACTTAAAGTTTGGATGCCAGTAGACCTGATTGTCAGAAGCGCTGAAGACATTGAACAACGATTAGGACAAGGCGACCGATTCATCCGCGAGATTTTGGAACGCGGAAAGGTGATGTATGAAGCCGCAAACCAGTGAATGGGTGGAAAAAGCGGAAGGAGATTGGAACGCCGCACGGCAGCTCAAGCGAGTTCGCAGGGACGTCAACTATGACGGCGTTTGTTTTCACTGCCAACAAAGCGTTGAAAAGTACCTCAAAGCCAGGCTGGAAGAAGCCGGAATCAGCTTTCCCAGAACACACGACCTGATCAAACTGCTCGCTCTTGCCATTCAAGTTGAACCTAAATGGGTGAAGTTACAGCCAATCATTGCGGCACTAAATCCCTATGCGGTTGCCTATCGTTATCCAGGGTTTAGTGCTACGGAGCCTGATGCGAAGGAGGCGATCAAAACTTGTCGTCAAGTACGAACAGCGGTTCGAATCTCTCTTGGTTTACCTGTTTAAGGGTGCCCAAAACTCAATGGTCGCAAGACAGAGTTGATAACTCATTTTGCGAATGCTTAAATGCCTGTCGTGCGAATGATCAAGCGGACAATTTCAATCTTGCTGGCGGTGCAGCTTCTGGTTTCGTTTGGGCTGTGTGGCGGATTGTGTTGCGTGAAAGTGTCGGAATTGTCTGCGCCGCAAGTTGTCCAAAAAAACGCTGAGCCGGAAGAAAATCTGCCGCCTTGCCACAAGAAAAAAGCGGCGGAGGCAGCGGCTGCCAAACAAGAGCATCAAGCACATTCCATACGGCAAGCACACTCGGATCGCCGAACGCACTCCGCCAAACAAGCACAATCAAAATCCAGCGGCAGAATTGCTGCTTCGTTTTTGCATCGTAATTGTTGCGCGATGAAGCGCGAAGCTCCGGACGGCGAACCGCTGCCAAGCAATGTTGCACCGCAAAGCGCCAAGCTGATTGCTGTCATTGAAACTTCGTCGTGGCTGGGTGGCGAAATCGTTTTTGGACCGCCGAAAATCCCAGTTCAAATTTCTACGACTCATTCCCCTCCACACACAGGCTTTCAGCTTAGCCTGAGAATCTAAATCAAACTCCGACAATACAGACATTTGCGCCTTCAGCATTTGCGGCTGACGGCAAAGCTATTCGTGTCACCAGAAATTTCGGAGTACGAACAATGAAGGTCAAGTTAATTGCCGAGCGGCTCCGCCAAGGAGTTGCAGCGGCGCTGTGCGTTGCCCTGTTGATTTCAACAGCAACGGCGCAGCAAACGAACAACACACAAACGCAAGAGAAACCATCGCCGAGCTTGACGCTGGAAGCGCTGGAGCAAATGGCGCTGAAAAACAATCCAACGCTCAGTCAGGCCGAAGCCGCCATCCAGGCTGCTGAAGGTCGCCGCCGTCAGGCCGGTTTGTGGCCGAATCCTGTGGTCGGATACGAAGGCGAAGGGCTGGCGTTCAATCCGACGGTGTATCCGTACCGCAACGGCCAATACTTTTTCGTCGAACAATCAATTCTGACCGGCGGCAAGCTTGGCAAAAGCAAAAACATCGCCGCGCAGGAAAAAGTTCAATCACAGGCGGAGGCTGAAGCGCAGAGGCTGCGTGTGCTGAACGCGGTGCGGATGCTGTATTACGAAGTTGCCGGGGCGCAGCAACTGCTTGATTTGCGCCAGCAACTTGCCAACCTGACGCGCGAAGCGACGGAAATTTCCGAAGACCTGTTCAACACAGGCGCGGCGGATCGTCCGGACGTGCTGGCTGCCGAAGTCGAATTGCAACGCGCCGAAATTGATTTGCTGCGCGCCAGGAATGATTACAGCCGCGTCTGGCAAGTGCTGGCGGCGGTTGTTAATGATCCGCAACTGAAACCATCGCGGCTGGAAAACCCGCTGGAAACGGCGGCTCCTGTGCTGATTCAGGAAGAGTTACTCGCAACCTTGCTTCGTGATAGCCCCGAAATGAAACGGGCGATGGCGGGTATTGAACGTGCCAAAGCCGTCGTCAGCCGCGCCAAAGCCGAACCGAAACCTGATGTGTTCGTTCGCGGCGGCGTGGGCTACAGCAACGAATGGGCGGAATTTTACGGCGGCAAAACCGGCTGGGAAGCTCGCGTGGAAGCAGGCGTGCGCTTGCCGATTTTCAATCGCAATCAAGGCAATGTCGCGGCGTCAAAAGCCGAGCTGACCGCCGCCGAAAACGAAGTTCAACGCGTTGAACTGGCGCTTCGGGCCAGACTGGCTGACAACTTCAATCGGTATCAGAACGCCCTGGGCGTCGCTTCGCGGTATCAACGCGAAGTGTTGCCACGCGCGCAGCGGGCTTATGAATTGTATCTGGCCAAGTTCCGGCAAATGGGTGCGGCCTATCCACAAGTTTTGTTCACGCAGCGAACGCTGTTTCAAGCGCGCACGGAATACGTGTCGTCGCTGGTGGAACTGTGGCAAAGCGTCGTTCAGTTGCGCGGATTGCTGTTGCATGGCGGGCTGGATGCGCCGAACGGCATGGCTGGCGCAATGACAGAAGCCACATCAAGACAATAAAAATTTTAGACAGGATGTTCAGGATTTTTCAGGATTCAAACGATGACAAAAATCCTGAGCAATCCTGTGAATCCTGTCTATTCCTTTGGGAGTGCAATCATGAATTCAAATCGTCGTAATTTTCTTCGTCGTTCTTCAATGCTTGGCGCGGGTCTGGTTGCAACACAAACAGCCAATGCGCAGCAGCATCAACATCAGGAAACCAAGCCTGCCGCGCAGGACCATTCGCAGCATCAACACACGCCGCCAGCGGCGAAACCGGTTGCGCCATCCAAAGTGCCTTCGCAGCCGGAAACCTTGGGGCAGCCTGCGCCTTTCCAGCCGGTGTATACGCCGGATATTCCGAAGCTGCCGTACAAACTGGAAAACGGCGTGAAGGTATTTCACTTGATTGCCGAGCCAGTGCGAACGGAATTTTTGCCCGCCGCACCCTGGGCAGATGCCCGCATCGTGGATGCCTGGGGATACAACGGCAGCCTGCCGGGGCCGACCATAGAAGTTCAGGAAGGCGACCGCGTGCGCATTCATTTCACCAACAATCTGCCGGAACCGACCACGCCGCATTGGCATGGGTTGGAAGTGCCAATGAATCAAGACGGCGTGCCGGGCATAGGCCAATGGCTGATTATGCCGGGCGAAACCTACACTTACGAATTTATGCTGCATCAGCACGGCACGTTCTTTTACCACTCGCACATGCCCATGCAGGAGATGATGGGAATGATCGGTTTTTTCATTGTTCACCCGCGCGAAAAACAGACGCCGAAAGTGGACAAGGACTTCGGATTGATTCTGCAAGGTTGGGCGATTTTGCCGAATAACACCGTCCCCAACACCCTGGCGATGGAATTCAACTGGCTGACGTTCAACGGCAAAGCGGGACCGGCTTGCACACCGCTGATCGTTAAACACGGCGAACGTGTGCGGATTAGGCTGGTCAACCTCAGCATGGATCATCATCCAATTCACATGCACGGCCATCAGTTTTACGTCACCGGCACCGAAGGCGGACGCATTCCCGAAACGGGTTGGTATCCGGGCAACACAGTGCTGGTCGGCGTAGCGCAAGCCCGCGATGTGGAATTTGAAGCAACGAATATTGGCGATTGGATGATTCACTGTCACTTGCCACATCATATGATGAACCAGATGGTTTCGATGGTCGGGCCGATGGCGCATTCAGAGCATACGCCACAGCCGATGGCCGCCGGGCGCGAAATGGAATCCGGCATGGGCATCATTACCAAAGGCCATGCGCTGTCGGACGAAAATGGGCCTTCGCTGGGCCGCACGCTCGGTGTGCCGCTGGAACAATCAGTGTCCAACGGTCTGGGTCAGGACAAAACCGCAGCCATCGTTTATTCCTGCCCGATGCACCCGGAAGTCACTTCTGACAAGCCGGGTAACTGCCCCAAGTGCAACATGGCGTTGGTTCCGCCAAAGAGCCAGGCGACCACTGCAAAGAAAAAACGCGTTCCCGGTTATCCGCAAGATATGTGGATGACGATGGATGCCGAAGTCGCGCGGCCCGAAAATTCCTGGCTGCCCGAAGGCTGGACGGGCGCAATGATGGGCATGATGACGCTGGTGCGTGTGTTGCCGCCAGATCAATACGACCGCATCATGGCGCTGATCAAAGACGGCAAATACGAGCCCGGCCCGAAATGGCCGAACAAAAAAGACGCGCCTCACCATCACAATGGATGAGGCGCGGCAATCATCAAGAAAGTGATCGTCTTCGCCGCGTCTGGCGCGTTCGTGCCGGTTTCGGCGAAGTGCCGAGCTTGACGCCTTCCGGCAACAACAACGCAACAATCTCTTCGGCGGGTTGGCGGACTTCCGGCGCAACGCGCAGCAAATAGCTGGAATCATCTTCGGCAATCGCCTGCAACGCTTCGCGCAAAGGCCGCCAGCGCTCGCCATATTCCATTTCATCAAGCAATGCGACAGCTTGGGCCGAATGACCTGTGGCAACTGCGTCACGGAAGAACCTGATGATTTCAGGCCAAATCGCTTCGTGATATTCGTCATTACCTTGCTGAATGAGTTTTCGTGCCAACGGTAATGCGTCGTCCCATCTATCTCGTTTGGCCAAAATGCAGGCAAGCGTATGAATGCAATTGATCTCATCTGGTTCTAAAGCAAGAGACCGGCGCGAATGAATCTCTGCTTCTTCCAAATCTTTGTTTTGCAAATATAACTGCCATGCCAAGTGATTGTGATAATCGGGTTCGTTCGGAGCAAATTCTATGGCTTTTTTCAAAGCCTCATCCGCCTCACCGCAACGATTAAGACGATCTGCAAGTAGACCACCGAGATCGTTCCAATAAACGGCCTCTTTCGGATCGAGTTCGATTGCTTTGCGATACGCTTCTTCCGCCTCGCTATGGCGATTGAGATAATCTGTAAGTAGGTCGCCGAGGTCGTCCCAGTGAGTAGCTTCGTTCGGGGCTAGTTTGATTGCCTTACGATAAGCCTCTTCTGCTTCTTCGAATCTTGCCTTCAGGTCATAGTGAAACAGCCGCCCTAGGTTGTTCCAAGACCAAGCCTCTTTCGGATCAAGTTCGATTGCTTTGCGATACGCTTCTTCCGCTTCGCTATAGCGATTGAGATAATCCGCAAGTAAGTCGCCGAGGTCATTCCAGTGAGTAGCTTCGTTCGGGGCTAGTTCGATTGCCTTACGATAAGCCTCTTCTGCTTCTTCGAATCTTGCCTTCAGGTCATAGTGAAACAGCCGCCCCAGGTTGTTCCAAGACCAAGCCTCTTTTGGATCAAGTTCGATTTCTTTGCGATACGCTTCTTCAGCCTCGCTATGGCGATTAAGATAATCCGCAAGTAGGTTGCCGAGGTTGCCCCAGTGAGTAGCTTTGTTCGGGGCTAGTTCGATTGCCTTACGATAAGCCCCTTCTGCTTCCTCGAATCTTGCCTTCAGGTCATAGTGAAACAGCCGCCCCAGGTTGTTCCAAAGCCAGGCTGCTTGCGGATCGAGTTCGATTGCTTTGCGATAAGCTTCTTCCGCCTCGCTATAGCGATTGAGATGGTCTTTTAGTAGGTTGCCAAGGTCATTCCAGTGAGTAGCTTCGTTCGGGGCTAGTTCGATTGCCTTACGATAAGCC
>CAZMXG010000167.1:0-10686 GCA_964570175.1 uncultured Heliomicrobium sp. | reverse complement strand
GTCATTCCAGTGAGTAGCTTCGTTCGGGGCTAGTTCGATTGCCTTACGATAAGCCCCTTCTGCTTCCTCGAATCTTGCCTTCAGGTCATAGTGAAACAGCCGCCCCAGGTTGTTCCAAAGCCAGGCTGCTTGCGGATCGAGTTCGATTGCTTTGCGATAAGCTTCTTCCGCCTCGCTATAGCGATTGAGATGGTCTTTTAGTAGGTTGCCAAGGTCATTCCAGTGAGTAGCTTCGTTCGGGGCTAGTTCGATTGCCTTACGATAAGCCTCTTCTGCTTCTTCGAATCTTGCCTTCAGGTCATAGTGGAACAACCGCCCCAGGTTGTTCCAAAGCCGAGCTTCCTTTGGTTCAAGTTCGATTGCCTTGCGATATGCTATTTCTGCTTCTTTGTATTGGTTGCTATGCTTCCAAAGTAGATCACCGAGACCCTCCCAAGATTCAGCATCAATTGGATCAAGCTTAATCGCTTTCCGATATGCTGCTTCTCCTTCGTCAATACGGTTAAGAAAATCAGCCAGTAAATGGCCCAAACCACACCAAGGAGCTGCTGCATGGGGATTTAGTTCTATAGATTTTTTGTAAGCCAACTCAGCCTCTGCGTAACGCTTGAGGCCATACTTGAGTAATTTCGCGACTCTGTGCCAAGTACGCGCATCGTGACTTTCTAAGGTGATGATTCGCTCGTAAGCCTGATTGAGTTTTTCCTGACTGTCGTCTGAATCTGCAATTGTTTCAGCCCAACTAAGCCAGAGGTGTGGCGATTGAATTTGAGGCAGGATTCTCTCGACATCATCGAGCAAGGTTTTGTCTTTGGTCTGTTCAAATTTGGCAAGGCGAGCAATAACTTTGAGTGAAGCATCATTCCATTTGAATGCTGCGGCATCCGCCCCTTCGACATCGGCACCATCGGCCATCAGCCCGCTGCGTATGGCTTCAAAAAGTTCCCGGCAAGCTTCCGCGCCAAATTTTTCCGTGAGTTCTTCTGCCTCTGCAGTGAATTTTTCGATCCACGGCTTGCACTCTTCTGAGCCAAGTTTGGCGATCTCTTCAGCAGTTTTCTTTTTTTCTTCCAGACTCATGGAGGGCGCGGCGATCAGATAATCCCAGAGTTCAGATGAAAGGTTTCCTTTGGTTTGTTCAAACTTTTTACTGAGGGCGTCCAGCGTCTGAAACCTGTCAACGATGTCTTTCAATGAAGCGTCTTCGCCGTCGAGATCGAACATGGCTTTGAAGCTGTGACGTCCTCCATCTGTGCCGGTCATCAAAGATCGAATGCCTTCGGTTTCAAGTGCACGTCGGAGCGCAGGGTTTTTGACGGCTCTGGCATAAGCCAGCGCAAGTTCTGCGCGATGAGATTGATTGCGTCCGGGCTTGGGTGTTATCTGAACCAACTGGCGCGCGCGGCGATTCAGGCCAATCGTCCCATAAAACATTTTTAGGAATTCGACCAGCCAGAGAAGTTTGCGGCGGACGCGACGGCTGGCGCGCATCAGATACCAGATGTTGAAAAAACGTTCGGTGATCTGAAAGAACATCTTTTCGCCCGGCGGCGAAGGGGCTTTTTCGACTACGCCATCGTTGGCCAAACGATTCAGCCCAGCGGAAACAACATTCGTTTCCAAGCGAAGTTTTTCAGCCAAGGCGGCTGCGGAAGTTGGGTCCCAATTGAGAGCTAGTGCATCAACGATTTGCTGCAATTGTGGGGAAAGGGCTTCGAAGCGGTGTTTGTAAAGCGGCGTGTATTGATCCAGTAATTGTTCCAGGTCAGTGCGAACACTGTCATCAGTTCCTCGTGCCAGCACCTGATACAAAACGATGATCGTGCGCAAGTTGCCGCCAGTCAACAAATTCAGTGAGCGGATACGTCCGGGTTCGCGTTCCAGCAGATCAATCACACGTGGTGTCTTACGCAACCGAGCCAACGTGAGAAGCACCTCGCGCGTTTCAGCGTCGTTGAGTCCGCGCATTTCGTGGATTTTGAAGAAGTCGTAGAAAGCTGCTTTATGATCGTAGGTTGCTTCAACGGGAGCGCTGCTCGCGCCTATGAAAAGCAGATGGTTATCGGCAGAAAGGACTTCGCGGATTGCCCAATGATCTCCACTGAGCCGGTCGAAGATCAGATCGGAATTGTCGAATAGCAGAACTAATGCGCGGGTTTCTTTTTTGGCCCAGCCAATTAGCAGGTCGAGCGCAGCCTGCGCGCGGCGCTTTTCATCGTTAGTTGGCAGCTTTTCAATCCGATCATCGAGCGATTCGGCTTCGGCCTCGCGGTTGCAACGTTCCAGCATATCGCTCAGCGCGTCCAGACAGTTGACCCAAAGGTCTGAAAGCCGTGAGACATTGTATTGCTCTTCAGGAAAGACCAGCGGAAGCCAGCGTGAAGCAAGTTCTGCGTCATCTTCGATGGCGTATCGCAAGCGACGCAGCAACGTCGTTTTGCCGCTGCCACGCGGGCCAATGATCAGGTGATGTTGATAACCGCCTTTGCCGCCACTACGCCGCAAATCTTCAACCAAGCGGTCTAGTAATGGGCGGCGCGCGACAAACTGCGCAATCAATTCTTCTTTTTTCAACAGCGCCGGATTGTAAACAGCCAGTGCTGGCAACGTCTCGTTCGACGAATTATCCTGGTTCATTGTGCAAACCTCCGATGCCAGAATTCGCGCAACAGGCTGGAGCGAAACCGATAACGTCCTTCTGTTTCAACCAAATACCCATCGCCAATCAGCACATCCAGCAACCAGCTCAACATTTCGTCGCGTTGAGCTATATCAGCAACATGCTGTGAAAGCGTAGCCGCAAAAGTTTGTCGCGTTACGCCTTTTGCGTCACGCGAGCAAGCATTCAACAAAGCGCTCGCCCAGCTATCTTGTGGAGTGCCAAGTTCTTCGGTCAGTCGTTGATGCCAATAATCGAAATAGCTGCGACGTCCGTGCGAAAGCAGAACTTCAAAGACTTCGTCCACCATCGCGACCGAAGGCACGGCACGTTCATCGCTGCAAATTTCCAACAGGCCACCGAAAAACAGTTGCAGGTAATATGGAATCAGCCATTCAGCGCGTTCACAGATTCGCTGCCGGACTTCCGGCGTAAGGTCTAAGCCGTAATCCTCACCCAACGTCGCTAGAAATTGATCGGCAGTTGCAGGGCTGAAAGTGCCCAAGGTTTTGATCGTCAGGTCATTTATTGTATCGCCCATGCGATAGCGGCTGGCGACTGTGTCAAGGCCGATGGAGCCTGCCAGCAGAAAGCGTAATCGCTCGCCTTCCGGTGGCGGCATCTGGCGCATCTGGCGCAGCCAATATAAAAAGGTGCGGGCACGCGCGGCAGTCGGGTCTTGTTTGATCAGATTGAGGACAAAGACTGGCAGTTCATCCACCATGATCAGCCAACGCCCTTCCAGTTTACGCAAAGCGTTGATCAGTTCTCGACCGAATGTTTCCCAGTCTTCCGGCTTGGCTTCGCGCCAACTGACTTCAAACAATTCGGGAATACCTACAGACTCGACACGGCCAAAGAACTTTCCGATGGAACTCGATTTCAGTGTGTCCCAGACCCGGCTGAGACGGGAACTCGCTTGCGGCGATTCCAGCACGGCGCGATAGAGTCGCTCGACAAACTCTAGTTCCGTGTCAATGTCCGGCACACTTAGGTAAATAGCATAGGTATCTGGGCGTTGCGGAGCTTCAGCCATGAGTTTGTACATGAGCGAAGTTTTGCCTACGCGGCGCGGTGCCAGAAGTAAAATATGGTCGGTTTCAAGCTTGCGCCAAAGGTCAGCCAATTCACCTTCGCGGTTGTAAAAATCTTCTTCAGAAACTGGACGTCCAGTCATATTTCTCATACATTCCTCCTTACCCGCTGTGCAGCAAATTTGCTGCACAGCGGTGCACATTCTACACAGCAAATTTGCTGCGTCAATTTATTTTTTTTACAATGCGAGTACGATTTTTTGGTATGTACTTGAAAATAAATGAATTATTTTTTTAAGTGATTAAGAGACAACTTGATGGCCGCTCAATTTGATCGCATGATGGCGCTGATCAAAGACGGCAAATACGAACCCGGCCCGAAATGGCCCAACAAAAAAGACGCTCATCAACAAAACGGATAAAAGATGAACAAACCCCGAATCAGCTTGCTCGTGTTGCTTTGGTTGCTCCCTGCGTTGGCCTTGGCGCAAGTGAGTGAATTAGCTTCGCCCGCGGGCGCTGGCAGCGGCCAGCCAAACCTGACGGTTTCGCATGATGGCAAAGTTTATCTGAGCTGGATCGAACGTCTGGGCGAGGGAAAGTTTTCATTGCGCTTTGCCACCAAGGAAGGCGACGGGTGGTCAGCGCCGCTCGTCATTGCCGAAGGCTCCAACTGGTTCGTCAACTGGGCGGATTTTCCTTCGATGATTGTGTTACCGGATGGTTCCCTGGCGGCGCACTGGCTGGTCAAAAGCGGCCCCGGCACCTTCGATTACGACGTGACGATTTCACGTTCGTTCGATGGCGGCAAAACCTGGGGCAAGCCGTTCGTTCCGCATCAAGACGGCGTGAAAACCGAGCATGGGTTTGTTTCGCTATTTGCGGCAAAGGACGGAGAGTTAGCTGCCGTGTGGCTGGACGGGCGGGAAATGACCGCTGGCGGTAAAGATGATCACGGGCACGGTCAAGGCAACATGACCTTGCGCTATGTGAAAATCAAACGCGACGGCACCCTGACAGACGAAGCCAAGCTGGATGCGCGCGTTTGTGAATGTTGCCAGACTTCGGTGGCGATGACTGCGGAAGGGCCGGTGATTGTTTACCGCGACCGTTCGGAAGAAGAAATGCGCGACATTTCCATTGTTCGGTGGAAAGCGGGCAAATGGACCGAAGCCCGCACGGTTCACAACGACGGATGGAAGCTGAGCGGTTGTCCGGTCAATGGCCCTTCGGTTTCCGCAGTTGGCAAAAAAGTCGCGGTTGCCTGGTTCACAGCCGTCAGCGACAAACCGCAAATCAGGCTGGTATTTTCCGCGGACGCCGGAGAAAGTTTCGGTAAACCCATCACAATTGATGATGGCAATCCGGCGGGTCGCGTCGAAGTATTAATGCTGGAAGATGGCAGCGCATTGGTTTGCTGGCTGGAAAAAGCGACTGGCAGCGGTTCTGTGCGTGTTCGGCGCGTCTGGCCTGACGGCAAGATGGATGGGTCAATTATGGTTGCGCCGAACGGCACGGCTCGATCCAATGGTTTTCCGCAAATGGCGCTAAAGGGAAAAACATTGATTTTTGCCTGGACTAGTTCACGTGTCATGACTGCGGCAATGCCGCTTCCCTAACCTGGAATTCCTATGAAAACTCAAGACGACAAATATGTCCCCGCGTTGAGTTTCGACTGGTTGACGGCTTTTTACGATCCCATTGCGCGACTGACGACTCGGGAAAAAGAATTCAAAACGGCATTGATCCGGCAGGCGCAAATTGCAGATCGTCAGCGTGTGCTTGATCTCGGTTGCGGAACCGGAACATTGACGATTGCCGCCAAACAGAAAGTGCCGGGTTGCAAAATGACAGGGCTGGACGGCGATCCGGCAATTTTGCGGCAGGCAAATGCCAAAGCCTGGAAAGCAGGTGTTGACATCACGTTTGATGAAGGCATGTCCTTTGCTCTGGTTTATGCCGACGACTCTTTTGACCGTGTCCTGTCCAGTTTGTTCTTTCATCATTTGAAACGCGAAAACAAATTGAAAACGCTGGCCGAAGCGCATCGCGTGCTGAAATCCGGCGGCGAATTGCATATCGCCGATTGGGGAAAGCCAGACAACTTGTTCATGCGAGTCGGGTCATTTTTGGTGCAAAAGTTTGACGGCGTGGAAACAACAGCGGACAGTTTCGCTGGTTTGTTGCCGCAATTCGTCGCACAAACGGGGTTTGTCTTCGTCGAAGAAACACGGCATTTCAACAGCCTGTTTGGAACGATTCGCCTGCTCAGGGCCAAAAAGCCTTAACCGGGGTCAATATGAGACTTTTTCGATTCAACACTTTCTTCGCGCTCTTTATCTGTGTCTTTGTTTTCGCCACTTTTACGCTGGCCACGCAACAAGCCTCCGAAAAAGTGAATCTGGTGCGAACGCCTAACAACGGTATCCAGCCTCAAGCTGTGATGGACGAACGCGGCACGCTGCATCTGGTTTATCTGGCTGGTGAGCCAGCAGCAAGCGACGTGTTTTACATTCGCCGAGCGCCAGGCAAGGAGTTTTCGACGCCGATCAGAGTCAACAGTCAGACAGGCAGTGCCATCGCCATCGGCACAATTCGCGGAGCGCAAATCGCGCTGGGGAAAAACGGTCGGGTCCACGTCACTTGGAACGGATCGAACCAGGCCGCGCCCAGAAGCCGTGAAAACTCTTCGCCGATGCTGTATGCGCGAATGAACGAGGCGGGAACCGGCTTTGAACCGCAGCGCAATTTGATGCAAGCAACGAATTCCCTGGATGGCGGCGGTTCGGTGGCCGCGGACAGGTTCGGCAATGTTTACGTCGTTTGGCACGCGGCAGGCGAACAAAAAGGCGAACAGCATCGCCGCGTCTGGTTGGCTCGGTCTATTAACAAAGGCAGAACTTTTGCCCGCGAAGTCGCCATTGATACTTCAACTGACAACAAGCTGACAGGAGCTTGCGGCTGCTGCAGCTTGCGGGCATTTGTTGATTCGCAGGGGGCACTTTCCGTGCTTTACCGCACGGCAACAGAGATGACCGAACGCGGAATGTTTTTGCTGACCTCCACCGACAAAGGAAAAACGTTCAGCGGGCAACGATTGGACAACTGGAACCTGACCACCTGCCCGATGAGCAGCGTAACGATGGCAGCAACTTCCACTCGAAATCTGGCAGCTTGGGAAAATAACGGCCAGGTATTTTTTGCTGCGCTCAATCAAAGAGGCCCGCTCAAAATCTCAGCGCCCGGTGAAACCGGCAAACGGAAACATCCGGCAATCGCGACAAACTCTAAAGGCGAAACGATTCTGGTTTGGACGGAAGGCACAGGCTGGAAAAAAGGCGGTTCGCTGGCCTGGCAAGTGTTCGACCGCGAAGGCAAACCGACCGCCGAAAAAGGCTCCGCGCCTGATGTGCCGGTTTGGGGACTGGCAACGGTGGCCGCCGAAGCTAACGGCAGTTTTTCCATCATTTACTGAATCCAGCCGATCGTATGGCGCAGAGCTTCGCTTCTGCGCCTAAAACTCTCCGCCATTTTTCCATTCATCACAATTTTTTTCTTTTTCGCCTTGACCCTGTAGTCGGCTACAGGGTGTAGACTTCCATCCGTTGGGAGGAAAAGCGGAATGATTACATCAAAACGAAAAACTCTGGCTCGTGAAACAAACGGCTCCGAAGAACCCGTTTGGCTAAAGATTGGCGAAGTCGCCAAGCGCACGGGCATCGGAATCGAAACGCTGCGCTTTTACGAACGCAGCGGCTTGCTATCGCAACCTGCGCGAACCGAAGGCGGGTACAGGCTTTATGATGCCGAAGCATTGGACACGCTGGAATTCATCAAACGCGCCCAAACCTTGGGGTTCACACTGGAAGAAATCAAACGCATCATCGCCGAAAGCCGCGCCGGGCAAAGCCCCTGCGACGAAGTCCGCGAAATTGTCCGGCAACGACTGGCAGAGCTCGACGAGCGGCTGGAACAAATGCAGCGCTACAGGCAGGCTCTGGCCCGCACTTTGAACCAGTGGGACAAGCTTGGAAAAGCTGAGGGGCATTTTTGCGGCTTGATCGAAGAAGCCGAACTTAACACGGTAAAACCGGCTTCGGCGCAATTGAGGAGGAGAAGCAAATGACAAATCACATTGATCCGGTTTGTGGAATGACCGTTGATCCTGAAACGGCGGCGGGCGAGTTCGATTACAAAGGCAAAACGTATTACTTCTGTAATCCGAATTGCCAACACAAATTCAGCGCCGACCCTGAAAACTACTTGAATAAGTCGCCACAGCTTTCGCACATGCATGCGGCTCCAGTGATGGTGCAATTGGGGGGCAAATCAAAATCTCTGCCAGTGATGACCCCGCTGCAACCTTCGACGGCAACGGTTGCAGCAGAACTTCCCATTGATCCGGTTTGCGGAATGACCGTCAATCCGGCAACAGCGGCGGGCAAGCACGCACACAACGGCAAAACTTATTACTTTTGCAGCACGCATTGCCTGCATAAATTCAGCGCCGACCCGGAAGCCGTCTTGAATCCAAAATCCAAGCCACCTTCGCCAACGGATATTGAATACACTTGCCCAATGCACCCAGAGGTGGTGCAAATCGGGCCGGGCAGTTGCCCCAAGTGCGGAATGGCGCTGGAACCAAAAGTCTTTTCGCTGACGGCGGAAGAAGATACTTCAGAACTTGACGACATGAAGCGGCGATTCCGGATCAGCCTGGTGCTGACCTTGCCCGTGTTTTTCCTGGCAATGTCAGAAATGATACCAGGCCAGCCGGTGCAACACGCCATCGGTCATCGTCTGGTGACGCTGCTGCAATTCGCGCTGGCGACTCCGGTTGTGTTGTGGGGAGGATGGCCGTTTTTTGAGCGTGGCTGGGCCTCCATCGTGAATCGCAGCCCGAATATGTTCACACTGATTGCCATCGGCACTGGCGCGGCTTTTATTTACAGCATTGTGGCGACGCTCTTTCCTGACACTTTTCCGGCTTCGTTCCGAGGCCACGGCGATCAGGTTGCGGTTTACTTTGAAGCCGCCGCAGTCATCACGACCTTAGTCTTGCTTGGCCAGGTGTTAGAGCTTCGCGCGCGCAGCCAGACCAGCAGCGCAATCAAAATGCTGCTTGGCTTGGCTCCCAAAACTGCCCGCGTGGTTCGAGCAAACGGCCACGAAGAAGACATCCCGCTTGAACACGTTCACCCGGCTGATTTGCTGCGGGTGCGTCCGGGCGAAAAAGTTCCAGTGGACGGTGTTGTCACCGAAGGGCGCAGCTCCGTGGACGAAGCAATGGTTACGGGCGAGCCAATCCCTGTTGAAAAAGAATCGGGCAGCAAAGTCACTGGCGGAACCGTCAACGGCACGGGAAGTTTTGTAATGCGCGCCGAGCGCGTCGGCAGCGAAACCCTGCTGGCTCAAATCGTCCGTATGGTCGGCGAAGCGCAGCGCAGCCGCGCTCCGATTCAACGATTGGCGGATTCGGTTTCGGCATGGTTTGTGCCCTTGGTTGTGCTGGTTTCGGTTGTTACGTTTCTGATTTGGAGCTTCGCCGGCCCCGAACCTCGGTTTGTTTACGCGCTGGTCAATGCCGTCGCCGTCCTGATCATCGCCTGTCCGTGCGCGTTGGGGTTAGCAACACCAATGTCCGTGATGGTCGGAACCGGCCGCGGTGCAACGGCTGGCGTGCTGATCAAAAGCGCAGAAGCGTTGGAAACTCTGGCCAAGGTGAACACGCTGGTCGTGGATAAAACTGGCACGCTGACTGAAGGGAAGCCGCATCTGATTTCGATCGTTACGACGAATAATGCCATTGGTGAAAACGAGTTATTACAGTTGGCCGCCAGCCTGGAACGAGCGAGCGAGCATCCATTGGCGGCGGCAATTGTCACAGCGGCAGAAGGGCGCAAGCTGAGTTTGATCAACGCAGACAAGTTTGAATCGCTGACGGGCAAAGGTGTTATTGGCCAAATCAATGGCAAGCAAATCGCGCTTGGCAATCAAGCGTTGATGCAAACGCTTTCAATTCAGGTTGAAACGTCTTTGTCGGAACGCGCCAAAAAACTTCGCAGTGAAGGCCAGACAGTGATGCTGGTTGCGATTGATGGACAGACTGCCGGTTTGCTGGGCGTGGCTGATCCCGTGAAAGCTTCTACACCTGAAGCGATCAAACAGCTTCACGAGGACGGATTGCGAATTGTGATGCTGACCGGCGACAACCAAACCACCGCCGAAGCCGTCGCGCGCGAACTTGGCATTGACGAAGTCATTGCCGAAGTGTTGCCGGAACAAAAAGCGGACGCCATCAAACGACTGCAAAGCGAAGGCCGAGTTGTAGCCATGGCGGGTGATGGCATCAACGATGCTCCAGCACTAGCCCAGGCAGAGGTTGGCATTGCAATGGGAACCGGAACCGACGTGGCAATGGAAAGCGCCGGATTGACGCTGGTCAAAGGCGATTTGCGCGCCATCGTTCGCGCTCGAATCTTGAGCCGCGCCGTGATGCGCAACATCCGGCAGAATCTGTTTTTCGCGTTCGTTTACAATTTTCTTGGTGTTCCGCTGGCGGCGGGCATTCTTTATCCGGTTTTCGGCTTATTGCTTAGCCCTATGATCGCCAGTGCGGCCATGACGTTTAGTTCGGTGTCGGTGATTTCCAATGCGCTGCGGTTGCGCCGGTTAGAACTGTAATGCATTAGCGAGCGAAGCCGGGGGCCATCAGGCCCCCGCTGGTGCTGCCGCCGCATTCGCGGTTTGCTGGGCCGCAATAAAATCCAGCAACGCATGCGATAACTCTTCCGCTTGTTCGAACTGCACCGCATGGCCGGTTTCCAGTTCCATCAAACGATTCTTCGATGTTTGGAACAGTGGAGCCAAATACGCTCGGACTTTGTGATTGTCCACAATTCGATCTCCGGTCGCCGTCACCATAAACATTGGCAACTTGACCTTCAGAATGGACTCCCACGAACGTTCCTGCACTTCGTCCATGACAATCAC
>CAZMXG010000166.1:0-17397 GCA_964570175.1 uncultured Heliomicrobium sp. | reverse complement strand
AAAAACTGATTGAAGCCGTAAGCGTTGTGGTAGTAGTACATATTGTGCCAGCCCAGCAGCATCTGTCGGCTAGGACCGCCGTGCGAAAAGATCACGGCTGGCAGCTTGTCCGAAGATTTGGCGTCTTTGGGCAGGAAAAGCTGGCCATGAATTTCCTGACCGTCGGCGGCTTTGAAAATGACTTGCTGGGGAGTAACCAGCTTATCTTCAGGAAACTCTTTGGGAAGCGAAAGGGGAAGCTTGAGTTGAACCTCGCTCACCGTTTCTTTTCCAGTCAACTTTTCAATACCTTGCGGCGGAGTGATGACGGCAACTTGTCCTGGCGAAGAGGCTGAAGAGGAAAAGTAGGCAAGACGTTTGCCGCTTGCTGTTACTACTGGGCTCCATTCAATTCCGCTACTTTGCTTTAACGCGGTGGGCGCGCTCTGCTGAGAAACAGACACGATGTTTAAGTGTCTCCGGTCAATATCGCCACAGTTCGACGAATAAACAACTGTTCGTTTGTCTGGCGTCAGCGCTATGCTTTCCCATTCGCAACTTGGCGGTGTTAGTGTTTTCGCTTCTCCACCGCTGGCAGCAATCGAATACAGCCGCATCCAGCCATCCATTTCCGAAGCGAACACCAGCCGATCATCTGCTGCCCATTGCAGCAAATTCTCGCCAGCCATTCGCGGTGGAGAATCTTGGGGTTGATTGCCGCTGCGCCAGATTTCTTTGGCTGCGCCTGTCGCCGCATCCGCCACCCAGATCGCCCATGGATCGGGCGCGTCCTGGAAAATTGCTCGTGGAGCGTTGCCGCGCGCAGGTTGGCGAATGAAAGCGATTTTCTTTCCATCCAGAGACCAGCGCGGCGCGGAGTCTCGATCCACCGAAGGCGCGATGTAGCGAATCGTCTGTTTTTCAAAATCGTAAACCGCAATGAAGCTGTGGGTGCTGCGCGAACTGTTAAAGGCCAATTGTTTGCCGTCCGGCGACCAGCGCGGAGTGAAGTTCGATCCGCGAGCGGCAAACAGTTGATGCGGTTCGGAACCGTCTACGATTTCTACGATATGAATCTGGCCGTCTTTGCTGAACACAACGCGCCGGTCGGTCGGCGAAACGACGGGCGAAGCGCCTTCGGCCAGTCGCATCAAGCGACCATCTTTGACCGAAACGGCGTGAATGGCTTGCGACGCTCCCGCCGGATCGCTGGTCGGATTGGGAATTTCGCCTGCGGAATTCGCGCCGCCGCCACGCACAAAGACGATCCATTCGCCGTCGTGTGTGAATTCCAGTTCGGTCAATTCCTGCCCTGTGTCTTCGTTGAACTGCGTCAGTTGCCGCGCTTTGAACTCCGGCCCATCAGCGACCCAGATGTTCCGCTTGCCTTGTGCGTCGAAAACCCACGCGATGCGTTCGCCCGACGGAGCCGCAATCAGGTCAGAAGGAAACGGAGAGCTTAAAACCTGCTCAATCGTGAATCCGGTTTGTTGCGCCTCAGCGCGATGGAGGCCGACGAAATAAACCAGCGCACTTGCTGTCAAAGCCACGGCGCCGAGCGAAGCGACAAGTCGTTTGATCTTCATAGCAATTTTCCGGGAAGGTTGGTTGGATTCGCACCGGCAATCGCCGGGCACAAATGCGATTCGGTAAGAACGATAATACAGCTACAAAACACTGACAACAGCATCCACTTACGAAGAGCGATTGGCAGAGGGGCAAAAAATCTTCGCCACAAAAAGCTCTGAAGGCAAAAAAAACTCACATAGATTTTGTGCCTTTTGCGTTTTTTGTGGTTGATCTTTCTTGCGTCAACTGAGGCTAGGTAATCAAAGCAACTCTTCAACGATTGAATTGCCCGCCGAACAATCGCCGCTCGTCCATTGCCAGGATTCGTACAGCCGGTAACGTCCATCGGGCAGAACTTCCGGTGTTGAAAAGCATTTGCCAGTGCAAAGCTCGCCGTGTTCATTGACATGCTGGTATCGCATGTCCAGACAGCCGTTGGCGTCAACGTTCGCCACCAGTGTGCCGAAACGAATGCTGCCGCCGGAATACGTCGCCCAGACGATGTCGCCTTGTTGGTGGTAATGAAAGATAGTTTCGGAACTGACTTCGCCGGTTTCGGAATTGCTGACACCTGCAAACCGGCGATTGTCGTAATTGAATTTAGGCATTGCTGAATTGAAAGTTGCGAAAAAGAAACCACTGATGAACATGGATCAACACAGATAAGCACAGATTACGGCTTGGTTTATCAGTGCGTATCCATGTGAATCTGTGTTGATCTGTGGTTCATTACGTTTCCAAAGCAGTTAGTTTTGAGCAAGAACTCAGGCGACGGCGGTTTCGGCGTGTTCGCCTTCAAAAATCAGTTGCAGATGGAACAACCGGTTCTGTGCTTTTCTGATTTGCCGATCCACTTGCGCCACCAGGTCGACGAACAAATCTTCTTCCAGCACTTCGGCGCTTTCGACGCGCAGCTTGAGCTTGTAAATTTCCGACGACACGGTGTCTGAAATTTCGGTTTCCAGATCGTTCAACCGCTGTTTGGCTTCGGCAATTTTGCGCAGCAACAGAATCATTTCGGCAGACATTGCGCCGCTGGTTTCGACGGCTTCCAGACTGGCTCCAGCTTCCAGCAGTTCCTGCAATTTTTCTTCTGCGCCGGATTCGTAGGCGTTGTTTACTTCGATCATCAACTGGTGGCGATGCTGGCGCTCTTGCGGGCACGAAGTCAGGTCAGGATGAAACTTACGCGCGACTTCCTTGTACAGTTTTTTCAGCTTGTCGGTATGCAGCCTGTTTTGGCCGCATCCGACTTCGTCATCGGCCAGGGAATCGCCATCGTAGTTTTCGTCAAAATCCAGACCTTGCAGCTTGGCGATTTGTTTTTCGATCTTCGCCAGTTCGTCGTACCGATTGCCGACGACGGTCAAATACCGCACTTCGAACGCGCTCAATCCGACTTTGACACCGGCCAGTTGCGAATCGCGCTGGGAAATGTCGGCTTCCAGTTGCGCCAGCTCTTCGCGACGGCGTTGCAATTCATGCTCTTCGCTTTGTTGACTCAGAATCAGCGTGCTCATTGTCTAAAACCTGCCCTGCAATTGCTTCAAAACATCATCGAAGGTTTGAAATTCGTGAAAGTTGATTTTGCGCTGGCGACAATGTTCGACCAGCGAATGTTTGGCGAAAACTTCGTCAGCGGTTTCGGCGGCTCCACGATCAGACAATCCGTCACCGATAAAGATCGTGTGTTCGCCGCGTTTTTTCGCCGCTTTGATCGCCACGGATTTGTCGTGTCCCCAGTCGGTTTTGTCGCGAAAAACGCATTGCCAGCCAACTTCTTCGTTTGGTTTCAAAGTGTTGGCCAGAACTTCCAGGTGCGGAAACTCTTCAGGGCGAATGAACAGATCAATCAGTTGATGAAAGCCCGCGCTCAAAATTGTCAGCGGAATCGCTTTCGTTTCGCACAACGCGGCAAAAGGAACAAAGCTTGGATCAATCTGGACTTGTTCGCGCAACAGTTGTTCAGCATCTGCAAATGGGCGGCGAATGCTGCGCATTTCGGCGGCGATGGCTTCGCTCAGCGTCAATTCGCCGGAACGAAGCAGCCGGCCAATGGTTTCTACCATCTTCGGGCCTCCGCCCAAGTTGGTTGCCAGAAACACCAGCGTGTCTTTTTCAGAGATCGTGCCGTCAAAGTCAGAAAAAATATGAAGTTTAGTCATTCAAAAAAGAGTAGTCGGGAATCGGTAAACGGGAGCCGGTAAAGACTCTCAATTGTTCCTGATTTCGACGCCTGCCGGAGCCTTGAAGATGAATTGCGCTGCGTTGACCGGCGGATTTTCCTGTAAGTTGGAAAACAGAAAGTCAGACCGCGAGCCGCTGCTTTCGATCAATGTCAGCCGCGCGATTTGCAGGCTTGCCGGTTCAAGTTCGACCAGCAATTCGCGAAAATCCGCCGCTCGTTTGGGAACCAGCCGCAGCACTTTGTTACCTGCGCGGGCCGGAGCTTCTTTGGAAAATTCGATGGTTTTGAAATCGCGCCGCAAATTTCCTCTACCAAGCAGAAACGCAAACGGCGCGCGCATATCGCCCGAATCCTTGATCGAACTTTTGGAAGCGTACTTGTCCGCCGGAACATATTCGTACAGCGTTTTGCCGTCGGAAATGAACAACTTGGCTTCGGGCGAAGTGTAATCCCAGCGCATTTTGCCGGGCTTTTTCAGCAGCACGCGGCCGCTTTCGCGGCGCGTCTGGCTGCCGGAGTTATAGATCTGCGTAAAGTCCGCGGACAGCGAAGCCAGCTTGTTGTACTTCGTCTGCAAACCGTCAATCAGTTGATTGAGTTCCGAAGGTTGGCCAATCGCTAGCGGCTGGCAAACACAAAATAGGAATAAAACTGCGAGAAACTTTTTCAGCATTCGGTTATGGTGACGTTTGGAGCTTCAGAAAATAAAGCGGGATTATAGCCGCTGGCGGCGGGCTTTGGCGAATTGGCATCATCTCGTTACTTCGCGGACAAACAAATCTTCCAATGATTCGCGCACAGGATTCACTGAAATGATTCGGCCACCGGCTTGCTGCGTCAGGGTTACCAATCGGGCTAAATCGTGATCGTCTTTCAGCCGAATTCGCGCGATTTCGGGCGTTGCGGAAACGACAGGGAATTCGGACAAGGCGGCTTCACTAACGCCGCTGACGACGGCTTCCATTTCGTTGTTGCGGGTTTTCAGAATTTCCGACAGCTTGCCGGATTCGATCAAGCGACCTTTGTTCAAGATGGCGACGCGGTCGCACATGGCTTCGACATCGGTCAGGATGTGCGACGAGAAGAAAATCGTCTTGCCGCGATTGCGCAGATTGACGATCAAATCGCGAACTTCGCGCCGCCCTAGAGGATCAAGCCCCGACATCGGTTCATCCAGAAACAGAACTTCTGGATCGTTGATCAACGCTTGCGCCAAACCCACGCGCTGCAACATGCCTTTGGAAAATTTGCGAAGCTGTTTGTTGGCGGAATCAGCCAAGCCGACAAGTTGAAGCAGTTCGTCGGTTCGCTGGCTGGCCTTGGCTTTGGGCAAATCGCATAGCGCAGCGCAATAAACCAGGAATTCGCGCGCTGTCAGGTAATCGTAAAAGTATGGCTGTTCGGGCAAGTAGCCAATTCGCTGGCGCACCTTCACATCCTGCACATCCGCGCCCAGAATTCCTGCTTTGCCGCCAGTTGGACGAATCAAGCCCATCAGGATTTTGAACGTCGTCGTCTTGCCCGCGCCATTTGGTCCCAGGAGGCCAAAAACTTCGCCGGATTCGACTTGCAGGCTCAAACCATCCAACGCTCGCACTAGACGCTTTCGCCAGAAGCCGGTCTGGAAATCCTGGGTCAGGTTTTCGGTTTGAATAACAATCATTTGTCGGTGGCCGGTTCCAAAAGCTGTAGTTGCTCTTCGCAGACTTGGCGAACAAAGCCATCGTTACTTTCTTGGTACAGTTGCTGGAAAAGTTGCCGCGCGGTTTCGCGGTCGCCGCCTTTGGCCAGCATGGTTGCGGCCATCGGCCGCATCCAAGCCGGAGCGCCGTGTAATTGCGCCCCCCGCGAATATGCTTCGGCGGCATCCTGAAATTTTCCCTGCCGCCACAGCGCAAACCCTAAATCCTGGTGCAACCTCCACTCGCCGGGATTGTTTCGGATGCCTTGCTGGATGAAGTTGATCGCTTCCGCCGGGTCACTGTATTGCAGAAAAAATCCGCCGAAACGATATGCCGCAATGTGGCGCGGGTCGAGTTCGGTCACCAAGTCCAGCATCGGTTTCAGCAGATCCAACTGACTGACATCGAACTGCTCTCCAGCCAATCGCTGTTGCTGAAACTTTTCGCCGAAATACAGCGTCGTGTTGATCCAGTAAACGTCAGCCATCAAGCCAGTGAAGCCAAGGCTGGCGCGCTTCAGCGTTTCGCCGGAGCGAATGTACAGCGTGTCTTCGGAAATGAGCGGCAAACGGTTTTGCGCGTCCAGCCAGATTTGCGCTGCTATGCTTAACGACAGACTGATTGCCAACGCCAGCAATGTTTTTCCGGCGGAAAACCTGCTTGCTACCGCGCGCGGTACTGATCCGGTTGATCTCATTTGAAGTTTCTCCGCTCGAAAATCAGCACTGCGGCAGCCAACAGCGCGACGATGTAACAGATGGCGTACACCGTGTTGCCTGCCAGCAAACGCGCCGGAACCAGTTCGCCATAAGCGGCTTCGTTGATGAAATTGAAACTCGCCAGATTCGGCAGCAGGAAATAAAGCGTTTGGCTGATCATTCGCGCCGATCCTGAATTGGCTGTTTCGGCAAACAGTTTCAGGTCAGGACTCCATCGGCCAATCAAAAAAATCAGCAAAGTGAACAGCGCCGACAAAGCCGGGGACGAAAAGCACGAAAACAACAACGCGACCGCGGTCATCACTGCCAATTCCAGAAAGATCAAATACGCCGCTGGCCACAATCCCGATTGCACGGAACTGAATCCGCCTTTGGAAAACACCAAAGCCAGCATTACCGCAGCCGTCATCGCTGCTGTGTTGACTAGCAATGTCAGGCATAGGCCTAAATATTTACCCAGAAGAAACTGGGAACGGCGAACCGGTTTCGAAAGGATGACGGCCAGAGTGCGCTTTTCGATTTCTTTCGACACCAGGCCGATGCCGATGAAGATGGCGATCAGCAAGCCAAAGACAGAAGTCGCGGACAAACCTACGTCAATGATGATTTTGGCTTCCTGGCCGACGGCGATACGGCCAACGACCATTGCGGCAAGAACAATCAACGCGACAAACAACACAAGGTTGTACAGCACGCGGTCGCGCACTGATTCGCGGAATGTGTTGAGGGCAATGGCGATAATCTTCAAAGTGGGTTTGCGGGATTCTCCCACGAAGTGACACGAAGAAAACACGAAGGAAGCCGTGGATGATTTTGGGTTTCTTCGTGCTTATTCGTGTGGCTTCGTGGGAGGTTATTATTTCTTTTGTGACAGAAGGTAATACAGCAGATCCACCGCAGGCGGAGCGATGCCGAGTTGACGAATCATTCCTACGACTTGTCCTCGGTGGAGCGTCGCGTGGTTGACGACGTGCTGCATCTGCGCAACCAGTGGCAAACTGAATGGGTCGCCTTTGATGTTTTTGTAGCTTAGTTCGCTGTGCAAAGCATCCATCGTCAGCGTTTCGAGCAAGGCGTTACGTTCACCTTCAATCTGCTGCCAGCGGGCGCGCAAGACCGCCAGATCCGCAAAGGTTTTGTCATTCCAGATTTCCGAAGGCGACACGCCTTGCCACCGGGACAGCCAAACCCATTCAGCTCCGGCCATATGCGCTAAGGTTCCAAAGATCGAACCGTGGCTGATTTTTACGTCCTGGCGAAGCTGTTCGTCCGTCAGTTTTTCGGCGGCGTCCAGCACCAGATGATTGGCGTAATCGGTGTAATCAAAAAGGCGGCGAATGTCATCGAGGTTCATGACTTACTCCTGTTTTGAAAATGCGATAGCAATTTGCCCGGCAATGCGGGCGTTGTTTATCAGCAAAGCCTTGTTTGCTCGCAAAGCGCGGCCTTCGGTTTTGGCGGCGATGCGCGACAATAAAAATGGCGTGACGGCTTTGCCGGAGATGTTTTGTGCTGAAGCAGCAATCAGCGCTTCTTCGATTTCGTGTTGAATTTCTCCGGCGGGAACTTCGTCTTCGGCTGGAACCGGCGCGACGACCAAAATGGAAGTCGGGAAGCCCAGCCGCCAATGACTGGTGGCAATGGCTGCAATTTCTTCCGGCGTGTCAGCGCGCAAATCGAGTTTCAAGCCGCTCGAACGTGAATAGAAAGCCGGCAATACATCAGTTTGATAGCCCACCACTGGCACACCCAGCGTTTCCAGCACTTCCATCGTTTTGGGCAAATCCAGAATTGCTTTGGCGCCAGCGCAAACCGTGACAACCGGAAACCGCGCCAGCGCGTTCAGGTCCGCCGAAACGTCGAAACTGTCGCTCGCACCGCGATGAACGCCGCCGATGCCGCCTGTGGCGAAAACCCGGATTCCGGAAATTGCGGCAAAATACAAACTGGAAGCGACCGTTGTCGCTCCCCAACGTTTTTGTGCGATCACTGCCCCCAGGTTTGCCAGGTTTACTTTGGCAACGTCGCTGCGGCTGGCGATTTCCTGAAGCTGCGTTTCGCTCAATCCGATGACCGCCTGTCCGGCGAAAATTCCGATGGTTGCCGGTTCAGCTCCAGATTCACGGACAGCGGCTTCGCAATCGCGCGCTGTTTCCAAATTGTGCGGTGCGGGAAGTCCATGCGCGATAACTGTTGATTCCAAAGCGACCTTCTGAATTCCAGATTGTGCCTCGCGAGTATGAAGATTGGTTGTGGAATGGATGTCTTCTGTCATCAGCTCTCTTGAAAAAGGGAATAGGCTTACTTATGCTCAGCCACGTTCAAGCTTAGCTCAGGTCAGTCTGGTGAGCCAAGCAACCTCAGAATGCTGAACTCGGAATGATGAATGATGAATGTCCGGCATAGCTGCCTGCCTTCGATCTTCTTGCTACTTCCGCTCAGCATTCATCATTCCGAATTCAGCATTTTCGAAAATCGAGGAGTCCACAATGGGCAAACAAGTTCTTGCTGTGATACTTGGTGGTGGCGCGGGTTCGCGTCTCTTCCCGTTGACGCAGCAACGTTCGAAACCAGCCGTGCCGCTAGGCGGTAAATACAGATTGATTGACATTACTGTTTCCAACTGCATCAACTCCGGAATTCACTACATTTATGTTCTCACTCAATTCAATTCGGCATCTCTGAACCGGCACATTGCGCGAACCTACCGCTTCAGCCGGTTTTCCGATGGCTTCGTGGAAATTTTAGCCGCCGAGCAAACTCCTGAAAACAGAAACTGGTTTCAAGGAACTGCCGACGCCGTGCGCCAGGTGTTGATGCACATCGAAGATTTCAACCCCGGCGAAGTGCTGATTCTTTCCGGCGACCATCTGTACCAGATGGATTACAGCAAATTTTTGGCGCATCACCGCGCGACCAATGCCGACGTGACGATTTCCGTTATTCCAACGGATCATTCACGGGCTTCCAGTTTTGGACTTTTGAAAACGGATGATTCGGGCAAGATCATTGAGTTTCGCGAAAAACCTCCCGCCGACCAATTGGAATCCATGCGCGTGGACACGTCCAAGCTGGGCTTGAGCGAAGAAGAAGCCGAACAGCGCCCTTTCATTGCTTCGATGGGCGTGTACATTTTCAAATATTCGGCCTTGCGCGAAATGCTCAAGGGAACGGCGTATACGGATTTTGGCGGCGAAATCATTCCGGCCGCCATCGGCAAATACAATGTTCAAGGGTATTTGTTCGATGGCTACTGGGAAGACATCGGAACGATCCGTTCGTTTTATAACGCGAATCTGGATATGGCTTCGATCGTCCCGAAATTTAATTTGTTTGATGCCGACGCGCCGATTTTCACGCGTCCCAGATATTTGCCCAACACGAAGATTCAAGGCTCGTGTTCGATATCCAACTCTCTGATTCCCGAAGGCTGCATTTTGAACTCGGTTTCAATCAGCCGATCTGTGCTCGGTGTGCGTTCGCGCATCGAGGGCGGGTCAGTGGTCGAAAACGCATTGATGATGGGCGCAGATTACTACCAAACGCTGACGGAACTGGCCAACGACCGCAAAGATGGATTGCCCTGGGTGGGCATCGGCGAAAACACCATTGTTCGCAACACCATCATTGACAAAAATGTGCGCATTGGATCGAACGTCCGCATTTTGAATGAAGCCGGATTACAGGAACATGACGGCGGCAATTATTTCATCCGGGAAGGCATCACCATCATTCCCAAAAACGCAGTCATTACCGACGGTACGATCATTTAATTCAGGTGTCAGGTTTCGGGTGTCAGATTTTGAATTGAAATCAGCACCTGACACCTGACATCTGACATCTGGTTTCAATGATTCGTTATTACTGGGCGCTTGTCGTCGTCATCCTGCTGTTTCTGTTTATCGGCGTTCCGATTGTGTTCCTCGGCTACGTGTTGCGGCGTTTGTTGGGCGTCGAAGACTTTGTTCATCCATTCGCCAAATTCGGCTGTAAAGTTTGGATCCGGTCGTTTGGCGCGCGTGTTCATGTTTCCGGCCAAGAACATCTGGAGCCGAATCAGCCGTATGTGTTCGCAGCCAATCACCAAAGCAATGTTGATCCGCCTTTCCTGTTTGCCTATTTGGGGCCGATTACCGGAGCAATCGCCAAAAAAGAGCTGACCAAATTTCCGGTGATGAAGCAGGGCTTTCCGCTGGCGCATGTGGTGCCGATTGATCGCCGAAACCGTGAAAGCGCCATTGAAAGCACGCGACGTGGTGTTGCCGAACTGAAAAAAGGCTACAGCCTGATGGCTTTTCCGGAAGGGACGCGAACCGTTGACGGCCGTGTGAAGGAATTCAAGAAAGGCGTTTTCTTCATGGCCATCGAAGCCGGCGTTCCTGTTGTTCCCGTTGCCGTCAATGACACGCGACTGGTATGGCGAAAAGGCGCCACGGTCATCACGCCAGGCGACATTTACCTGGAGATTCTGCCTCCGGTCAGCACAGACGGGTACGGCGAAGACAACATTGAAGAGTTGGTCGAACGGGTCCGCAGCCAGATCGTTTCGCGTGTCCGAACAGACTGATTTACCTGGCCGGATACATCTGATATAGCATCAGGTATACAATCACGCCCGTCACTGACACATACAGCCACAGCGGCAGCGTCCATTTGGCAATTCGCCGATGCTGGATGAAGTTTCCTTTCAAGGCCCTGGCAAACGTCACAAAGATCATCGGCACAATCACCACAGCCAGGACTGTGTGCGTCAACAAAATGGAGAAGTACACGGTTCTTACCGCGCCCTGTCCCTGAAACTTCACTGAGCCGACATTGAAGTGGTAAATCAGGTATGAAGTCAAAAACAGCGTCGAAGTCGTGAAAGCGCCGATCATGCAGTTGCGGTGCGCGGTTCTGTTTTTCTGTTTGATGAACACGTAGCCAGTCGTCAGCAGGATTGCGCTGATGCTATTCAGGATCGCGTTGAGTGTTGGAAGGTCGGAAATTGACATAAGAAGTGTGCGAAGGATGACGATATTTGAAAACCAAACGAACGACGCCACCGATAATGGCCAGCGCCGGAATTAACAAAATCAGGACTGCAATATTGAGCGTGCTGGAAACTTCGGCGGCGTTTTCAGCTCCTGCGATGTTCGTTTTGCACATCGCGCACTGGGCGAAAGCGGTCGCTGTCGCCGCTAGCAGAGCAAATGAAAGCCTGATCGCTGTGTTTGTTTGCGCAGAAATCAGTTTCACCACAAAAGGCACAAAGCACGCAAAATGCGTCGTGGCCAGTTTTGTGTCTTTTGTGCTTTTTATGGTTCGCATTTCTTTCTCAGTACTTGCTCCCTCAAGCGCCGCGTTCAACGGCGAACAATCGCCATTCGCCCAGATTGCCCTTTAATATTTGAGAGCCTCGCTCTGCGAACTGAATGCCGGAACCGGCAACCAAATCTTTGACTGTGCTGGAGGCCAGAATTTCGCCGAGTTTTGCCTGAAGGGCAACCTGCCGGGCAATTTCTACGGCCAGGCCGCCCACCTGGTCATTGACCACATCACATTCGCCGGTATGCAGGCCGGTTTGCAGCTTGATTCCCATGCGCAGTGCGGAAGCGCGGATGGCGGCGGCGGCGCGAATAGCCCTGGCCGGTCCATCAAAGGTTGCCAGCAAGGAATTGCCGTTGACCTCAACCGTGCGCCCCTTGAACATTTCGACTTCTTTTTTGACAAAGGAATGATGCCGCGCCAGTAAATCGTCCCATTGCTGATTGGTGGCGTTGTCGTTGGCCACTTGCGCGACCAATACCGTCGCCAGCACGCGATCTATTTCGGTTGAATGGCGCATGCCGGTAAGAAATTCTTCGATCTCGTCCAGAATTGCTTCCTGGTCGCCGACAAACGGCAAGTGGTCAATGCCTGGAAGCTCAACAAATTTTGCGCCGGGAATGTTTTCGGCCAGATAGCGGCCTTCGGCAATATCAAATAACTGATCGCCTGTCCGGTGAACCACTAAGGTGGGGACACGAACCGTAGGCAGCACATGACGGATGTCAATTTCGGAATTCATCTTGGTCAGCGTCAGTGCCGCGCCGGGACTTGCGCCGCGTCGTAAATACGCTGCCCACCAATCACGGAAGGCGGGATCGCTGGCCACACTTGGCGCGCGTTTTTCCAGGCCAACGGGACCGCCCCAGTGACGGCGCATGACTTCGAAAAACTCTTCTTGTTCGGCTTCCGTTGGCCCCCAGGGATAACCTTCGCCTTTCAAGCGGCGCGCATAACAACCGATCATCACCATCGCAATGGTCTTTTCGGGATACGTGGCCGCAAACAGGCTGCACATCGGACCGCCTTCGGAAATTCCGCAAAGCACGGCGCGCTCGCTGCCGACGGCTTCCATCACAGCGCGCACGTCGTCCATCCGTTGTTCCAGCGTCGGAAGTTGATCCAGTGGAACGCGATCTGACAAACCTGTTCCACGTTTATCGAATAAAATGATGCGAGAGAATGAAGCCAGCCGCCGCAGAAAGCGCGCGAAGGATGGTTCTGTCCAAAAATATTCCAGATGCGAAACCCAGCCCATGACGAATACCAGATCCAGCGGGGCATCGCCGACGACCTGATAGGCAATGTTGACTTCGCCGCTGCGCGCATAATGAACTTCGGGAATTTCAAATTCGGCTTCGCTTGCGGTGATGTGTTTGCGCGCGCCGTGTGTGGTGACACCGACAACGTCCGTCAAAGCGGGAACGCCGACTTCTTCAGACCTTTTGTCTTTGACAATCTCATTCGCCCACGAATCGCCGAGCCGCGAACGGGCATCAAGCTCCTGTTGCAGGCTTTTCAAGTCCAGGTGAAGGTCTTTGATTGTTTGGTAGCGCTCTTCGCGGTCTTTGCGTAGAGCTTTGCCGACAATGCGTTCCAGTTCGGTTGGAATGTTCAAGCTTTGCGACAGGCGCGCCGGGTCACGGTCAAGGATGGCGACGATCACATCACTGGTGGTGGCGCCTTCAAAAGGCGCTCGCCCCGACAGCATTTCGTAAAGCACCACGCCCAGGCTGAAAACGTCGCTGCGTGTATCCACCGAATATCCGCGCGCCTGTTCCGGCGACATGTAATTCACTGTGCCCATCACGATGCCAGGGTCTGTGTTGAGCTGAACGGCATTGGTGGATTCGGTTTTCAGCGGCGACGCTTGTGTAGGTTTGGCCAACCCGAAATCCAACAATTTCAGGTATCCATCCGGTCGCAACATGATGTTTTCGGGTTTGACGTCGCGATGAATGATTCCCGCTGTGTGTGCAGCAGTCAGCGCGTTGGCCAATTGCGTGGCGACATTCAGCGCCAAATGAACTTTCATTCGCCCGGCAGCCAGTTGATGGCGCAGCGTTTTGCCTTCGATGTATTCGGTTGCGATGTAATGAATGCCATCCACTTCGCCGATTTCGTGGATAGTTATGATATTCGGGTGATTCAGCGAACTGGCGGCTTTGGCTTCGCGCATAAAGCGGCGCAGCCAATCGGCATTTTCCGTGTAGCGTTCGGACAACAGCTTGAGCGCGACTTTGCGCCCAAGCAAGGTGTCGAGCGCCAGGTAAACTTCGCCCATTCCGCCAGCGCCAATCAGCGACAGGATTTCATACCGGCCAAATTTCATCCCGGGAGCGATGCTGGCGCGTTGTGTTGTCTTGGGTGTGGAGGAAAGCGGTTTGGAAGCTTCGGCCCCGGCCTTGGTTTGATGTAGTTGTTCGCGTTCGGCATTGTCAGGAGAACCAATGCCCGTGGCAAAACTGGCTTCGGTCGGCAGCAATTTGATCTTTTTGACCGGAACGACAAAGCGGTAACCGCGCTTGGGAACGGTTTCAATGTATTGGCCGCCGTCTTCGCGTTCGCCCAGCACTTTGCGAAGCATGGAAATATGCTGGGCCAGATTTGTCTCTTCAACGTAAATATCCGGCCAGACGCGGTTCATCAATTCTTCCTTGGTGACAATGTGGCGGCTGTTTTCAACCAACACGATCAATGTGTCCAAGGCTTTTGGCGTCAAGGAGAGCACATGATCGCCGCGCACGATCATTCGTTCCGCAGGGTCCAGGCGGAACGGGCCAAACTCATAAACGTACCTCACCTCTTTAGGCATCGCCTTTTCTCATCCCCAAAGTTTACGGTTGGATGTTGTTTGCTACCTTGCTCCTTAGAACTACTCCGCCGCGCAGCAGAGCAAAGGCCGTTACCGAAAGTGAATCGCATTGTAGCCCAACCGCCGGAAGTGACAAGCGCAACGTTTCAAAAAACTTTCAAGGAGAATTCAAGCCAGCCTAAATCTTTTAGATTGCCGGTTCCTCTATTTTTGCGCCGTCGCTGATAAAGCTTCGGCGGCGATGACACAAGCCGAACCGCGCACCGCGCAGGGCGGTTTGGCCTGTGTCTAATGGATGAAAAAACCGACCAAGATCAAGGAGGAACACTATTATGGTCTCAACAATCTTTCGTCTGTCGGCTGCTGTGACTTTTACGCTGGCATTTTGCATTGTCGCGTTCGCTCAAGCCGGAACGATCACCATTCAAGGGCAAGCGGGTACGTTTCCCACCATCCAATCCGCAATTGACGCCGTGCCGTCCGGTGGAACTGTCATTGTGGATGGCGGTAGCCATGCTGAAAACCTGTTGATTACCAAAGGCGTGCAATTAATGGGGCAAAACAGTCCCGTGCTGAATCCGGCGTCGGGCACGCCGATTTTCATCAACAATCCGTCGGGATCGGTGCAGGTGATCGGTTTTGTCCTGACCATACCGGCGAATCAAATTGGCATCAATTACGATGCAGTGGCAACGGTTGTGCAAACAGGGACGATCCTGAATTGCAGCTTCAACGGAGGCACCAATAGCATTTTTGCCAGAGAAGGAAGCTTTCGCGTTGTCGGCAATGTGTTTATCAATTTTAGCGGGACCGCAGTTGTCGTGAGGGGAATTGCCGGGTCCACAAGCCGACAACTGCGTGTTTCGTCAAATTCGTTCGCGGGCAATGCGGTGGCTGTTGGAAGCGTTCAATCCTTGTCGAGCGCAATTACGGCCACAGATGGAACCATACAAGTGGATAGCAACCTGATGATCAACGTCAAAAATGGCGTGCTGGTCAGCAAATGCGCCGGGAAAGTGACGAACAATAATTTCACCAACGCTCAGGCTGGAATAGATATCAGTGATTCGCCAGCCATCCTGGCGGAACATAACAACCTTTCTACTTCCTCGTCATTTTCTGCCGCGTTTAACACGATTGGATTCACAACCTTCGGTTTGCGGTTGATTCGATCCAGTGGCGCGATTGTTCGCAATAACACGTTCAATGGCGGAAATTCCGGGGTCATTGTTACGCAACAAAGCACCGGCGTGACGGTGGACGCCAACATCGTGCGCAATATGTTTACAAGTCCGCTGGGCGGAGGAACGGGCATCGTCCTTTCCATCAGCAGCTTCGCGGAAATTCACAATAACAATATCGAAAACAATGCGTTTGGCTTGCAGGTGGTCAACGCTTCGGCGGATGCCACTGACAATTGGTGGGGAGCGGCGAACGGCCCTTCAGGCGCTGGCGGAGGAAGCGGCGATTCGATTTCGGCTGGCGTTCCGTTCTTGCCATTTTTGACGGCCCCGAATCCGAACGCCGGAGCTTGATCTGCACCGTGCGGTAGCAAAGGAGCCTACTACCGCACGATACAGGACTGTCATTGCAGCTTGCCCAGAGATTTCAGGCGCGCGCGCTCGAACTCATCGCCTTTGTTCCATTGCGGAGCTTCGTTCGCGTTGGCCACACGCAAGCCGATCAAAAACGCCAGCTTGGCTTGTTGAATCATTCCGGTGAAATCCCAGTTCGGACTGAATTCATCAGACGGCTGATGGTAGCGATGTTCGTTGTAATCAGCGAACTGCTCTTCGCCCCATTTTTCAGAGTGGCCGACGAACTTCGACCCCGGCTCAAAATTGACCGCCGGAACGCCAGCCTTGGCAAATGGGAAATGGTCGGAACGGTAAAACGATCCTTGTTCGGGGTGCGAATCGGGCGAGATGGTGAGGTTGTTTTCTTTGGAAACCTCTTCGATGAATTTGCCAAGTGTCGAACGGTCGGCGCCCAGCGGCGTAACGTCGCTGGTTTGTCCCAGTACGTTCATCGAATCAATGTTGATGTTGGCGACGGTATCTTTCAGGGGAACTAACGGATTGCGGGCGTAATACTCTGCGCCTAGCAATCCTTGCTCTTCGGCGGTGGTCGCAATGAACAAGATCGAGCGTTTGGGTTTGATCGTCAGTGCCGAACAGGCTTTGGCGATGGCCAGAATTCCGGCAATGCCTGTGGCGTTGTCCACCGCGCCATTGTAGATATTATCGCCAGCCTGATCCGGGCGAATTCCCAGATGATCCCAGTGCGCTGAAAAAGTGACGTATTCATTTTTCAGCGTCGGATCGTTGCCGCGGAAAATGCCGACAACGTTCGGCGAGGTCAATCGCTGCACTTGCATTCTTAAAGTGGTATCTACTTTGGCGTTCAACGTCACGGGTTTGAAGCCGCGCGAAGCCGCTGACTTTCTGAGTTCGTCCAAACTGTAACCACCGGCTTGGGCGATTTTTTGCGCCGCCTCATTGGTTACCCATGACTTCATTTTTAGCACGGGCGTGTTGGCATCCGGTAGCAATCCGAATCTCTCGGCTCCCCATGAATTCCGGACGACGCTCCAACCGTACCCGGCGGATTCTGTCGTGTGAATCAGAATCGCTCCGGCAGCGCCACGCCTTGCGGCTTCTTCGTATTTGTACGTCCAGCGCCCGTAATACGTCAGCGCCTTGCCGCCGAACAAATTTGGCTCTGTCGCTGTGGCAGGCGGATCGTTGACCATCATCAACAGAATTTTGCCGCGCACGTCCATGCCTTTGTAATCGTCCCAATTGGCTTCAGGAGCGCTAACGCCATAACCAACAAAGACGATGTCTCCGTTGACGGCGACTTCGGTTTGTTCCACGTCCGAACCGGCGACAAATTCGTCCGCGAATTTGAAATCAGTTGAACCTGAACCCGTTTTGACGGTCAGTTTGTTCGATGGATCAGGTCTGGAGCCGATCATTTGCACCAATTGGAAATAGCTATGGTCGGCAGCAGGTTCCAAGCCTAGTGCTTCAAACTGTGAGGCGATGTATTTCGCAGCCATCATTCCGCCGCGCGCGCCCGGACCACGGCCTTCAAGCAAATCGTCTGACAGGAATTTGATGTGCGCGCGCAATGTGC
>CAZMXG010000165.1:0-17431 GCA_964570175.1 uncultured Heliomicrobium sp. | reverse complement strand
CTTACAGGCAGAAGGCTTAATGGATCATAACTTCAAAGAGTCACACATAAGGTATAGATACTTCTATTTGTTCCTTATCAGTTGCGGTCCTGATCCAAAACGCTTCCACAAGAAAAACACAGGCACACCTGCCCCGATGATCAAAGCGCCAATTCGCGCGTTCTTCCAGTCTGTGATGAAGGTGTTGATGACAATTCCCATCCCAAACAGGATGAACAAAATCGGCACCAACGGATAAAGCGGCACGGGCTGCGGACGCGGAGCATCCGGCATTGTGCGGCGGAACACCATCAGCGCCGCACCGGCCAGCGCGAAGAAAATCCAGTCGGCAAAGACCGCGTATCCAACTAGTTCATCGTACCGATTCGAGATGGCGAAGCCAGAAGCCAAAATGCCTTGCAGTAGAATCGCCGCCGTCGGAGTTTGAAAGCGCGGGTTGAGTTTACCGATGAACTTGAAAAAGACGCCGTCTGCTCCCATCGCGTAATACACGCGTGGGGCCGACAGCAGCGCCAGATTCATAAAACCAAAGGTCGAAACGACGATCAAAAAGCTGATGGCTTTGGCTCCGAAGGGCCCAGCGAGTTTTGCGGCTACATCAGCCGCTGGAGTTTCTGTCGCCGCCAACGCTTCTGCTCCCAGAACATGAACATAAGCAAAGTTCGCGCTGACATACACCGCGATCACGCACAGCACGCCGATCAAAATCGCTCTGGGCAGGTTTCGCAGGGGGTCTTTTACTTCTTCCGAAACGAAATTCAGGTTTTGCCAACCGCCATACGAAAACATTGTCGGAACCAGACCGGCAAAAAACGCCGAGAGCAATCCAAAGTTTTTCAAATCAGGCGGCGTCATTGGCTGGAACGTAATGCCGGATTGTTTGGTCAGCAGAAACGCTCCGACAATCAGCGCAGCAATCGCCAGCGTTTTGCCGAAGGTGATGACGTTGATCAGAATCGCTCCGGGTTTGATGCCTAGCGCATGAAAGGTCGCTAAGCCCAACAGGATGGCAATCGCTACCGGCGTCACAAGTTTGCTATCAAATCCGAAGAGCGGTTGCAGGTATTTCGCAAAGGCCACAGCCACACCCGCCGTCGCGCCCGACTGGATGATGAACATCAGCGACCAGCCGTGCAGAAACGCCACCAGCGGATGAAACGCTTCGCGGAAGAACGCGTATTGCCCGCCGACTTTCGGCATAACCGTGCTGAGTTCGGCAAAGACAAAAGCGCCCGCCAGCGCAAACACTCCGCCAGCAATCCAGACCGACAAAATCAGAAACGGCGTTCCGACTTTCTGCGCGACGATGTACGGGTTGATGAAGATGCCGGAACCAATGATGCCGCTGATCACAATCATCGTGGCGTCAAAGAGATTTAGCTTGCGGGCGAATTGAGAAGGCATTTTGTCGAAAACTTATTGCCCACAAAGACACACGAAGTTTCACGAAGAAGACTATTTATTCCTCTTTGTGCTTCTTCGTGTTACTTCGTGGGCAGATCGGATTGTTGATTGAGGCTTTTCAGAACAGCTAGCATCTCGTCGTGAACTTTGCCGTTGGTGCAGAGCAAACTTGGTGTGTGATTGTCGAATGCAGAACCATCCAACTTCGTCACGCGGCCTCCGGCTTCTTCGATGATGACCCAACCGGCGGCGACGTCCCACGCGTTTAAGCCTTTTTCCCAAAAGCCTTCCATTCGCCCGCAAGCAACACAGGCCATATCAATTGCGGCGGCTCCAAGTCGGCGGACGGCCTGGGCGTGGTTCAGGAACTCGCGCCAGGCGGGCAGATATTCTTCCATTCGCTCGCGCACATCGTATGGAAAGCCTGAAACCAGAAGCGCCTTTTCCAGGGTGTCAATTTGCGAAACTCTGATTTTCTCCCCGTTGCAGGTTGCGCCAGCGCCACGTTCAGCGGCAAACAGCTCATCCCGGCTGGGATCGTAAATGACTCCGACGATGGATTCGCCTTTGTGTTCAACGCCAATCGAAACCGCATAACACGGAAAGCCATGCGAGAAATTCGTCGTGCCGTCCAGCGGATCAATCAGCCAAGTGTATTCGTCTGATTCGTGCGAACTTACGCCGCTTTCTTCAGCCAGAATGCGGTGCGTAGGGTAGTGAGAAGAGATCAGTTCTTTGATGTGCCGTTCGCTGGCCAGATCGGCTTCAGTGACCAGATTGATGCGGCCTTTGTGTTCAATGCGAAAGCCACGCGCAGCGAAATCCTGCAAAATGGCTCCGGCTTCGCGTGCGGCTCGGATAGCTAGTTCAATCATTTTTAGGTTGTAGGTTACAGGTTTCAGATTTGCAGCAAGCAAGGATTATCAACGGGCGCTTGGCAACTGACAACTGCAACCTATCACCTATCACCTATCACCTATCACCTGAGCCCTGATCGCAGCAGCCAATAGCGGAATCATCAATTCGTGGTGACCTGTAATGCTATAGCCCTTGCCTGCGCCACCCGCGACAGGACGACGAACGACGTTTGTGGATGGGCGGTAATGCTGAATGAAATCGAAGTTGGCTGTGGTGAAATCCGTCAACGAATGTCCGAGATTGCGAACCACCGTGACGGCTTTCAGGAAAATTTCCGGCAGCGTCACGGCTGAGCCTAAATTCAGATAAACGCCTCCGCCATCGAGTTCTTGGACAATCCGGGTGAAAAGTTTGAAGTCGTGGTAGCTGGCCGACCCGATAGCCGCGCCGTCTGCGTGCGGGTGAATGTGAATGATGTCCGTTCCGATGGTGATGTGCGCGGTCACGGGAACTTGGAGTTTATAGGCTTCGTGCAGCAGGGAAAATTCAGCGTGCGGCGGTTTGGCTTCCACCAGCGTTCGGCCAACCGATTCGCCGATCCCAAGCTGGTCGGCGGCGCCACGCTTGATTGCTACGTTCAGCAACCGTCCGGTTTCTTCGGCCATTCCAAATGCGCCGGAGCAGAGCGCGCTGTCCACGTCTTCGGAAGTCCAGCCCGCCAGCGCAATTTCAAAATCATGAATGATGCCCGAACCGTTTGTCGCCAGCGCAGTAACGAAGCCGCGCCGCATCAAATCTATCAGGATCGGAGCCAGCCCGGTTTTGATAACGTGGCCGCCGAAGCCCCAAATGATCGCCCGCCCTTTGGCTTTGGCTTCGACAATCGCGGCGACGACAGCCCTCAAGCTTTCGGCTGCCAAAATGTTTGGAAGCGAGCCGAGCAACGCGGCTGTGGCTTGCGCCTGTTCGTCAGTCAGTGGCAAAGCAAAATCGCGCACCGTCACTTTGCTCGGCCTGTCATAAAGCGAGTAAGTGGCGATGCGCGAAAAATCAATGGGATCGAAGTTGTAAACGGACATCACGCCGATAGTTATTGCAGCGTGAACCGGAAAGTCAAGACGCCTTGAACTTTGACTGGAACGCCAGACAGTTCAGTCGGTTTGAACTCCCACTTGCGAGCGGCTTCCAATGCAACTTCGCGTAATTCTTCAGGGCCGCTGATTACCAGAGTTTCAATGACTTTTCCTTCCTCGGAAACCAGAATTTGGATTTGAACATCTCCTTGAACCCTCGCCTTTTTTGCTTCTTTCGGATAAGCAGGTTGAGGTCTCTTCATTGCGCTTGCTTGTAATACTCCGCCGGAAACCTTGATCTTCTTTGGCGCAGGCTGCCCTTCTTTTCCTTCAGCTAACGACTTTGGCATTGGCGGTGGTGGAGGCGGCGGCTGATCATTGCTGGTAGATTCAAGTTTCGTCAATTGAAACGAATCCAGGAATTTCGCCATTGTGCTATCCGCTTTTCCGCCCAGCGTCGGAAGCGTAACCAGCAGATACGCGTGACCGTTCACCATATACATCCTGCATACCCCTGACACAATACCGTTTTCCAACGTGAATTCGCGTCCCGGATTTCCGTCAAGGCTAATTTCTTTTTCGGCTGTCACTTTCGCCTTCATTGAAGAGACAAGCCCACCGCCGAAGCCTTTGAAAAATTCCCCTTGTCCCTCTCTCGATAGCTCCGGCCCCGAAACAGCCAGATGTCCAGCCAAACAGAACACGCCGTCTCCGGCTGCCGACAACATCTCAATCTTCAGACCATCTATGTTCTTGCTTTCCCTGGCAGGCTCAGCAGGCATCGTCACCTTGAAACCAAGTTTCGGTTCAACAATTTCCTTCCATGTTGCTGTTTCAATGATCGTCCCCGCAGTCGTCGAAACAGTATTTGAGGTAACTGTGACAACCAACGAATTAAAATAATCATCGGCGGCTTTTCGATTCACCTCTTCAACACCACTGATGATGCAGAGAATGTAAACGCGCGAACCGACCAAATAAAGACGACCGAATCCTTCTACTTTGTCTGAAGTTATTTTGAATTCTCGCCCCGGATGTCCGTTGTAAGCGATTTGCCGTTCACTGACGATTTTTCCTCCAATGCCTTTCACCAATCCGTCACGCAAATTTTCAATATAAATTCTGGCGTTGTAATCGTTTTCGGGAACCGCCAGCAATTGCTGAAACGCCATTTGATAAACCAAACCATTTTCGCCAACCGCAATCCAATTGTGCATATCCAACCGCGGATCGTTCGGATTGATTTTGACAGTTTCTTTTTTCGGTTCACGTGGAAACCGGACGGTAAACCCATATTCCGGCTGGCGAAAATCCCGCCACGAAACTGGTTGGTTCAGTAACTCCGATAAATCGGGATCATCTTCCTTTTCAGCTCCAATCCCGGAAACAGGAGGGGCAACGACAGCAATAGAGTCTGGCGATTTAATGAAATTGAAAGAATCAAAGAAGCGTTTGACTTCGACCGGGTCTGGCGATTTCAGCGACGTGTTGTCAACCAGTGCAAACAGCATGTACATACGGTTTTTGACCACAAACGCGCGCATCGTCATCACGCCGGTCATAATTTGCGCTCTGACTTCAAGGCCGTGGTATTTGTCGAAGGCAAACTCTTTCTGGCTCACCTTTTCCAGTTTCATCTTGGAAATCATCGCACCGACTCCCGCTTCAACGACGCTCTTGGCTGCTTCTTCCGTATCGAACGACATCGGATATTCGGCAACCATGACAGTAAAATAGTGCGGAATTGCTTGCGCAGCAAAATTACGAATTGGAATTCGCCCAATTTCAGATTCGACTGTTTCGGCGCTCACCAGCGGCTTCGCGGGCAACAGCACTTTGAAGTTTTCTTTTTCCGAAGTGAATTCCTGCCACGGGGTTTTTGCGAGAGGCTGAGCGCTGATGGAAAGAGCAAGTGCGACCAGCGGCAAAATTACTAAGAACGCTTTTTTCATAATTTCTCCCAAAAAATCAGGCGAGACTTCTCAAAAAAAGCCTCGCCTCGGTTGAACCTGCTTACCGCTTTGCAATCTGTCGTTTCACGGGTTTTGGATTGTTGTCGGCTTTTACGGCCAACAATTCTTTTACGGTGTCGCGCAAATTCGCTTCCTGGCCAGTTCCCATAAAGTGAGCGACGATTTTGCCATCACGGTCAATGACAAAGGTTTGTGGAATGGCCTGTATTCCGTACTGCTTGGAAACCGCGCTTTCTGCATCAATCAGCGTCGGGAATGTGTAGCCATGTTTTTGAACAAACCGCTTGGCATCCGCGACTTCTTCATCGTTCATGCCCAGGACAACCACGCCGCGATCTTTGAACTCTTTGTGCAGCTTTTCAACGTGCGGCATCGTTTCGCGGCACGGCCCGCACCAGGAAGCCCAGAAATCTATCACAACGATTTTGCCGCGCAGCTTGTCCATGTTGAACTGTTTGCCATTCAGGTCGGTCAGCAAAAAACTCACGGCGTCACCACCAATCGGACTCTCCGTTTCTGATTCCTCTTCTTCTGACTCAACCAGCTTGGAATCGAACTTTTCTACCTCTGTCGCGTCCGCAGGCGGCGTGAACGCAAAGAGCGAATCCGGCAAAGTTTCGTTGAATTTGGCCACGCTCAAGGTCGTGCTCATTGTGAAGGTGGCGTTGTCGGCAAATGCCCTGAACATCTGGGCAAATACTCCACCGCCATCAAACTTATGCTGCAAAACAACTTGCCGATCTTTATCCACCCAAAACGTCATCGGCAATACCGTGCCTTTTTCAGATTCCGCAGCATTCGCGGCTTTGTCGTCCGTTGATTTGGTGGCGGCTTCGCTTTTATCCGAATAGATGGCTTCGATCACGTAGCAATTGATGCGCTGGCCGCTGAGTTCGAAAACTTCTTCGCGGACAATTCTGGCGCTCACCATCCCATCCGTTAAATCATCAGAGATCATGTCAGCAAACATGGAATCGCCTTTGAATTGGTGGAGCGGTGAAGTTCCCGCTTCGGGCAGCGAAGTTTTGTCGAAGGGCTTTTTGGTGAATTGTTTTTCCGTAGGCAGATAAACCCATTCTGTTTTGCCGTCCGAAACGATGGTCTTTTTTCCTTCAAACGGATTTTTTACCTGAAGGCGTTTCTGGCCTGAAGCGCCGTAAGCAATGACAAACGGCAGTTCAAAGCGCATGAAAACGCCGTCCCCTTTCATTTCCAGAACGGTCTGGCCTTCCAGTTGAAAGGTCTTTAGGTTTTTATGGGCTTCATTGACCTTTTTCAGCAATTCTTTGGCATCGGGTTGTGGCTGGGACGCTGTACTTTGAGCTTGTACGACGGCACCAACTGCCATCATCAATAAAATCGCAAATGGAGAGACGATAGATTTGAACTTGGACATTTTTGACTGGCTCCTGTTCGCGCAAATTTTACGCGCGGGGTTCAATGGGCATATTGAATTGTGACTGAGCATTAGTGGCTGAGGACGCTTGAATATCTTGTTTCGGCAAACATTGTTTCTCGCCTCAGTCTCAGAGAAACGCTTTTTCGTGGAACAGGCGCCTCTGATGCCGAAAACTGCGGCCGAGTTTGATTGATTTGTTGATGTTTTTTGCTTTCCACGCCGGGTCAAGGCAGTCCGTCAAAAAACATTTCATGCCTCAATCTTTCATGGCTTCGGGAGTTGGAAACCCATGCTGCGCGCGTCCAATCGGGCCTTCGTGTTTGGCTGAGACTTTGTAAAGTTCGTAGCGTCCATCCCCAGCCGCCGCCGCGCAGCGCGTTCTAAGCGTTTGCATTTCTTCAGCGCTCATCGGCTGAAAATTGCGCGCGACCTTCAGGTTTTGCTGCAAGATTTTGGAAGAATCAATTCCGCTGATGATGGAAGCCACAGGCAGACTCATCGCATAACGCAATGCCTCTTCAGCAGTTACGACTCCGGCTTTGACCATTTCGCCTACACCGCCCATGCTTTTCATGCCAATGGCGGCAATTCCCTGCCGTTCCAATTCCGGCAAAACTTTCTGCTCAAAGCTCAGAAACGTTCCATCCAAAACATTCAGCGGCAACTGGCAAGCGTCGAACGGGTATTCATAGGCCAGCATCTTCAGGTGAATCTCGGCGCTTTTGTGGCCGGTGAAGCCTACAAAACGAACTTTGCCTTCCTGCTGCGCTTGCGCCAGCGCTTCCACTGCTCCGCCCGGAGCGAAATGCCATTCGGGATCGTTTTCGTAAACGACTTCGTGAACTTGCCACAAATCCAGGTAATCGGTTTTCAGCCGCCGCAGCGAATCTTCCAATTGCCGCATCGCTTCGTGGCGGTCGCGTCCGTGCGTGCAAACCTTAGACATCAGAAACACTTCCTGACGGCGGTCAGCGATTGCCTTGCCCATCAACTCTTCACTCCGTCCGTCGTGATATTCCCAGGCGTTGTCCATAAAGGTGATGCCCGCATCAATCGTTTCCTGAACCAGCCGAACGGCTTCGCCATCGTCTTTCACCAAACCCAGGTGATACCCGCCAAAACCAATCGCAGTCACATCAACGCCCGTGCGTCCCAAAGCGCGCAATGGAATTCCAGCAGAGTTTTGTTTGCTCACTTGATTCATCCTTGTTGATTGAAATTGGCTCGATTGAGCCTTACAGCGTCAGAATATCACCACCATCGCGCCTGCGGGAAGGTGAGCATACTGTGACCACATCTGCTGCTAAAAGGCGAGCTCATACAGAAAATCGTCAAAAAAAGTAATGATAAATGATACGAGAGACGGCTCTCATTTCGAACCGTCTCCGCTTCTGGTAACTACACTGGAAAATTAGGCGGCGTAAGGTCGCCACTTTTCCTATTTCAGGAAGTCCTCCAGCAACCCAAGAAACTGATTCTTATTCGCGGTGGTAGTACTGGTGCGCGTGCCATCGGCGCGGTAGGCCCCATCCGCAAAGCGCCAACGATGTAGAATGGGGTGCCACAACAAGAGCACGCGCGAACTATAGTTGTTTTTGAAATCGCTCAGCGCTACTTGCCGCAAGGCTCCGCCGTTGTAAGCCCATTTTTCGGGATCGGTGCCAGGGCGATAAACGATCTGGCCGTCGTTGCTGATGACGGCAGCGGAACTGCCCCAGATACCGCTGGCACCGGCGGGAAAATGATACTCCGTTTCTGTGTTGAAGCCATCCTTGTCCGTTGCCTTGATTTTGAAAATGCCGCTGACATTCGGCGGGCAGCGGCGAACGGTGATTTTGTTATATGGAAAAGCGACTTTCTTCGTAGTGCTGTCAGCCAGCCAGGCATCACGCACTCCTCCTAGGATATCCGCCATTTTCTTGCTCCAATCCGCATCTGAGTAATTGTCCTCGTTGGCGACTTCCAAAATGAAATGCACGCCGCTTTTCTTGTAGTTGCTTTTGAGCAAGCCCGCGAAAAAACTCTTGCCCCAATTCGCGGCGGAATTGTCAGAGGCTAACGTGTGGTGTCCAAAATCCACGACGAGATTCAAACCGCGCTTGGAAAGCTTGCTAATCGCCGTGCGGGCATTCGCCCATCCTTTACCGCCGTCGTGCGCCGCGCTGAATTCAATTTCGGCGACGACGCCGGCGGGAGCGCCGTTGAGCTTGTTGCAAATGCTGGTGACGAACGACGATTCCAGCGCCAGAAAATAGATTGCTTGAATGCCGCGTCGAGTTGCTGCCGCTACGGCAGGCGTGGTGGTTTCAACCGCCATGACGGTCGGCGGTGCGGCATCTCCTCGTGGTTGCCACATGGTAAACGCGAACAAAACCAGAGCCAACGCGAATGATAGGGTCGTAAATCGAGTCTTCATAAATTTCCTCTCTGTTGTTTAGTTGATGTTTGATTGTGATGGGTTACTGCGTGAAAAAGCCGGTGCGGTTATTTTTTGGTTTGCGTTACTCCGTTAAAAACCTTTTCCATTTTTTCGACGGAATCGCTTAACGCGTTCAAGGTTATTTTTTCCGCTTCAAGCTGCGCGCTCACCAGAGTTTGGCGGTCGCGACAGGTTTGTTCTTTCTTGCGGCTGTGTTCGACGGAAAGCAGCAGGTTTTTTAGGTCGCGCTCGATTTCAATCCGGCGTGGGGGATCGGTTTCAATCGCTAGTTGTTTTTCGAGGGATTTCGCTGATTCCTCCATCGCCAGATAATTACTCTGGGCCTCTTCTATTTGCAGTTGCAGGTTGGCGCTTTCCGCCTGCAGGTGGTCTACCTGGGTTTGCTGAAACTTCATGCGCTCCAGTGTGATTTGCGTATGCGAGGTGGCTGCGGCATAGACTTGAAAAGCGCGCCGCAATTCTTTGATCTCATTGATCAAAACAAAAGAAACCTCCGCATTGCCACTGCCGTTGGGCGATTGCGGCGGTGTAGTTACAGGTTGCGTCTCGGAGGCCCGTCCTTTGGCGAAGGCCAACAAACCGCTCAGCAAAATCACGCCGAGCGCAATTTGTAAGCCGGTGACGAAGCGAGCAGGCAAAATAGTTATCATGGGTTTTCCTTTCATGTTAGACAGAGCTACCATGGCCAGCTAACTTGTTTCCGCCACTGGGACGATCCCCTCGGTGGCTCCCTCACAAGCTATAGTTTTGTTGATTTTGTCGATTGTAGCGCCGCCTGAGACTGCGCGGCAGGCTGTATGAAGCGCCACCTTTTTTCGTTTTACAACGGAAAAGAGATACGCTAAAAGAGCCGTCGTAAGCTACGAGAGTCTTTATTTGAGCCGGACAGTCATGGCCTGAAAATCCACGAAAACCCTAAATTTCTGGCACATCTCCAGTATATGGCGGTCACGCACGCACAGATGTTCGTCGTATTTTTCGGGATACTTTTAGCGTCCCAAGACACTTTGAGAGAGAACCTGATGCCACTTGTCAGCAAGAAACGCCCTGCCTTCGAAAAACGCTCGCGACCGGCGAAAGCCGACTTGGTGGAGCTTATTGATAAAGCGGCGGAGGCTGCTGCCATTGAGGGGCAAAAGGCCTTTGAGAGCAAAATGGCCGTGCTGCGTTATCCGGACTCTGAAGAGCGCAGTGAGAGCTCGCATCTGAAAAACGTGCTCAGCCCCAATCAATCTAAGCTGCCGAGCCTCGCTTATTTACTGACATTATACCTTGCCACGCATGGACAAGGTGACCCGGCCAAAGTTTTGCGGGCTACGAAAGAGCAACAGCAATGGCTGGTCTATTGGCTAGCCGCCAAACTCGAAGATTTAACGGAAAAAAAGAAGCTGCCCCTACCGCTTGATTACCGCAAGCAATGGATTAACGCCGTCAATGATTTGAAGGAGGAGTACAAAACAACGACGCTGCAAGCCGTCAGCGGCGAGAGTTATCTACCGACTTTACAGAGTTTTCCCACAGGCTTTTTGCCGTTGGTGGTCATCACTGGTGCCAGTCAGGCGCATCCGCCGCGCCGACGCGAGGATTTGTTTCGCGACAATGCACGCTTCAGCGATCTCACGTATCTGCTGCGCTTTGATTTCGGCAGCAAGCCGCTGTTACTTTCCGACAGCGCGATCATCACCATGCAAAATGACGATGAGCGTGCGGAGTTGCTCGGCGATAAAAATCTGCTGATTATCGGTGGGCCGTCGGTCAACATCGTCACCCGCCAATACTGGAAAAAAAGCCTATTTAACTTCCAATACGATGCGCGGCGCAAATATCTGGACAATTTGTTCGATGAAATTCTGCAGCCGGTGAGCCTTTTCCGTAGTGAGGGGCACGTCTCACTCTTTTACGATTACATGAAAGAAACTGTGAAATTCGATATTCACGAAGCGAGGTTTCGTGATCGCGGACCAACGAAAGCGGAACGAGAACGGCTTCACGAGATCGTGCAAAGATTGCGGCGGGAAATTAAGTCCAACAAGGCTGACTATGAACGCGTCGGGCGCATTTATAAACCCAAGGGGTTTCTTGATCCGGTGCGGTTAGATCAGGGGGAACCACCTTCTGAGAAGGATTACGCGTTAATTACAGTCGCCCCGAATTTATGGGAACGACCAAAGAAAACCAAAGCGCAACGGATCGCCGTGATTGTGGCCGGTTTTAGCGAGTTGGGAACCAGCCTTGGACTGAAAGCGCTCAGCAATGCGTCCTCTGGCTTTTTTGAATCGCATCCCCTCGGTGGCTTGCTTGAGGTTTCGCAGGGCGGTTATCGAACTAGAGCCGAAGCTTTTGCGGAAGTTGGTTATTATCAATGGAACCCGCGAGCCTTAACACCGGGCTACACGGTGCCCGAACTACAAGAAAGCATTAAAGAACAAGCCTCATTGCTTGCAAACGAGCGCAGTCTCATTTTTGAAGAATTTACGGAGGCTGACCTGGCCGCTTACGCATCATTTCTCGAAAGATTTCACTCATAGCTTGCCCCGATTCGGTGATGTGAACTTGTACGTCATCGGAGCAATCTTCTTTACCGTGGCATCCCTAATGTTTTCAAGAGCAACTAATTTAATTCCACCAAAGCATAATCAAACGTCACCGCTACGATCCACGGCCACAAGAAGTCACAGGGAGAATACCAATAAGCTTCAATAACACCGGAATAAGTGATTGCGTTATCTCTGGTAATCAGCGGCAAATCTTTCACGATGGCTGTAGCCACAATCGCAGCATCAAAAATGTTGCGGTTGAAATTGTGTTTGCGGGATTCGATGTTCACCCGCTCATCAGCGGGACGAACTCAAAACAGGGTTGTACAGACAGGGCGTCAACCCAATCTTCAAATGGCTCGTGGAGTTCGATTGCGCAAACGTGGTCGAGGCGCGAAACTTCCCACAGTGACACGGCTGGGACGTAGATGAATGCTTCGCAGCGTTCGGCTTGTTCAAAAGCTTCGAACGCGCGCCTTGAAAGCATTCTGCGCTGGCCGGTGAAATACCAAAGCAGTGCGTGTGTATCAGCCACATAAACTGACATCGGCGATTACTCCTGCAACTTGCCCGCCCTGCAATCAAGCAATTGGCTGAGTTCCCTTCTATGCTGGCTGAGGGCTTCATCCAAATCGGTTCGCAGGACACCAGAGCCTGCCAATTTCCAATCACGCAGAAAGCGTTCTTTTTCGGCAAGCTCGAAGAGATATTCCGTTTGCCCCGCGTTCGGCACTGCTTGCCCGCTCTCCCAAAGTTCGACTTCCTCCACGGCTGCGCCAAGCAATACCGCAAATTCCGCCTGCGTTCGCTCGTCGCGCAAGCGTTTGATCAGCCTGGGAGTCCAACGAATTTCTTTTTGAGGTAAAGTTGCAACACTCATTGAAATTGCCTCCTTTCAGCAGACACAGCCTACCCCACTTTCTCCGCCACTTCCAAGACATAAAGCCCGAATTTACGACAGCAGCAATTCTAAATCCTCACGCCCCAAATCCCGAACCAGGCTGTTATCGGCGCTGATAATGGCGTCGGCCAGATTGCGTTTGTTGCTTTGCAGTTGCAGCACCTTTTCTTCGACGGTGTCGCGTGCGATCAGGCGGTGGGCGAAGACCTTGTTTTCCTGGCCGATGCGGTGGGCGCGGTCAATGGCTTGCATTTCGACTGCCGGGTTCCACCACGGGTCTAGCAGAAAAACGTACTCCGCCGCCGTCAGATTCAAGCCCGTGCCGCCGGCTTTCAAGCTGATTAAAAACAGGCTGACATCGGGGTCTTTTTGGAAGCGCTCGACGTGTTTCTGGCGGTCGCGGCTACGGCCATCCAGGTATTCATAAACGACTCCCATTTTGTCCAGCCGGTCGCGCAGGATGGTGAGCATCGAAGTGAATTGCGAAAAGACCAGCGCTTTGTGATCGCCTTCCAGAACTTCGTCAATCTGTTCCAGCAACAGGTCAAGTTTGGCGCTGTCCTGATCGGCCAGCTTCGGATCAATCAGGCCGGGGTGAATTGCAGCTTGGCGCAAACGCAGAAGGGCTTCCAGCACTTGAATCTTGGATTTCGCCATGCCTTCGTTGGCGATGCGGTCCAGCAACGTGCCGCGATAATGGTCGCGCAGTTCGTTGTAAAACTTGCGCTGTTCCGGTTCCAGTTCGCAGTAAAGCGTCTGTTCCAGTTTGGCTGGAAGTTCCGTGGCGACTTGTTGTTTCGTGCGGCGCAGGATGAATGGACGCAATGCATTCGCCAGCAGTTTGCGTGTTCCCTCGTTTGGGTTGCGAGCGCCAGCGCCCGCCATCTTGAAGACCGAAGCCGCACCGAGCATGCCGGGATTCAGAAATTCAAACAGGCTCCACAATTCGCCCAAGTGATTTTCGATGGGCGTTCCGCTCAGCGCCAGACGATGATTGCCCTGAAGCATACGCGCAGCTTTGGCAGAAGCTGAACTGGCGTTTTTGATCCATTGCGCTTCGTCCAGAACGACGTAATCGAACTTCGTGTCTTTCAGGTCTTCCACGTCGTTGCGCAGCGTGCCGTACGTCGTCAGGATCACGTCGTAATCTTCGAAATGCGCGGTTTCGCCTTTCTGCCGCGACTGCCCAGTGTGATCCAGCACACGCAATTCAGGCGTAAAACGCGCCGCTTCCTGTTGCCAGTTGAAAACCAGCGATTTGGGCACGACTACCAGGGACGGAGGGACGGTGGGACTGGGGGATGGAGAGACAGAGGGTTTTGCTTTTCCAGATTTAGCTTTCTTTTCCCCGACCGCTTTCTTTCCTTTAATCCCTCCTTCCCTCCTTCCCTCCTTCCCTCCTTCTCTTAATTGGCGGCGCGATTCCAACAGGGCCAGCACCTGCGGCGTTTTGCCTACGCCCATATCGTCGGCCAGACAGCCGCCAAAGCCGAATCGCTGCAGAAAGTCCATCCAGCCCAAGCCTTCTTTTTGATACCCGCGAAGCTCGCCGACGAATCCTTCGGGCTGTTCGATGGCTTGGATGCCTTCAAAATCCTGCAACTCGGCGCGCTTTTGCGCAAAGGCTTTGTCAAAACGGATTTCGGGTTGTGCGGCCAGCAGCGCATCCAGCAAGCCAATCTGCGTGCTTTGGAAACGCAGTTTGTCACCCTCCACTTTGCCGAGTCCCGCCAGCAAACCATACTTTTGCAGCCACTCTTCCGGCAACAACCCGTAAGTGCCGTCACCCAGCGCGACAACATTTTCGCCGCGTTTGAGCGCCGCCAGCACTGCGGGCAGCGCCACCTTGACGCCGTCAAAATCGAATGTTCCGTGCAGGTCAAACCAGTTGATGCCGGATTTGATCTGCATGTTGATGTCGCCCGATTGGCGATACACCTTGCCTTCGGCTTCAACGTGCCAGCCATCGGCCAGAAGTTCACGCACCACCCGGGGCAATTTGTTTTGCGCCAGCCGCCAGCGCGGGTGTTTGTTTTCGGCATCGGGCGGATGCATTTGCCAGCCCACTTCAATCAAACGATCTACCGCCGCACGCTCGGCCGCGTCATCGCGCAAGCTGAACGTGTGCGCTTCTGCATCGTAAAACCCCTGTTGCGTATCGTATGCGCCGACGATGGCCTGGCCATAGCCAAACCCCAATCTGCCGCGCAGTTCGTCGCGGTCGGTCCAGTTATTCTTGTCGGGCCGTTTGATCTTCAGTCGGGGACGCGGCACCAGTTGGACCGTCTCAAATTGCAATTCCGGCGGCAGGTCCAGCGGAGGCAAGGCGGGTTTGGACAGTAATTCGCTTAAAAATTCAACGCGCATGTCTTCAGGCACGTGCAGCGCTTTGTGCTTCTGCAACAGCTTCACCCAGGGAAAGGCACCGCCGTGTTCGTAGGTCATGGCTTGATCCCGCGTGAAGAAAACCTTGGCTTCCGTCAACAAGACCGGTTCGGACAATGCCATATGCTCATCGCCGCGCGCCAGAACCCCACGCACATCGTAACCGCCTTCCGCCGGTTCCATGATTACGCGGAACTGCCAGGTTTCGCCGTCATCCCAACTCAGCGGCAGCCATTCCACCAGATCGTTTTCATTTGGATGCTGAGGCGTTTTCAAACGCAGATAAGCGCGCCCTGTCTGGCAGATGGTGGGCAGCAAAATGTCCGGTTGCGCTTCCAGCAGACGATAGCGCGGCATGGTGGCAGCCGTTACATACCCATAACCATAAGCGTATTCGGTGCGGTCGTGGTGTTGCGACGCGCCAAGCAGCATTGACACAATGTATCGGTCATTAGCATCGGGCAAGTAGTTCAGCACTCCGCGATTGAAGCCTGAAAACCGGACGTTGCCCCATTCCCCGTCTTTCCTGCGGTCGCGATAAAACATCTCCAGGTAAACGCCATCTCCCTGCGCGGTCGCAGGAACATCAATGACGTAAACGATTTGTCGCGTCGCTGGCCACGCTTCCTGTTGCGCAATCGGCGCAGGTGGGACTTCCAGATCACCAAGCTGCTTTTTCCATTTGTCCGGACGCGGCGCTTCGGCAAGTTGAGCGGCAAGAGTTGGGTTTAAGTGGTATCCCTTTTCGGCAAAGTCCCATTTGACCAGTTGCGGAGGTTCATTGGCATTTTCACCTTGCAAGGCTTCGCGGCGATCGGCTTCGACAATGACTGCCCATAGATGTTCGCACGCTTTGTTTTGGGCAAAGTAATGGCAGGTGCATTCCGCTAAAACCTGTTCTTCGTGACGAACAAGGATAACCTTAAACGTTCTCAGCAAAGCCTCAACCACATACGGTGTGGCTTTTTTGAGTTTGACCTTCCACTGCTGTTTCTGACCACGGTGTTGGAGTGTGTAATCGAAATTCTTGCGTAAATGAGTCGTGAGATACATTCGTTTTGTTGCTTTATTTATCTTCGATGCTCAGTGAGTTCCACTTCCACTAAGGCATCATAAAATGTCGCTGCGGCTCCCAAATCTGTCAGCCCTTGCGACGTCACGTCGTTGGCGTTGCAGCCATCGCCGGAAAGTTTCTTCCACCAGATGGAAAGCGCGACCACTACGCCAGAACGGGCTTTGTCTGTGACGTGGGCAGTGACTTTGAAATCGCCTCTGTCGTTAAAAACGCGAACACGGTCGCCATCTTTGATTCCGCGCAACCCCGCGTCGTCAGGGTGAATTTCCAGGCGCGGTTCTTTTTCGGCTTTCACGAAGCTGGGCAAATTGGCGAAACTGGAATTCAGGAAATTGTGCGCTGGCGGCGAAATCACAGCCAGCGGATATTTTTTCGCCAGTTCGGGCGCTTCCTGCACAGCTTCACGCGGCGCGATATACATCGGCAGCGGATCAATTCCCTGCTTGGCCAGTGCCTCACTGAAGAATTCGCATTTGCCCGATGGCGTAGGAAAATTGCCTTCGGCAAATGGAGCGAAACGTTCAGGAACGTTCAATCGCACCCAACCACGCTCTTTCAGGTCTTCCAGCGTGATGCCTTGCATCCTTGGATTCGAGCTGGAAAGAGCCTGGCTGGCGATCTCTTCATCAGAATCCTGGAAACAATCATCGGTGAAACTCATCCTTTCGGCAAGTAGGCGGAAAACTTCGCTGTTCGGTTTGGCTTCGCCAATGGGTTCGATGGCCGGCTGATTCAGCAAAACATAGAGGTGGCCGTAAGCGCGGTGAATGTCCCACTGCTCCAGTTGCGTGGTCGCTGGCAGCAGGATGTCTGCGTAATCCGCTGTGTCGGTTTGGAAGATTTCGTGAACAACTGTGAACAAATCTTCGCGTTTGAACCCGGCGATGACTTTGCGCGAATCGGGCGCGACAGCCACAGGATTGGAATTGTAGACGTAAATCGCGCGAATCGGCGGATCAAGCGGTTCCAGCGTTTCCGTCGGAGCACCTTTGGCGTTGAACGATTGCACGCGCTGGAAGCCTGTCAACGCATCGCCGATGGCCGACATATTGATCGTTCGCGGGTTGTTCCAGATCAAATCGGGTCTGGCCAGCGCCGCCGTGTTCATCCCAAACGTGCCGGAAGTGGAAAGCAGCGCCCCACCAGCAGCATCGCGCCAAGCCCCAACCAACGCTGGCAAACAAGCGACTGTGCGAACTGCCATGCCTCCGCCAGCGTGCCGCTGCATCCCGTAATTCAAGCGAATGATCGAAGGTTTAGTCGTCGCGTATTCACGCGCCAAGCTGACAATTGTCGCTTCGTCTAGCCCCGTGATCTTAGCGACTTTGGACGGCGGATATTCCATCACGCGTTCGCGCAGCAGTTCAAAACCAAGCGTGTATTTTT
>CAZMXG010000164.1:0-17638 GCA_964570175.1 uncultured Heliomicrobium sp. | reverse complement strand
AATGGCGGAGCCGACGGGACTCGAACCCGCGACCTCCGACGTGACAGGCCGGCGTTCTAACCAACTGAACTACGACTCCGCATTATCAAACTCGCTGTTACCGGTGATAGGCACGGTGGGGCTCGAACCCACAACCTTCACCTTGTAAGGGTGACCGTCTACCATTGACTGTACGTGCCTAAACCCTTTCGAGCGAGCGGGCATCTTACTGTCCGACCTTGGGCCTGTCAAGACAGGCTGCCGACAAAGTTTGCGTTACTGGGAAATTATCTTGGGCTATACTTCCGATTGTCCAACCTAACCAGGAGCTTCGACATGTCAAACTTCAAATCTTTTCTGGCCAGAACCATTTTACTCGCCGTTCTGCTTTCAATTTGTTTGTCTGCGATTGCTCAGGAGAAAAAGCCGGATCAGAAAAAAGAAGATGAAGCCGCGACAATTCGCGTGGACACGGACCTGGTCACACTGGATGTTGCCGTCGCCGACCGCGAAGGCAACCGCAGCAATTCCGGATTGCGCCTTGAAGATTTTGTGGTGTACGAAAATGGCGTTCGGCAAAAAATTGCCAACTTTGAAGCCACGGAAGTTCCATTCAGCCTGGTGCTGCTGATTGACACTTCGGGCAGCACGCGCGGAGATGTTGAGTTGATGCGGCGCGCAGTGCGCGGTTTTTTGACGGAACTTCGCCCGCAAGACCGTGTGGCCGTGATTCAATTCAACAAGGAAATCGAACTGCTTAAAGATTTAACCGCCGATCGCCGCGCCGTTGAACACGCGCTTGATCTGCTGAACGCTGGTTCCGGGACTGCGTTCTACGATTCGATGCAATTGGCCTTGGAAGAAGTTCTGAACAAGGTCGAAGGGCGAAAGGCAGTCGTCGCATTGACTGATGGCGTGGATTCTTACGGCTATCGCTCTTACGAACAGATTTTGCCGCTGCTGGAAAAAGGCCGGGTGAGCACGTATTTCCTGGAACTGGACACAGAAAGTTTCACGGAAGCCGGGATGGTCAGGAATTGCGCCGAAGAAACCCATTTCGAGTTTTCGCGCAAACAGTTGCGCAAATATGCCAAGGAGCACGCAGGGAAAATTTCAGAATCCTATTTTGAAAGCCACTGCGAGCTTTCAAAAATGGAACGGATCCAGATCAACCAGCGGCTTTACGATTCTGCCCGCCGCGAATTGCGGGAAATGGCAGACAAAACCGGCGGCCGAGTTTATCCGGTCAAAGAGCTTCAGCAACTCGACAAGGCCTATTCCCAGATTGCGGCTGAAATTCGCACGCAATATTCATTGGCCTATTACCCGGTCAATGAAAAGCACGACGGAAAATGGCGCAGCCTGAAAGTGGAAATCAAACGCCCAGGCTTTGTTGCACGCACGCGTGCCGGTTATCGCGCGCCGGTTGATTAAGCCTCAGCTATACCGCAGCCACTTGATCAATTCTGGAATCGTCGGGCGTTTGCCGTACATCAGCACTCCAACGCGATAAATTTTTGACGCCAGCCAAACCGCGCCGATAATTGTCAAAATCATCAACGCAATCGAAAGCGCAATTTGCCAACCCGGCGCCGCTTCCATCGTGATTCGTAAAAACATCAGCGATGGACCGAAAAAGGGAACCAGCGAAAGGATTGTTGCCGCAGTGCCTGTCGGATTTTCCATTACCAGCGAAGAAATGATCACGGAAATCATGAATGTCATGGTGATGGGCATTTGAGCCTGCTGGCCGTCGTCTTCATTTGAGACAATTGCTCCCACCATCGCGTACAGAGTCGCGTACAGGAAATATCCAAGCAGGTAATAAATGATGAAAAATACAAACAACCAGGGAGAAATTTTCGGCAATTGATCAGCGTACATCATCAATGCCGGAGCCGCGGACAACAGACTGAGAATAATGCCGAACAGCGACCAGGTCAGGTATTGAGTCAGGCCAACCAAGCCAATGCCGATGACTTTTCCCATCATCAGATAAAACGGGCTGACTGATGAAAGCAGGACTTCGATGATTCGATTCTGCTTTTCTTCAGTCACGCCGCGCATCACCGTCACGCCATAAACCAAAATCGTCAAGTAAAGAACCATCAGCAGCGAAAAAGCCACTAGAATTCGCCCGCGCCCGCTTTCCCCGCGTTCGTTGACGGCTTTCAACGTCACGTCTTTGGTCAGTTCGCGGACTTGGTCAGCATTCAACCCTGCCAGCGCGATGCGGCGTTCTGAAATCGCTTTGTTCAGCGCGTCTTCAAACCGTGTTCTGCCAATGACGGCGCTGGCATTTTTGGAGTAAATGGTGATCTCTTTCTGGTTCAGCGCATCGGCAGGCAGAATCAGGATTCCGTCAATCTCTTTGCGCGCCATCCGTTCGGCCAGCACTTGCCGGCGCGCTTCCAGGTCTTCACCCGATTTCACTTCTTCACGGCTGAACTCGTAGCGCGCCTGGCCGGAACGTTTGGGTTCCAGCAAGCTGTTCAGCCGACCGTAAAGCGTTGTATCGCCAGTTTGATCCAGGATAACAATGCTGTATTTGTCCGGGCCGCTGTAACGTCCAATTAACACCGGAACCAGAACAAAGGATGACATGATGATGGGCCCAAGGATGGTGCCGATGATAAAGCCTTTCGATTTTACGCGAGTTAGATATTCGCGTTTGATGATCGTCAGCAGCTTGTTCATTGTTGTGGCTCTCCTTTGGGCTTTTTGGCCAATTCCTTCAAAAACCGTCGAGTGAATTTGGCGATGCCTTTTGTTTCTTTTAGTTCCTGCTTCAACCGTTCCAATTCTTCCGGCGTGTCCACGTCGTACCACAGTGGCCCAACATTCAGGTCCAGGCCTGCGGCTTTTGCCTGAGCTTCAGTGGCAGCCATCACTTCGCCAGTGCTCCACGGAATGTTTTGGAAAACTTCCGGATGCGATTTTCGCATTCCAATCAGGCAATATCCGTCGTCTTCCGCCGGAACGACAACCACATCGTTTTCCGTTTCCAGACAATCAAATGCTTCCAGCACCATTTCGTCCGGCAAAGTCGGGCTGTCGCCGCCGATGGCAATAACCGAATCAAAACCCATTTCAAAGACGTCGGCAAAGCAGTTTGTCAGCCGTTCGCCAAGATCTTTGCCGCGCTGGGCGATCATCAAACAACCTTCACGTTCGACATCGTCAAATGCTTCTTCCTCTCCTTCGGGCGTATAACAGAGCACCAGACGCAATTCGTCGCGTTCATCGCAAACGGCTTCCATCATCGCAAATGTGTCGCTCAAGAAAGCCACGTAAAGCTGTTTGGCTTCCTCTGCCGTCAGTGGATCAATCAGCCGAGTTTTGACTTGTCCTTCGATGGGCGCTTTCGCCATCAACACCAAAGCTTCTTTCATCGCAGTTTCATCGAGAAAAAATCAACAGCGCATCGCTCACCGCTCGTTCGCCGGTGGGGTCCGAAGGGCTGTTGACGATTTTGTTTTTGACGACCATCGCGGTTGAACCGCCGCCGTCCAGATTCATGGCTTCAACGCAGCCGAGTTCCAACATCAGCGATGCCAGTTCATCCATTGTCATGCCAACACTGATTTTTTGCCGTCCATCCACCGTCAGCAAAATCAGTTTTCCATCAGCTCGCCAACCAATCGCCGTACGCGGGTGGCGCTGCCGATAAAGCGAATCGCTGTAGCGCGCAGTTTCATCGGCAAAAACTTTTTTGCCAACCGCAATCAACTGCGGTCCGCCGCCAAGAATGAAGTCCGGGTTAAAGGCAAACGGCGGCTCGGTTTTGACTTCAGTTTTGACTTCCACAATCGAGCCTCGTCGCAGATTTTTCAGCGCCCATTCCTGTGCTGCGCCGGTTGCTGAAACAACAAAGCCTCCTGGCGGAATTGTTTGGCTCCCAGCGCCATCTTTCACAGCCGCCACTCGATTTCGTTCAATGATGAATTCGGCACCGTCCGGAGCGGTTAGCGTGGTGCGATGGAATTCAGGTGTGAAAACGATCAGTTCGTCTTTTTCTCGCGGGCGATTGAATCCACCAATTGGGAAAAGCGCTTTGCCGTTTGCTCTAAGCTCAGCTTTCAACGTGACGTGGGCGATGGCTGCGCGAATCTGTTTGCCGTCATCGGAAACCGCAACCGCTGCTCGATTTTTGACCGGCTCGCTCAAAACTTTGCCGCCGATGGTTAGCGCGCCAACCGGCTCGCCGCGAACAATTCCCGTGGTGCGAAAATATCCGCCGTTGATTGCCGCCACAGCTCCGTGTCGCTGCGCCATGGAGCTTGTCGTTTCGGCTCCCGCAATTTCGTCCATTGCCTGTGCCAAACGCAACCGAGCCATTTTTGGATCAACGGTCAAAACCTGGATTGTCCAACGGTCGCCTGTGGCGCTCCCTGAAAAATCGCCGCGCTTGATCGAAAGCAACTCAATGCCGGGAGCGACACTTTCCGATGTTTGCGTTGGTTCAGTGCGCTCCGACGAGTGGCCAGCCGAAGTCAGCGCCAGAATCCCAATTAATAACGTTGTCAGCCAGCGAATCATTTAGCCTTTACGTTCGATTGCCTTGGCTTCGTCCCAGTACGAATCCATTTCAGCCAATGTTGTATCAGCCAGAGACTTTCCCTGTTCTTCAACGCGGCGCTCGATGTGAGCAAACCGTCGGCGGAATTTTTTATTTGTTACTTTCAAAGCCGTTTCCGGCTCAACGCCGTGCCAGCGGGCCAGGTTGGTGACGACAAACATCACATCCCCGAGCTCATTCGCAATGGCTTGCGGGTCGCGATCCTCGCGGTTGAACTCTTCGCGCAATTCCCGAATCTCTTCTTCCAGTTTATCAAAAATGTCTTCGCTCTGTTGCCAATCAAAACCAACACGCGCGGCTTTGGTCGTCAATTGAAAGGCTTCCAGCAAAGCGGGAAGTTTCGACGAAGTGCCGTCCAGCATCGAAGCTTTTTTTTCTTCTTTGCCGTCAGCTTTTCGTTCAGCGGCTTTGATGGTTTCCCAATTGGCCAGAACGTCTGCTGTTGATTCAACTGTCTCTTCGCCAAACACATGTGGATGACGGCGAGTCATTTTTTCATGGACGCGACTGATGGACTGGAATACATCAAAATGACCGGCTTCGGCGGCAATCTGCCCATAAAAGATAATCAGGAACAGCAAATCGCCTAATTCGTCGCGCAATTCGTCCCAGTCCTCCGCCTCGGCTGCTTCAATGGCCTCGTAGGCTTCTTCAACCAGCATTGGCCCAAGGGTTGCGTAAGTTTGCTCACGGTCCCATGGACAACCATCAGGAGCGCGCAAGCGAGCCATCATTTCAACCAAATCTTGAAAGGTTCTTTTCGTACTCATAACCAGTTGTTGCAATGTTTTAGAGTTTTGCCCGCAGTGGCGCGGCACTATAACACGCCCCAGACTGGCAGCAGCAGCGGCTATGTAAGTTTTTCAGGGAGGATGGGAATTTTACTCGACGAGGATGGGATTATTCGAGTGCGAATGATTGTTTCGAGGAATAAAGACAGTATGCTTGGAGGAGTTCAACACATGACAGTACCAGTTATCATTCAAAATTCGCCGCTTCGTTCAATTCCGTCGCCTAAATCCAAATTGTTGTTAGTCGCGGATTCGCCGGAGCGGCTAAAAAAAATGAAAACTGGAATTGGCGTCAACGAGTTTGAAATTACAGGCGTTTGTTCGGTTGACGAACTGCGAACCGCTTGTCGCAGTCATCACGATTTAGCCGTATTTGATGTCGAAGCAGTAAAGATTAAACCGATGCTTTCGGTTTTGCGCGCCAGCGCAGGCCACAAAACCATCATGGCTTTGGTGGAATCTTCCAGGCTGGATGAGGAATACGGACTGGCCGGTTTGCTCCCGACTTTTCGGGCTATGCCGTGTAACCAGGCTCAATTGCTGGCGCTGATGCGTCATTTTCAGCAGGAAGGAAAACGAGCCGCTGCCGACAGACGGCCCTTATTACTCTAATCTCAATCCGGTTTTCCGTAAGCCTGCAACGCCGCCAATTGTACCTGGCGGATTGGAATCTGATGAAGTTCGGCGGCAGCGCTGCAATCGTCAAATTCAGGAGCGTAATTTACCAATCGCCCGTTTTCAGCGCGGGCGATTTTCATTTGGATCGAACCGAATTCTGTTTTAACAGTCACAAACTCTCGTCGCAAAATTTCTCGCTTTTCTTCGCGGTATCGCACACCGAGCGTCGTCGTTTCATTAAAAATCAAATCCGTCATCTGCACACGATCTTCCGGTTTGCATAGCAGCGTCATCAGCACACCCGGACGATTTTTTTTCATCTGTACAGGCGTGTAAAACACATCCAGCGCTCCGGCAGTTAAAAGCTTTTCCATCAAATGTCCGAAGATCTGCGGACTAAGATCGTCAATGTTTGCTTCTATGACGGTGACGGTCGTCGGCGTGGTGTCGGAGCTTGCAGCTTCCCCTTCGCCAATGATTGCGCGCAAAACGTTTGGGAATTTCGGATAGCTGCGCGTGCCTGCGCCGTATCCGACGCGCTCAATTTTCATCGCGGGCAAATTGCCGTAACTCGTCGCCAACGTTGAAATGATCGCCGCGCCGGTTGGCGTCACCAGTTCGCCGTCAATGTCCTTGGAATAGCTCGGCACGCCTTTCAGCAGTTCCGCAGTTGCCGGACCCGGCACAGGATACGTTCCGTGTGCGCAGTTGAATGTTCCCGATCCGACGTGCAAAGGAGCAGAAATGATCTGTTCGATCTTCAACGCCTCCAATCCAATGCAGGCACCGATAATGTCCACAATTGAATCCACCGCGCCGACTTCGTGAAAATGAACGGTTTCAATTGGAATGCCGTGGATTTTCGATTCCGCTTCGCCGATGCGCTGAAAGATGTTCAACGCGCGTTCTTTGACCGAAGCCGGCAGCGCCGAAGACGAAATAATGTGTTTGATGGTAGAAAGCGACCGATGATCGTGGGAATGCGATGTTGGATGTTGGATGCTGGATGCTGGATTTGCTTCGTGCGAATGGTCGTGGTGATGTCCGTGTGAATGATCGTGAGGATGCTGATGATCGTGATGCTCGTGTGAATGATCGTGGTGGTGGTGAATCTCATCTTTCAAGTGAACGTCAAACTTTGCTGAGTTGATGCCGCTGCGGTCCACGCGCGTCAAACTCAGTTCGTAACCTTCCACGCCGAGCTTCGCCAGTTCAGCTTTCAGCAGTTCAAAATCCAGTCCGCAATCCAGCAGCGCGCCGATGAACATGTCTCCGCTGGCGCCTGCAAAACAATCTAAATAAAGCGTACGCATAATTCTCTACAATTTCTCTTTTTCCTTAGTTGCAACGTTTTTCGTTTGAGTGAACAGTCGTTTAACCTCAAAAAGCTCAAAAAAACACAAAAATCGTTTGGTTGGTTTTGTGCCTTCTGTGTTTTTTTGTGGTTGCATTTTTACTGTCTCAACGACAAATCGCTGTAAATCATGGAACAATCTTCACCGGAGTTTTCACCGGCAATAAATCAAATAATTCTTTGATGTCTTCATTTTCCAGCGCCACACAGCCCAGCGTCCAATCTTTGACGAGTCCCATTAGCTTTCCTGTTCCACCGCCGTGAATGAAAATGTCGCCGCCGAGTTTTGTGTTTTGCGGCGGTTTCGCTTTCGCGCGAATCGCCGTGGCAATCGCTTCGTGCTGGCTTTTGGTGATCAAGCCGCTCTTCAACCCAACGTCGGCGTCGCTGGTGTTCGGATAGCTGACGCCCAGTGACAGATAGAAATTGCTCTTTGGGTTTTTGTGCGTCAGGTAATACTCGCCTTCGGGCGTGCGGCCGTCGCCTTGTTGGCGTTTGTGGCCTGTCGGCGTGTTGCCCAGCGCAATCTGATACGTTTTGCGAAGCCGCTCTTTGCCGCCGGAAGTTTCATACAGATAAAGCTTTCGCTCAGACTTTTTGATCAGAATCCGAAACGAGGATTCTGTGGTTTGAATAGAAACCATCGAAGCCAGCAAGACGGAAAGCAGGATGGTGTTTAGAAGAATAGTGGTCATTGTGTGATGATGCGGTACGAGGAGCGGTAGCGACTTGGTTGTCTCGAAAAGATATATCTCGAAGTCACCAGGTCGCTACCGCTCCCTGTACCGTATTGAAGTCTCAAACCAAATTTCACTCCGTGATTGGAACCGATTCCTGTTTCCGAAACAGCGTATCCCAATCAACTCGACCGGTAAACTGCATCACGACGAACAGCGTGATGATGCACAAAATCGTGATTGCCAGCCCTGTAAACGATTCAAAGAAATAGGTGTACGAGAACAGCACCAGATAAACGAACTGCATCAAGCCGACTTCGACCACCGCGAAGCGCATGCCGGTCACCAGGCGCATATACGAAACAACCAGGCCAATGGAAACCGCCGAGCAGATCAAAAACGCTGCGTGAATGGAAATGTGGTCCACCAGATACGCCAGCAACAGATGAAAGCTGAAATACGCCGCGCCGACGAAAAAATAATTCATCGGATGAACTTTCACCCTCTTGATGGTCGTCAGGATGAAAACCAGAAAGAAAAACAGAAATAACGAAACCGGCGCGGAGTATGTCACTTTGCTGACCCACGGGCCTGGATTCAGTTTGTGCGGCATGCCCATTCCGATTTTCACGCCGGAAAGCAGGCTGGCGTATTGCCAATTCAGTTTCCAGCCTGTTGTAGTTTGTTCTTTTTTCGATGGAGAAATGCTGCTGGGCGGAAAATCAATCTTGTCGAAATCAGTGGTCATCGCCAGCGAAAAGTTTTTCGCCTGATTCACGTTTTCGCCGAAGTCGTACCACCATTCGTCCAGGCCCTGGGATTGATACGCGACCTCGACAATTTCAGACTTGCCTGGATCAAGCTTCATCTTTCCGTTGAGCTTGCCGCCCGCGACTTGCAGATTCGGTTCTTCGCGTCCGCCGATGGCAAAGCGAAAGTTGTCGTAAACGCCTTGAGCCGTCGGGAAAGCGAAGTTGAGGAAAATCTCTTGCTGCTGGTCTGTGTAATTCACGACGCGATATTTGGCTGCAAAACCTACGCGATACGTCGAATACCACAGCAATCCTTTCTGGCGATGTTCCAGATTCAGCGAAACATTGATGTCGCTGCCATCCAGCAACAGCGGATGAGTCGTTGTTTCGGTTTCCGTCTTTGTCACGATCTTGCCAGCTTCGTTTGTGACGACTTTGTTCTCTTTTTGCGTTTGGTAATAGACCTCCGGCGCGCGTTGGCGTTGCGACGTTCCCCACAATTGCGTGACGGCTGTTTTCAGGCTTTCATCTTGCGCGCCAGTGCGTTGATCCACTGTTGTGCCCAAAATCATCCAGGCCATTGCCGTGCAAGCGTAAATCACGACGATTGCGCCAATCCTTGTAATCATAAATCCTCCGGGTTGTTTGTGAAGTTCTGTTGCTTTCGAACGGAAGGATTATCGTGAAGTTTGAGCAGCTACATCAGACGAGCAGCAACGTTGTTGTAATGGCTGAAGCACTGCAAGCGCCTGTGGGAATCCACATCAACCAAGTTTTTCGCAAACCAAATCTGCCAGCGCGCTGATGAAGCGCGGGTCGGTATTAAAGGCAGGGACGCGCCGATAGGTAAGCCCGAGTTCTTCGGCCAGGTCTTTGTACAGGATGTCCAGTTCGTAAAGCGTTTCGATGTGTTCAGAAACAAAGCTGATGGGGATGGCCAGCACCTGCTCAACTCCGGCCGCGCGCAGTTCGCGCAGTTTCATGTCCGTTGAAGGTTCCAGCCATTTCACCGGACCGACTTTGCTTTGGAAACTGAGGTGTACGGGGTTGCGATTGCCGAGCCGTTCAGACACTAGCTGGACAGTTTCTTTCGTGTGTTGAAGGTATGGATCGCCGTTGGCAATATAGCTGACCGGGACACTGTGCGCGCTAAACAGCAGATGGATTTGCGATGGATCGGGATTGGGAAAGCTGGCAAACTTTTCAGTGATCTGGCTGGCCAGCGCGTCAATGTAACCTGCGTGTGTGTACCAGGTTGAAATGTCGCGGCGTCGAATGTTTTGTAAACCACTGCGTTTGGCAAGCAACGCGTCAAAATCCTTATAGCTGGAACCCGTCGTCGAAACAGAATACTGCGGGTAAAGCGGCAACAGAACCAAATCCGTAATGCCGTCGCGTTCGATCTGCTCCAAAGCCTCTGCCGTGAACGGGTACCAATACCGCATTCCGACATAAACTTTGGCCTCAATGCCTTTTTGCTGAAGCTCTTTGCGTAAAGCTTCGGCTTGCTCGTCCGTGATTCGCCGCAGCGGAGAACCTCCGCCAATCAACTGGTAATTGGCTGAAGACTTTTTTGCCCGCGAAGTTGAGATGATCCAGGCCAATGGCTTTTGCAACGCCTGAATCGGCAATCGCACGATTTCAGGGTCGGCAAACAGATTGAAGAGGAATGGACGAACGTCGGCTTGTGTTTCCGGGCCGCCAAGGTTGAAGAGAAGGATTCCTAGTTTCATAAAGGAAGGATGAATGCTGAATGATGAAGGATGAATTTGAGTTGCCATTCATCCTTCATCATTCAGCATTCATCATTAGGTCAGAGTTCCAGCAATCACCGTGGTCGTCACCTCCGGATGAATGTATTTGCGAATCGCTTCGTCAATTTCCGGTTTGGTCAATGCCGCGATCAGCGAAGGGAATTTGTCCAAATACTCGACGCCGAGTCCGAACAGTTCCGCGCTGACGATTTGTCCGGCAATTCCCGCGTTGGTGGCCAAACCGATTTTGTAAGAACCGGCGACGGAGGATTGTTCAGTCTGCAACTCTTCTTCGGTGATGCCGGTGCTAATGTAGTCGCTGACGATTTCCAGGGTTGTGTCTATTGCTGCATTGATGTCTTGCGGCGCGACGGTCAGACCTATCGTGAACGGGCCATCGCCAATGCCAGAGCGAAATCCTGAACTGATGCCGTAAGTCAGCCCCATTTCGTCGCGCACTTTTAACCCCAGCCGGGAAGAAAGCGTTGACTGTCCCAGAGCATTGTTGCCGATGATTGCCGCCAGATAGTCCGTATTCGATCGCCGCAATCCGGAAGCATGACCGATGATAATGTCGCAATTTGGTTTGTCTTTCATCGCCACGACTTCACGCCTGGCCTCGGTCTGTAGTGGCGTTACCGCCAGATTGATTTCGGCGGCTGGCGCTCCTTTCCAATCGCCCAGATGTTTTTCGACCAGCGCGTGCACTTCGTCCGGCACAACGTCGCCGACAATTACCATCACGCTTGATTCCATTCCGTAATATCGCTGGTAAAACTCACGCAAATCGTCCGACGAAATGCCTTCCAAATGACTGATCGCGATTTCGGCAGGCAAACGGTAAAACGGATTGTCGGCGGCAAACACCAGTTGTGACATTCGTTCATAAGCACGCGAACGCGTATCGTCCTGATCTTCCTTGATGCTGGCAATGTATCGCTGCTTCAACTTTTCCAACTCCTCGGCTGGAAACGTTGGCTCGCGCAACTCTTCGGCCAATGTGGAAATGATCAGCGGCAAATCGCGGCTCAAACTTTGCCCGCTGACTGAAGCAGAAAATGTATTCGACGCAAATCCCAGCCGTGCTCCGGCGGATTCCAGTTCTTCGGCAATTTCCAGCTTGGAACGCCGAGCGGTTCCTTTGCTGAGCATGGCCGAAACAACACTGGCCAGGCTGTCCTTATCCGCAGGGCTGAAGTATTCGCCTGCGCGTACAAAACCCGAAAGCGAAACGGTCGGGTTGGCATGATTTTCCAAAACCAACAGCGTTAAGCCATTGGCCAATTGATAACGATGCGTGCGTGACGCGAAAGAACTACTGCTCATTGATTACCTAGTTTTTCTTTTTGGTTTCAGGCAAACGGCGAGGTGGGTAATACGGTTTGCCATTCAGCTTTTGCACTTCTTTCATAAAGCTGGTTCCGTATTCCTTTTCAGCATCCGAAAGCGCCCAGGCCTGCCGTTTGTAATTCCAATTGTCAGGGTTCAGCCGTTGCGCTTCTTTGTAATGTCGAATTGAAGCCGGGCCTTGTCCTTGCTTGTAAAGATATTCCGCCAAAGCGAATTCCGCCGAAGCGCGCGCCCAATCAGGGTTTTGCGGAGCCAGACGCTCTTTCAATTCCTTTTCGCTCAAAGCATAAATGCTGCGATCTCCGTTTTCCGCCCAGTCGCGAATTGCCGCCAGATACTCTGCCGCTTCCAATTTGTGCATGCCTTTATATCGGTCATCCACATACGCGACCTCGTTTGGGCGAACAATGCGGCCTTTTTCGTTAATCCAAACTGCTGTTGGCACATTGACCATGTTGTACAGCCGTGTAACCAAATGTTTTTCGTCAATCAAAACGGTGTATTCAGGCTTGGCGGCTTCGATCCATTTGCCAGCGTCCTTGATTCCGCCTGTGTCTTCAGCGACAGAGATGATTTCGAAGTTTTTGCTTTTCAGCTCGGCGTACACAGTCTGCCATCCTGGCAGATCAAACCTGCAGCCTCACCACGAAGCCCAGGTCAGCAACAAAACTTTCTTGCCGCGAAATTCTGACAGCGATCGCAGCTTGCCGTTTGCGTCCGGCAGCCGGAAGTTCGGCGCAATCAGCGAAGAAACAAATTGATTTTGCTCTTCCGGGCGAGGCCCGAAAAACCAGGTCGAGTTTTCCGCGTCATACGCCGCTGGCTGTTTGGTCAATCGCGCAAACTCGCTCAAGTTAAACCAGGTGGTTTTGCCTTGTGTGGACAGAAAAGCGGTTTTGCGAGCTTTTGGGATTGGGAAACAAAGCTCGTCCCGGCAAACGCCTTGCGGCTTTAGAACGAACTTCGTTGCCTTGGTCAGATCGGCCAATGTCACCCACAAATCTTCGCCAGTGGCCAGTGTTGCCGGAGGCACCGCGACCTCACTCGTCAGGTTGTCATAAATAACTATCCGGTTTCCAGCCAGAGCCGTTGCTGCGGATGCTGCACACAGCAGCGCGATCAAAAGAGCTTTTCTCATGCTTCCACCTCGTTCGGGAATTCATCTTCCTTGGGGATGAACCAGCCCACTGTGCGATTGTCTTCGGTGAAGTAAATATTGGCTACGCGGCGAATGTCTTCGGCGGTTACACCTTCGATCATTTTTGGCAGATCAATGAAAAGCTTCCAGCCGGAAGACGCTTCGGTTTCGCCAATCACGCTGATGACGCCAAACGGGCTGTCGCGGACATAAATCATCTGCGTCAAAATAATATTTTTCGCCTTCTGCAATTCTTTTTCTAAAACCTCATCTGTTTTCAGTTTTTCGATTACTTCCAGCACGACCTTTTCCGCTTCACCGTGCTCAATGCCAGGGCGAAGGGTCACTTCAATCGTAAACAAACCCGCGTCAACAAATTGATTGGCCTGGGCTTGTTCATCCACGGCAATCTGAGTTTCAACCAATGCCTGATACAGCCGCGACGTGACGCCTGCCGACAAGATGTGATCCAGCAAGGTCAATGCCGCTGTGTCTTCATGGCGAGCATCCGGGATGCGCCAAGCCATTTCAACAATGCCCAACTGACCGGCCCGTCGCAGCTTGAAGCGGATTTCACCTTGTTGCGGCGGCTCAGTGGTGTACATCGGCGGAATTGGTTGCGGCGAAGCAGGAATTTTTCCAAAGTGTTTGGCAATTAAATCCAGCGCTGCTTGATCGTCAAAATCGCCGACAACAATCGCCGTGGCATTGTTCGGGTGGTAATAAACGTCGTAAAACTCTTTCAGCCGCGAGGTCGCCATGCCTTCCACGTCGGAACGCCAGCCAATGGTCGGATGATGGTAAGGATGTTCGCGAAACGCCATCGCCCAAACCCGCTCGTCCAAAATTCGCGAAGGTTCGTTTTCGCCGCGATCCAGTTCATTGCGGACAACAGTCATTTCCGATTGGCGGTCTTCGTCGGCAATAAACGAATTTCGCATGCGGTCGGCTTCCAGGTGAATGGCCAGTTCAAGCTGGTCGCTGGGCAGCATTTCGTAATACCGCGTGCGATCAAACCAGGTGTCGGCATTGAAAACCGCGCCCTGTTTTTGCAGCACGGCTGCGATTTGGGTTCCGTTCTTTTTGTTGTAGGTCGGCGTGCCTTTGAACAGCATGTGCTCCAGCAAATGCGTCGCACCGGTATGGCCGACGGCTTCGTTGCGCGAACCGACTCTGTATACGACCATAAAGGCCACCACAGGCGCAGCGCGGCGCGGAACCAGCAAGACTTTCAGGTCATTTGCCTCAAGTTTATATTCGGTTATGCCTTCGTATTCAGTGATCTTGGTAAATGCCATATTTTGAATCTTATAGGGAAGAGCCGGATTTGGCCAACAGAGCGGAATTTTGCGCGGCTTGACATCATTAAAGGGGGCCGCTATTTTCTTGTTTTCCTCCCAGCCCCAATTTTCATCCTGAAGGAGTACTACATTGGCTAAAGGGCGAGCTAGCGCGCAGAATCTGAAGCGCGATCCATTAATGCAGCAGTACGTGGCTACGACCAGTTGGGCAAAAGGCAATTCGCGCCCGATTCTGAAATGGCTGACCATCGCGGCGGTAATCATTGCCGTGGTTGGCATCGGTTGGATGCTTTATTCGCGGCGCGCCAACAATGCAGCGGAAGCGCTTGCAGAAGCATTTCGTTGGAACGATGCCATGGTGGCTAACCCGGTTCCGGCAAATCCGCAAGGATACGTTGCGACTTCGGAAGACGAAAAACATCGCAAAGCCTTTGAAGCATTTACCAAAGCGGCAAACGATTATCCGTCTTATTACGGCGACTTGGCCCGCTACTACGCTGCGGTGCATCAGGTCTATTTCGAGCCGGAAAAAGCCGAAGCCACTTTCAAAGAGTTGTCCGGGAAAGATTCTGATGTGGGGCTTCAGGCACAGATGGCGCTGGCGCAGCGGTACGAATCCTCTGGCAAAAACGAAGAAGCCATTGCTGAGTATCAAAAGCTGAAATCCAAGCCCGGCGCAGTGACCGCCTTGATTGATTTCAATATCGCTCGCGTTTACGAAGCGATGGGCAAAAAAGACGAAGCCATCAATCTGTATTTCACGGTTGCTAGCAACAAGGATTATCGCAGCACTGGACTCGGAACAAACTGCGTCAACCGATTGTCAGTTCTGGCGCCTGAAAAAGTTGACCAGCTTCCGCCAGCCGAACAAACGAATCCGTTCGCAGGCCTTGGCGGAATGGGCGGAATGAGCATTCGCTAGAGCCGCTAACCGATCTTAAGATTCAATTACCGACGAGTGACGACTTTGAAGTTGTCACTCGTCTTCGTTTTTATGAACTTCGCGCTTGAGTTTTTAAGAAGAAAATTGCCCAGTCAGCTTGCTGGGCTGGCATCCATGTCGTTGATTGCGATTGTTTTACTGGCGGGAGCTTGTCGTCAACCAAGCTCAATGCCTGCGCAGATTCAACGCCAGCCGACTCCTGCGCCAAAATCCTCAACAACAATTCGCACGGATATTGGTTTTGCCAGCCGGCAAAAACTCCTGGATCATTACGAGAAACACGGGAGCGAATTTAGCTCGATTAGCAAAGAACAATACCTGAGACAGGCGCAAGAGCTTCGGGATCGCCAGTTGGATGCCAGCGTGCTTGAAGCGGTGCGAAGCGACGGCGTCATCACTCGTTTTGACAAAACGACGGGGGCTTTTTTGGCGTTTAATGCCGACCGGATTATCCGAACTTATTTCAAACCGAACGACGGCGAAGCGTACTTCCGCCGCCAAAGCAAACGAGGTTCATCGAGAGGAGGAGACAATGAGTGAAGAAGTTCGTGAGTTTTTGCGTGAAAAAGGCTGCTCCTTTCAGGTAGCCGAACGCGGCTTATCAGGTTTGGTTGAAAGCTGGGAAAAAGTCGTCAAATCGGTCGAGCGCGGATATTCGCTGACCCTGGATGATTACCTGAACGATTTGGACGCGCGCCAATTGCTGGAGGAAGCCTTGGAAGTTGCTCCACTCGCCGAACAGCAAACTTTTGAAGAGCGAATTAGGCAGGCTGACGACCAGATGAGAGGCCTGACCACTCGCTCAAGCATTTGTTTGTGGGGCGATGAACTGGCCGAAGAAGAAGGCTGGACGGCGAAAAAGAACTGGTGGTATTACGCCTGCCCGGTTGATGCCGATGCGGAATTGCTGGCTGAAATTGCCGCCGTAACCGGAGCAAATTGACTTTCCGTTGCTACCTCGCGCGTCAGCACGTAAAAGCTTGTGGCCAGCGCGAAAATTTCGTACAGCAATTCCAAGTCGTGGCGGCTTAGGAAATTTGCCGAAACCACATATCCGATGAGCGCCACTTCCAGCCCGTGAGAGTAAAGAATCAGTTGCGAATCCGGCGAGCGACTTTTCAGCAGCTTTCTTGATCCGCGAAGCCGCCACAAACTCAGCGCGATCAACCCTAGAAACATCAGCAACGCAGGCAAGCCTGCATCCACGGCAATCTGCAAAAACGAATTGTGCGAAACCCGTACGTTATCAGTTTGCTGATAGCGATTGTAAAGCTCCAGCATATTTCTTGGCCCAACGCCCAGCGCCGGATAATCCGCGATGATTTGCAGTGAAACTCGCCAGGCGTCGAAACGCATTTGCGCCGATTGGTCTGCTTCGGTAGCGGTGCGAATGGTTCTGACTCGTTCGACGACTTGCGTCGGCAACAGCGCGAATGTGATGGAACCAGCCAGAACAACCGCCAGCACACCAGCCACTTTGTATTTTGATTTTAGTGCCAGCCCCAATAAGATGATGCACAACCCAAGAAAGCCTCCACGCGACAGCGAAAAGATGACTGTAATCATCATCATCGCCGACAGCATGTAACAGACTCTTTTTAGCCAGCGATTCGCTTCAGCGCGAGCGACGTAAAACGCAATCGGTGCGGCGACGTTTAACAACAGCGCGTAATCATTGTTGTCCTCGAAAGCTCCGCCGGGGCCGAAAATTCGTGTTTGCCCTCCGGCCAGCAAGATGCCCACGTTGGACCGAAAGGCCAGAAAACCAATCGCTGCGACTGTTCCCAGCAATAACCATCGAGCGCGTTTTTCCGAATCCACCATTGCCGTCATCAGCAAAGCGATCAAAATCGTTTTGCTGAATTCGATCCATTTGCCCTGGGCTAAAGCGGGTGAATACGCGAAAAACGTTGCCAGCGAAACTTGCGCCCACAATAAAAGTAGCAACGAATTGGGAATCAACTGCGGCGCTCTGCGCGTCAGCTCAAAGACGGCGTAGCCAATCAGTGTGGCCACGGCCACCGCCATCGAAATCGGCGCGTTTGGCATATACGCCCATTCGTGCGGACGAACGTACGCAATGCCAACATAACTGATTAAGCCTGTGAACGGCGCAAACAGCGCCAGAGGAACTGCCAGAAAAATTGCGCTGAAGATCAGAATTTGCCGCATGTCATATTTTGGAGTGCTACGCCTTTGGCGTAGCTTTGGAAGTCCTTGCGCTCCAGGCGGAATTAAAAGTCATCTACAACTTTTACGCTGTCGGTTTTGAAGCTGTAGATTGTTTTGACTGTTGCAGGTGTGGCGACTCTTTCAAACCACGCGGCTGAACACCAGTTGTACTGACAGGCAAGGACAACCATTCCGTGCTTGACCGGATTTTGATGAACGTAATTGAGCCT
>CAZMXG010000163.1:0-18310 GCA_964570175.1 uncultured Heliomicrobium sp. | reverse complement strand
GCAGAACAAGGCTTATTCATTTTCAGCCACAGAGGCCACGGAGTTCACTGAGGACAGATATGTTTGTGAACTTCAAAACATCCTCTCAGTGTTCTCTGTGCGCTCTGTGGCTAACAACAAAGAATGAATAGACTCTGCGCGCAGAATTGACCGTCATTTACCATCTCACTATGATGCGGCCACTTCGCCGAAATTTTTGGAGGACAAAACCATGAAAACTTCGCTATTGCTTTCGATCCTGATGCTGAGCGCCCTTGTTGCCAGCGCACAAACACCGCAAACGTCTCAACCCGCATCCGCACCGCTGTCGGCTGCCGATCAAATTGCGTCGGCCGTTCAGGCGGCTCCCGAAGAAATGCGTGAAGGCGCGACGGTGCTGGGATACGGCGCGGACGGCAAGCTGACCGAATTGCGCAAAGGCACAAATCAATTGATCTGCCTGGCCGACGATCCCAAAGACACGCGCTTCAGCGTGGCCTGTTACCATAAAGACCTGGAGCCGTTTATGGCCCGTGGCCGCGAACTCGCCGCGCAAGGTGTAGCAGGCGGCGCGCGCAATGAAAACTACCGCTGGAAAGAAGTGCAGGAAGGAAAGCTGAAAATGCCTCGTGAGCCTCGTTTTTTGTATGTGCTTTCGGGCAAAGGCTACGACGCGACTGGCGGCAAAGTCATTGATGGCGCGCTGCGCTGGGTAATTTACGTTCCGTTTGCGACGGCGGAATCCCTGGGATTGTCCACCAAATCCAAACGCGGCGAACCCTGGCTGATGGATGCCGGAACCGCAGGCGCGCACATTATGATCACGCCTGCTCCGCCCACGGTGAAATAAACTCTTTCAACGCAGGGAATTTGTAGACAGGATTTACAAGATTTATCAGGATTGGCGGGAGCTTTGCACCTTCACAGCCATCATCCTGATGAATCCTGTACATCCTGTCTATTTTTCATGGGTTTAGTGAACCGCAATCGGCGCGACGGTCGAACCCGTGCCGCCTTGAATCTTCAGCGGCTGCACAATAAACGCAAATTCCTGGATGCGTTTGCCCGCCAACTCGTCTAGCTTCATGTTTTCCAGCAGATGAATGCCATTGACTACCAGCATGATCTGGTGAATCGGCAGCGAGACTTTCGGGTCGGGATTGGGGCTGACTTCGATGGAAGGGTTGTCGGCTCCGACCAGCATCGGGTCTTGTTTGGCCAGCCACTCCGCGGCGGCAACGCCAATGCCGGGGGAAGCTTTCACATAGCGCGCATTTTCCTTGCCCCAAAGCTTGCCGTACCCGGTGTGGATGATCACGGCATCGCCGGGTTGCAGCTTCAGTTTCTGCCGGGCCAGCGCCTGCTGAATGTCCTGCACCGTGATTTCATAATTGTCGGCCAGCATCTCAACGCCTTTCAGCGCGGCGATGTCTATCAAAATGCCCCGGGTAATGAGTGAGCCTACGTTCTGAACGCCGAGTTTTTCAAAGCCATTGCGCGTCGCGATATCGTCCAGCTTGAAGCAGTTATACAGTTTGTCGCCAATGGTTTGGTGGGCGAATCCATCGAACTGCGTGCCGACCTGTCCGATTTCACCCGTGACATACTCTTCGTTGCTGCCTCTGCGATTTGATTCCGGATTCATAAACGTGCGCTTGGTGTGAACGTCGAAGCGCCGCGTGCCAAAAAACGGCATTGTCGAATTCAGCACGTGCCCAAGCTCGATTACCTCGCCGGTTTTAATCAGCTTCGTCGCGCGCAACACCGTTTCCGGCTTCATGTGATTACCGGAACCTCGTTGGTCACCCGGTCCCCATTTTGTCGGACAGCGGTTAGCATCGGCAGGTGGTTGCCAAGTCTGGGCTTGGGCTTCGATGCATGTCAGAACGAATGCAATTGTAAAAACGCTGTGAAGAACAAGTTTAGTTAAGAGGTGCATGCAATTTCTCCTGAATTTGATTTAGGCTGTTTCGGGCTTGGCGCCGTTTCTCCGTTTGGAGAATGTCTTATCAGCGCCATGAACCAAAGACTGGATTTGCGTTAGAGCTAACGAGACGAGCTTGGTGTACGGCCCTCACTAAGATACCTGATCGAGATAGATGCACCTCCACCGACAACGCTATCCAGAAAGGTTGACAGTTCACGGATTGCCGCTAGAGCATCATCCAATCGGTCAAGTTTCTGACCCTGTCCGGCTGTAACATAGAAATTAATGAGTCTATCAAACCAAACTCTTTTTTCGGGATCCTGTAGGATGTTGCAAAATTCCCGATATGAGACAAGTCTTTCTTTATCGGGCAAATATAGATCATTGCCAATGCTGGTTTGTGTTGAGTAAAAGATGCCGACGTCTTTGAGAAAAGCAAGTCTGACCTTGAGCATCAAGTTCAATAGTTTTGTATCGTCCCCACTTAACCTCAAATATCCAAGGTCTTCTCTCACCCGTTTTATTTGATAGAAAAGGCAGCCAGTAAAGTAACAGGTTGAAATTAAGTAGCAACCTTTTCCGTTAAACCAAGACGGATCTTGTTTAGAAATGCCCTCAGTATCAATATGAGTTAGCAGGTCAATGGTCAGTTCATCTTTGTTCCTAATTCGCTTCAGCACCTCATCAATACGAAAATGGTTCTCTTCTAAATAAAGGCGCAACGGGTTCAAATACTTAAGATTTATCCGTTTATTCTCAAGCTCATCATCAGCTTTCTTTTTCAAGAATTGAGTTAAGTAGACCACAACCGAGGACGTAAAGAGTGCGGTAACCGCGGAAATAATTGCAGTTAGAAAAGGGGACATCTCTCAGTATTCTCCATCTTTTCCTTTATCTGAACGTTCGATGATTCCGACGAAGCGATGGCGATTATAAAAATCAAGTATCCAAAGACTCATAGGTTCGCCTGGAACTCGCGTGAACCAATAAACGAAGGCACCATCTCCAATATTCTGTGGAGCAGACCAAGGGCAATTTGAAAGAAATTCTTCTAGGCCATCTGGCTCAAGGTCCGTGTGGTAATAGATAGTCGTTTTATAGTCGTCCGGTACTTGGTGCTGGGAATGGTAGAAATATAAACCGCGTACGCATTTTTCTGCGGATCTCAGCAACCGAGTGCGGTCAAGCTCGCGTGCTGGCGCGTGGCCTAGGTAAATTCCTGCGTCTGTGCGAACCTCAACCCACTTGGCAGATTTATAAGTTGCCCAACCATAGCGGCGTTTTTTAGGATCGGTGCCTAACTCCTCAATTTTTTGGAGAGACATTGCCATGGCTTCAGGAAATCGCTGTTCATCAACCCCGGTCAACATTGCGTCACGGAAATACTCATCATTGAGCTTTGCTCCTTGGTTGCACATTTCACATGCCCTTACAGTGATTAAGTTGCTAGGACGAGGTTTAGGAAAAAGGCATTTTGGTGGAATGTGGTCATCTGTGAATGCTGGAGCGCCACAGAAAGCGCATACATCATTAAGATTCATAACGTGACTATAAATCGACCAACAACTTCTAGAACAAAACCTATGAGTGGCTAACAAAGTCAGTCAGACTTAGCGTTCAAATAATTTACGCTTTGCTCAAGCTGCTGCGGGAATAACCTCACGCTCGATCCGCTTGGCGTTCTCGATTTCAGCGACGCGCAGGTCATAGGCGGCCTGCAAATTCAACCAGGAGCGTGCATCACCGCCAAAGTAGCGCGCCAATCGCATCGCCGTATCTGCTGTAATGCCGCGCTGTTCGCGGACAATGTCGTTGATGCGCTGTGCGGAAACGCGCAGTGCCTTGGCCAGAGCGCTTGCACTCAGGCCGAGCGGAATCAAGTAGTCCTCTCGAAGGACTTCGCCGGGGTGTACTGGCCGCATACCGTTCTTAAACATGGCAGTTCTCCTTCAGTGATAATCCACAATCTCTACATCTTCGGGGCCATCAGCCGTCCAGCGGAAGCAGACGCGAAATTGGTCATTGATCCGAATGCTGTGTTGCCCTTTGCGATCACCCTTCAACGCTTCCAGCCGATTGCCGGGCGGAGCAGTCAAAAACTCCAAAGTTTGTGCCGCATCAAGCTGCGCCAGCTTCCGAGCAGCGATATGCACGATGCCAGAAAATCTCTTGGACTTTCCCGTCTCGAACAATGCTTGTGTATCGGCACAGCGGAAGCTTCTGATCACGAGGGCGAAAATATAACGAATGACATTTAGCGGCAAGCACACAGGCCGCTTTGGAAGCAACTCTGCGCTACCGCCGAGTCAGCAGAGATTTCTTGGGAATCTTCAGCGCCATTGTTCCCGCAACCGTCACCACGTCATATTTGCCCTGATAGCCGATCAGCATGTGCGCTGCCCAGGGTTCCAGTCTGTAATCTGTGATCAGCCAGTTGGCCATATCGCTGGTCGCCAGTTGCAGGCCGCGATTGAGCGAGCTGACGAACTCCGGCTGGCTGCCCAGGCTGATGATGTATTCGCCGGTTTCGACGCGCGGGCCGGTCAGATTGGCTTTCTTGCGCACGTCCACCGTGAATTCCACGTCCATCGAAGTTTCGATGCCGGTTCCAGTTGGTTCGCCATCGGCTTGCAAGGCGTGGCCGTCGCCGATGAATAGCAGCGCGCCGGGATGATAAACTGGCAGCATCACAACCGCGCCTTCGCCGATTTCGTTGTAATCCAGGTTGCCGCCGTAGCTGCCCGATGGTCCGGAAGTGGGCGCGAAATCGCCAGCAGGCGCTACGCCGACGCAGCCAATCATGGGTTTGGCGGGGAATTCCAGCTTGATGGTATGACTTACAGGTTCTCGCAGCCGAACGAGTTGACGTTCCAGGTCAATGTCCCAGGGAATCAGATTGGAGCGTCCAGGGCGAACCAGGTCGTCTCTGTACCGGTTCGGGTAAAGCCCTTCGATGGATTCCGGCGACAATGAAAACAGACCCAGCCGATAGGCCGACCAGCCCCAGCGACGATTCAGCCGCACTTTGTTGAATCGCACGATCAAGGCATCACCGGCTTCGGCACCTTCGACATAAAACGGGCCGGTCAGCGGGTTGCTGGGTTCACCCATGCGTAAATCCTTTTCATCCTGGCCACCTGAATCCAGTGTTTTGGTGGCGACGGTCTCGCCCGGACGTACACGTTTGAGCACAGGATGCTCGTGCGAAAACGTGTTGTAGTACGTAGTTGCAATCACTTGCTGCGTTTCCGCTGCGCGACTGAGGGCTTTAGGGATGAGCGCGACCAACAGCGCTAGACAGCCGGCAAAGAGAGGAGACAGTTTTTGTATGGTTTGTTTCTGCATGGTTGCTCCTGTGAAATTGATTTGATCGCCATCGTCGTTGAGTTGTGTAGACAAGTGGAACGAAGCTCAAACCGGTTGCGAAGAGTTTTCTTCTAACGTCACGCGCTGATTGACCATAAACCAATACGCCGCAATGCCAAGCGTCAACAACACGCCCGTCACAGCCAAAGCCAGCGCAAACGATCCCGTCGTTTTGGCAATGAAACCGGAAAGCGCGGGCGCGACGATGCCTCCCAAATTGCCGAAGAAATTTTGCAGGCCTCCGACAGTGCCAACCAGTTGCCGGTCGCAAACCGATTGCGTCAACGTCCAACTGGCAATGCCGCTGATGCTCAAACTGCACACGGCAATGGATAACAAGTACACCGCAGTCATTTTGTCAGAGACCATTCCTGCCGGAACAATAACGCCTGCGCCCGCCATGCCGATGATCATAAACACTTTGCGCATCAACGGCTCGTTCTTCCCGCGTCGCACCAGCCAATCGGCCAGCGTGCCGGTCGTAATCGCCACAAAAAATCCGGCCAGATACGGCACCGAACTGAAGAAGGCCATTTCCTTTGTGGTGAAACCACGTTCCAGCTTCAGATACCCAGGCAACCACGTGTACAGCAGAATCCAGCAATAGTTGTAACAAGCGTATCCCAAGCACATGCCCAGCACGCTGCGATGTTTCAGCAGCGCGAAGCTGGCGAAAAACGATGGCCGAGTGGAATTGTCGCTGATAACTTTGGCGGTTTCGTGTCGCCGCATAAACAGCAACCAGGGCAACAGCCAGATTAACGGCAACAGCCCCGACAAGCCGAAAAAGAGTTGCCAGCCGATGGCGCCAATCACCAACGCTCCGATGCCGTTGACAAAGGATTGCCCCAATCGGCTGCCCGCATTGGCAAAAGCTGTCGCGACGCCGCGTTCGCGTACCGAAAACCAATTGGCAATCGCGCGCGCATGCGCCGGAAAGATGGCAGATTGCCCCGCGCCCAAAAAGCCTCGCATCAGAGCCAAGGTCGTCAATCCACGAGCCAATCCCGTCGCCGCCGCCGCCAACGACCAAAGGAAGTATCCCCAAGCGTAAACTCGTTTGACGCCATACCGGTCAATCGCCCATCCGGCAGGCGTTTGCATAAAGGCGTACGGCCAGAAAAATGCTGACAGCAACACGCCCATGACCGTTGTTGAAAGATGCAACTCTTCGATCATAAATGGCGCGGCAACGGACAACGCTCCACGATGCACATAGCAGAAAAACATTCCTACATGCATTAACGCGACCAGCGTCCAACGTTGCGGCGATTCATTCAGCGAAGGAGATGCGCTTGATTCAACGACTGCGGGTGAGGAAGGAACCATGAAACCTCCTACAGTGGTTGTGTAGGCAAGGAAGAGTTTTCATCGCAAAGGATCAAAGGGACAACGGTTCAAAGGTGATTTATGGAAAGAAATCGTCCTGTTTTCTCAGATTTTTTGATCCTTCGAGCCTTTGATCCTTTGTGTTTCGTTTTATCCGCGGAAATTCCTGTAGTGCCACTTTTATGTTGTGACTGCGGGCCGCGTCTTGCCGAATTGTGTGGCTTGTTCGAAAGCATGCGCCAGTTGCAACACGGCGAAATCCTGTTGATGGCGACCGACGATTTGCAACCCGACGGGCAATCCGTCTTTGGTGAATCCGCAGGGAACGGAAATCGCGGGCAAACCGGTCAAGGTGATCGCATAACAGCTCGCCATCCAGTCAATGTACGTTTCCATCTTTACGCCGTTGATTTCGTGAACCCAATCCCATTCGACAGGGAAGGGCGCGACCTGCGTCACCGGCAGCACCAGAAATTCATACTTGTCCAAAAACGCCAGCACGCGATGATAAAGCTGCGTGCGTTTGAATTCGGCGCGCGAAACGTCCAAGCCGGTCAGCTTCAAACCTTTCTCGGCGTTCCAGATGACGGTGTCTTTGATTAACGAACGATGGTTTTTCAAGTCTTCGTTTCGGCTCTGCGCAACGCCCCAGGCGCGCAGCGTCTGAAAGATTTCGTCGGCATCGCGGAAATCCGGCTCGCCGTCTTCGACCTGGCAGCCCAGCGAAGCAAAGACAGGACGCGCTTTGTCGCAGGTTTCGTTGATCGCTGGTTGTATCGGGTAACGGCCAAGGTTGCGGCTCCAGGCGATGCGAACGTTTTTGAAATCGCGTCCCAGTGGTCGCGTGAACATCCAGCCAGGGTCATTCAGCGAAATCGGCACGCGCGCATCCGGGCCAGCTTGCACCGACAGCAGGAAAGCGACATCCGCCACGGTTCTCGCCATTGGTCCGAGCACCGCCAAACTGCTCCAGACGTTTTCCGAAGGATATGCTGGAACTCGGCCCGGCGAAGTGCGAAAGCCTACGATGTTGCAGAACGCCGCCGGATTCCGCAGCGAACCGCCAAGGTCACTGCCATCGGCCAACGGCAACATTCCGCAGGCCAGGGAAGCCGCCGCTCCGCCGCTGCTGCCGCCAGCGCTTTTGCTCAGGTCGTATGGATTCCGCGTTGCGCCAAACACCGGGTTGAACGTGTGCGAACCGGCTCCGAATTCAGGCGTGTTGGTTTTGCCGATGAGAATCGCGCCAGCGGCTTTCATGCGCTGCACCATCAAGGCGTCTTCGGTTGGCACGAAATCTTTGTAAATCGGCGAACCGAACGTCGTGCGAATGCCTGCGGTGATGACCAAGTCTTTGGCGGCAATCGGCAATCCATGCAGCGCGCCGAGCGATTCCGATTTGGCCAACCGTTCATCGGCTTGTTTGGCGGCACGCATCGCGGCTTCTTCGCCGATGAACGTGCAGATGGCGTTGACTTTCGGATTGACGCGATTGATTTGCGCAATAAAGGCCGCCATTACTTCGGCAGCAGACACTTCTTTTTGCCGAATCATTCGCGCCAATTCGACGGCGTTTTTGAAGCAAAGTTCGTTTAGTTGTTGATTCATGTCTTGTTTTGAAAGGCCTTTATTTGGATTCGCCGACCAGCACGAATGGCGCCCAGTAATAGGGATGCCGCCACGCCGGTTGCTGGCTGCGCAGCAATTCCAGTTTCGCTTGGCGAAGCGCGTCGTCTTTGCTTAAACCTTGATTCAGGTTTTTGTAAAACGACTTCATCAGCGAAGCCGTAGCGATGTCGTTGACGTTCCATAAACTGACCACAACGCTGTCAGCACCCGCGTACAGAAACGCGCGCGTCAAACCGATGATGCCTTCGCCGTGCAGCATTCGTCCCAGTCCGGTTCTGCAAGCCGAAAGCGTGACCAGATCGGCGTTCAGCTTCAACCGCATCACTTCGGCCATTTGCAGCGCGCCATCATCTTTGTTCTCGCCAATCGGAGCGGAAAGCATAATTGCCGACCGCGCCGGATACTCTTCGTCAACCAACGCATGTGTTGCGAAATGGACGTAGCGGTATTGCCTGAGTGGTTCAGTTTTGACCGTGGCTTCTTCGGCGTCCGCTCCAAGCAAAACGCGGCGCTCGTTGGCAGGAAACAGCGCGGCAATTCCGTTCACTTCGGTGCGTGTGTAGGGCAGTTGCCGGAAATCAAAGCCGCGTTCGTTGGTTCGGGAAGTGGGCGCAATTTCGGTTTCAGATTTGGAATACACAGGGTCGCCAAACCCAATGAATCCTTTTGTTTGCTCGGAGTTGGCTTTCAGTTTGCGAAGCGCAGCCAGCGCTGAAGCTGATGGCGCATAGCTGATGGCAAAGCGTTCCAGCAAGAACACCGGCGTGCCGCGGTTGGTTTTGGCGACCAAAGTTTCAAACGGCAAATACGAAAGAACTCCATCGGGAACGATGATCAATTTCCGCGCGCCAGTCAGGTGCGATTCCAATGGTTGGAACAGTCTTTCGTATAAGGGTTGGCTTTGGGTTTTCAGCTTGGCGATGGCTTGTGTCGCCGTTGTCGAATTTACTTTTGCGATGGACGCTGTCTGAAAAACGGTGATGAGCGGTTCAAGTTCTTTGCGTGGCGGCAAGTTGACCGAAGCGAGTTTTCCGGCTTGCAGCACCCAGGCGAACGAACGCTCTTCGCCCAAAACGAATTCAATCAACGCGGTTTCTTTTTCCAGCAACTCCGCCGAGGCGCGCGCGAACCCGATAATCGGCGGCGCTTTTACGCTGGCATATCGCGGATCGGCGCGGCGCAATTCCAGCCGGTACAGTTGCAGCGCGCTTTCCGCCTCAGCCAATTTCTGTTTCAACTTCGCTTCCTGTTCGGAGAGGAGATCAGGCTGCCAAAGCTCACGCTGAATCGTGGAAATCTGCTCAAAAAGCTGGTCTTCACGCTCTTGTTGCGCTGCGGTCAGTTCCTGGTCAGCTTCCAATCCGGCTTCAGCCAAAACATCAAGGAAAGCTCGGGCGTGATAAGACTCTGCAACTTCAAACGCCTCTTCGTTTTTTGACTGACTGAGCAGCAGGGAAATGGCTCCGGCAAAAACCCGCTGGCGCGACGCGACGATTCCAGCGCGCGAAATTTCGGTGGGAATCGAAAGGCTGCGGGCTTCTTCCATCGCCGCCAGCGCCGCGCGGTAACTGTTCACTGCTTCGTTGGACTGGCCCATCGCGCGTTGGGCCTCCGCCAACGTCGCCAGGTAATTCGCTTCCAAATGCTTGTTTCCGTCACTGCGTTGCAGCATTGCGATGGCTTGTTGGGCCATATTGCGCGCCGCCGTGGCATTGCCGGATTTAAGCTGCGTCGCCGCGTAATCGCCCAGGATCAATGCTTCGGGTTTGGGCAATCGCAAAGGTCGAATGACGGCCAATGCTTGCTCAAATAGTTCTGTTGCCCTGGCCTGCTGGTGGAGCGCGGCATGAACTGTGGCCAGGTGGAAAAATAGTTCCGCATGCGCAAATGCGCGTGGCAAGTGGGCCATCAGAGTTTGCGCTTGCTGGCCGTACTGTAATGCCTCTTGCAGGTGTCCGCGCTCTTTTTCGACAGCAGTTAAACGGCGCAAAACAGCGGCTTCAGTTTCCTGATCGGCAACTGTTTGCGCCAGGGGCAGCGCCTGTTTCAAGTGCAGCGTGGCCTGTGCAAAGTCGCCCGTTTCCGCGAATACTGCGCCAAGTTGGCCAAGCGCCCGCGCTTCGCCCGCCTTGTCTTTGCGTTGCCGGAAGATGCGCAGATTTTGCTGAAAACAGAACAGCGCATCGGCATAACGCCCCGACATCATCAGCAAAGTGCCTGCGCGAGTCAGCGCGTTGGTTTGCAAATTGTCGAAGCCCGCTTCGTCGGCAGCAAGCGCAGCCAGTTTGAACAGTCGAATGGCTTCGTTTGTGTGGCCTGTGTGAAAAGCGGCAATGGCCAGCAAATTGGTGGCGCGGACCTGCCGGGCTTTGTCGCCGCGTTGTTGACTGACGTTGAGCGCCTGATTGGCGGATTGATAGGCCAGGGCAAAGTGTTTGCTCTGCAACTGCCGGATAGCGGTTTTCAGCAGGGATTCCGGATCGGCGGATTGCACTGGTAGGCGTTCCGGCGGCGAAAAATTCGGACGGCGGCGGGTTTGCATTTGGGCGAAGTTCGGCAACGACAGGCAGGCAAAGGCCAACACACAAAGCAAAAAAACAAATCGCTTCATCGTTACGACTCCAGCTTTAGAAACTATTACGGCTTTTGAATTTGCAGCTTATATTCGCCAACCAGTTCGCGTTGGCCGCCGCGCAAACCGTAACACTTCACCACATATTTACCTGTCTGTAAAAGCTTTGCGGGCAAGCTGGCTGAAACTGTGCCTTTTGTGGTGGCTTTGCCGCTGTTGAGGGTTGCAACCTGGTGCTTTGCGCTGTCGAAAACCTGAAACTGAAAGCTGGAAAACGTGCTGTTGGGTTCGACATCAATTCGCAGGATAGCGCTTTCAGCATTTGCTGGTAGTTTAAGTTGGTTGTTGTCGCTGTCGCCGCGTTCCGAAGACAAAAATACGATTGGAGATTTTCCAGGCGCGATTTCAGGCGTTTGCGTTGGGCGATTTTGCGCCAGCGAATCGGGTTTGGGATTTTGGCCAACTGATGGGGTGGGAGTAATTGCAATTGACGCCGTCGGTTGAGGAGTCGAGGTTTGTACGATCGCCAGTTCCTGATGTGGTGCGGAACGTTGTTTTAGTAACAACCAGCCAATCCCCACAGCCAACAACAATGCAGTTGCGGTCGCAAAAATCAGTGCCGGTTTGAACAGATTCGCCCACCACGGCTGTGCGGCAGGTTCGGCCAGCAATCCTTTGCGGGCCGCAAGTTGGACACCGGCAATGAACCGCGCAGTTACTTGCACCTGCTCGAAACATTCGTCGCACTCGAAGTAATGCTCCTGAAATGTGCGCCGCTCGGCGGGCGAAAGCTGGTGCCGCACGAAACGATCGATGGTGTCTTGTTGTGCTTCCCGATGCGTCATGGTTCTGATGCCTAGTGCAACGAATTGCCCGAATGTATCAACGTTTCGATATCTTTCTATAAATCTCGCGAAAACTTTGCAGCGCGCGTGATTTGATCAGGCGGATTCTTTCTTCAGTAATTCCCAGCTTGCGGGCGATTTCTTCCTTGGAAAGCTCTTCGTAAAAATACAGACGCAAAAACTCTTGTTCGCGAGGTTTCAGTTGGCGGGCGGCTTCCTGCAAAGCCTGACTGGTTTCGGCATCCAGAAACGCTTGTTCCATCGAACCGTCACTGGCTATGTCGTATTCGTAATCTTCCAGCGAATCGGCGCGATATTTTTGCCGAACGTGCTCGCGAATCACATTCAACGTGATGCCGACAATAAAAGAGGGAAGGGAATCGGCAGCGCGCAGTTTATCCGCGCGCAAAGCCTGGATCACGCGCAAAAACGTTTCGGCACGAATGTCTTCGGCATCTTCTTTTGAATGGGTTGCGCTGAGCGCGGTGAAGTAAACCCGCGCCGAGTATTTTTCATAAAGTGCAACCTCGGCCTCGGTTTCACACCGCCGGATACGAGAGACAATTTCCTGATTCGAGAGCAATTCTGCGCTGGGGTGCATACGGCCTGGGATTCTACCGGGAACCTTGAAGAACCAACAACAAGCCAATTCCGCCAAATAAAAAAATCGAAAAAAGATTGATACACCTGAAAGGCTGGCTGCACTACTTAGCGAACTGGCAAGCCTGAGCAAATGAACTGGCTACAGTTAAAAGATGAATGCGGCGGTCAAAAAGCAAAGGAGCTACGCACATGAAAAAAACGGCGTTCGCTATCGCAATGTTAAGTTTAATTCTGGCCTGTTCGACTGCGGCGGCGGGCCAGAGCAAGTCCAAGGCAAGAATCAAACCTCCGAACGGCCAGATTTGCACCGGTTGCTGTGACCCCTGCTATTCCGATGACGGGTGGAACATCCGCAACCAGCAACCCAACGCCAGAAACGCCAAAACAACCAAGTCCACCAATAAAAGCTCTTCCACGTCTAATGCCAGAAAAGGCAAACGCTAAAACTGGCGCGAAAGCTCGTTAACAAGCACAACAGAGTCGCAATTCTTTATCCAACGGCTTGGCCGTTGAAAACTCAAACCAGTAAGCAACCGGGCTTGGCTCGGTCAAAAGGAGACTGCAGAAGATATGAAAAAATTTTCCATCATTCTTTTCGTGTTCGTGGTTGCTGTGGGACTGACGGTTATTGCCGGAGCGCAAACTCCGGCGCCAACGCCTGGAAAAAGGACGCCAGTTGCGACACAGCGCCAAGGCAATCAGCAAAGACGCATTGGTCAAGGAATCGCTTCGGGGGAATTGAAAAAAGGGGAAGTCCGCAAGCTGGAAAAAGAACAGCGCGATGTTCAGCAAGAAAAGCGGGAAGCGCGCGCGGACGGAACTGTGACCGGAGCCGAGCGCAAAGAAATCCAGAAAGAACAAAATCAGGCCAGCCGGAAAATTTATAAAGCCAAGCACAACAACAAGACCCGTCCCTAATTCTGCTTTTCAGGCATATCGTCAAGATCCGGCAGGCGATTGTCGCCACCTTTCAAATCCGTTGAACCGGCTGTGGGAGTGGTCAAACTCTCCAGCCGGGTCACCCATTGCAAAGCTTCCTCAGCAGTGTTTCCGCACATTTCCTCGCTTGGTCGCAAACCGGCACAAAATGCCGGGCGATCCGGCAACCCAAACAGCTTACAACGGTTGTCAGCCGTTAACTGCACGCAACGCATTCCTGCGGGTTTACCGTCAGGCATTCCAGGAATCGGTGAATTGATCGAAGGAGCGATGCAACAGGCTCCGCAGTTTGCTCGACATTCCATATCCTCATTTTCCCTGGGCTGTCTTCGGAATCAAACAGAAATCCAAATCAAAAATTTACAGGATGAAATTTTTTGAGAGCGATTGATAGTTTTTGCTGGGGATTCCCGCCTTGAAAGGTGGCAGAGAGAAGCCGCTACAGTAAAGCGGCAAGAACAAAACTTAATGACCAACCTTTGAAGGAGGACAATTCAATGAGCAATTCAGCTATCAGCAAATTTCTATGCGGCGCAACATTGGCGTTGGCTTTGTTGGCAACCATGGTTTCCGCAGCAAACGCTGCCGATCCGGATTTCGGAGAAGCCAAAGTTTTGGCGCAAGTTCCGCAACCAGGCTTTCCGGAGGGCATCGTCCGCAATGGCCTGCTGACTTACGTCACCGGCCCGGCGACGTTTGGCACTGCAGGCAACGGCACACCATCCAAAATATGGATTTACCTGACCTTTAACGGGACTTTGCTGGGAACAGTGGATGTCATCGGCGAAGACCTGACGCAAGAACATGCGAATTCTTGCGCGGCAATGGATGGGTTTGGCCGATTCTATGTTTTGAATACGCAATTGGGCGTCATTCGGTACAGTCCGTTCCAGCAAACCTGGGGCGCTCCGATTCCAAACTTGCCTCCTTGTAACTCAGTTCCGACTGGAACTCCGTGTTCGCCATTGCCGGTGGACACTCCGCCGCTGCCAAACGACTTGGCTTTCGACAAAGCTGGCAATCTTTACGTCACGGATTCGCTGCAGGCCACAATCTGGAAGTACTCCAAATTCGGCGGCGCTCCGCAGATTTGGTTTCAGGACATTCGCTTGGCTCCGGGAGCCGCTCCGGGAAGCATTGGCGTCAACGGCATCCGCATCAATCCGCAGCACAACAAGGTCTTCATCTCCGTTTCGATGGATTTCAACGGCCAAGGACATATTTACACGCTTCCGCTAGTCGCCAAACCGAATGCGGCTGATTTGCTGGTGTTCCACTCGTTCGCGCCTGGCGACATTCCCGATGGCATCGCGTTTGGCACGTCTGGCGTGTTGTGGGTCACAGATGCCACCCCGTTCAGCTCAGGCATTATCGGTTTGCGCAGCAACGGCGGCGAAGTCTTTCGCTTCACCAACCCTGTGAATACGCCGATCAATCCCTACGATTCTCCGGCTAACATTGCTTTCAATGGGCGCGGCTCAATGTTGGTGACAAATCACGCCTTTGCGACTGGCGGTCAGATGCCTCAGCAGTTTCAGGTTCTGGAAGTTTTCGTCAACGATCATGAAGCCGGGTTGTTCAAACCACTGATTCCTTAACGATTCTGCCTTTTATTGTCCGAAGACGTACGGCCTGCGCGAAAACGCAGGTCGTATTTTTTTCTTTGTCCGGTCATCCCTGAAAAGCCTTCCATCATCAAGATGTAGAATTTATCCAATTAAAAACATTCATTGGACTGACCAATTCGATTCGCGTACCTTATGGGCGGTAAAATTGTCTTCCATAGCACTAAATCAATAACAAATCGAAATTCGTATTGACCCGAACACCATCGTAGAGGTTTTGTAGTAATGGCGATTCCGAAGGGAAATAACAAGCTGGTACTTTCTTCGTTGTCACTGTCAGCCAAATCGGCATCAGTGGCAACAGCAAAAGCTACCCCGGACGCCGCTAAACGTAGCCTCCTCGCTGGTGACAAAAGTTAAGGTCAAATTCAAAGACTAAAACGATTGAAAGCCTCAGCGAGACGAAACAAGGACTCGCTGAGGCTTTTGAATTACTGGCTGTCAAAGGGAAGCAAAAAAGCCCGAAATCAGTCACGGGCGAAGGTCTATCAACATGAGCATGCCGTTTTCAAACAGAAATGTTTGGAAAATGAGCTTTGGGGACGAAATTGTATGATTCACAATGTGCCACCAGCGAAGCAAGGTTTATATGATCCCAGCTACGAACACGATGCCTGCGGAATGGGGTTCGTCGTTGACCTGAAAGGCCGCAAATCACATGACATCGTAGAGCAGGCGCTTCAGATTCTGGTCAACCTGAAACACCGCGGCGCAGTCGGGTGCGAAGAAAATACAGGCGACGGCGCTGGCATTCTGGTTCAAATCCCGCACGAATTTTTCCTGAAAGAATGCGCGAAGCTTGGCATCGCGTTACCAGAGCCGGGCCAATATGGAGTCGGCAATGTATTTTTGCCTACCGAAGAAACCAGCCGCCGCGTTTGCGAAGAAATGTTTGAAGCCGAGGTCCGCAAGGAAGGCCAGGAAGTGCTGGGTTGGCGCGATGTGCCGTTTGACGATTCGATGATCGGCCCCACGGCAAAAGCGGCCGAACCACGTTTCCGGCAAGTATTCATCAAACGATCCTCCGATTTGCCCAACGGTCATGGTGGCCTGGCCTTTGAACGCAAGCTTTGCATCATCCGCAAACAAAGCATTCGCAACATCCGCAATTCCGGCATCAAGCAAGCCAAGTGTTTTTACATTTCCAGCCTGTCTTACAAGACGCTTGTCTACAAAGGCATGCTCAGTTCGACGCAACTGGGGCCGTTTTATCCGGACTTGCGCAATCCTGATTTCAAATCCGCCTTGGGAATGGTTCATTCCCGGTTCAGCACAAACACGTTTCCAAGCTGGAGCCGAGCGCACCCGTATCGTTATCTTTGCCACAACGGCGAAATCAATACCTTGCGGGGCAACATGAACTGGATGCATGCGCGCGAAGGCCGCATGAAATCTTCGCTGTTTGGGCAGGAAGATTTGGAAAAGATGCTGCCGATTATTGATGTGAATAATTCCGATTCGGGAATGTTCGACAATGTTCTGGAAATGCTGGTACTGACCGGGCGTTCCATCGCGCACGCGATGATGATGATGATTCCCGAACCCTGGGCGGGCGATCCATTGATGAATCCTGAAAAGCGCGCATTTTACGAATACCATTCCTGCATGATGGAACCGTGGGACGGCCCGGCGGCGGTTGCATTTACCGACGGCTCCCGAATCGGCGCGGTGCTGGATCGCAATGGTTTGCGTCCGGCGCGGTATTACGTCACCAAAGATGACCGCCTGATTATGTCGTCCGAAGTTGGCGTGCTGAACATTGCGCCGGAAAACGTCGCTTACAAAGGCCGTTTGCAGCCTGGCCGCATGCTGCTGGCCGACCTGGAACAGGGCCGCATCATTGACGATGAAGAGCTAAAGAGCGAACTGGCACGACAGCATCCTTATGGCCAATGGCTGAAGGAAAACCTGGTTAACATTGATGACCTGCCTTCGCCGCCGTATGTTCACGACACAGACCACCCAACGATGCTGGTTCGGCAACAGGCTTTTGGCTACACGCACGAAGACCTGCGGTTGCTGATGACGCCGATGGCCAAAGACGGCGTCGAAGCCACTGGATCTATGGGAACCGACACGCCGCTGGCTGTGCTATCGAACAAGCCGCAACTGCTTTACAACTACTTCAAGCAGCTATTCGCGCAAGTGACCAACCCGCCGGTGGATGCCATTCGCGAAGAGTTGATTATGTCCACCGAAACGACCATCGGGCCGGAAGCGAACATGCTGGAACCCACACCCGAAGTCGCCAGGCAAATCAAAATCTCTTCGCCAATTTTCACCAACGAAAACCTGGAAAAGCTGCGCCAATTGGGCGACAAAGACAAAATGGGCTTCAAGTCCATCACGCTGCCAATGCTGTTCAAAGCCAGTGGCGGCGGTGCTGAACTGGAACGCGCAGTTGATGAATTGTGCAAACAGGCAAGTCAGGCGCACGCCGAAGGTTACGACATCATCATTTTATCTGACCGCGGGATTGATCGTGACTACGCGCCGATTCCAGCGCTGCTGGCGGTTGCGGCAGTGCATCATCATTTGATGCGCGAAGGCACACGCACACAGGTTGGGCTGGTTTTGGAAACCGGCGAACCGCGCGAAATTCACCATTTTGCCTTGCTGCTCAGTTACGGCGCGCGCGGGATCAATCCATATCTGGCGTTTGAATCGCTGCACGATATGATCAATCTGGGGCTGCTGAAAGATGTCACGCATCAGCAAGCCGTGGCGAAATACATCAAAGCGATCAACAAAGGCATCGTCAAAGTCATTTCGAAAATGGGCATTTCGACGGTGCAAAGTTACAGCGGCGCGCAGATTTTCGAAGCCATCGGTTTGAACCAGAAAGTGGTGGACAAGTATTTCACCTGGACGCCATCACGAATCAGTGGCGTTGGCTTGGATGTTATTGCCAAAGAAGTATTGATGCGCCACAACCACGCTTACCCCGATCGGCAGGTCAATGGACATGCGCTGGAAGCAGGCGGCCAATACCAATGGCGCGCAGATGGCGAAGCGCATCTGTTCAATCCGCAATCCATCCACATGCTGCAAAAAGCCACGCGCACAGGCAGCTACGAAACTTTCAAAGAATACAGCCGCTTGATTAACGATCAGGCGAAGCAGATTTACACGTTGCGCGGAATGTTGAATCTGAAATCCAACCGTCCGCCTGTTCCGATCGAGGAAGTTGAACCGGTTGAGGAAATCGTCAAACGATTCAAAACCGGAGCGATGTCGTACGGTTCGATCAGCAAGGAAGCGCACGAGGCGTTGGCGATTGCGATGAACCGCATCGGCGGCAAAAGCAACACGGGCGAAGGCGGCGAAGACCCGGATCGCTTCACGCGGGATGAAAACGGCGATTGGCGCAACAGCGCGATCAAACAAGTTGCTTCGGGCCGCTTCGGCGTGACCAGCGAATATCTGGTCAATGCACAAGAGCTGCAAATCAAAATGGCGCAAGGCGCAAAACCCGGCGAAGGCGGCCAGTTGCCCG
>CAZMXG010000162.1:0-18398 GCA_964570175.1 uncultured Heliomicrobium sp. | reverse complement strand
GATTCAGCCACTCTCGCACCTCTCCGCGGAAATTGTTTTCTTAAAGTTACTCCAGCGAGCTTCAGTTAAGCCTCAGCTTTACTTTTTCGCCGTTCCTTGAAAAACGCCCGCATGATTTGCCGACATTCTTCGGCTTTGACGCCGGAAGTAACTTCAACTTGATGATTCAAAGAACTGTTGTTACAAATTTGGAAAATGGAATCTACCGCACCAGCTCTGACTTCAGTTGCCCCGTAAACCAGACGTTTGATTCTGGCATTGACCATTGCTCCAGCGCACATTGCGCAAGGTTCGATGGTTACATACAGCGTGGCATCCGTCAGCCGATAGTTCCCGATTCGCTCAGCAGCCTGTCTTATCGCCAGAATTTCTGCGTGAGCTGTGGGATCATGCAAACCAATCGGTTGATTGTGTCCGCTTCCAACAATTTGATTTTCAAAAATTACCACAGCGCCAATTGGAACTTCGCCAGCATCTGTGGCTTGCCGGGCTTCAGCCAGTGCAAAGCCCATAAAAAATTGATCGAGCGTATTCAAATCCTGGAGCGAATCTGCCGCAGCCGTTTCGTCTCCCTTTGCATGCTGACGCTTGCTCATGTCTATTCCAGTGCGCCAAAAAAGAAGCCGGATGGTACTGACGCAAACTGGCTCTGTCAAGGCAGGTAAAATCAAGGGTTAGCGTATGATGGCTTTCCAAAAGGCGTGGTCGCTGGCTATTATCGCGTGCAGTCAGTGTACGAACTCCACACAACAAGCGAGAGAATATATGCGGAAATTGCTTCTGTTGGCGACGATTTTGCTATTTGCGTTCCAATCCATCTCTGGCAGCAGAGCGCAGCAATCCGAATTTGATGTGCTGATTCGGAATGGTTTGGTTTACGACGGATCGGGCAGTCAGGCGCGTCGCGCAGATGTGGGCATCAAAGGCGACAAGATTGCCGCCATCGGAGATTTGAAGTCTGCGAAAGCCATAACGGTCATCGACGCCAATGGGTTGGCGGTTGCTCCGGGTTTTATCAATATGCTTTCGTGGGCAGTGGAAGATTTGATCGTTGATGGCCGCTCTTTGGGTGACATCAAACAAGGTGTGACCACGGAAATTTTCGGCGAAGGCAGTTCCATGGGGCCTTTGAGTGATGAAATGAAGCGCCGCGCCAAAGCCGAACAAGGGGATCTGAAATTTGACATTGAATGGACGACCTTGGCTGAATACCTGCAATTTTTGGAACGGCGAGGCGTCGCCTGCAACGTGGCTTCATACATTGGCGCAACGACCATTCGCGAGCACGTGATTGGTTTGGAAGACAAAAAAGCTACGCCGGAACAAATGCAAAGAATGCGCGAACTTGTGCGCAAAGAAATGCAAGACGGAGCTTTGGGCATAGGTTCGTCATTGATTTACGCTCCGGCGTTTTATGCTCCGACTGAAGAATTGATTGAGTTGTGTAAAGTCGCTGCCCAGTACAAAGGCAAATACATTTCCCACATGCGCAGCGAAGGCAATGGCCTGATCGAAGGCATTGAAGAATTAATCCGAATTGCCCGCGAAGCAAAAATTCCCGCCGAAATTTACCACTTGAAAGCCGCAGGCAAGGCGAACTGGCCGAAGATGGATCAGGCCATCGCGCTGATTGAGAAAGCTCGGCGCGAAGGTTTGAAGATCACTGCCGATATGTACACTTACCCGGCAGGTTCGACAGGCTTGGACGCGTCAATGCCACCGTGGGTTTTAGATGGTGGATACGAAGCGGCATTCAAACGATTAAAGGACCCAGCGACGCGAAAAAAAATTGCCCAGGAAATCACCACGCCTTCGGACAAATGGGAAAATCTATTCCTGTCGGCTGGCTCTGCGGATCGAGTGCTGCTGGTCGGATTCAAAAACGCGAACTTGAAAAAATACACCGGCAAAACCTTGGCTGAAGTTGCAAGGCTTCGTGGCGAGGACGTTACCGACACAATTATGAATTTGGTGGTGGAAGATCAATCCCGCGTCGGCACGGTATATTTCATGATGTCCGAAGAAAATATTCAAAAACAGATCAAATTACCGTGGGTGTCGTTCGGTTCGGATGCCGGTTCGATGGCGACGGAAGGAGTGTTTTTGAAATCCTCCACGCATCCGCGCGCGTATGGCAACTTCGCGCGTTTGCTGGGCAAATATGTCCGCGATGAAAAGGTCATTCCGCTGGAAGAAGCCGTGCGGCGTTTGACCAGCCTGCCAGCAACGAATCTGGAATTGAAAGAACGCGGTTTGCTCAAAGTGGGGTATTTTGCCGACGTGGTTATCTTCGACCCGAAGACGATTGCCGACCGTGCAACGTTTGAACAACCGCATCAGTACGCCGTCGGAATACAGCACGTTTTTGTGAACGGCAAACAGGTTTTGAAAGATGGTAAGCACACGGGCGCAAAACCTGGACGCGCGTTGTGGGGACCCGGAAAAGTAAAATAAGGTCGGCTCCTGGTTTGAGAAACACGCTGTTCTGAAGAGGTTTAATTATGCTGATCGCCAAAATCGTCAAATCGAATTCCCATGTTGATTACGCCGCCCGGATTCTGGATTCGATGGAAACCAGCGAGGCGCCGAAAACAGAAGATTACGGGTTTGCGCAATTCGTCAAAATTGCAGTTGGCGATGGCGAAGTGGTTGGCGTCATTTACAACTCACAGCTTGTCAATCCCGAATATGGCAATTACGGCCCGCGCCTTTCGACGCCGCCGGATTTGAATTCAGTCTTTAGCCCGGATTATTTGAACGAGCAGGGAGTGATTGTCGGAGTTTTGTTGCTTGGCTGGAAAGAGGGACAGAATCGTCGTCACGGAATACCACCTGCCGTGTTGCCGATAAACTCTCAGGTGGAAACGATGACTGCGCATGAAGTACGCGAATTTCATCAGGACAAAAACGGAACCGTTCAACTGGGCTATTACGCGCATGTCACAACACACGCCGGAGATTTCGCCTTTCAGCTTTTGGCCGCCGTCGCCGATCAACTGGAAAGTTTGCTGGATGAACGCGAGCGTGCCCGGCTGAACGTGTTTCGACGAACGCTGAGCTGGCAGCAAACGGTCGGAAGTATTCGTTGAGCGCGGATTCAATTCAGCGTGCGCCTGGCTGGCCAAGCTGAGTCCATTTGCCGTTTTGTTTGAACGCGAATTGTGGCTGTGTCAGTTGAAACTGCTGCTTGAATTCCGGATTGCGCTTTAGAAAGAAATCGCGCGTGCGGTTGTCGGCGGTGGTGATTCGCCATCGGCCTTCTTCTTTCAACAGGTATTGCTGCACTGAAACCCGGCCTTCCTTTATTTCTTCACCGTTCATATTCACCGCTCGCTTCAGGTTGCCGTAAATTGTCGTGTCAACGACGGCGTAATCTCCGCGCTGCTGAACGCGGCCAATTTCCATGCGTTGGATGGTCAAAAACTGATCCAGCCGTTTCAGACTTTCGGCCAGTTGTTCGCGTGTCGTTTGTTTCTGAAGCTGCGCCGGCAGAAAATTGTGGAGTTCTGTGTATTTTTGCGCCTTGAGCAAAGAGAAAAAGTTTTGCACCGTGCCGCGAGCATCGCCAGCTTTGTTTTGAGCTTGAGCGGTTAAAGAAATGGAAGCGATTGCCAGCGCGCAGCAAATGAGTTTCAGTTTGAGCATTGTTCCTCCGAAAAGATCGAACGCGGATAAGGATTCAGGAAAGAGAATGAGTAGTCAAACCGTTGAAGAGAAGGCCGCAGGCGAATTTGCCGAAGTTATGAAGCGCGATTGGAACCATCGCGCACAGGAAAATTCGAAATGGTACATCAACACTGTTCGGCTGGATCAAACCGAAGATGAATTTGACGTGACGGGGTTGAACGAAATCAACACATTGATTCTGCCCGAACTGGTACTGATGACTGGCGGGCGCGATCCCCGCGAGTTGAAGTTTCTGGAAATCGGTTGCGGCATTGGACGAATGACAAAACACCTGGCCACGATTTTTGGCGAAGTTCATTCGACAGACGTTTCCGGCGAAATGATCCGGCAAGCGCGCCAGCGGCTTGGCCATTTGCAAAACGTTCATTTGCATGAAACCAGCGGTGTTGATTTTGCGGCATTGCCAGATGACACCTTCGACGTGGCGTTTTCGGCGTATGTGTTTCAGCACGTGCCCAGCAAAGCCGTAATCGAATCGAACATCCGCGACGCTTATAGGGTGATCAAACCCGGCGGCATTCTCCGCGTTCACACCAACGGTGTTGAAGCGCAAAGTTACGCCGAAGCCGAAAAAAACACTTGGGCGGGCGCGACATTTACTGAAGCCGAAGCGCGAGATTTGGCGCGGGAACTCGGTGCGCAACTCATCAGCGTTTATGGCGGCGATACGATGTTCTGCTGGACGATGATGCGAAAGCCATTTTCTCCCACGAAGGCATACGAAGAGGACACGAAGAAAAATTGTCGAATTGAGTTTCATGCACGAGCTGACAATTCGGCAATCAGAACAATTCCGACTGGAGGCGACGAAGCTTGGCTGTCCCTGGTCGTTTCTGGATTGGACAGGGAGTCCGTTGACGCGAATAACCTGAAGGTGAGTTTAGTCAATCAAATCATTACGCCGCGTTACGTGGGCCGTCCGCGTCCGCATTTTGACGAAGAGTTGCGGCGACAATTCGGTCAATCATTCGATCAATTAACGTACATTGAAGCTCGAATTCCGGAGGCGACGGAAAGCGGCAAAGTCGTTGTTAAAGCACAGCTTGAAAGCGGCGAATCCTCGCCGGGTTACGAAATTGAACTCGTTCAAGCTAAACCCGCTGCGCCCAAAATTGTGACAGTCAGAAACGGATTTGATTATCAGGCGGAAATTCACGCCAGCGGCCCAAAGTCCTTGCTGCGGTTATTTGTCGAAGGATTGACCGACGTAGCGAATTGCGACAACGTAAACGTAAAAGTCGGCGAGCATTTTATCTCGCCGACTTTTGTTGGTTTTGTAACCGACATCGCCAGTTACCAGGTTGATGCGCAGTTGCCTGCTGGAATCGAAACCGGCGCGACAACGCTTGAGTTGATGTTTAACAACGTCGCTTCAGAAGCGGTCGCAATTGTAATCAAACCTCAGGCAGCGTAGGGGCGTTCGCGCCGGGCATCCCATTTCATGTATCTGTTTTTGCGGAAGGCTTCAGTGGCCATTCTCACCGCGACCACACCATAATAACCGGTCATCACGTCAGTTTTGATTGCGTCACCATTGCGAATGGCGCCTTGCAGGTTGCGATGGTGAAGCGTGATGTCTTCGCCGCCAGTTTTCTTGTGCGTGATGATTTCTTTGTCGCCGGCTTTGTTCATGCGTCCTTCGGGACGAATGACAAACCCGTTGCGCGTGAATTCCAGCGTCGCTTCGTGGCCGCGGATGACGTGCGGAATTGGTTCGGAGTTTGCCATCGAAGACAACACCACAACCGTCAAGCCTTCCGGGTAATCCAGCATCATGTTGAACGTGTCAGGAATTTCGGCAGCACTATTTCGGAATTCCCATTTGCCGCCGGTGGCGACAACACGATCCGGAAATTTCAGATCCAAAGCGCGAATCATGCGCGTTACGCGGTGGACAAACAGATCCGTCGCAATGCCGCCCGAATAATCCCAGTACCGCCGCCAGTGCAGAAACCGATCCAAATCAAATGGCCGTTTCGGCGCTGGCCCCAAAAACGCATTCCAGTCCAGGTTCACACCGGGTTTTACGTCTTTATCAATTTCTTCCGGGTCAGCAACCCAAAAATCGCCTTTATGATTGCGCGAATAATCAATTTGCGCCTGAATCGGCCGGCCGATCTTGCCTTCCTTAATCATTCGCTGAGCGGTTTCATAGGAATCGTCAGACATTCCCTGCACGCCAACCTGCATTTTGACTTTGGTTTCTTTGATTTTAGCGACGACCTGTTTGGCCTGCTCAATGGACCAGGTCATGGGTTTTTCACAGTAAATGTGTTTGCCCGCGTCGGCTGCATCAATCGTCATTTTGGCGTGCCAATGTTCCGGCGTGATGATGGCAACGTAATCAATGTCTTTTTGATCCAGCAGTTCGTGGTAATTCTTGAATGGCTTTGCGCCTGTCTTCGAAACAGCCTGATCAAGACGTTTTTGGTACACGTCACAAACGGCGGCGATTTCCACATTATCTGAATCCTTCATGCTCAGCAGTGAAGGAATGTGCGAGCCTTGCGACAGGCCGCCGCAGCCAATCAGGCCAACGCGAAGTTTGTTGTTGGCTCCCAGGACGCGTTTGGCGCTGGCAGCAGTCAGCAACACAGACGCCGTTGAAGCAGAGACGAAATCACGACGAGAAAATTTTGAATTGTTCATGGTGCTCAAGTGAGGGTTACAGCACGTCCGCGATTGCTTCGCAGATTGTGCCGATGTTGTTGTCATTCATGGCAGCAACGCAAATGCGCCCGCTGCCGACGATATAAAGACTGTATTTTTCGCGCAATGTTTTGACCGCTTCCGGCGACAAACCGGAGTAGGAAAACATGCCGCGCTGGTTTTGAATAAAACTGAAATCCTGTTCGACGCCTTTTTCGCGCAGCATTTCAACGAACTTGCCGCGCATTTGCCAGATGCGTTCGCGCATTTCGGCAAGCTCGGCTTCCCATTGTTTACGAAGCTGAGCATCGGCCAAAACCATCGCCACAAGCTGTGCGCCGTGCGAAGGCGGACTGGAATAGTTGGTGCGGATGACTCGTTTAACCTGGCTCAGCACGCGCTTGGATTCTTCGGCGCTGGCGGTTACGAAAGTCATTGCGCCGACGCGTTCGCGGTACAGTGCGAAGGATTTTGAAAACGAACTGGCGATCACGCACTGGATTCCAGCTTCGGCAAACGCTCTGACGGCGAAAGCGTCCGATTCCAAACTTTCGCCAAAACCTTGATAGGCAAAATCGAGGAAGGGAACCAGGTTGGCTTGTTTGACGACATCAACGACCAGCCGCCATTGATCGTTGGTCAAATCAACGCCGGTCGGATTGTGGCAGCAAGCATGCAACACGACGATGCTTTTTGCGGGCAGGCCTTTCAGTGTTTCCAGCATTCCATTGAAATCCAGCCCGTGCGTTTCTGCGTCGTAATACGGATAACTGTTAACCTTGAACCCGGCAGCTTCAAACAGCATCTGGTGATTTTCCCAGCTTGGGCGGCTGATCCACAGTTGCGAATCAGGCAAAAAGCGGCGAAGGAAATCCGCGCCAATTTTCAATGCGCCAGTTCCGCCGACGCCTTGGACGGTAACCGCGCGGCCTTCGGCGATGACTTGCGAATCCGCACCGAACAGAAGCTTGGGGACTTCTTTGATGTAGGCCGGAACGCCATCAATTCCGAAATAGCTTTTGGTTGCTTCCTGGTCGTACCAGCGTTTTTCGGCTTCCTTGACCACGTTCAGCACGGGGACTTTGCCGTTGGCGTCCTGGTAAACGCCTACACCAAGATTCACTTTGGCCGGGTTGGAGTCGTTGTTGAAAGCTTCAGTAAGTCCGATGATCGGATCGGGCGGCGCTTGCTCGATGTGCGCGAATGGAGAATTCTGCATTTCGCTTGCGGTTCCTTTTCTGTAAATGAAGTCGGTGATGAATTGTGAGGCGGGATTATGGCCGTAAGCAGTTTTTGATTCAAATAAGCCGCGAACACGAGCCATCAAATTCGTTTATTTGCCCATTGTCAGAGCGGCTTTTATACTTTGAGTTTAGAATTGCCATCAACGAAACAAAGAAACGAATTGAGCAATATGCTTTTCAACTTTACTACCGCAGGCGAATCGCACGGACGCGCACTGGTCGCCACCATCGAAGGCTTACCAGCCGGTTTGCCAATTGATCAAAACTTCATTAACCACGAACTCTGGCGGCGTCAGCAAGGCTATGGGCGCGGCGGTCGAATGAAGATCGAAACCGACACCATCCAAATCTTAACTGGAGTTCGCCACGGAGAAACGCTCGGTTCGCCGATTGCCGTGATGGTCGAAAATCGCGATTTCCAAAATTGGCTGGAAGTGATGGCGGCGGAAAAGCCTGAACAGATGCCTGAACGCGACCGCAAGGTGATTCGTCCACGCCCGGGCCACGCGGATTTGGTCGGCGGGATGAAATATGACCGACGCGATTTGCGCGACATTCTGGAACGAGCCAGCGCTCGCGAAACCACAATGCGCGTTGCTGTCGGAGCTTTTGCCAAACAACTGCTTGGGGAATTCGGGATTGAGTTAGCCAGTCACGTGATTCAGCTTGGCGAAATTTCCATTGAAAATCGTGAGGCCGGTTGGGATCAGATCAAAGCCATTTACGACGACATCATGCTGCGCTGCGTGGACAAACAAGCCGAAGCCCAAATGATCGAGCGCATTGATAAAGCCGGAGTTGAAGAAGGCGACACGCTCGGCGGAATTTTTGAAATCGTGGCGAAAGGCTGTCCGCCGGGCTTGGGTTCGCACACCAGTTGGGCATCGAAACTGGATGGACAACTGGCTCAGGCTGTGATGTCCATTCACGCGACCAAAGCCGTCGAACTTGGTGAAGGTGTGGCCAATGCTGCGATGCCTGGCTCGCAAGTTCACGATGAAATCGGCTACAAAGCTGATGAAAAATCTTTTTATCGAATGTCCAATCGTGCCGGAGGTTTGGAAGGCGGCATGACCAACGGCGAAGAGTTGCGCGTTCGCGGATACCTGAAACCGATTGCGACGCTCAGGAAGCGGCTTCGCAGCGTTCACATTGAAACCAAGGAAGTGATGGAGGCCGACTTTGAGCGTTCGGACGTAACGGCGGTTCCGGCTGCTGGCGTGATCGGCGAAGCGATGGTTGCCATCGTATTGGCCAATGCGATGCGCGAAAAGTTTGGTGGAGATTCGCTGCGGGAAATGAAGAGAAACTACGAAAGCTATTTACAACAGGTGAAGGAGTACTGAAAAAAAGAAGATGATTTTACCAATCGTGAAATATGGTGATCCGGTGCTGCAAAAAGCCGGGGAAGACGTGACGAACATTGATGGCAAACTGGCTGAATTCATTGGCAATATGTTCGACACCATGTACGAAGCCAAGGGCGTTGGCTTGGCGGCCCCGCAAGTCGCGCTGTCGAAACAGCTTTTTGTGATGGACGTCAGCGCTGGCAAGGACTCCAGTGAGCGTATTGTCTGTATCAACCCCAAGATCGTTGATGCCAAAGGGAAAATTGTCGGAGAAGAAGGATGTTTGAGTTTCCCGGGGATTTATCTGGAAGTTGAACGCCCTGAAATCGTCACTGTCCAAGCCGTTGATTTGAACGGAAAAGAGTTTACTTTCGAAGTATCAGGCTACGCCGCCCGCTGTGTGTTGCACGAAAATGATCACATCAACGGCAAAGTTTTTATTGAATACTTGAACCCTTTGAAGCGGGAACTGGTCGGCAGGAAAATCAAAAAGAAGATCAAACTTGGTGAGTGGGAATGAGTTCGCGGATTGTTTGTCTGTAGAAAATCAAAAATGGCCCAAAGAGCAAAAACGCTTTTTGGGCCATTTTATGTTTCGTTTATGGATTTTATGTTTCACTCTTGACACAAGGTGGAGAACTGAATACACTGCGTCTAGTTTTGGCAAATTTTCAAACCAACCAGGCCAAAACAGAAGGAGGGTTGCAGTGATGTCATTCAACAAAATCACAATCGTTGGTTTTCTGGGACGCGATCCTGAATTGCGCTATACGCCACAGGGTACTGCGGTTTGCAAAATGTCTGTGGCGACTACGGAACGTCGCAAATCAGCCACCGGAGAAACTGGTGAGCATACAACCTGGTTCAGGGTTACGGTTTGGGGGCGGCAGGCAGAGCTTGCCAACGAGTATCTGGGCAAAGGCCGTCAGGTGTATGTCGAAGGTCGCTTGCGATTGGAAGAATATGCTGACCGTGAAGGGAATCAACGTATCAGTCCGGAAGTTACAGCAACAGACATTCAGTTTCTCGGTAATCGGAACGAATTTGCTTTGCCACAGATCACCAGCACTGAAAATCAAATCGAGGTTGAAAACCAGCAAGCACAGACAAGTGCGGTTGTGACAACCAAGGCCGCAAAATCCAAACGCGCTTCCAGCCGTCCGCTGGTGAGCATCGAAGAAGACGAAATTCCATTTTAATTCAGCAGGTTTTTAGCGCTGAGAGCGAGGTACCAGTATGCAGATTGCCTGCAATAGATTCAGTTGTCAGAAAGCTGTGGAAGTTTGCTACTGGACCTGCAAGTTCCGGCGCGATTGCAAAGACTGGCACAACGCGCTGGCTGCCGAGCCCGGAACTGACGCAATCACAGAACGGCTGAATCAGGCAGCCAAAAAATCTGGCCGAGCCTTCGATCCGCAAACGATGGTTTGGACCTCTCGCTCGAAAAAGAATCGGGCTGCCGTAGTTTCCAAAACGCCAATTGCTCACTTACAATCCGGCGGCTTTTCAACGGCTCGCGGCGAAACAGAGTTCGGCGATCAAGGCGAGCCAAATCCCAACAACTTGATCCATATCAATTTCGAAGAAGAGGTCCAAGAACAGATGACTGAATCAAATCTCGACACCCCAATCGCGGAAACCGCAACAACCACTGAATCTACGGCTGGAAGTTCCAGCAAACCTGCAGCGGCCAAAGCTGCCAAGCCCAAGCCGGTTGTTAAGCCGAAACCGGTTGCTCAACCCAGCAATGGCCCGGTCTTTTTGCTGCTTTATCCGAATGGCAAATATAAAGAATTGCGGGAAGCGGAATTGAACACGGAAGCGGCAGACGTGTTGAAAGATCCGACGCTGCGTTTAGTAAAAGGATTGCCGTTAATTCCACAAATCAGTTTCAAAACCGCCGACGAATAGAGTTACGAGGCAACACCACTACCATCCTCAAACTTGAAGCCTCAAGGCAATGTGATTTGCCTTGAGGCTTTTTTTCAGCCGCCAGTTTGACTTGCCTCGCAGTGGACTCCTAGACTGCATAGCCAAAGGTAAATCACTTAAATCATCGTACTTATGAAACTGATTTTTATGGGGACGCCGGAATTTGCCGTTCCCTCGCTAAAAAAACTGACGGAAGCAGGGCATGAAGTCTTTGCTGTCTTCACGCAACCAGACCGGCCAGTGGGGCGCAAGCAAATTGTGACGTCTCCGCCAGTCAAAGTTTTTGCTGTTGAACACGGCATACCAGTTTATCAACCCACCAAAATCAAAACCGCCGAAGCTCGGGCCGAAATCGAACCGCTGCTGCAACAGGCTGATACAGGGATCGTTGCGGCTTACGGACGGATTTTGCCGGACTGGATGCTGTCGGCTCCGCGTTTGGGCTGCATCAACGTGCATTCGTCGCTGTTGCCGAAATATCGCGGCGCAGCGCCGATCAACTGGGCAATTGCCTGCGGAGAAATCGAAACCGGCGTGACAGTCATGCAAATGGATGTTGGCATGGATACCGGGGCAATGCTGTTACAGGGAAAAACAGCAATCGGTGCGCGTGAAACGGCGGCGGAATTAACGCCACGGTTGGCCGAACTTGGCGCGGAGTTGCTGATTCAAACACTTGCAAAACTTGAGCGAGGTGAAATCTCACCGATAGAGCAAAACCATTCAGAAGCGACGTACGCGCCTATTTTAAAACGCGAAGATGGCCAGGTGAACTGGGCGCTAACGGCGGCTGAAATTTCCAATCGCAAACGTGGCTTCACGCCTTTTCCCGGTTGTTACACGTTTTTAGGCGATCAGCGCCTGGAACTGATTACCATTGAGGCGAATACAGCTAGCAGCGATCACAAGCTTCAACCCGGCGCAATTTGTGAGGTGTCAAAAGACAACTTCACAGTGGTTTGTGGCGGCGGCACATCCTTGCGGGTGACAGAGGTTCAACCGGCTGGAAAACGCCCGATGCCAGCACGCGATTTTCTAAATGGAGCGAAGCTGATGGTTGGAACTGAATTCAAGCTGCCGGAGGCGGCGCAAACATGAAAGCCAAACTTCCGCTTCTTTCTCCGGCGCGCGCCGCTGCCTTTGAAGTCCTGGAGCGTGTTGCCACGCAAAATGCGTTTGCCAGCAATCTGCTGACGGCGACGCGTTATGACAAGCTTTCGCGCGAAGACCGCGGTTTGTTGCAGGAATTGACGCTGGGCGTGTTGCGTTGGCAAGGCCGTCTGGATTTTTTGATCGAACGCCACACGCGTCGCGAAATTGACAAACTCGATTTGGAAGCCGTTATTGCGTTGCGATTGGGGTTGTACCAGTTGCTGTATCTGACACGCGTTCCCGCGTTTGCGGCGATCAACGAATCCGTCAATCTGGTCAAGGAGCACGGTAAAATCCAGGCTGCGGGGCTGGTCAATGGCGTGTTACGAAGCGCCCAGCGCGAGCTTGAATTCAGCATTCTGCCCAGCAGCAAAAGTCCTGTGCATCGAATTAGCATTGAAACTTCACATCCGGTTTGGCTGGTGAAACGTTGGATGGCCCGATTTGGAGAAGCTGACACGCGGGAAATGGCGCTGGCCAACAACAAAGTTCCGGCCACTTCCTTCCGGTTCAATCCCAATAGAAAACCCGTCGAAGAGATAAAAGCCGATCTGGAATTGCACAAAATCAAAATTCGTCCTTCCCGTCTGACGCCTGAAGCTTACGTCGTCGAAGACGGAAGTTTGCTGGCGACCTCCGAACCGGTTCAGCAAGGCTGGGTGTATTTACAAGACGAAGCTTCGCAGTTAATCGGCAGGCTGGCGCTGAAGCTGATCGCTGAACATCAACCGGCAAAAGTCCTGGACCTTTGCTCTGCGCCCGGCAGCAAAGCGAATTTGATTGCTTCGGAACTGAGGCCGGATTCATTGATTGTGGCAGCGGATCTTCACCAACACCGAATGCGAACGATCAAAGAACTGAGCGCCCGGCTGGGTGTTGAAAACATCAATCTGGTTCGACTGGATGCCGAGCGGGATATGCCTTTTCCGGCGGAATCCTTCGACCTGGTGTTGCTGGACGCGCCTTGTTCGGGCCTGGGGACTTTGCAGCGCAATCCTGAAATCAAATGGCGAATGAATGAAGCCAAAATCACCGAGTTGGCCGATTTGCAGAAACGATTGATCGTGAATGCTTCGAAACAGTTGAAACCGGGTGGAATCTTGCTGTATTCGGTCTGTTCCACCGAACCCGAAGAAGGCGAAGAAATCGTTGCCTGGTTTCGACGCCAGCATTCCGACTACAGTGAAGCAACCCGTGAAGAGTTGGGCAAGCTGGGAACGGATGCCGCGAAATTGCCGATTTCAACGATTGGCGCGCGCACGTTTACTCACCGGCACGGTTCTGAAAGTTTCTTCCTTTGTGTGCTTCGAAAAGAAAACAATCAGGAAATCAAAAGTTCATGAGCTACACACTCAGACGCGGGCTGAACGTTCCCGCCATCACGGTCGTTGACGAAGCTGGACGGGTCGTCGAAAAAGAACAGCGCCGTGTGTTTCGCCATCTGGTTCAAAACGGTCGCGGAGCCGACGTAATTTTCGGCGTTGGCACCACCGGCGAATGGAACCGGCTGACGAACCTTGAGCGTCTGCGAATCATGGAAATCCAGGTTGATGAAGTTCGCCGGATCAACTCCGAACTTACCAACCACCAACCTGTCGAATCCTGGCTTGGCATTAACGGCAAAACCCGCGCGGAGATTTTGGAAAATCTGGACGCAGCGATTCAGCTTGGCGCGGACGCGGCTGTGATTGCTCCGCTAGCGATTGAAGATTTGCCCGAAACAGAAATCGTTCGCTTTTTTCAACGCGACCTGACGGATTTGCTGGAAGCCCACAGCAGTGATTTGCCCGTGTTTCTGTATGACAACGCGGACATCGCAGCCAGCGGCCAACCGCCGCACATTCGCACGCACATCGTCAAACAGTTGAGCCGGTTGCCGTGGGTTCGTGGGTTGAAGGTTTCGGCTTCACGCCGTGTGCTTGGCAATTACACGCGCGCCGCTTTGCATTACAAACAACCCGGCGAATTTGGCATTTACGTCGGCAACGCGATGCTGATTTTTGAACTGTATCGTCCCAGCCACACGCTGCTGGATCGGTTTCGCGAAGGCTGGCGCGATTATTTGCTCAGCGACACGCCGCCCATCGGAGTCATTTCCGGCCCAGGCAATTGCATGCCGCGCGAATGGCAAAAAGCCTGGCGCGTTTGTTGGGCTGGCGACGAAGAATTGACGAATGTGTATCACGACATTTGCCAGCGGTTTGAAACGATCTGCGCCTTTGAAGAAAACGGGCAGCAAGTCAGAAAGACCATCGCTTGTGTGAAGTACGCGATGGAAATTGATGGCGCAATTTCTATCAGCAATGTCGCTTCGGGAACAAAAGCGCTAACGGCTGAACAACGTGCTGTTTTTAAGGATCGGTACCTGGCGTTGCGAGATTACGTAAAACAATCGGTGAACCCTTTGTGGCAGAGCCAAACGCATAGCTTGAACGCAAAATAACCAGATCAAGTTCGGGCGATGAAATCAACGACGACTTTCGCCAATTCTTCGCCTTTGTCTTCCTGAAGAAAGTGTCCTGCGCCAGTGATCGTCGTATGCGGTTGACCGGCTGTGCCGGGAATCAGTTTTTGCAGCACAACATCGGCTCCACGCGTGACAGGGTCGCTGTCGCTGAAGACAGTCAGAAAAGGTTTGTTCCATTGCTTCAATACTTCCCAGGCTTTGCGGTTGGCTTCTGAAGCGGGATTATCGGGCGAAGTCGGAACCAACAACGGAAACTGGCGCGCTCCGGCTTTGTATGTGTCATCAGGGAAGGGCGCATTGTACGCTTCAATCACTTCCGGCGAGAGTTCCGTCACACATCCGCCCTTGATAATTCCGCCCACGTGGAAATTTTCGACCGTTTGCGAATAGTGCTGCCAGCGCAAAAATCCTTCGCTGGGTTTTTGATCGCCGGTTGGCAAGAACGTGTTGGCCGCCACGATTCGTGCAAATCGCTCTGGATGTTCCGCCACGATTCTGAGTCCAATCAACCCTCCCCAATCCTGCCCAAAGAACGTCATGTTTCGCAGGTCGAGCGATTCGACAAACGCCGTCATCGTGTCCACGTGAAATTGGTAAGTGTAATCTTCGCGGCGGATGAGTTTGTCCGAACGCCCAAACCCGATCAGATCAGGCGCAACGACGCGATGCCCGGCGGCAACAATGATCGGAATCATTTTCCGATACAGGTAACACCACGAAGGTTCTCCGTGCATCAACAACACCGGCGCAGCTTCGCGGGGACCTTCGTCCAGATAATGCACGCGCAGCGGAGTGGTTTGATGGCTGATTTCAATATAATGCGGCGCGAAATTGAATCCGGCTAGATTGGCAAATCGTTCGTCAGGAGTGCGTAAAACTTCCATCGTTGATCCCTCTTTTGAAATTGAGCAAACCTTGACAGTCTCTTTTGGCGAAGCATAGACTGACCGCTCGGTAAGTTAGTCTGCGGCGTGGCATTTTATGCGCCACTTCTCTTCAAAAGTAAAACGTCATTATGAACATCATTGTTTGTCTGAAACAGATTCTCGACCCTGAGATTCCCGCCCGCGATTTTCGTGTGGACGCCGAAAAACGCGAAGCCGTTCGCGGCAATGCCAACCTAGTAACCAACATCTTCTGTGAAAATGCGCTGGAAACGGCGCTGCAATTCCGCGAAAAGTTCGCGCCCGACGCCAAGATCACCGCGCTGATTTTTGGAGCCGACGGCGCGGAAGATTCGCTTCGCAAAGCTTTAGCGATGAAAGCCGACAATGCTGTGCTGGTGACGAACGACGGCGTGGCAAACCCTGATCCGCTGGCTGTTGCGCAAGTTTTGGCCGCGGCAATCTGCAAACTCGGCAGTTTTGATCTGGTGATGGTCGGACGCGAATCCGGCGATTGGGGCGTAGGCCAAACCGGCGGTTTGCTGGCGGAAGAGCTTGGCTGCGCATCGGTTTCGTTTGTGGACAGCATTGAGAAAAACGGTGATGGCCTTTTGCTGAAACGACAAACCGACAATGGCTGGGAAAAAGTCGAAGCGACACTACCGCTGGTCATTACAGTTACAAACAACGATCAAAACGTTCCGCGCATTCCGAAAACCCGCGACATTATGATGTCTTCGCGGCAACCGATCACGAAACTGTCGCTGGATGACCTTGGCGTGAATGCCGCCGAAATCCGCTCTGGCGGCAGTTATTACAACATCGTCGAACTTGCCATCCCGGTCAAAGACATCAACTGCGAATTCGTCACTGGCGACACCCTGGAACAGAAAGTCGAACAACTGGCACAAAAGATCATCGAAGTCACGCGCGCGCTGTAATTGCCAATCCCAAACATTCAGGAGGCGATATGAAAAGACTGGTAGCTTACTCGCTGATTGCAACGATCATCTTTTCGTTGACTGTTGGAAGCACGCCCGCCCTTTCTCAGGGCAAAGCATCGGGTTTGCCCACTGCCAAGCCGGAAGAAGTCGGCATGTCGTCCGAACGGCTGGCGCGCATTCGCACAGGGATGCAGCGGTACGTGGACAAAGGCCTGGTTCCCGGCGTGGTGACGATGGTGGCTCGGCGAGGCAAAGTCGTTCATCTGGAAGCCATCGGTTCGCGCGATGTTGAAAACAAACAGCCGATGACGACGGACACGATCTTCCGCATCGCTTCAATGACCAAACCGATTGCTTCAGTCGCATTGATGATGTTGTACGAAGAAGGTCATTTTCTGCTCAACGACCCGATTGCCAAGTTCCTGCCTGAATTTACGAACATGAAAGTTGCAGTTCCGGCTTCGGGCGAAGACCGCATCGGCGTTCCATACAAACTGGTTCCGGCTGCGCGTCCGATCACGTTCAAACACGTGCTGACGCATACCGCTGGATTCGCTAACAGCTATCGCGGAATCACACTGCCAGAATTCACCAAAAACTTTCAGCAAGCGCGCAAACCCGGCGACACGGTTGGCGATGCCATGAAACGGCTGGCGGCTTTGCCGCTGAACTTTCATCCCGGAGACGCCTGGGAATACGGAAACGCGACGGATGTGGTTGGCCGCTTGGTCGAAGTCATTTCCGGCATGACGCTGGACGAATTTCAGCAGAAACGCATTTTCGCGCCGCTGAAAATGACCGATACGCATTTTTACCTGCCGCAATCGAAGCTCAATCGTTTTGCCGCCGTTTACCAGCCCGACGAAAAGAACGGCAACAAGATCAAATTGCTGGAAGCTCCGACGGCGGAAAGCCGTTACGTTAAAGAGCCGCATGTTTACTTTTCCGGTGCGGGCGGATTGGTTTCGACGGCGGCGGATTATGTGCGCTTTCATCAAATGATGCTTAACGGAGGCGAACTGGACGGCGTGCGCATTCTGGGCCGCAAAACCGTAGAACTGATGACCGCCAATCACACTGGCAATCTGCCGATTTGGTTGACCGGCCCGGGGTTTGGCTTCGGTTTGGGATATCGTGTGCTGACCGATGTCGGCCAGGCAGCCATTCCCAGTTCCGTCGGCGAATACGGCTGGGGCGGCGCGTTCTGCACGTATTTCTGGGTTGATCCGCAGGAAGAGATGATCGGGATCATGATGACTCAAGTCATTCCGTACACGCACATCAACATTCGCCAGGAATTTCAAGTTCTGGCGAATCAAGCGATTGTGGATAACACGAGGCCGAAAATGTCAGCGGCGCATGTTTCTTCACGCTGAGGGAACAGTTCGCCAACAAAAGCAGTTAGAAAGATGAAAGCAGTAAAGATAGCCACCATTGCCGGAAGTATTGTAATTGTTGTGGGCGCAATTTTTGTTTGGGAGAACTATTACAAATCTTTCTCTCCTGAAGAGTGGCAAATGAAGCTATCTGAAGCTGCTTATATTGGCGATATCGCATTGATGCAAAAAGCGATTGCCCACGGCGCAGATATCAACAAATTTTGTTGCGGAAGAACTCCACCGCTAAACGAAGCCGCCGGACGAGGGCATCTGGAAGCGGTACAGTTTCTGATTTTACGAGGTGCCAATGTCAGTGCGGGAGACAAATTTCATGTCACGCCATTGATGGCAGCAAGTGGGGGTGGCGACATGGAAATCGTCAAGCTTTTGCTTCAACACGGTGCTGATTCCAATGCGATTGAATTTATGAATGGCAGCTCAGTGCTCGATTGGGCGCACGATAAACCCGAAATCATCAAACTCCTCAAAGAGAGCGGCGCGACGATTGAGCATCCAGGGATTTGGGAAAAACTGACAGGAAAACATCAATAACGCGATTAGTTTGGAGCCTGAGATTTATGAACAGTGAACGAAAAGCTCTGAAGAAAGAATATCAACAAAGCCACACGCCAATGGGTGTGTTCCAGATTCGCAACATGGTCAACGAGAAAGTCTTTGTTGGATCGGCGCTGAATCTGCCGGGGATTTTCA
>CAZMXG010000161.1:0-18588 GCA_964570175.1 uncultured Heliomicrobium sp. | reverse complement strand
CCATTCCCAGAATGGCAACTTGTGGCTGGTTGATGATTGGCGTAGCGGTGTAACCGCCATATAAGCCGAAATTTGTAATGGAGAAGGTTCCGCCGGAAATTTCGTCCGGTTTCAGTTGTTTGCCACGAGCGCGAGTCGCCAAATCCTGTGAGGAGCGGGCCAGGCCGGTAATGCTCAACGCATCAGCCTGTTTGATGACAGGCACGATCAGTCCCCAATCCAGGGCCACGGCAATGCCGATGTTGTAATCGTGTTTGTACACGATGTTTTCGCCTTCGACAGAAGAATTGACGATCGGCAAAGCTTTCAGCGCGTCAATCGTCGCTTTGATGACGAACGGCAGGAAGGTCAGTTTTGTGCCGTTTTGCGCTTCAAAGCTCTTCTTCAGTTTGTCGCGCAGCCGGGCGATGTTCGTGAAGTCCACTTCAAAGAAGGTGGTCACGTGCGCGGAAGTGCGTCGGCTGGCGATCATATTTTCCGCGATGCGGCGGCGCATATTCGTCATTGGTTCGATCGTGACGCGGTCGCCTGTGGCATAAGCAGGAATTGTTGGTAGCGGAGCAGGTGCCGACGGTACAGCAGGAGCAGCTGGAGCGGCTGGCGGCGCAACAGGAGCAGGCGGAGCCGGAACTGCGGGTGCAGCAGGAGCTGCCGCTGGTGCAGGAGCACCTTTGCGTCCCTCAACAAAACCCAGAATATCTTCTTTGGTCACACGGCCACCGAGTCCAGTACCAGGGACTTCTTCCAGGTTCACGCCATGTTCGCGAGCGATGTTGCGAACCAGTGGTGACGACCGAACTTTTTTTCCATCACCTTCTTCGCTGGCGGCGGCAGGAGGGGCTGCTGGTGCAGCGGGGACAGCCGCCGTTTCTGCCGGTTTTACAGCGGCAGATTCGCCAGGAGCCAGGGGCTTGACTTGGTTTTGCAAAGCCGCAACTGCCGGATCGTCACGCGTCGGGCCACCTTCGGCGGCTTTTGCTGGTTCAGGTTCAGCAGTTTTGGCAGGCTCAGCCGCTTTCGCAGGCGCAGCGCCCGCTGATTCACCTGCTTCTCCCAATCGTCCGATCACGGCATTGACGACGACGGTTTCGCCTTCATTGGCAAGAATTTCCAGCAATATGCCTGCGGCGGGGGAAGGGACTTCGGCGTCCACTTTGTCGGTAGAAATTTCCAGCAACGGTTCATCGCGCTGGATGCTATCGCCCACTTTTTTCAGCCATTTAACAATCGTTCCCTCAGCAATTGATTCGCCCATCTGGGGCATCAAAACATCAGTAGCCATTCGTCTCTCCTATTTTTTGATTGCTCGCTTGAACACACGTACTTTATCCGCATGGAATTTCGGTTTGTCAGAGTGTCGCGTCGCGACTGAAACTTTCCCGTGAAGATAGATTGATCCACGGAGAACACGAAGAAACACGACGTGAAGGTGGTAAAACTTCGTGTTTCTTCGTGACCTTCGTAAATGCTTTTCATTGTTTTGGTATTGAGTCTTATCGGCGTTGAAATGAGGCGAGATGATAATCAGCGGTCTGGCTTTTTGCAAAGGCCGGTTTTTCGCATGCGTGGTTGTGCGTTGGTCGGTCAAACCAATGCCGCGTGATAGACTTCGCGCTTCCTAAACCTCAATTTCCTTTGGAGGAAAATCAATGGCAGATCGTCTGGCAATCATTGGCGGCAAAGTTGTGACTCCGTCAGCAGTCATCGAAAACGGGGTCATTTTGTGCGAAGACGGCAAGATCAAGTTTGCCGGTGCAAATAGTGACGCTGCTCCCGAACCCGATTCGCAGATTGTGGATGCGGCGGGCGGCGTGGTGATGCCGGGATTCATTGATACTCACTTTCACGGCAGCGGCGGCGACGACGTGATGGCCAACGGAGCGGAAGGAATTCGGCGGATTTCCCGCGCATTGATGAAATTCGGCACGACGGGTTTTTTGGCTACGACAATTGCCGCGCGGCACTCTGAATTGATGAAGGCCGTCAAAGACACAATTGCCGCCGAAACTGCCGCCGCTGGGACACAGGAAGGCGCAGAGATTCTGGGGCTGCACATTGAAGGGCCATACATCAATCTGAAGTTCAAAGGCGCTCAACCCGTTGAAGGCATTCGCGATCCGAATTTTGACGAATGCCGCGAATTGCTGTCCGCCGCCGCCGGACGAATCAAAATTATGACGATGGCTCCGGAACTGCCGGGCGGCCTGGAGCTGATTCGGTTTCTGAAATCCAACGGCGTCGAAGCTTCTCTGGGGCATTCGGAAGCTGATTACGACACCGCTTTGGCGGCGATTGAAGCTGGAGCGACGCGGGCAACGCATCTTTACAACGCAATGTCCGGCGTTCATCACCGTAAACCTGGGCTGGCTTCGGCGGTTCTAAACGAACCGGGTATTCAAGCGGAACTGATCTGCGATGGCGTTCATGTTCATCCACAAATGGCGCGATTGGCCTGGCGGGCAAAAGGGCGCGATGGGTTGACGCTGATTACAGACGCGACGGCAGCGCAAGGCGTGGGCGACGGGACATTTACGCTCGGCGATTTTCAGATTCAGGTTCGCGGGCCGCTTTGCACCTTGATGGACGGCGTGACGATTGCCGGTTCCGTGCTGACGATGAATCGGGCAGTCGGCAACGCGATTGATTTTACGGGAATGAGTTTGATGGATGCTGCCCACACCTCGTCGCTCGCTCCGGCAAAAGCCTGTGGCGTTGTTGATCGCAAAGGTTCCATCGAAGTCGGAAAAGACGCAGACCTGGCCGTTTTGAAGGCAGACTTTTCCGTTTCCCATACAATTCGCGCGGGCGTTGTCGCTTACAAAGCTCACAATTGAAAACTTTTTCACCGCGCAAGGCCAGGCCGCATTGCCGTTCCTATCACAGGCGAGCCAACTCATAAGCCAATCATTTGAATCAGTTTTCGGAGGAACGACAATGAAGTATGTACTTGGAATTTATGCCTGTTTGGTAATTGCAGTAGTGTGCGCCACCGCTCAACAGGAACCGCCGCCAAAGCAAACACCCAGCATTCAACCGACGGCTGAAGCTCTGATGAAAGCGCAAGCCGCTGTAGACAAAGCGCACACCAAACGTGATGAACCTTTCGCAGAAGAATTGAAAAAATTGGTGGATCGCGAAATCGCCAAATCGGCTGCATTGCCAGTCATGACGACTGTGCAGGAACCAATCAAACAAACTGTCTTGCCTGACTCATCGAAAGACTCGGCGCTAGAATGGAAGACCGGGTTGGTTGTTATTGATGGCGTCGTTTATCTACGGATGGGCAAGACAGTTCTGCCAATGCCTGGAAGCGGATGTTTTTCGACCCAGGAAGAAAACGACGCACGAACCCAACGCGCTCAGGCAAAATTCGCCGAAATGAGCAAACTTGAACCCGTCAAAAAAGACTGACCTTGGCCAATGTCCCCTTGAAGCAGTCAAGCTCTCACTGATCGGATAGAGCGCTCTATCCGATCAGATAGTTTTCAGGCAATTTCCTACCTGCCAGGCACCTTCCCTAATTTTCAAAATTCTCTTTATCCAAAACCAGTTCAACTAGTTAGCGGCAGTCTGTCTTTTGTCCAGAGCCTTCGTTGTTTGTTGGCACGGCGGTTGAAGTAAGCATTGTCGTGAAAGGGAAAAAGAGAGCGCATCAGCACGAAGCTGATGAATGTTCACCGGAAAGGGAATGAACTTTTGAGAACCGATAGGAGGAAATATGAAAAAGCAGATTACAACCATCGTCGCCACAGTAACTTTGATCGCCACTTTGACCGTTGCTGGCCTTGCCGGATTGGGAACCGCAATCACCGCGAACATTCCATTTGAGTTTACCGTCAACGGAAAAACGCTTCCGGCTGGCAATTACCTGGTGACGAAAGGGACCACTCAAGGAACTCTGATTATTCGGAATATGGAAAAAAAGGCGGCTGTTGCTGCCATCGTCCGAAACACGGAAACCGGAAAATCGGGCAAAGCCAATCTGACTTTTCGCCGGTATGGAAATCAGTATTTCTGGGCAGGCGCGTCTGACGGGAATGCTGCCAGCGAATTGGCTGTCAGCCAGGCCGAACGTAGAGCCGCACGCGGCAATGATCATCTGGCCGTGAACGAATCCAAGCCGGAGCTTGTCATCGTCAACGCCACGGTTGGCCAGTAGTGTTTCGCCCAAATAGAACTCAGCCAGTTTATCGAGTCGGATGTCGTCTGAGGCTGTCACAGTTCAGACGACATCCAACATCAATCAAATCCCAGACCCCGTCTTAAGACTTTTCGCCAGGAGGATTTATGCCAACTCAATTTCAACTGGTTTCGGAAACGGATGCAATGATGGCGGCCCTGATACTGGTGGCAAACCTGATTGCCCTGGTTGCTTTTACGATCTTTGCCGTTTATTCGGTTGCGTTTGCAGCAATGGCTTTGAGCGACAAGCTTCGGTCGCTCAAGCGTCCGTCGCTGCCAAAGGTTCAGGTTGTTCAAGCGAAACCGAGTGCCACGCGAACTGTATTGCAGTGAGCCTCAACCGTATCGCTGATGTTTTTTGCGTAACCGCCGCCCATCGTTGTCACCACGGGCAAATCCCGCTGACGGCAAGCGGCAATCACGAATTCGTCTCGCCGCCGCAAACCCTCAATCGTCAATTTCAACTTACCAAGCCGGTCGCCTTCAAATGGATCAACACCGGCTTGGTAAAACACAAAATCCGGCTGAAAGTCGTCCAGGATTTTCGGAACGTGATTTTGAAGGATAGTCAGATATTCTTCGTCTCCAACGCCATTTGGCAGGTTGATGTCCAGCTTGCTTTGTTCCTTGCGCGCCGGAAAGTTCTTTTCGCCGTGCATCGAAAAGGTGAACACATCAGGATCGTTTTGAAAGATTGCCGCTGTTCCGTTTCCCTGGTGAACATCGCAATCAATGATGGCGATGCGTTCGGCCAAACCGTCGCGCTGCAAAATGCGCGTGGCAATCGCAATGTCATTCAGTACGCAATAGCCTTCGCCGTGATCCGGGTACGCATGATGAGTTCCCCCGGCCAGATTCGAGGCAATCCCATCGTCTAGTGCGCTTCTGGCGGCGATGATTGTTCCCTGGACAGCCGCGCGCGAACGTCCCACCAAATCGTCTGACCAGGGAAATCCTATTCGTCGAACTTCCTGCGCCGTCAGCTCTCCCCGCGAACATCGAAACCAGTAATCTTCGGTGTGAACCAGCAAAATGTCTTCATTGCGGGCCAATGGCGGCTCAACCAGATGCCGTTGCATGATCGAACCTTCGTCCAGCAACCGGTTTCGCGCCAAACGGTACTTTGGCATCGGAAAGGGGTGTGCGCTGGGCAACGGAACCGCGTATCGGTCGGAGTAGCAAACCTTCATACACAATCAATGGCAAAAACAATTTTTTGACGAATCCCGATTGGCATTCGTCATAACGCCACTGATTGTAAAGGATAGATTGCCGTTCGCCGAAATGTCGGTGGCATACTGAGCTAATGGCATTTGAGTTGGCACGAAACTGGATTACGGCAGCAACAACAGCAACAATCCAAGACCGATGAACAAAACGCCCCACACCAGGAAAACGAAAGTCAATGGATTGTTCAGCCATCGCCGCAACGTTTCTTTGGCTGGAGGCAAAGGTTGGTCATGGCTCACGTTTGGCGATTGATTGGTTTGGGATTGGGAAATCATCGCGGCCATTATCAGCAAACCATGTGCCTGCTTTTCAGTTTACAAAGACACTTTTATTTGGTCTGTTGATTGCACTTAACCGATTGTTCGATGATCAGCGCGGCTGGTTGGCGAAAAGTGAGGTAAAAGCCGACACCTGCAATAGTTGAAAAATCCGCAGGTGTGGCAAAAATGAGCAACTGGAAAATCTGATAGGGACTTCTGCCTGAAATAGTCATTTTTTCGTTCTGAAACAGAATCAAGCAAAATGACGAGAGGTAAAACAATGCTTTCCAGAAAAATTCTATTTTTGTTTTCTATATGCGCCGCCGTTTGTTTACTTACTGAGCGAATAACTCCCGTTTCCGCTCAGCAATTGGTTTCAGCCAGGATCACTTCCATCGAAGGGCAGGTGGAAATTCGCCGCTACCCCAACACGCAGCCTGTTCCCGTCAAAATTGCCTTCAAGGTGGACGACCGTTTATCAGAGGGCGACACAATCATCACGGGCAAAAATGGGCGGCTGGTGTTGGGACTGACGGATGGTTCGCAGGCAGTAATTGCCCCCAAGTCCACGGTTGTCATCAAAGACTTGAGCCAGTCGCCGCGCACGCTGTTTGAAGTCATCAAAGGCAAAACGCGTGTTCACATTGAAAAAGTAGGCGACCAGCCGAATCCCTATCGAGTCAACACACCGACAGCCGTCATTGCCGTTCGGGGCACGATCTTTGATGTGCTGGTTGAAAACGATGAAACCGAAGTCTTTCTGCACGAAGGCGAAGTGGCCGTGACCAATCTGCGGTTGCCGGATCAACCCATCTTTCTTTCAGCAGGCCAGACGACACGAATCCTGATGCTGGGGCCGCCTAGAGCGCCGGGGGCTTTCAAACCCGGGCGTAATGATGGAAACTTCCGAACAGTCCAGACCGGTAGACCGGGACAAGATAATGGCAAGATTGCCGACACATCGGGCAGAGGTTCGAGCAGAGGTGGCGAGCGATCTGAAAGCGGTGATCGGCGTGACCCAGGACGTGGAGGCCCGCCGTCAATTGGCCACCCGCAACCTGAAACCGGTCGGGGCAGCCCGCCACCTCCTGGCAGTTCAAAACCAAAGGGAAGACCGTAACTTTATTGAGGCCTCAATCAAATTGATTCAAACCAACTCTCACTCTCACAAAATTCTGGTCGTTGACGACGAACGCGGCGCGCGCATGGCGCTCGAAGTGCCGCTGCGGATGAGCGGTTACGACGTTGCCGCCGCCACTTGCGGTCGCGAAGCCATTGCGCTTGGTCAAAACAAACGTTTCGACGTGGTGCTGACAGACATTTACATGCCGGACATCACCGGTTTGGAAGTCGTCCGCGAATTTCGCCGCTTCAGCCCTGACACCAAAATCATTGCTGTTACCGCGCAAGGCTCGCTGGAAATTGCCATGCAAGCCGTCGAAGAAGGCGCTTTCGATTTCATCGCCAAACCCTTCAACATTGACGATGTGCTTTCCATCGTCAGCCGCGCCGCGCATCATTCGGAGCTTTTGGCGACAACTGCCCAAGCAGCAAGCCCCGATCCATTGCGCGATTTTTCGGCTTCCGGCTTGATCGGTCACAGTCCGCAAATGGTGCGGGCTTATAAATTGACGGCGCACGCGGCGCGAACCGGAGCCACCGTTTTGATCGAAGGCGAATCCGGCACAGGCAAAGAGCTAATCGCACGCGCCGTTCACAACAATAGCGCGCGGGCGGATCGTCCGTTCACTGCCGTCAATTGTTCGGCGATGACCGAAACTTTGCTGGAGTCGGAATTGTTTGGCTATACCAAAGGCAGCTTCACCGGTGCCGCCACAGACCGCGCCGGCTTGTTTGAAGCTTCAGAAGGCGGCACGATTTTTCTGGATGAACTGAGCGGAACCAGCCAGTCGTTCCAGGCTAGTTTGCTGCGCGTGTTGCAAGAAAAAGAAGTTCGCCGTATTGGCAGCCGCGATGCGCGCAAAATTGACGTCCGCGTCATCGGCGCAACCAACGTCAATCTGGAAGAAATGGCGAATCGCGGAGAATTTCGCGCCGATCTGTTTTACCGGCTCAGCGTGTTGACGATCAATCTGCCGCCACTGCGCCAACGTGGAGCCGAAGATGTGGCGCTGCTGGCGCATCACTTTTTGAAAAAGTACGAGCGCGAGCACGGCGAACAGATTCGTATCGGCGAAGACGTGATTGATTTGTTGTCCAGATACTCTTGGCCGGGAAATGTGCGCGAACTGGAAAACACCATCGAACACGCCGCAGCCGTTTGCGCTGACCGATTGATTACGGTCAACGATCTTCCGCAACGAATTGTCGAACGCGCAACACCGCCAGCAGCCGCAACGACCCATCAATCTTCTGTTCATAGCCTTTCCTTGATGGCCGACCGACCGACGCTGGCGGAACTGGAACGCCGTTACGTTCAGTTGATTCTTTCAGAAAACGGTGGCAATAAATCGCGGGCAGCGGAACTGCTCGGCATAGATCGCCGCACAATTTATCGTTATCTGGAAGTATCAAACCCGGCCGACGGCGCAAGCCAAAATGACGATTCTGAATAGTTCGCAATCCATTCGCACAACGGCAATTCTGTTGATCAGCATTGCGCTGGTTGTTGTCGTGACATGGTTTGTGCCTTCGCTTTCGGCAACATCGTGGAACATGCTCTTTCGATTGCGAGGCGCGCTTGACCCCTCAGATGACATCATCATTGTCGCCATTGATGATCAAAGCTTGCAAAAACTTGGAACCCGTTATGGCTCCTGGCCCTGGCCGCGTTCCGTGATGGCGGAAGCGCTGGAAAAACTCACCAAAGCCAAACCCCTCAGCATCGGACTGGACGTCATTTACGCCGAAGCCTCCGCGCCGGAAGACGACCGCAGATTGGCTGCGGCAATCGCGCACAACGGTCGCGTTGTGTTGCCAGCGCAATTGTACGAAGTCTCACTGGCGCAATCTTCTCATCACGGCACTGCCTGGCTGCGGCCCATACCAGCGTTTGCCAACGCTGCACAGGCAATCGGTCACGCGCATATTTCTCCCGGCGTAGATGGAATGATGCGCAGCATTCAGCTCAGCAAAGCCGACGACCGCGCAGAAAAGCTGTGGGCGCTCAGCGCTGAAGTCATTCGTCTGGCCGAAAACATCACGGACAATGGAATCGAAGAAAATGCCAGGGAGCTGAAGTTCGGCACATATGAAATCCCTGTCCGTGACGAATCGTCACTGTCCTCAATTCCCGGCGTCAACATCATTCGCCAAAACGAGATGATGATTAACTTTGCCGGTCCGACTGGTTCGTTTACTTCTTTCAGCATTGCGGATGTGATTGACGATAAAATTCCGCCACAGGCGTTCACGGGCAAAATTGTGTTGATTGGAGCGACGGCAGCTTCCATGGGTGATTCGCGCGTTGTGCCATTTATGAACTTCGCCACCGAAAAACGCGAAGGCGGTCAGGAAATGCCTGGCGTGGAAATTCACGCCAACATCATCAACACCATCCGCAACCGTTTAGCCCTGCGCAGTTTGCCTGATTGGGGAGGTTTTGCAGTTGCCTTGCTGGTCATCATGATTTCAGCGTTGACCGTTCGATGGCTGGATGGCTGGCGGCAACTTCTTATGTTGGGATTGATTCTGTTGGCCATCATCATCGGCAGTTTGATGGCATTCAACTGGTTTCTGGTCATTCCGCCTTTGCCCGCCATGCTGACAGGATTCGCCGTTGTAATTCCGTTGCTGCTCAACCGTTCGCTCAACAGCAGCCGCGAACTGGACGCCAAGCTGGCTGCATTGGTCAGCAGTCAACAAGGATTTTTGCCGCAAAGTTCTGGCGCACAATCCGAATTCGCCAATCACCAGTTTTTGCCCCAGCCCCTGGCCTGGAAGCTGCGCGCGGTGGACGATTTGACGACGCAGTTGCTGGCGCGAATGGGGTTCATCAATCGCATTTTGTCCAGCATGGATGAAGGGGTTTTGGTCGCCGATCTGACGGGACGCATCGTTTTTGCAAACCGCGAAGCCCAACAACTTTTCGGCTGCGAAGAGCCAGAGCTGACCGGAAAATACTTCGCAGATTTTTTGGCCGGGCGTGGAAAATTGGAGATTCAAAAACTGAACGAAGCAATATCCGCCGCGCTTGATGGATATAGCACCCAGCTTGAGTTTGAAATCTTGAAGCCTGAGCCACGCTATTTTTTGCTGCTGCTTTCAACCCTGGAGACAAATCCCGAAGACAACAGCGCCATTGGCGTCGTGGCGTTGATTTCGGACATCACCAAACGCGTCGAACTGGATCGAATGAAGACCGAAACGCTGCAACTGGTTTCCCACGAACTGCGAACTCCGCTGACTTCGATTCAGGGTTTGAGCGATGTGCTGCTGAAGTTTCCTGTTGAAGCTGCTGAATCGCGCGAAATGGTGAGTGTCATCAATGCCGAAGCCGTTCGATTGGGCGAAACCATCAACCGGTATCTTGATCTGACGCGGCTGGAATCGGGCGCTCAACCCTTGCGGTTGTCGTCAATTCGTTGTCAGGAACTGGTTGCCGATTGCGTTCGCCAACTTTCCGTTTTTGCCGCGGAGCGAGGCGTTCGACTTGAATCGCAGGTCGAACCCGGACTGCCATTACTGCAAGCTGACGAGCAACTGTTGGCGCAAGCCCTTAGCAATCTGGTCAGCAACGCCATCAAATACAGCCCGCTGGGAACTGAAGTCGTCATTGCTGTGCGCTTCAGCCAGAATAATTTTGTTATCAGCGTTCGCGATCAGGGATTTGGAATTGAGCCCGAAGCCCAGGAAAGAATCTTCGAGAAATTCTTCCGCCTGGAACGCGACACCTCGTCCAATATTGTTGGCACAGGCTTAGGATTGTCTTTGGTGAAAGAAATTGTCGAACAGCATGGCGGGCGAATCGCGGTCGAAAGCGCGCCCAATGCCGGTTCAACGTTTACAATTTTTCTGCCGCAACAACAAACCTCGCTTCGCAAATAATCAACCTGCGCATATCCGTCACATACGAATAAGTTCTCTCTTCAAGCGATGTCGTTTCTCGCCACGTTCTCCTGCTCGAAAAATGCTCTCCTCTGGTACTGGCGGTTCGCAAAATCTCAATAAATAAAGGCTTTTGGGCTGATTTTGCTGCTTGGCCAGGCTATGGCACGTTCATTGCCAAACAGTGGGCGAAGATCAAAATTGGCAAAGATCTTCCCGGTCGGCGCGTTTCCTTGCTCAGTAAGGGGAGCGGTTTGGAAAAAATCAAAGAGCTTTGATTGCCGCTTGAGCGATGAAACGCGCCATTAACAAAAGCACTGAAAAAGGAGTTTAACAAATGAAAAAACAAGTGAAATGGATCGGCACATCAATAATGCTGTTGTGCGCGATTGCGCTCAGCGTGAGCACCACTTTGGGACAAACGCAACGCGACCCGCTTGCGCAATTGAAACGTGCCATCACGCAAGCCAGTGCCCCGACTCTGACAGGAACGCAGGAAACTGCCCTGACGACTTTGATCACGGCCTTCAAAGACGCTCAACCTGATGAACCGGATGCGACCATTGAAGCGGCGCGGGATGCCTACACGGCTGCGATTCTGGCTGGCAAGCTGGCTGATGCTCAGGCGCAGGCGACCATCATTGCGAATCGGTCCGCCGCTTTGAACAAAGCCCGGCTGGATGCTCAGGCCAAATTCGACATTGATGTGTTGACGATTCTCTCAAACGGCGGGCAGCTTGATCCGTTGAACACAAAATTTACCGCTGAACGTGTGCTGGGACTGGTCAGTTCGTTGGTTGGGCACGGTGGCGGTCCAGGCGGGTTTGGCGGAGGCCCGGGTGGTGGTCCTGGCAGAGGCCACGGCGGCGGTCGTCCCTAACGATTCAATATTCAGAAAAATTCTTTATCACGCAATCCACACATAACTGAGCAGAGGAAGAGGCTGTCATTCAACAAGGAATGGCAGCCTTTTTTCATGATTCGTTCTGGATTGGAATGGGTTTTCGGTTTTCATCCACGGCCACGTATACGGCTTCGGCTTCCATCACGCGAACGATATTGTCGCTGTCGCGATATCGCATGGCTTCGACGACGATGCCAACGGTGACGGAAGTCCGACCGACTTTGATCGTGCGCGTGTAAAAACTGACAACATCACCGACAAACACCGGCGCAATAAATTCGATGCCTCGCATGGCAACGGTGACAAACAGTTTGTCGGCCTGCTTGCGAGCTTCTATGCCTCCGGCCAAATCCAACTGGCTCAGGATGACTCCGCCGAAAATTGTTCCGCCCGGATTGGTATCACGCGGTAGCATCGAAACCCGAATCGCCAGATTGCCAATGTCATTTGATTGATCCTGATTTGCTTCATTCATAGGCTGCGTATCCTAGCTGCCAGAAAAGCGATTTTCCAATCCCGGCAGTAGCGCGTTTTTTCAAATCGCGGCACAATTCCCGCCATGCAAAACAATCAACCGATCAAACAACGCGCGCAGGAATTTTTTTCCAGTCTTCAAGACAAGATTTGCCTTGCTGTGGAAGAAACCGATGGCTTGGCCAAGTTCCGGGAAGATAACTGGCAACGCGAAGGCGGTGGTGGCGGACGAACCCGCGTCATCGAAAACGGCGCGGTGTTTGAAAAAGGCGGCGTTAATTTTTCTGCCGTCGCGGGAGTTTTGCCGGAGCAGTTTGCGGCAAAAATTGGCGAAGGAGTCGCCGGGGCGGAAGGCCTCGAGTTTTTTGCGACAGGTGTTTCGCTGGTTTTGCATCCGCGCAACCCTTACGTGCCGACGGTGCATGCGAATTTTCGTTACCTGGAAAAAGGGCAGGCAAGCTGGTTCGGCGGCGGCGCTGACCTGACACCGTACTATGCTTTTCGCGAAGACGTGGTTCATTTTCATCAGACCCTGAAAGACGCCTGCGACCGGCATGACGCGGATTATTATCCACGCTTCAAAAAATGGAGCGACGAATACTTTTTCATCAAACACCGCAATGAAACGCGTGGCGTAGGCGGAATCTTTTTTGATTACCTGCAAGGCGATTTGGAAAAGCTGTTTGCCTTTGTCCACGAAGTTGGCGAAGCCTTCCTGCCAGCGTATCTGCCGATTGTCGTAAGTCGTTCCAACGAAGTATACGGCGAACGTGAACAGCAATTTCAGTGGATTCGCAGAGGCCGGTACGCCGAATTCAACCTGGTTTATGATCGCGGAACGACGTTTGGCCTGGAAACTCGAGGGAGGACTGAATCAATTTTGATGTCACTGCCACCATTCGCAAGCTGGGTTTACGATTACAAACCGGAAGCTGGAACACCTGAAGCAGAAGCTTGGGCTTACTTCACGCCACAAGACTGGTTGGGGAAAGATGATTTGGTTACGAAAAATTGAAGCTCGTCTCCGAAATTCTGGATAAAATTGAGATTTGTAAAGGATGTAATCTGGCAGATTTGCCGATAAACCAAGGGTTTTGGCGAAGATAGCCTGGAAGAGGGTGAGCAAATGTTCGTGGCATCGTGCTTGCTCTATTGGACGCCGAGTGCGAGTTAGTTCTTGCACCATTGTCTTCCAAGTTTTCATCCCAGCAAAGCTAGCCTTTACAAGGAGAGATCAAAAGTCTCTCCTTATTTTTTTGTTTCACTTCGATTTTTACAAGCGGCTCAAGTTGAGCCATCTCAAATTAGATTTGAGCCAGAGCTTGGTCGAAATCCTTCAGCAAGTCGGCTTCGTCTTCCAGCCCAACTGAAATTCTGACCAAACCGTCATTGATTCCGGTTGCTGCACGTTGCTCTGCGGACAATTGCAAGCTCCACATCGAAGCTGGATGCACAACCAGGGTTTCAAACCCGCCCAAACTTGCTGCGCGAACGCCCAATTTCAGCGCCGACATTACCTTGTCCGCCGCTGAATATCCGCCGCGCAATTCAACACTCAACATTCCTGTAAAACCGGACATTTGCGATTTGGCCAGTTCATGCTGAGGATGTGATTCCAGGCCAGGATAATAAACTCGCCCTACTTTCGGATGGCTTTCGAAGAATTTTGCCAGCGCCAGCGCATTGCTGTTGTGACGTTCAACACGCAATCCCAAAGTTCTTAATCCGCGCAACAATAACCACGCATCAAATGGACTAAGCGCTGCTCCGGCAACCAGGGCAAATCGCCAAACCCTCTCAATCAACTCTTTGTTACCGACCATCGCTCCGGCAGTTACGTCATGGTGCCCGCCGATGTACTTCGTTGCGCTGTGAACGACGGCGTCAATGCCGAATTCCAGCGGACGCTGATTGATCGGCGTGGCAAATGTATTGTCGCAAATCGTCAGGATGCCGCGGGGTTTGGCCAGTTCGACAATAAAGCTCAGATCCGTCAACTGCATCAGCGGATTGACCGGCGTTTCAACGTAAATCAGTTTTGTATTTGGTTTCACCGCATCGGCAAATTCGGCATTGCTGGTTTGGTCAACGAAACTTACTTCGATGCCCCAGCGCGGCAAAATGTCTTTCAGCAACGTTGTCGCGCCTGCGTAATGGTTAGTTTGCGCCACAATGTGGTCGCCGGTGTTCAAACTGCCAGCGAGGGCAGAAAAAATTGCGCCCATTCCCGAACCGAAAACCAATGCCAGTTCTCCGCCTTCCAGTTCAGCCATCGTCTGTTCCACCATCGCGTGATTGGGATTGCCATAGCGCGTGTAAAACTCCTGAGGTTTGGTGGCGACAGCGATTTCGGCAAACTCTTCGGCGGTTTCAGCGCCAAACGTCGTTGTTTGCCAGATCGGTGGACTGATGGCCGACGTGCGATTCAATGTTTGGGCGGCGTAAACCGCCTTGGTTTGCATTCCTTCCAAATCAACTTTTTCTTTGCTCATTCAAAATCCTTTCAAGGGCAACGTCGCGAAAAGACGAAGGCGCAAAGAATTCTTTTGCTTCTTTGCGCCTTCGCGTTGTTGCAGCGTTGCCGTAAACAAAATAATCAATGCTGGGAAAGATGTGTGTACTGCAGCGTCATCAGCGCCTGTTTGACGGCGATGACGGCGGCGGTAAATTGCGAATCCTGAACCAGAACGGCATCCGTGCTGTAGGTCGAAACGCTCAAAATGCTGATGTCGGCAGCGGCCAGCGCGCGACTGATTTCAGCGATAAATCCCACAACAGTGAAATCCAGAAACGTGTCGAAGCGAATCATTCGCCAGTTTCCACGAACCTGCGCGGCAGGAAAGCGCGAAGCTGTTTGGTTCCAGGTTTCTTCGGCAATCATCAACGTGACTTCAAGTTTGTCACGCGTCAGCGAAACAAAAGTATCCTGTCCGGCAACATCACGAATGCAGTCAACCGCTGCCTGATACGCCGACAACGGCAAACTCGCGACAACATATTTTGTTTCAGGCAGGTAAAGTTGAATTGCCATAGTTTTTATTCAATCACGTTCGTTCAGTGGCGGCACCGCTATCGGCAGCGAACTGGGCAATCACGGCATAAGCTCTGACCGGAAAGGTGCCGACTCCGCGAAACTTCACCGGCACAGCGTGAAAACGAAATCCCGACATCGGCAACTTGTTCAGATTGCAAAGGTGTTCGGCAATCGGAATGCCCGCGCCTAGCAGCAACGTATGTGCTGGACGTTCACCGTCATTCATATTGTCAATGTTGACAGAATCAATGCCCACCAGCGCGACTCCGGCAGCAACCAAATACTCAGCCGCCGCGCGAGTCAGAAATGGAGCTTCCTGGCCATATTGCGGAGTTTGCCAGTGAATGTCCCAGCCTGTACGAACCAGCACAGCGCAGTTTTTCAAGCTTTGGTTTTCAAACCGATCAACATCAATCGCGCAGCTTTCGCGGTTGGTCACATCAATCAGTACGCCTTCCAGATCGGCCAATCGTTCCAGCGGCAGTGACGCCAGATCACCGCCATCGGCAAACCTGTGAAACGGCGCGTCAACATATGTGCCGGTGTTCGCGACCATTTCAATACGGCCGATCTGAAAAGTCGTGCCTTTGGCATAAACGCTGTGCGCGGCTTTGCGGCTTAAATAGTCTGAAATGATCGGAGCGGGCAGGCCGGGGTAAGTGGTCATACCCGCTTCAATTTCGTGGCTTACATCAATCAGCCTGCGCATCGTCATCTCATTGCCGCTTGAGGCCAGCCGGATTTTCGTAGCTCCTGCTTTAATCGGTCCATTGTTGCTTCGACGTCTTCCAGCTTGCGCGGGATTGAAGCGGACAGATTTACTGGGTCGCCGGTTGTCACCAGAAAATCGTCTTCAATGCGAACGCCAATGCCTTTGTATTTTTCAAAGGCCGGTCGAACTGCCTGGATGAAGCGTTCGTTTTCTGGCGTCTTGGGCAGCCAATCCAGCGCGTCTGGACGAATATAAATTCCCGGTTCAACCGTCAGTACCATTCCGGGCGCCAGCGGCGTTTTGTAGTCTCCCACGTCATGAACGTTCATGCCGATCCAGTGACTGGTTCCGTGCATAAACCATGTACGGAATTCGTTGTTCTCTTTAGAAGTAATCAGCCCAAGCTTAAACAAGCCATCTTTGATGACCTCTGCCGTCACGCCTTGCACCGATTTGGTGTTGGATGCCGGATCGAATACCGCGCCAACAATGTTGCCCGCGCGAACTCGATTGATGGAAGCTGTCTGGGCTTCGTAAACGATGCGGTAAATGTCCGCCTGCTCTTTGGTGAATTTGCCATTGATCGGCAGTGTGCGCGTGATATCGGCGGTGTAATGATCAAATTCTGCCGCGCAATCCATCAGCAGCAAGCTGTCATCCGCCAGTTTTTCCTGGTTGGTAATGTAATGCAGCGTGGTTGCGTTTGCGCCAGCGCCGACAATGCATGGATAGCCCCAGTTGTCTGCTCCGCGACGTTTGAAGGTGTATTCGAATTCGGCCTGAATTTCGTATTCAAACATTCCCGCAGAAGCGACGGCGAAAACGCGATGAAACGCTTCGGACGTAATGTCGGCGGCGTGTTGCAACAGCTTAATTTCCCAAGGGGATTTCGTTAGCCGCAGTTCGGCGAAAATCGGGTGTGCAGTTTTGATTTTCAAACCGGCGTTAGCGGCTTTCAGATTTTCGGCAAATTCAAATTCCTGGCGATATTCGCGCAAGTCGCGTGCTGGCGGAGTCAATAAGTAAATTTCGCCTTGATCGTTTTTGACAGCCTCGACGAAAGTTTGAAACTCGGTTTGCCACTGGGAAGCAAGATCTGCGCTCGGTTTCGGAGTCGTGTCACGTTTGGCAATGGCCGCTTCAGCGCGCGGAGCCAGCGTCGCCAAAAAGCTGTTCAGTAATTTCAGGTCCCATATTTCCTGGATGCCGCTGCGTTTGCGGGCTTCGTCATTGCTGAGCATGTGGCCCGTCCAGGTTTCGCGGCGCGGATCGCGTTCGGGAACAAACAAAATCTCTCTCGTTTTCTTTGCGCCGGGTATCAGCACCAAGGCCGCTCCGTCCTGGTTGATTCCGGTCAGGTAATACAGATTGTTTTCCTGACGGTAATGATAATCCACGTCGAAGGTATAAATGCGCGGTTCGGTGCTGAACAAAACCATCATGGCTTTGTCGCCCATGCGCTTCATTGTTTCCTGACGGCGTTTGGCCAGTTCGGCCAGCCGTTCGGCCTCAGAAATCTTCGGAGCAGACGGGGCAACACGCCAGAAATCAGGCGCTGAACCGCTGGCTTGAACCTTCGGCGCGGTTGGCAACGCAGTCAAAATCAAAACGGCCATCGTCAGCACAAAAGCAACGACACCAAAACGCAAACGGCGAGAATTCGTATTCATCGGTTTCCCTCGGTTGAATTATTGAATCAGGAGACTTTGATCAGGAGCCACAACAATACCACGTGAAAAGCCCACATCGTAAGCGCGTAGGGGAATTGAAACTTGATAACGCCGTATTGGTCGCGCAAATTCAGCAACGCTGCCGGAACGATGTTGAAGTTCGCCGCCATCGGCGTCATCAGTGTTCCGCTGGAACCGGCAGTCAGCGTGATAATCGCGGCCATCGCCGGATTGACTCCGAACGGTTTGATAATCAGCGGAACCAGAACGCCTGTGGCGATGACCGGAAAGGCCGCAAACGAATTTCCCATCACAATGGTAAACAGCGCCATCCCCAGACAGTTTGCCAGCACCAGCAAAAACAGATTGTTGCCGGGAATAACCGATTGAATGCCGCTGGCGATCAAATCGCCGACTTTGGCCGCCGCGAAAATCACTCCCAGTGAAGCCAGCAATTGCGGCAGAATGTTTACTGCGCCCATGGCTTCGTTCAGTCTGCGGCCTTCGTTCATCATCACGCGGAAACTGGAACGAGTCAGTCCCAACGCAATCACCATTGCCGCCAGACCGCCAAAACCAAGTCCCACAAGCGCGCCTCGATTGGCGTCCATTCCCAGCAGACGGAAAAGGACGGCAAAGAAAAACGTCATCATCGGAATCGCTATTACCGGTACAAAGATTTGATTGCCAAAGGAGCTTTTCTTAGGTTCATCACCGCTATTTTGCACCTCTCCTTTTCTAACTTGCCCCAAACCATCCAGCGAAACCAGAAACAAAACCAGCAAACCGGTTAGCCAGTATGGCATCACGCTGCCTGCCGCAAAGATCACGCCCAACACTAGCCAAAATAAACCGCTGCCGATTCGTCGCGGATTGCTTTTATCCGTAAACGTCATAGCCGCAAACACAAACAACACAACTCCGGTCAGCACGTACACGGCATCCAGGCTGAAGATTTTTTCGATCATCGCGCCGCCTCCGCTTTCAGCCAGCGATCCAGCAGCCAGAACTGAACGACCGCAAACAGAATCGAAGCCGCGACGACAGGAATCGTGTACCGAACCAAGTCCCAAACGCCGACGGCAAAACCCAATCCGTTCATCACGCCAAACACC
>CAZMXG010000160.1:0-18789 GCA_964570175.1 uncultured Heliomicrobium sp. | reverse complement strand
CACATCTTCGAGCGATTCTTTCGCCGCTCCGCCAAAACCAGCGATCGCAGCGCCGCCGGATTCGGCTTGGGACTTTCCATCGTCAAATGGATCGTGGATTCCCACGGCGGCCAGATCGAAACCGAAAGCCAGCAGGGGCAGGGAACTACTTTTATTGTCAAATTTCCATTGCTGGATTAGCTGCCGGTCAGGACAAAATCATTTTGATTCCGGCAATGATTAGCACAGCCGCCAGCAATCGCTTCAAATTCGCTCCGGCAATTCGACGGCTGCCGTATTCAGCGCCGAGCAAGCCGCCGATTAAAGCCGCAATCGCCAAAAAAGGAATTTCTGTGGGGATGTTTGGTGAATGCGACATCAGTCCAACAAATCCTGAAATCGAATTTACCAGAATAAATGCGGCTGAGACCGCCGAAACCTGGCGCGTTGCGGCCCAGCCCATAAATAACATCATCGGCGAAAGAAAAATGCCTCCGCCCACACCTGTCAGCCCGGATAGCAATCCAAGCAATGCACCAAAGAGCAACATCGGCCCGATCGCCGGAATCTCGTGCGTCGCCTCATCGCCGATGTGCGGATTGCGAAGAAATCTGTAAGCTGAGTACAGCAGCACTGTTCCGACCAGATATTTGTAATAAACATCCGGCAGCTGGGTTTTGCCGCCCAGGTAGGCGAACGGAGCCGAAGCCAGCGCGAAGGGCCAAAATAAACGCCAGACAAAATGTCCTGCTCGATAGAATTTGAACGTTGCCACTGTGGCAACAAGGATGTTCAGCAGAAGTGCGGTTGGCCGCATGGTGGCGGGTGCCAAACCGAATAGCGCCATTGCCGCCAGATAGCCGGATGCTCCAGCATGGCCAACGGATGAGTACAAAGCCGCGGCTGCAAAAATCAGCAATGCGAGCAAGGCGATTGTTGTTGGGGTCATAGCGCGGCTTTAGTAACACGCCAGGTTTCAGGCTGGCAAATTTGTGCGCCTGTCGCCGTTGATAGCCAGAGCGCAAATGTTGGGCTACAATCCCGCTACAGAAAATTAAACCCTCGAATTCAGAAAGGTCGCTATGGATGCTTTAGGAATGGTTGAATGCCGCGGTCTGGTGGCGATGATCGAAGCCGCCGATGCAATGGTCAAAGCCGCCAACGTCAGGCTTGTCGGCTGGGAAAAGGTTGACGCCGGGCTTGTCACTGCCATCGTGCGCGGAGAAGTCGGCGCAGTCAAAGCCGCTGTCGAAGCCGGTGCCGCCGCCGCACGCAAAGTCGGTGAAGTGGTTTCGACCCATATCATCCCGCGCCCGCACGGCGAAGTGGATGAAGGATTACCGGTTCTTCATACGGGCGAAACCACGCGAAAGCCGATCAGTGGATCAGTCAACCCATCCTAATCGGCTTCGTTTAAGAGCCTACCCAAAATATTCGGCTGCTATTAAGCAGCTCGAAAAACGCCTGTTTTCATAAGACTTTCCACGTCCTTTGTCTCCACAATATTCAAAGGCCGGTCACCTGAAAAAAAATATCGTTTTCTTGAGATAGACCCACGCACCACAATCGGTTTTTCCTGTAGATAACGAAGGCGCGTCTTATCTGTAGCGCCAGAGTGCTCCGGCGTTGAATCCCTCGTGGCAGGCTGAGATGGGTTAACCGCCGTCGTTTGCGCTTCCGCGCTCTTGAGTGCTTGTCGTTTCTGGCCGCAACAACTCATATTGAACTTCTCCCTTCTGGAAATCGGAAATTGGCTGAATTACCACAGATTCCTGTCCGATGCGCTCTAAAAGGCAAGCCGCGCCTGAAATGGCGAGCCAGACAAATGCAAGCTCCACAGGCTGGCGCGTCAAATAAAAAGCCATGGGCGCTGCCACCCATAAGCTCAGGCATTTGAAGCAATCCATCAGCTTGCCCCAAAACCCTTCACCCAACCACAGCCGGAAACGAAACACGACGTCACCTGGCCCATCCTCATTGGAGAACAGGTGAGTAAGCCGCCACGTTGCGAGAACTGCCAAGATAAAATTGAGTGTTGCCGCTTTTTCGGGCATCAGAAAGCTTCGTGGTAAGAATAAAAATTGTCACTACAGGCTGGTCCTAACGGTTTGACACCGATACCGTTAGGACAGCCAACAGTGCTTGCCCAACTGGTTGGTGCTGGTGAAAAGTCTTTTCCAAGACCCTCCAGCACCAACAAGCGTTTATGGCATAACGTAAATGCAAGGTCCTTTGCAATAAGCGCCAATGCCGATAGGTTTGCCATTGCAATCCAGGAACGCCGCCGTAATACAAAGGCAATATAAATCACCACAATCTTGAGGCGATTCAGGACATTTGAAACAGTCCGAAGGAAACTCAAATGTGACTGACGGTTTGTCGTTATTGCATAGATTGAATTCAATCGTTTTGCACTTTTTGTCTTCCTTCGCGCTACCGCAAGATTCCCACGCGAGACATACACAGATTTTGCCGCACAGCAATCGTTTGAGATCACTGCTGCCGGAGAAATCAAATGTGATAGTCGCCGAGGACGCCTCGTTGCAGCGGATGATGGTTGATGGCTCTCGGCCGGTTCCTGCAAAGAACTCAGCTTTGAGTGAAGCTTTGAGATCCACACACATTTGTGCCGGAATCTCGAGATCGCATTCGAACGGTACCATGGACATTTTCAGACCTCCTTAAGGATGATTAAAGGTTTTCCTGGCAAAGTGAGTTTGTCGCTCTCAAGATGCCAAGGCTGATGCAAGTCCGACATATGACTTGACGGAAGGGACTATAAGGAGGCGCAATTAGGCCGTAGTTTATTGTTGCTTAATTCGAATTTTTTTTTGATTAAGCAGGGCATTGTAGCAATCAGTTTTCTGAAGTGAGTTGTGAATACGCAGGTTTGAGAATAATGGCAAGGAACTAAAGCTCCGTTGACATAGCTGAATAAACAACAATTTCCATTCAGTGATTGGCAATGAAGAGTTATATGACTTGAAATAGTGGTACCTCAATATGATTCCAAATTGGTTGAGCGTCCCGGATGGTGGTAAGAACTTTAAGCTGATACGTCCCTGCCGAAAGTGTAATTGGGTCCAGGTTCGCCGTATAGGAAAATATGTTTTTCTGTAAGGAACCAGGCTGTGAGGCACCAAGACGAATGGGGGTATGCGTCAATAAATTGATTGCATGGAAAACCGCGCCGAATTCAAGATTCTTCCTCGCCGCTGCGGCTGCTCCTGGACCGATAATTTGAAAGGACACGGCCAACGAAAAAGGCTCCTCAGCTTTTACATAATCTGAAACGGCATGGTTCTGGGCAAAAAGTTCTCGCGGGCGGTCAGTCAAGATGGGCTGTAGCACCTGAATTTCAATAATTTCAATGTTTACCGGTGCTGATACGGTAGAAACTTCTGTCGTGGAGACTTCCGTGATAGGTGAATCTTCTTCATTGTCAGACGTAGCTTTTTGGCCCAATCGCTTCAACATCCATTTGCAGGCTTCGTCGGTTTCAATCCCCGGCCAGCTTGCCTGTTCTTCGGTTTCCATGTGTTGTATGCCAGTGCGATGCTCAATTTTGGTCCGCCTTTCTTCTTTGCCGCCGACATTTTTGCGTTCGAAACAAACCACGAAGGTCGCGAATTCATTCCATTCTTTAGTCTTTGAGAGAGCAGCAGAGGCTTCCGATTTTGTCTTTTCGGGCTGACCGCTTTCCAGAGAAGGAGTGGGCAATGCCTGTGCAAGTTTTTTGGCTTGAGCGAGCATTAGCTCAAGCTCTTCGTTGGCGAGCACAAACCCTGCTTGTTTTGCACGTGACCTGATCTTTTGTACTGACAGGGCCGCGAGATCGGCGTATGTCTGAACTTTCAAGGACTCTCTAAACCATTGTTCTAAAGTCTCATTGATGCCAACGATGGATGTCAGGTCATCAGTTTTGGGGCTATCTACCTGCGGCGGCTCGCTTTTTGGGTTGGTTGCCATGGTCTTGTCTCCGTGTTTTTGTATAAAAAGTGGCAAAGCTATCGCTTTACCGCGGTCGTTTTCGATTCACAGAGTGGCAGTATGTGGCTTATGGCTTAATCAGTAATGATTGGGCACTGTGGTCGTACGGCGAGCAAAATTAATTGCGGAAACCTGGTTGTTAAGAAAATCATCTGCGTCTGATTCCCTCGAATAGTTGCAGTGTTTCCTGGCTCGGCATCAGGCTCAGTTCACGAGTCAACGTTTCGCGGCAAATATGGTATTGGCGCAGTGCTAAGTGGGTGTAGCCCATCAGGTTGTAGCAGTGCATCAATCGGCGATGCAGCTCTTCGTTACAAGCATCCACGGCCAATGCCTTGGTACACATGGTCACACAGGTTTCATAATCTTTCTGGTCGAAGTAATGGCACGAAAGACGATTCATCACTGCCAGATACGTATCCTGAAAATTTTGCCGGATTGTCGCCAGCCAATCTTCATAGCGGTCTTCAATCAAAAACTCACTCTGATAAATCGCTTCAGCGGCGCGATATTCATGAATTGCGGATGTCTGATCGCCACGCAGTTCAAATTCTTTCGCTTTGCGAACGTGATCCATAAAGGTTTCGGAATCAACCCAGATATTCAATTCCGGGTTAAGCAGGTAACAATCATCCTGGAACTGCACATAAGAAAAAGAGGTATTGGCTTTGCTGAGTGCCTTGCGAAGGCCATAGATGGCGACATTCAGGTTGTTTCTGGCGGCATCGGGGTCTCCTTCAGGCCAGAAAATTTCCATCAAAACTTCTTTTGGGATTGGGTGTTGCCGGTGTGTAACCAGATATTTGAAAATAGATTTTCCTTTGCAGTTTGGCCATCCCACAACGGGCTGTTCGTCGAGAAGCACACGGAACGGGCTAAGAAAGTAAATGGCCAGCGTCGGATGAGTAGCTTGGGGATTATTGTCAGGCTGTCCCATAAGTATTTCTGGCGTTTGAATATGTTCCACGCTCTTTGGGGGCATTATCTTTTCAGCATCATTTTTCGCCTGGGAATCAGCAGTTGGCGGGACCGGCTTTTTGGAAGGCACAGGCTCCAACAAATCCTTAATGCATTGCACCAGACGCTCATATTTCGCTGAGGTGGCATTCAAAGATTGAACCGAATCGGAATCGGTGAAGTTAAGAAGAGAAAGCTGTCTGTTTGGAGGCAAATCCGCTGCTGGACTAATCATTTCGATCAAGGCGGTCAGTTCCTGAAGTAACTGGAACTGCCGCTGATGTGCTTGGGAATATGCCTGCTTGTGCCATTGGACTTCATCCCAGGCGCTACGGCAGGCCCGGCAAATTCGATAGGCGGCATCAACCATACAAAGCAAGGATTCATTCCCAGACAATTCGCAGCTTGAGCGCACTTCGCTCAGTAATTCCGCGATTGCTTCATAGCGAAAAGTTTTCGGCGCATCTTCACTTGCAGGTTGTCGCAGGCCGGTTTCAGTTTCTGAATTGAGCGGCTGATTATTCATGGCTGTCATCTTGAAGGCTCTATCGCCATTTTTTATCAATTTCAGGTTTGAACCTTGTCGCAACTTCGGCAACACACTTTTGCACGCAGACTAAAAATAATGGTCCGGTCGCAAGAGATGACCAAGGTGAGCATGGTTCAACTCGATAATGTTTTTTGGCTTATATCCGAGTGATGAGGACGATCAATCGGTGAAAACGATTTTGGGCAATGAAATCCGAAATCAGCAATGAACGGCGGAGGCTGAAACAAACTGGCTGATTCTATTTTTTGTGTCACTGGGAAGATTCTTTAGCTGAGCTCCCGGCGGCGACCAATACTACAACGTCAACTCATCTCGTTCAAAACCGAAAAGGGGAAAAATTAAAAACTGTCGAGGGTGAATTCTCGCTCCAAACAACAACCAAAGGCGGTAAGGAAGAATGACAATCCTTCCTTGCCGCCTTTTGAAAATAAGAGCTGGCCATTGTCAAACTTCACCCGGCATCGCCTTGAATCCCGGAAAGAGCATCATTGGCGGGCGGGATTTTATCTGGATCGAAGATTTTGAATAAGCTTTCCAGGCTCTCAAGCTTCTTGTTTCCCACGGTGGTTTTGACCGCGTGTTCGCCGAGCGCACGATAGCTTTCAAATTGCGATTCGCTGTACATCTGATCGCCAGTGGTTTCGTGCGGAAACGTCAGGTTGGACTTGGCGTAGTTGAGAACATCGGGTGGTTCGCATCCGTAAACTGTCGGCTTGATGTAAAGCATCCAGCCGTCCATTTTGTCCTGTTCGTCTCGGGGCAATCCTTCGCCATCAACTGCGGAATAACGAATTCGCGCCACCGCGCAATAAGCGCCATTGTCCTGCTGGCCGTCTTTGGTGAAAAGCAATTCAGGCTTGATGCGAGGGCAGATTTTGATTCCTTCCCCGAACTGAATCGGAATGCCCATATCAATTTGAATCTTCCGTATCGCTCCCCCCAGATCTTCGAAACTGGAATTGCCATCGGCGCTGGCATCGCTCAGGACAATGAAATGGCATCGCCGCCGCACCATTTCGTACAAGCCCAGGTTTTCAAAATGCCCGCCATCGGAAAGGTACACATAAGGATGTTTTGCATCCGTCATGCCAAATGTTTCTGCGATCAATGAATATGGAGCAAAATTGGGGCTGGGCATTTGATAGAATTTCTTGTCCTTCTTTTCGTTTTCGCCTGCTGGACCCGGATTTCCCAGCCACCATCCCAAACGCACGTTGAACAATGCCAGCAAAAAGGTCACGACCGATGAAGAGTGATAGCCCATATTCGGACTGGCTGCCGCGCCGGAAATTGCCAATGCTGTCCCCAGCGAAATGGCGCTAACGGGACGGTTCGACATTAAGCGGCGAATTGCTTTGTTATTCAGCGCGTACTCGTGCGCGCGGCGGTATCCCAGATTGAAGCTGCCCGCGTGCAGCGGCGAAATGGTGAAACTTTGCGCTTTGCGATCCTGCCAGGCCAGTTCGGCTCCGCCGACCAGATTCAGCGCAACGTTGATAATGTGCAGAGGGCGTGGCTGTTCTAAACTGTCTTTCAGGCCAATTAGATCGTCATTGAAGATGTCATCCAGAATCAGGCGATTGATCAGCAGCCGTTTCAACTGCTTCAATAATTCTTCTGAACTCCCATCAATCGCTGCGCTGATTTCGGGCAGTTGTTTGAAGTCCGGTTTGATCCGGGTGAAGGCCTGCGCGAATTCAGCCTGCTCTTCGCTCATCAGCAGTGGACTGGTTGGCAGTGGCGGGCCTTCCAGTAACTGATTGAATGCGCCCGTCACTGCTTGTTTGACTGCCGGCTCCAGTTGTTCTCGTTCGGCTTGGGACGTGCCATCGTCGGCATATTTCTGCAACAAATCTTTCGCCTGTTCGGAAAGCCGCTTCCAGACGATCTTGGAAATTTCGTCTGATTTGGGATCGGGTTTGTTGTCCGTCAGCTTGCCGGTGAGCGCCAGCAACCTGCCGGGCTTAATACTGCTGGAGTAGTAAAGGTCGGTTGTCAGTTCATGGATTTGCAAGTTGTCATGTTCATCCAGTCCGGTGAAGGGATTGGGCACGCGTTCACGGCTGCTGCGTGAAGCGCCAAGATATGCACGCACCAGCCGGTCACGATACGCGGCATGAAGTGAGAAGCCATTGATGTTGACAAAAAATCCCATCAACACGCCTAAGCCGACTACAGCCAGGGTGGTGCAGGCAACAGTTCGTGACGGGGTGTGAAAAAGAACTTGCCAGTGGAACAGCGCTCCGTCGCCAAACAGATGTTGCCACAAGCTTCCGGTGTTTAAGCCGCTGAAGAATGTTTTCGCCTCTGTGCCAAACTGAAAAAAGACACGCCACCAATGGCCCGACGAATCAATTAAACTGAGCTTCGAGCACAGCAGTGCAATTCCCAGAGTGGACAAGAGGGACAAGGTTGTCAGGATAAAAGCGGCAAACAACGGACCGGCAAGCGCCAGGCCCATATCCAGTGACATGGCGGTCAAGGATTTGTCTTCCTTCTTTTTGCTATCGCCGTTCTTTTTGGCAGCGGTTTCATCGCTTTTACCGCCGAAGATGGTGAATAAACCTGACCCTACGCCAAGCGAAGTCAGCAGCGACTTCATCTTGGCGCCCCAGTAATCGTTTTCGGACAGCAACGCCTGCGGTGCCAGAATCACCAGCGCGCTGATCGCACCCCAGACAACAATGGCGATCAGCATCCATCCCCCCGCGCGCGCCAGCCATTCGCGGTCGGAGTCACTGGTGATGTAACTTGCCAAGCCGACATATAGCGTTCCCGCCAGCAGAAAGGTCAGCAGGAAAGCAGGAGCGGCGAAACAGGTGAATAGCGCAGCGGCCGTGGGCGCGGAGGCGCTGCCTTTGATCGGGGAATTAAAAAAACTCGTTGTCATCAGATACAGGCAAGCGCCGCCCAGAAATCCGGTAATTACACTGTAAGCCAGATCCAGTTTGCCTATATCGCGCACCCAGATGCGAGAAAATGCAAACCCCATCAGGTGAAACAGCGCGCCGAATGAGGCAAAGTAAAGCAATGTTGGCCAGCCCAAAAGCCAGGACGGAAACCACGGCTGACCTGTCCACCAGCTCAATCCTGAGGCGGCGATGGATGCTACATTGGTTGAATCTCCATCATTCAAATTCAATGACCAGGCCCAAAAGCCACTCGCCGCAATTGCCGAAAGCCAAAGTGGCAACAGACAAAGAGCCAAAAACCAACTTTCCCTGCGGTAAGGCGACGCAACGCCTCGTCGTCCTGTCAATTGTCCGCTCAGGCTGGGCCGATTGATGATGATGTATCCCGTCGCCCAACCCCCAAGTATTAGACTGGTCAGCAAGGCTGCGCCGGGCAGCCATTGAGGGGGATTTTCCCAGGCCACCAACGACATTGCCAGACGCGGGATTGCCAATCCCCCCAGAATCAACGGGATTAAGACAGACCAGTTTAGCAGCAGGTTTCGCAGGTAAATCCCTACCAGGGACCAGGTATCGGCAGAAAGCAGACTGAAACTTGGGCTCATATACCGGCTGTAGCTGCGCAGGTGGCGAATTGTTTCCGGTTCTGGTTCTTTCTCTGCCTCGCCGGCCAGCCCATTTTGAACCCGCCCCATCCCCTGCCGATGAATCCACGCCGACAGCCAACTGCCAATATATCCACCGCCGGAAACCGTCGAAAGGAAATGAAACTGACCGAGCTTGACTCCCGACTGCGCCAAGCCTTGCAAAACTCCCAGCGCAAACGTCGCGCTGCGAATGCCGCCGCCAGAAAAACAAATCGCTGCGCGCTTGTCGCCGTGCTTGTGCAGCCACTGGTAAAAATCCGCCACCAAGGCCTCGTCTACCTTCTTATTTCGCTCTTCATCTTCCAGATGGGCGAACCGCGCGGCGTGTGCTTCGCGTTTTTGCTCGAATTGCTTTTCGGCATTTTCATCAAACTTATGTTCGACGACCTGATGTTTGTATTCTTCGGTTAGCACGTCGAAGACCGACAAAAGTGATTTTTTCATGCTTCCCCCAAAAACGTGGATGTTAAGTGGTAGTCGGGGTACGGCTTCGGCTATCACCGTAAAACTGCAAAATTGGCTGAGTAAGACGCCGGGAATGTAGCCCAGCGCAGTAAACGCGTCAATCACAGGAATTCTTCCCCAAGACAAGGGGACAAATTTTTAATTGCGTTGATGGTGGCGAGGTCCGGCTTGCGCCTCTGGAATTCATAGGGTAGCATCCGATTATCACCGAGCATCAGTAATGAGCTGTGATCGCTGAGGCGCTAAAACACTTCAAGCGCCGTTGTAGATTCCCGCAAAGTTCCTACGTTGATCTTCATAGTGGGGAAAATTCTCATCTTCGAAGAAAAACTTCGGAGGCAATGACACCTTATTCTCAATCTTGCCTTTTGATTGAGTATCACTCTCTGGCGATGTTGCGCCTACTTCGGCTGTGCTTAATTGCCGGAAAAATCTGAGCGGAAAAACTGCTACAACAATCAATGGTTGGCTCAGCACTGAGACTCTAATTTTTGGAGGCAGATAGTCAGACTGCTTTTTAAGCCACTTTTGGAGGAGAAAGAAAGTGAACCGCAAACTGATTCGCACAACTTTGGCTGAGGTCAAAGAAAGAGAATATCATCAACAACAGGTGCGTCGGGCCGAACCGCCCCCGCAACCGCAACAACGTCAGGCTCCGCATGCACAGCAGGCCCAGTCCAAAAAGAAGATTCCACCTGAGCAGACCAATGCCGAAAGCTTTTACTATAAAAAGCAGATGGATGCTCATACACCAATGGTCATCGTTTTGCAGGACAATGAGGCGTTGCACGGAATCATCGAATGGTACGATAAAAACAGTATCAAGCTGCACCGTGACGAAGGGCCAAACCTTCTCGTTCTAAAACATAACATCAAGTACATGTACAAAGACGAGTCGGTCAAAGCGTCGAAGGGAAAGGGCGAGTCAAATGTTCGCCATGATGACGATGATGACGACGACGTTTATGAAGATTCCGACGACGATGAATAGCTGCTTCGTTTCGAGGCCTTGAACCACAGAGGTCTCCACTATGGCTGATTTGATTAGTGCCAGAAGCTTTCATGCCGTGGCGAGGCCTAAACCTCGCATAGGAATTACAATAGGCGATCCAGCAGGGATTGGGCCTGAAATTTCGCTAAAAGCTATTGCGGATGAGGACGTGTTAGCCGTTTGCACGCCCGTATTGATTGGCGACGCCCAGTATCTGATGCACTGGGCGCGCATTTTCAATTTATCGCGCGGGTTGGATGTCATCAACAGAGGAGAATCCTGGCCAGAGAATCTGGATTCGCCCGTGATTTACAATCTGGCAAATGTTTCCGGCTCAATTGAGATGGGAACAGAACAAGCTGAATGTGGGAAGGCGGCGGCTGAATTTATTGAAGCCGCCGTTACGCTTTGTGGTCTTGGCCAGCTTGATGCCATCACGACTGCGCCAATCAACAAACGCTCGCTCTATCTGGCCGGTTACCCCTATCCCGGACATACGGAATTCCTTGCTGCTTTAACGCATACTGATGAATTCGCCATGACATTTATTGCGCCCGCGCTGAGAGTGTCGTTGTTGACAACGCATGTCCCGCTTACCGAAGTTTCCAGTTACGTGAAAAAATCCAGCCTGGAAAAATTGATTCGCCTGGTGCATCGGGAATTATTGAGCTTAGGTTTTGAACGTCCGCGGATTGCAGTTGCGGCGCTGAATCCTCACGGAGGAGAAGGCACACTATTTGGCATTGAAGAAGCTTCGGAAATGATCCCGGCAATTGAAAGCTGTCGGGAGCTTGACGGGATCGAGGTTAGCGGGCCTCATTCGGGTGACACAGTGTTTTTGCGGGCCTCCAGGGGAGAGTTCGATTTGGTAATTTCTTGCTATCACGACCAGGGGTTGATTCCTGTGAAGTGTTTTTCGTTCGGCGAAGCGGTAAACGTTACCCTGGGACTGCCATTCATACGGACTTCCGTGGATCACGGAACTGCTTTCGACATCGCGGGGCAGGGCAAAGCAGATCCTTCAAGCATGAAGGTCGCCATCAAACTGGCGGTTGAGTTATTTCAACGAAAGAGTGGCGGAAGCTAGGAGCCCAGCCAGGTTTTCAGAAAACAAAGAGGGCGCAGTTGTCAGAATCTAACAACTGCGCCCTCTTTGTTTGAACTAAAGCGAGAAAGACAAAAATGACTTTCTTGCTGAAAATGCCAAAGTTACTTCTTCTTGGCGGCCTTCTTCGCTGGAGCTTTCTTCGCGGCCTTCTTGGCCGGAGCTTTCTTTACTGCTTTTTTAGCCGGAGCTTTCTTGGCAGCCTTTTTAGCCGGAGCCTTTGTTGCCGCTTTCTTAGCCGGAGCTTTCTTTGCAGCTTTCTTCGTTGCCATAATTTTCTTTCCTCCTTTATTTGTGGTTGGTTTTGCCGCCTTTTTCGCCGACTTGCTTGGCTTGGCAGCTTTCTTAGCTGGTTTGGCAGCTTTCTTGGCGGCCTTTACTGCTGATTTGACAGCTTTCTTAGCCGTTTTCTTTACCGATTTCGCGGATTTTTTCGCCGCCTTTTTGGCAGCTTTCTTCGCCGATCTTTTCGCTGGTTTATTGGGCGTCGTTGTGGGGCTTGGCGGAGCGGTATCAATCACCACAGCAGCCATCGCCGGAATAGGTTCCAATACTTCGGCCACAACAACAGAGGTTGGTTCGCTGGCGGTTTCCACCTCAATTTCTTCGAACGCATTCACTTGTGTCAGCGGAACCTCTGATTCCAAATCCTCATCTTCGTCTACTGCTTCCTCTTCCTCGGCTACTGGAATGGTGAAAGGCTGACTGGAGATTGTGGATTCAGCTTCATCATCCTCTTCATCGTCGTCGTCATCAAAAGAATCTTCCTCTGCGCTGCTTTCGAGATCGTCTTCATCTTTCAAATAATCATCGTCTTCATCGTCTTCGTCCTCATCGCGATAATCGTCATAATCCCAAGGATCGCGATCGTCATCTCCAAACTGTAAAGAGTGAGCTCCAAGCTCTCCGCTTTGTGGAGCAAAATATGAAGCAGGTGACAGATCGTCATTTTCATATCGGCCAACTGCCAGATCATCTTTCAAACCAGGTTTTTCGATCATAAATCCTCCTTGATCTGTTAATCCTAACGTCAGAGCAATGCGCTGTTGCCCACGTCGTCCGAATCATCGAACGGATAGACCGCGCGACAAAGCGTATTTGGTTTGTTGATGGAGAACGAATCGTTACTGCCGACAAATGCGCGCGGATTATAGCACGTAGCTTTCGAGCCGCTAGAGTATTCGTGTGTCAACCAACTTTGCCTGCATCAATCGTGTTGAGAAAAGAATGAGGTTATTTTGCATTCGGCGGTGGATGTGTAAAATGACATATCTTCAGTGGACGAATGCAGGCAACCTCCGGTATTTGGGCAAAGAATAGTAATGAAGCAGGAAAAGATCGGAATTGGATTAATCGGCACCGGTTTTGCGCGAACCGCGCAGGCGCCCGCTTTTCAATTGTGCGACGGCGCAGAGTTGGTGGCTGTGTGCAGCGGACATCATGAAAATGCCGTCAAAGTTGCTTCGGAATACAAGATCGCCCACGCCTGTGAAAGTTATGAACAGTTGTTGGCTTTGGAAGAAGTTTCTTTGGTTGTTGTTTCCGCTCCACCTTACCTTCACCACCCAATTACCATTGCCGCGCTCAATTCAGGAAAGCATGTCATTTGCGAAAAGCCCATGGCAATGAACGCCGATGAAGCGCGCGAGATGACGGCATTGGCCGCGGCAAAGCCGGATCAGCTTTCGATCATTGACCACGAACTCCGTTTCAATCCGACCTGGCGTCGAATGAAGGAATTGGTTGATAGCGGGTTTCTCGGCGATCTTTATCACGTCAATATCACAATTGCTTCCGGGTTTCGGCATTCGGCCCAGCGCCCCTGGAATTGGTGGTCACAAAAATCTGCCGGAGGCGGTTTGCTAGGCGCGCTTGGGTCGCATGCGATTGACGCCTTGCGCTGGACGTTTGGCGAGATTGAAGCGGTTTGCAGCACTGTGGCCACAATGGTTCCTGAGCGCAAGGATGCCAAAACCGGAGAAATGAAGCCGAATGAAACGGATGATTATTGTTCGTTTCTTGTTCGTTTGAAGTCGCCGGACGAGCGCACGTCGCATGCCATTGTTCAACTGTCGGCCCTGTATGCCAGCGGTGGCAAGAATCAGGTTACTGCCGTTGGCAGCAACGGTACCTTGGTTCTGGATGGCGAAGAGGTGTTGCTGGGAGCCATTGGATACAATCACCCATTTGAAGAGATGTCGCTTGCAGATCGCGCCAGAGAGATTTCCGTGATCCCGGACAATATCTGGGCACGTTCGTTTTATCACCTGGCACGCGAAACGGTGCAGGCAATGCGCGAAGGGCGAACCGAAATCGCACATGCCGCCACATTTGCCGATGGGTTGCGGTGCCAGGAAGTCATTGATGCTGTCTTGCGGTCGCAAACAGAACAGCACTGGATAGAGCTGGGTGCACAAGGCTAGTCCGGCAGTAAAAACCGAATCCAAAAGTTTGCTGCCGACTGGCGAAACGCAATTCATTGTGTATACTCACATCTTTGCTTTGTGCTCGCCGACTGGAATATTTGGCGTCTGCAAGCAAATCAGCTTTAGAAGCTCAAAGAGCAAATCAATTTCAATTCTGGAGTATTCAAATTATGGCAACAGTGAAACGCTACAATATCTTTTGCCCGAAATGTCAGCATAAATTCCCAATCTTTGCCTCCCTGCATCATTCAATTGATGTGGATGGATGGATCAAGGACAAATCCGAAAATCACGATTGCAAAGCCTACGCCGATCAATTGGCCAAAGAACGCGCGCCGCGCGCTCTAAACCCGATCAAGGCATCGAAGAAAGGCAAATAGTTTTTGCCCTTAGGCTCAGGTGTGCTTTTGCCCGGCAGGTTATATCGCTGCCGGGCGAAACCAGTCGGATTAAACGCGGTTTAGAGGAAGGACATCATTTAATGGCAACCAAGATTACGGTCAACAACAACGGTTCGCTGCGTGTTGAAGGTGACGTTGAAATTTTCGACGCCAGCGGCAAACCATTTGGACTTGGCGGACGAACAGTGATCGGTTTGTGCCGGTGCGGTCAAAGCGCGAACAAACCTTTTTGCGATGGTTCGCACGCTCGTTGCGGGTTTCAATCGCAAGTCGAAGCCAAGGACCTGCCGCCTCCGGCGCCAAAACCTGCGGCGTAGTTGTTGAAGCAATGCTGAAAAACTAATAAGCCGAAATGGCTAAAATTCTAAATGATCTAGGAATAACAATATGAGTAAAGCAGCACCATCAGCAGGAGCCGGATTGCGCGACGTGGTCGCCGCTCCGAGCAGCATCTGCTTCATTGACGGCGAAAAAGGGATTTTGATTTATAGCGGCTACGATATTCATCAATTGGCCGAAAACTCAAATTTTGAAGAAGTGGTTTTTCTGCTTTGGAATGGGCGATTGCCGAACAAAGCCGAACTGGATGATCTGAATAAACAACTGGCGGCAAATCGCGCGCTTCCGGCAGAGATTATCTCCCTGATTAAATCGTTTCCCAAAACAGCCGTTCCGATGGATTCACTTCGGACGGCTGTTTCGGCTTTGTCCTTCTTTGATCCGGACAAGGGAGACAATTCCCCCGAAGCTCGCAAGCGACAGGCAATTCGGCTGACAGCTCAGGTGGCCACGGTTGTTGCCGCGATTGATCGCATACGCAAAGGCCTTGAGCCGGTTGAACCGAAACCAGAACTGTCACACGCCGGAAACTTCCTTTATATGCTGAATGGCAAGGAACCTTCCGATGTTGAAACGAAGGCTTTCGACATTGCGCTGATTCTGCATGCCGATCACGAATTCAACGCTTCGACTTTTGCCGCACGGGTGACAGCCGGGACGCTGGCGGATATTTACGCTGCGACGACTTCAGCCATTGGCGCCTTGTCCGGCCCGCTGCATGGTGGAGCCAACGAGCAGGTCATGAAGATGTTGCTCGAAATCGGATCGCTGGAAAAAGTGGATGAATACGTGGCCAACAAATTTGCCAAAGGTGAAAAGATCATGGGAATCGGCCACGCCGTGTACCATACTGAAGACCCGCGCGCCACGCACTTGCGCCGCATGTCCGAAGCCACAGGCAAACGCCAAGGCGACACCAAATGGTTCGACATGTCCAAACGAATCGAAGACATCGCCATTGCCGAATTCGACAAGAAGGGAAAAAAGATTCGCGCCAACGTGGATTTCTACTCGGCTTCGACTTACTACATGTTGGGCATCCCAGTTGATCTATACACTCCGATTTTTGCCGTCAGTCGCATCAGCGGTTGGACTGCGCACGTGCTGGAACAGCTTGGCAACAACAAATTGATCCGCCCGCGTTCAGAATATCTGGGCGAAATGGATTTGAAATATGTTCCGATTGATCAGCGATAAACTAAGAGGTATCAGTTTATGAGCAAGGTTGTTATTTACACCAAACCTGGTTGTCCATACTGCGCGAAAGCGATGGCTTGGTATACCGGCCAGGGAATCTCTTTTGAAGAGCGTAATGCACAGGACAATCTGGCGTACCGCAAGGAGATGTTTGCCTATTCTGACAACGATCCCACCGTTCCGGTGATTGTCGTTGATGGAATTTACAAACAAAGTGGGTGGGAGAACCGGGGCTGAACGGTTCATTGACGATCAGCCGTGAGCTGGTTAACAACAAAAACAAACAAGGCGGTTCAGCAATCAAGCTGAAACCGCCTTTTTGATTTGGTGAGCAAATGGCAAAAGACTCAAAACCGACTCGCCGGGAAATTCTGCAAAGTGGCGTTGCTGCTTCGATGGCGCTGCTTGCCAATCAAGGAGCATTCGCAATGACAAATTCGATTCAACCAAAAGGCTCAATCACAGACGTTGCTGGAATCAAAATTGGACACTTTACAGACAGCCGTCGGCCTACGGGTTGCACGGTGATTCTGTGTGAAGATGGCGCGACCGGCGGCGTGGACGTTCGCGGTTCGGCTCCGGGTACTCGAGAAACGGATTTACTCGATCCGAAAAATTTGGTGCAGCAAGTTCATGCAATTGTACTCAGCGGCGGCAGCGCGTTCGGATTGGAAACGGCGACCGGCGTCGTCCGCTATCTGGAAGAGCGGGGAATTGGGTATGACGTTGGCGTGGCGAAAGTCCCAATCGTTCCGGCTGCAATTTTGTTCGATCTGGGGGTTGGTGACGCAAAAATTCGCCCTGACGCTGAAGCTGGTTACAAAGCCTGCAAAGCCGCGTCCACAAATGCTCCCGCTGAAGGCAATGTTGGGGCAGGCGCCGGAGCGACGGTTGGCAAAATGTTCGGCGGCAAACGGGCAATGAAAGGCGGCATCGGCACGGCCTCGATCAAAATCGGGAACGATCTGACTGTCGGAGCAATTGTTGCCGTCAACGCTGTCGGAGACGTGATTGATCCGGCGACTGGTAAGCTCATCTCAGGAGCGCGCACCGCCGACGGCAAAAAACTTGCTGGCACGATGGCTGGAATTCTTCGCGGCGAAGCCTTGCCGCCAATGCTCGGCGGAACAAACACGACAATAGGTGTGATTGCCACCGACGCCAAACTGGATAAAGCACAAGCCCAGAAAGTCGCCGAAATGGCTCACGATGGCTTGGCCAGGACGATCAATCCGGCGCATACAATGTTTGACGGAGACACGATTTTCACTGTCGCCACCGGCAAAACGACTTCGACAAAACCTGCCAATGTGACCTTGATCGGTGCGCTCGCGGCCGAAGCCATGGCGCAAGCCGTCGTCCGCGCCATCCGCGCCGCAAAAGGAATTCAAAACTTGCCCAGTGCGGCAGACATCGGATAAAAGGTGTGCGGGCAAGCGGTGCGATAGGCAATATCAAGCGCTAAAATTTAAAAGCCAGGTAGAGGCGCCAAACAATGACATTCCGAGCGAGCTCATTGCCCGGCAATAATTCCATTTTGTTCTGCGCTCACACGATTTGGGGCGGACAGGAAATGAAGAGCGGTCGTTCGATCCTGTTGTTTTCGTGCCAAAAAGAGGATTAGTCCTTTAGAAATAACGGCTTAAAGAATTTTTGTTCGTGGCATACTCTTTGGCCCAGCAAGTGCTATTCACCCGGACGAAAGGAGACCTGGTATCAGTTGCAGTTCCGCAGTCTGATGGACTCAGGTGATTGATTATGAACTTGAAGAAAACCGTTATTGCTTTAACTCTTGCGTTGGGATTCGTCGTGACTGCCGGTTTGTCGAGTCAGGCTTCTGTGCAGGCTCAATGGCCTTGGGGTCAAAACCGTCGTAATGATCGCTGGGAAGATCGTCAGGATCGCCGGGATGATCGTCGTGATCGTCGGGACGACCGCTGGGATCGCCGGGATGATCGTCGCGATGACCGATGGGATAATCGCCGGTACAATAACCGCGATTACGAAAAAGGCTTCCGCGATGGACTGGACAGAGGTCAGGAAGACATGCGCGAGCGTCGCAGAGCCGACCCGAACAATTCCAGCCACTTCCGCAAAGGCAACTCGTCCTACCGCGAAGGTTTCCGTAAAGGGTACTTCGAAGGTTATCGCCAGTATGGCGGTCGCCGCTGGTAGCTGATCGGTGAACGGAATAACGAAAATGAAAAAGCCACTGACAATTAAAGTCAGCGGCTTTTTTGGCTTTGGGAAGCCTTTATTTCTTGATCGTGTAGGAATCAATCAACCTGCCGTCAGCGGCAATCGCTTCGACTTTCATTTCACCTTCCGTCACTTGAACGATTAGAAAGGAATTGACCATGTCCTCTCCGGCTGCCATCAGCGGAGATTTGCGGTTCAACGAACGCCGCTTGATTTCGCCGCTGGCGCCTTCTGTAAAGTAATGGACGCCCTTTTGCGGTTTGACGCGTTCATAGCTGTGGGCATGACCGGCGAAAACTGTGTTGACGCCATATTTGACATACAGCGGTTCCAGTTGAGCGCGCAGCCCTTTGTATTCACTGTGCATGTTGGACGATGAATAAATTGAATGGTGGCAGAAGGCGACCTTCCAAGGCGCTTTGGAAGCTTTCAGTTTCTCTTCCAGCCATTTGAGCTGTGTATCGTCCATCAAGTTTGTGTCCAGGGCAAAAAACTCTATCTGATTTTCCTTTTCGCCTTTGGTGATGTTGTTATAGCGCTTCCCACCCATGTTGAAATTCTTGTAGTTGGTTTGAATCTCCAGGCCTTTGATGATGTCGTGATTACCCAGCGAGGCGTAAAACTTGACGTC